>NZ_JBFUEK010000010.1:0-149713 GCF_056404235.1 Mesorhizobium sp. P2_E10
CATGACGAACGTAGTCCTGCTGCGTATGCGGTCCCAGGCCCCGCATCAGCATGTCCTGCTGCATGCGCTGGCGAAGCGGCGTGATCGGAGCATCGGTCGACAGGGTAGCCATGGCAAGTTCCTCTCGTTGAAGGGAACTCCATGGTCGGATCGCGGTCTCTACCCGCTCAAGGCCTATGAATACCGCGCCATCTCAGAACAGGCGACACTCCCGCGAAGCGGGTTCGTGCATGAGGCGCAAAGCGGCCATGCCGCCGTCGCGCGTGAGGCTCTGATTTGGTGGCAAGCAAAACAGCAGCCCCCTACGACTCGTCCCTCTCATCGCGCAAATTGGACACAACGCGGCGGTTCTGCGACCTGCAGGCGTTGTCGGGGCAGTCGCGGACGAGCCTGTCCTTGCCGTAGCCCTTGGCCCACATGCGGTTGCGGTCTATGCCGCCGGCGGCGAGGTAGTTCATCACCGCATCGGCGCGCTGCTGCGCCAGCGCCGTTTCGCTTGCGCCGGGATCGTCGGCGAAACCCTGCAGCTTGAGCAGCCAGCGCGGATACTTTGACAGCCATGCGATCTGGGTGTCGAGGGTGGTCTTGGCAACAGAATCGAGCGCGGCCGAACCTTTCGTGAAATAGGTGCGGCGGCCGACATTGAGGATAAAATCCTCCTCGCTGCCCGGCTGCACGTTCTGGAAGCCGGCAATCTCGGCGTTGGTGACGTCGGGTGTGGGCGGGGTCAGCGTGTTGCTGGTCGAGCAGGATGCGGTCAGCACCAGCAGGCTGGCGGCGAGCAGCCGGCGCGTATTTTCAATCATGCGGTTCATGATGCGCCCAATCATTCGACAGTGGTGGAAGCGGGCGCCTGGTCGGCGATGTGCGGCAGGACCTCCACCGCGGTGCCGATCGGGCACCGCTGGTAGAGGTCGATGATGTCTTCCGGGAACATGCGGATGCAGCCGCTGGAAGCATCGGTGCCGATGCTCCATGGCTCCAGCGTGCCATGCAGGCGGTAGCCGATGTCGGCGCCGTCGCGGTACAGATAGAGCGCGCGCGGCCCGAGCGGATTGTTGGGCGCGCCGCCTTCGACCATGGGCGGCAGCTCCGGCCTGCGCTTACGCATTTCGGGGGGCGGGACCCATTGCGGCCACAGCGCGCGGCGGTCGATCGTCGCGCGGCCGTACCATTTGAAGCCCTCTTTGCCTACGCCGACGCCGTAGCGGATGGCGGTCTTGTTTTCCATGATGAGGTAGAGGAAGTGGTGACGGGTATCGACCACGACGGTGCCGACCGACTCGCTGCTGAAATACTTGACGATCTGGCGATGCCATCTCTTGTCGATCTTGGCGAAGTTGGTCTTGCGATAGACAAAATTGTTGTCGCTGGCGGTACCGGCGAAAAAGGATTTTGCCGTCGCGGCTTGAACAATATTGCCGGTTGCACCGACCGCGACCAGCGCCAAGCCGCCGAGCACGACACCCCTGCGTGACAAAACCATCGGCAATCCCCCCATGCCTTTAGCCTGACGGACCATAGTTGAGAATTATTTCGCCTCAAAGTGGAAAATGCTGCAGTTAGCCGAGAGCTGACCGCAGCTTCGGGCCTCGGATAGTCAGAAGCGTCCGCAGCGACGGCGCGCCTTCGAGATGGCCTGGCGAATCCCACCAGTTGCCGCGGATCGAACGCCTCGCAGATGCCATAGTGAAGCCAATGCTTCGCATAAGGGTCGGCACATCAGAATTTGATCCATAGACGGCGCCGGCCCGGCAATTTTGCGGTTCGGCTCGGATCGCGCCTTGCGATGCTGCAAACACGAGCGGTACAGGATACAATACCGAAGCGAATGCATTCCCCGGATGGCTCAAAATGTCCTCCGCCGACTCTCTCGCCGCGAGGTTAATGTCGGCGACATTGATGTTCGATCGTGCGTCGTTGCTGGCGCTCGAGGCTTTGGCTGCCGAATCCGACCGTCGGGTCCTAAGGCGCGGTGAGGTCCTGGTTCGTGAAGGCGATCCATCGGACAGGTTCTTCGTCGTCCTGTCCGGTCGCTTTACGGTACACAAAGGAGATCGGATTGGCTCGGTCGCAGAGATCGCGCAGGGTGAACTAGTCGGCGAAATTGGTTTCTTTGCAGGGCTGCCCCGTACGGCCACTGTCGTTGCAGCGCGCGATTCGATCGTCCTTGAAATCAGTCGTAGTCATTTCGAGAAGGCGGCCGAGGCTCTGCCGAACCTGAGAGAGGCGGTCACAATATCTCTGGCGCGCCGGTTCGCCACGCAATCTCCGATTTTGTCACGTCTCCAGAAACCTGCCAAAATCCGAACGCTTGCCATCATTGCAGCCGGCGGAAGTCGCATCTCACCGGTTTTCATCCGGCACCTACAGCAAGAGTTCGCCGCGGTCACGCGCGCTCAGTTCGTATCCCGGCTTGACGTCCACGCGAAGTTCGCAGGTCGTCCGATCGACGACCAGCCGGTCCTTAACTGGTTGAACGAACTGGAGGCGCAAGCTGAATTCGTTGTCTACGTCGCGGATGAAGAACCTAATGAATGGACACGAGTCTGCATTCGCCAGGCCGATACCGTCCTGCTGCTAGCGAACGCGTCCTCCTCGCCTCGCTTGAACACGTCCGAGGAATTGGCGCTATCGGTCCATCCACCATCGACCGGTCGGCTTGTCTTAATTCACGACAATCGCTCGGCTGCGGTCTCCGGCACCTCTGCGTGGCTCGATGAGCGCCCCCATGTCGGCCAGCATCATCATGTTGCGCTGGAGGACGCGTCTGATATCCAGCGCCTGGTCCGATTTATTTCCTGCAAGGCACGTGGCTTCGTGGCGGCGGGAGGTGGGTCCCTGGGCAGCGCCCATCTGGGCGTTTACAAGGCCTTCGTCGAGGCGGGCGGGCGCTTCGACTATCTCGGCGGGATGAGTTCCGGAGCGGCGATGATGGCCGGCTTCGCAAGAGGGCTGGACGCGGAGCAGATCGACCGCGGCACGCACAACGTATTTGTCAAGAGTCGGGCGTTTCGGCGCCCCACCTGGCCGCGTTTCGCGCTTCTGGATCACAAAGCCTTCGATCGAGCCCTTCGGGAGGAATACGGCGACGTTCTGATCGAAGATCTTTGGTTTCCGTTCTTTGCGCTTTCGAGCAATCTGAGCAGCCGTCAGCCCCATGTCCACCGTCGTGGAAAACTCTGGCAAGCCGTTCGGGCATCCGGCTCGCTCCCGGGTGTCCTGCCGCCGTTCTTTACGGCTGACGGCGATATGCTGGTGGACGGCGCCATCATGAACAATTTGCCGCTGGAACAGATGAGGGAACTCAAGACCGGCCCCAATGTCATCGTGAGCTTTGGGTCCAGTGCACCGCAAAAATACCACATCGACTATGACCGCATCCCCGGAAGATCGGAACTTGCGATCGCCCTGCTGAACCCTTTCGGCCGTGCCCGCCTGCCGCAGGTTCCGAGCATGCTTCAGGTTATTGCTGCGAGTATCCTGGCACACGGGCCGCAGGACATTGCCGCCGGCGACGAGGATGTCTTGGTCTGTCCGCAGGTTTCGAGCACCTTCATGGATTGGAGTCGGCATTCCGAGTTGTTTTCGGACGCCTACGACCGCACGGCGCAATGGATCGAGGAACGTCTCCGCCAGAACGACTCAGGGTTCAGGGCGGTGCTCGGTTGAGCAGGTCGGCGAGCGGATCGAGTTGAACGACGACCGGCTGTCGGATTGCGGGAGCGACGGGCGCCGAGAAAGGCGCCTCGTATTTCTGAATCGCAACGTCGCCAGGGATGACGACCACCGCCACACCGCGCCGCCCGATCGCGGTGCGGATCGCGGCCTCCAGCACCTCCGGTAGCTGCGATGGATGGGAAACCAGCTCGCAGACGATGCCGATCTGGATATCCAGGTCGCGCGCCAGGCGCCGCAGGTCGGCAACTGGCGCAACCGTGGCCCCCAGAACGGTCGTCGGCTATGTCTGCTTCTGGCTACCGCAAAAATGAACTCTATGACTGTATGAGGCGCGAAGCGGACATTCGGGTCCGCTCCCCTCAGGACGCCCAGTCGCGCCCGCGAAACCCATTGACGGCGGACAGGTGGAGGGCAAGCCGGCATCGGAGCTGCCCCCGCGACTAAAATCTCAATACCCAGGCTTCCACTTTTCCCTTGCCTTTGACTTCGATGGCGCCGCGCGGCTCGAAGACGAATTGGTCCTTGAGCTGTTCGTAGACGGGGCGCGTCACCTGAACAGAGTCGGGAACTCCGCCAGACTCCATGCGGCTCGCCAGGTTCACTGTGTCACCCCACAAATCATAGATGTACTTACTCTTCCCAATGACGCCGGCGACCACTGGCCCACTGTTGACGCCAACCCTGAGCTTCATCGAGATGTTGTGTTCCATCGCGTGCTCGCGGGTAAGCGTAGGAGTCAAAACTCAATATGTCGGCTGTTGCCGATGGCTGAGTTGGGTGAAGACGGGGCAGCGAAGCGACTCGTCTACCATCGCGTCACGGGCTGGCATCACCGCGTCGACTGAATCTGTTTGCGCCCGGACGACTCCGGCCTATGGAGCAGCACTCGGTTGCGGCCGGTTTGCTTGGCGAGATAGAGCGCCTCATCCGCCTGACGCTGTAACTGCTCCGGTGAGATGGCCTCGTCAGCCCTCTGAACGGCAACCCCAATGCTGAGGGTGACGCGCCGCGACACGCGGGATGCAGGATTGGGAAAAGCGGCGGCCTCAACGCTCTGGCGAATTCTCTCGGCCACAGAGATGGCCTCTTCATCGTCTACGCCAGGCAGAAGCACCAGGAATTCCTCGCCGCCGTATCGGGCCACAAGATCGTTGTCGCGCCTGACGTTTTCCTTGATAATGCGAGCGACCTCGACCAGACAGCGATCGCCCTCGGCATGGCCGAGGTGATCGTTCAGCTTCTTGAAATCATCAATGTCGCACATCAACATGGCGGCACCGCCGTGGCATGCTCCGCCATCGGCCCAAAGGAGGTCGAGCAGCTCTGTCATCCAGCGCCGGTTGGCAATGCCCGTGAGCGGATCGGTACTCGCCAGTTGCTGAAGCCGATCGTTCGCTTCCGCCAGTTCGGCGACTCTGCGTCGGTCACGAAGCTCAAACAGGAAGGTCTTCTGGGCGAGAATTGTCATGATGCGCCGCGCGGCGATCGTTGCGATGATCCCGCTGGTGAAAAACAGCGTCGCAGCCGCGGCGCTTCCAAATTCGATGCCCGGGTTCTGCAGCTGAAAAACGAGATAGAGACCGAGCGCCGAGGCGGCAATAGTCACAGTCCAGGCCAGCGGGATGCCGAAGATGATGATGGCTGTAATGGCCACGAACAGCATGATGTTCAGGTGCCGTTCGTAGAACTCGCCACCAGCGCTGACCCCGACCAGGGCGACTGACAACAAGATGAGGAACATGCCTGCAATCAGCGAAGCCCCCTGGAGCCAGGGCGCCTGCGGTTTTCGCCAGAGCAGGACGACAATCATGACGACGGGCGGAATGATGGCGCCAGGCAGGAGCATCGAGAACGCGATCGCCTTTGGAAGCATCAACATGTCGAGCGCCAGGGTCAGCACATCCAAAAATGCCACCCAGATCATCCAGGCCCGGATGATCTTCGCTGTTTGTGACCACACACGGGCTCGAAATAGGCGCTTGATCTCGCCTTTGAGGCGGATATCGCGCGTGCGGCGCGCCAGCTGCCGCTCGACTTCCGCAATTATGGCAGGATCATCCTGCACGTCGAGATGAATCCTATCCGACACAGTCGGCGGACCCATAAGCTGGTTTCACCTGGACATTCATCCGAGCCATCCGGTCGTCGGCCATGGGCAAGCATGTCAGGTGATCCTGAAGATTTGATTTATCAGGCCATTACAAAGTCCCTCAGCTTCCAACCGAGGAAATATCTCCTGCCTGCTGTCAGAACCGGCGAGGCAGCAGAGCAGGATTCTGAGGCACTAGAGCAGCGACAGAAACTCTTCCATGCGCGCGCATACCGGGTCGACCGCCAAAAACGCCTGGAAATGATTGCATCCGGCGAGTTCGAAATAGTCGGCGCCGGCAAAGGCTGCAAAATCACGAACCTTCCGACACAACGGATCGGCCTCTCCGCTGATGGCAAGTATCGGTCGATCAAAGCTGACGAGCGGTGCCGACCGATCGGCCCGATCAAGCGCTACGCATGCCCGCAAGGCCTCAAGATCATTGCATCTGAGCTGCCTGACGTTCCCGTCTGTCAACGGCCAGTTCTCGGTGCGCAGATACGAGATCCAGGGTTCCATGCCAACGTTCACGGCTGCCCGCAGCAGACGCAAATCCTGCCCGAAGGGATGCGCGCCGTTGACAACAAGCGAGCGCACCCGGTTCCGGTAGTGGGCGGCAAACGCCAGGGCAATCGTACCACCCAGAGAATGCCCGCAGATGTCTGCATCTACTGCCCCGATGTCATCCAGAACGGCCGCGACGTCTGTTGCGCATCGCCCGAGATCATACCAGTCGGGCACGTGCGGCTTGTCACTTCTGCCGTGACCGCGCCCGTCGATCAGTATCAGTTGCCGCCCAAATGCCACCAACCGCTCGACGTAGCCCACTTCACGCCAAATCGTGTGATCCGCTGTAAAGCCGTGCAGCAGCACCAACGGTCTTCCAGTCCCGACCACCTCATAGGCAATGCGGGTTCCGTCTTCCGAGACAGCAAACATGATCGCTCCTTTTGCCGGGCGCGCAATAACCTCTGCTTCACAACTGACATCAAGAGTTGTGAGCGCTACCCTGCACAGGGGGTGTCCCCTGGTCGTCCCCGGCTGAGCGATCAGCTGCGTCGTGCAATCGCGCCAATGCTATCGAGCAGCGGCTGCTGGTCGCCGACCCAGAACCAGTGATCGTTGCCGGCGACCTCGATGAACTTCGCGCCTGGGATGTTGGCGGCGAGGAAGCGCCCGGCTTCGATGCGCACGGCGCGGTCGCCGGAGCGGTGCAGAACAATCGTCCTTGCCGAAACTTTTGCAAGGAGATGACGGACATCGGTATCGCGTAGCGCTTCCAGCAGGCCCGCGACCGCGCCGGGACTGGAGGCTGCCCTGAGCAACCCAGCCCACCAGCTCTGCGCCTGGCGGTCTGCGGTCAGGCTTGGGGCGAAAGTTTCGATTTCCGCCGGGCCACCCCAACCGGCGAGCAGCCGTTGCTTCCACAGATCGTATTGCGCGACGGTCAGGGCAAAGGGATAGTCGGGTGCGCGACTGCCTTTCGCCAGGGAGCCCCACAGAACCAGACCGATCAGGCGATCAGAGTGGTTTACGGCAAAACGGACACAACCCGGGCCACCTTCTGACGCGCCGATGAGCAAGGCCCTTCGGCTGCCGGCCGCGTTCATGACCGCCAGAATATCCTGCGCTGTCGCTTCGACGGTCGGGCGGGCACCGACACGGTCGGAAAGTCCCATGCCTCGCCGGTCGAAAAGGATCAGGCGGCCAAGACGCGAAACCGCGGTGATCCAGGCACGGCAGCTCCTGTCTTCCCAGACCCTTTCGACATGCGAAATGAACCCCGGAACAAGCACGATGTCCATCGAGCCCTTGCCGACGATTTGGTAGGCGATATGGATGCCACCCACTTCGACATAGCGCGTTCTGGGCATGTCCAAGGTGGCATCGTGAGTTGGCCCATGCAGCATGGCAAGCGTTGTGGGGTCCGGCGCGATGCCGAGTTCGTCCCGCAGCAGCCTGACACAGGTTTCGGCCTGGCGCTCGGCTGCCGCCCTGTCCCCGGCCGTCAGGTGCGCACGGATCAGGTGACGGTGCGCGCTTTCGCTCAAAGGGTCCAACCTCGTCAGGCGCGTCGCATGCACTACCGCGGCGCGAGGCTCACCGCCGGCAATCTTCGCTTCGACGAGCCGCTCCAGCGCCTGTACCAGCCGGCTGCGCAGGGCCTCGCGTCTGAAGAAGACCCACTCCTCGAATTCCATGCAGTCCGGCAGAGAGAAGCCGGCGAGATAGTCGCCCTTATAGAGGTCAGCTGCCTGGTCGAGGGGACCGAGATCACAGGCATGCTCGAAAACCCTTGAGTCGACCTCAACGGACAGCGACGGATGCAGGCTTAGCGATGTTCCGCTGGCAGCGATAACCTCGCTGCCGAACGCGATGCGAATCTTATACAGCGTGCGCCGAAGTCGTGCGCGTGCGGCTTCCTCGTCGGTTTCGGGCCACAGGAGCGTGGCTGCGACCTCACGCGCCACAGGCCCAGCGGCCTCGGCGAGGTAGATTAGGAGCGCTGCCGCCTTGCGCAAGGCAAGTTCCACCCGCCGCCCGTTCAGACGGAACTCCGGAAAACCCAGAAGTCGGAACTGCAATCGCTCCATGGATCCGTATGTGCCGGGCGGGGACGTTGAGGGGACGCAGACCTTCTACCTATCCCCACGATGTTGGGCCGATGTGGCCCGTCTGAAGACAGACTTGGAGCGATAAATGTCACTGGTCAATACTCTCACCCATCATTGCACGTCCGCGGCTGTTGCCGAAGATGGCGGCCTTATCGACTCTCGACAGGGAGGCTGAGATATGTGCCAATCCTGTCTCTCCTGGTACGCACGCTGCGTTGCTCCCTACTTCGTCCACGCCGGCTGTTCGGCCAACGCATTCGCGCACATGCGAAGGCACATGATCCCACAGGCAGAGGGCATTGTTGTGGAAGTCGGCTTCGGGTCCGGCCTGAACCTTCCCTACTACGATTCCGCCAAAGTGGAGCGGCTGGTGGGCGTCGATCCCGACGGCACGATGCTCGGCTTGGCCGAACCGAAGAGCCGTTCCATGCCGTTCGATGTCGAATGCCTCCGGGCCCGCGGCGAGACCCTGCCATTGGCCGATGATTTTGCCGACACGGTCGTCGTCACCTACGCTTTCTGCACCATTCCGGACCCTGAGGCGGCGCTGAGCGAAATCCGGCGCATCTTGAAGTCCACGGGCCGGCTGATCTTCATCGAGCACGGCCAGGCCGATGGGCCGCGTTGCCGCAGGTGGCAGGAGCGCCTGAACCGGATGTGGGGAGCGCTTGCCGGCGGCTGCCACCTCAATCGCGACCCATTAGGTCTGATTGACGGGGCCGGCTTTAGGCTCGTTCATGAGGAGCGAACGCGATTTCCGCTGCTCTTCTGGCAGCTCGGAAGTCACTACGCCGGGGTCGCAGTCCCACCGGCAGGTTGACTGCGTCTTCAGCCGAGCCTTGCCAAAGGCTCGGCTTTGATCTCGACCCACTCGCAGCGCCTGGTGTCGTGGTAGAAGGATTGGAAGGGCGGCGGGAACGACGGATCGGCGAAGGCGCCCACGGGAATGGCGATCAGGCCGGGCTGGGTGTCGATCCGGTAGTGAACATTGGTGCCGCAATCCGGGCAGAAACTGTAGATGACGCGGCCGCCCTGGTCGCCAATGCGGGTGAACTCCGCAGCTCGCCCCTGGACCGATACGTCACCCTCCACGAAGCGGACATTGTAGCTGAAGGCGCTGCCGGTGCGGCGTTTGCAGTCCAGGCAGTGGCATACCGAGATGCGTACGGGTTCGCCCGAGCAGACGGCTGAAAGCTGGCCGCAGGAACATTCGGCGCGGTGCGTTGTCATGGCTGGCTCCTTTCAGCTCCGCCCGTTTCTCTTGCGAGACCAACGAGAGATCGAGGACCTTATGCAGTTCGGCGGCGTGGCGGAAGGACGCTTTGGGCCGCTGAGCTTCGCCTCGTCAGGCGCTTCGGCGCCCTCTCGGATACGGTCGACAGCGGCCTTTGTCATGCCTGCCAGGCCGCGAGATCCGCCAGACTTTTCGCCTTCACCGCGGGATCGGCATAACTTGCGCGCAGCGATGTCGCAGCGAGCTGGCGGATGGTTTCAGCGTCCCACGCGAAGGCCTCGGCGCAGGCGGCATAAGATGCTTCGAGGGTCGTGTCGAGCAGCGCCGGATCATCTGTGTTAATCGAGACGGGGACGCCGGCCTTGCGCAGGGCATCGATCGGATGTTCGGCAAGCGACGGATAGACGCCGAGCGCCACGTTGGAGATCGGGCAGATGCCCAGGGGAATCTGCCTCTGCGCCAGCAAGTCGACAAGCTCCGGGTCCTCGATCGCCCGGACACCGTGGTCGATGCGGTCGGCGCCAAGCAGTTCGATTGCGTCGCGAACGCCCTCCGGGCCGCTCGACTCGCCCGCATGGACGGTGCGCCGCAGACCCGCCGCCGCAGCACGGCGAAACGCCTCGGCGAAGCGTGGGCCGGTGCGGCCGGCAGCCGCCTCATTCCCGTCGACCGAAAGCGCAACGACCCGCTTGTGCCTGATCTCGCTCAGCAACTCCACCAGTCCGATGGCCTCCGCCGCCGACTGGGTGCGAAGCAGGCTGACGCAAAGCCCGACCGGCGGGTGCCCGTCCTGCTCGGCGGCCGCAAAACCGGCATCGAACGCGTCGATCATCCCGGGGATGTTGCCTTGCCAATGAGGCCAGTGTGTGGGGTTGACGATGACGTCGGCGTAACGCACACCGCTCTTGCCCATGCGCTGCGCAAACTTGTAGGCCGTGGTGGCCAGTTGCTCGCGCGTCCGAAATGTCCCGCACAGCCAGTCGAGCATCTCGAGGAAGCTCTTCAAATCGTGTGCCTCGAAGAGCCTGTCACGCGGTGCACGCAGCGGAATGCCCGCTTGTTCGCAATTCCTGATCACATCGTCGGCCTCGAAGCAGCCCTCGACGTGGATGTGCACTTCGGCTTTCGGTAACCCGATGTAGTCGGTCAATGACGCCTCCCGTGTTCGCAGGCGCCATCAGATCATGAAACGGCTGGTTCCCATTTCAAGAAATGATTGAAAGAATTGCGCGTGGTCCGTGAGATCGGCGCCGCCTCGCCGAATCCAAGCCTACTGCGTGTCGGCGTTTGCCCTCAGTTCAGTCCGCTTGGCGTCGGAGACGACGGCAAGGTCGAGCACCTTCTGCAATTCGGCCGCATGGTGGAATGATGGTTCGGCCTGGACACCGCTGTTCACCGCATCGACAAAGCGCTGGTAGTTGGTCGGCACCGTGCCGGCATCGAGCACCTGCCATTTGGCCGTCTCGATGTTCTCGCCCAGGCACGCTTTCAACTCCGAGCCTTCCAGATTGTGCACGACTTCGATGCCGCCCTTGTCGCCATAGATGCGCAGGCGCAGTTCGTTCATATGGCCGGTTGCCCAGCGGCTGGCATGGACGACGCCGAAGGCGCCGTTCGAAAAATCCAGCGCCATGGTGAAACTGTCATTTGCGTCGAGGTCGTATTCGCCGATGCGGTTGCCGGGCGCCTTGTCAAAGGCTTTCAGCCGGCAGAACACGTGGTCGATGTCGAGCGCGGCGCCATAGCTGGCGAAATCGAGGATGTGGATACCGACATCGCCGAGAACGCCATTGGAGCCGTGGCTGCGCGACAGGCGCCAGAGCCATTTCGGATCGGTGCGCCAGTCGCCCCAGAATTTGGACACCAGCCAGCTCTGCAGATAGGACGCCTCGACATGCCTGATCTCGCCAATGTCGCCGGCAAGCACCATGGCGCGCGCCTTCTGCAGTGCCGCGACATTGCGATAGGTCAGGTTGACCATGTTGATGATGCCGACCCGTTTGGCGGCGTCGGCCATCTCACTGGCCTTCTCGAAGTTTTCGGCCAGCGGCTTCTCGCACATGACGGGCTTGCCGGCGGCGATCAGCGCCATGGTGGTCGGATGGTGGATGCGATCGGGCGTCACATTCGTCACCGCGTCGAACTTGCCCCATGCCAGCGCGTCCTCCAGCGCGGTGAAGCGGTTGGGGATGCCGAAGCCGTCGGAAAATTCATCGACGCGTTTGGCGTCGACATCGACGGCGCCGACCAGTTCAACGCCCTTGATCTTGCCGAATTGCCTGGCGTGTTCCTGAGCCATCCAGCCGGTGCCGAGTATCAAAAGTCGCATTTTGTTGCACTCCGAGCGAATTGGTTCGATTCAATGAGATGGGACGGATGTGGTCTAGGTGTTATTTTTACGCAAATCCAGACGGAAAGCCGCTGTTCCCTCTTACCGGGTTTAGCGGAAGCCGGCCTCACCCGAGGCGTGCAGCTTGCCGCCGCGCTCGACGATTGGTTCCAGCGCCTTGTCGACCGGCACGTTCGGCGCGTCCAGGATTGCGGGCTTGGTGCCCTGCGGGTTGTGCGCCCAGTTCACGGCGTTGCGCAGCACCTTCTGGACATTGGCGTCGTGATAGGTCGGATAGGTCTCGTGGCCGGGCCTGAAATAGAAGATGTTGCCCGCGCCCCTTCTGTAGGTCAGCCCCGAGCGGAAGACTTCACCGCCTTGGAACCACGAGATGAAGACCGTTTCCAGCGGCTCCGGCACAGCGAACTGCTCGCCATACATTTCCTCGTTTTCGAGTTCGAAATACTCGCCCACCCCGGCAGCGATCGGGTGGCTCGGGCTTGTCACCCACAGCCGCTCGCGCTCGCCGGCCTCGCGCCATTTCAGCGTGCAGGGCGTGCCCATCAGCCGCTTGAAGATTTTTGAGAAATGGCCGGAATGCAGGACGATCAGCCCCATGCCTTCCCAGACCCGGCGCGCCACACGCTCGACCACTTCGTCGGCGACGGCGCCATGGTCCTTGTGGCCCCACCACACCAGCACATCGGTTTGTGCAAGACGGTCGGCCGGCAGACCATGTTCGGGCTGCTCGAGGGTTGCCCAGGACGCTGATATGTTGGGGTCGGCCTTCAACGCGTTGGCGATGGTCGCATGCATCCCCTCGGGGTAGATGCCGGCGACCACCTCGTTTGTCCGCTCATGGATATTCTCGCCCCAAACGACAGTGCGTATTGTCATGATATCCTCTTGATCGTTTGAAGCTGGAGCCGCCGCGATCCACTCATAGTATCCTCAGCCGCAATTGAAAACGCTTTCAATGCCGGCTGCTGACAATTGGGTGGAAAGGCGTTGGATGGAGACCATGAAATATCATGGTCAAACAGGATGATAGCGGATCACCCTGCCAAAATGATTCAGGCGCCGCGCCCGTCCTGGGCGACCTGCGTCAAGGGCTTGGACATGCGCGGCACCACGACGAGGCGCTTGATCTTGCCCTTCTTGTAGGCGGCGAGGAAGCGGGCATAGTCCTTGAAGACGACGCAGCCATTGGATTCGGCACGACCGCCGCGCAGCATGTAGGTGTGGGCAAGCAGGCCGTTGCGCCCATATTTGTTGTTGCCGCCCACCGGTGTGAGGCGGATCGCCTCGACGCCGTGGAAGCGCGATTCACGCAGCTTCAGGTCATATGTATCGGGCGGCGTCGGACCAGTGTTCTTGCGGTCGACATAGCGCGGCTGGTCGACCATCGCACCCAGCCCGGAATGCGCCTCGAGCCGCGAACCATCGGGCATGTAGACGGTCTTGGCCGAGATGTCATAGATGGCGACGCCATTGCCCATGCTGGGCTTGGTGAACAGGTTGCGGAAGACTCCACCCGAGCCGCGCTCGGGCATGTCGGGCTTGGCATAGGCCAGCATCTCGGCGGCCTGGGCCTTCGACCGCTTGGTGGGCTTGCCCTGGCTGCTCTGCTTGCCCTGGCTGCCTATGGTTGGCACGATCGGCTGTGACGAACTGCGCATCGACTGCACGCCGGGCAGCGCGTCGACCGTCGGCGCGTCGGCGGTCTGGACCATGGTTGTCTGGGCCTTTGCCGCCCTGGGCGATTGGGGCTTGGCCGGAGCTTCGGCCTTGGGGGCCTTGGCCGGCTGATCGATTTCCGCCTGCGGACGCCGGCCCGGCAACGGCATGTTGTCAGGCAGGTCATCCTGTGGCGGCAGCGAGGCCAGCTGAACTTCACCCGGCTGCGGCTCCTGCGGCGCAACAGGGTCCACCGTCGCCAGCGCAACCGATGGCGTCACATCGACAGACACTTCCGGCAAGGTATTGGCAAGCGCCAGCGCCAAGCGGGACGAGCGTTCGATTTCCGCGACCTCCGGCCCGAAGCGCGCCGGTGCCGGACCGTGCTTGTCCGGCATACGCACCGGCTCGGCAAAGCGAGCGTCCGTCGGCAGGCTGGCAAGCATGAAGGGGGCGCCAGAGGGGTGGGAAGCGGCGCGGGCGAAGGCGTCAGCCAGCTTTTGCGGCGACAGTTTCGCTTTCGCCACCACGCCGTCGAAACGCGCGTCACGCGGCGTGACCTGTGCAATGGCATTTGGGGCGACTGCAGCCGGCGCGGTGCTGGTTGAAGCCGCCGGCCTCAGCCTTGCCATCTTGCCGTCATGCGCGAAGCTGGACGCCAGGCGCAGGCAAGCGGCGTCGCATTGATTGAGCAGGGCCACCTGGCGCTGCCGGCTTGCGGCGAGCGCCGGCGCCCATGAATTGGCAAGGGCGCGCCGGGAATCGGCGAGCGCGACGGTGCGCGGCAGAGCCAGACTTTGCGGAAGACTGTCGGAAGCGGCGGTGAGCGAGGTCCCCACCGAATAGAGGCCGGCCATGGTCGCCACCGACCACAAAACGACCGCGGCGCCAACGGCCGGAATCGCGACCCAGCTCAGGCGGGGCCTCATCGAAGTCAACCCGGAAACTGGATTGTCACCCCGGTCTTTCAAACGCACAAACGCCATACAACCACTCTCAATCGGCTGCCGGCTGCGGTCTTGCAGCCGTGACGATCACAGTTCGCCTTGGTGCCCCCTGCACCCTTCGCGTCTGTTGCCGATTGATTCAAAAGATGGACAAGTTTGGTTAACCAATCACTCTATCGGTCGCCGATTGCACTGCGATCGATGCCAAAAAGCGTCCTCCCCGGCCGTCAAAATGGCCTAAATCCTCTCCGTAGCCGACTTTGCTGCCCGTTTTTGCGTCCCGAGTCAAGGAACCGCAGCTGTAGGATTTTTGCCGGAGCCATTGCAGAGGGACAGCACCGAGGCTCGTGAGGAGGCCGCTGCCACGGCGGATGGGGCGAAAAATGGCGGCTTGATGACGCTGAAGAAGACCGCGACGGCGTGTTGACCTTCCAGTGGCTGGAAGGTCTATTCTCCTCGGCAAAAGGAGATTTCCAGCCATGAACATAGGCCTCGCGTCCGAAAAATCCGGCCTGCCTTCGAAGACGATACGCTACTATGAGGACATCGGCTTGCTGCGCCCGGCCCGGACAGACAACGGCTATCGTGACTACTCGGCGGCAGATATCCACCGCTTGCGCTTCCTGCAGCGCTCGCGCAGCCTGGGGTTTTCGGTCGATGAGTGCCGCCAACTGCTGTCGCTCTATCAAGACAAGGACCGCGAGAGCGCCGATGTAAAGGCCGTCGCACAAGCCAAACTGGTGGAGATCGACAGGAAGATCGCCGAACTGACCGGACTGCGGCATCTGCTGCATCATCTGGTCGACCACTGCCACGGCGACGAGCGGCCGGACTGCCCGATCATCGACGAGCTGGCCGGCCTGGTTCAGTGAGACCTGCCGCCATCGCCGCGATGTTGGCGTTTGCCTGCGCTTCGGTGGCTGGCGCCGCTGCTGGCAGCGAGGCAATCGTCATGGCGCGCCAAGCCTCAATGAAGGAGATGGCAGCAGCAGCCAAGACGATCGCCGGGATGTTCGATGGCAGACAAGCCTATGACGCTACGGCCTTCAAGGCGGCGGCGGAAACCATCCGCGCCCGCACCGGCCCTGCCCTCATTGCCGAATTTCCCGGCGCCTCATTGGGCGCGCCTTCGGGCGCCAGGCTGGAGATTGATCAGGCACGACCGGAGTTCGAGGCGCTGGCCCGTCACATCGGGACGCTGGCAAGCGCTCTGGCCAAGAAGGCCGGGCGAGCGCCAGCCGGCATCACCGACGACATGAGGATGGGTTCCGGCCTGGTGATGGGCGGCGGCAGCTTGCTCGGCAAGCGGCCGGGCGCCGTGGAAGCCGATCCCGCCAAACTGCCGGCGGAGCATCTCCTGCACCTCATCCTGCAGGATTGCTCGAGCTGTCACTCAAAGTTCCGGCAAAAGATTGAATGATGGTCGATCTTGCGAGACCCAGCGAGCTGACCGTCGCGACAAAAAAAGCCCCGCCGTTCAAACCCGGCGAGGTCAATGCGAATACAGCACCCTTGCCCTCAAGCTACGCTCAAGGCACCTTCGATGCGCCGCCGGCAGCAAGCGATCCGAGCTTTCCCGCCTTGCGCAGCTCAGGCTTTTCGTAGGTTCTTTTCATAGATTCTCTCCTCGACTATGCAGAGAGTCTCCACTTCTGAGGCCATTGTGTCAATGTAGCGGAGTTCGGAAGCCCCCCTCAGGCCGGTTCGCGCTTCAGCGCCTGCGCCATGCAGTGGATGCCGCCGCCGGTTTTCGAGATCTCGCTCATGTCGATCGCCGCCACCTCGAAGCCGCGCGCCTTGAGCTGGCCGATCAGCGTCTGGCTCGAAGTCGGCGCGATGACCCTGTCCTTGCCCAGCGACATGAAGTTGCTGCCGAGCGCCATCGTGTCCTGGAACGGCACGTCGATGATCTCGTGGCCCTTGCCCTTCAGCCAGTCGACGATGCCGGGCTCGGTGCAGGCGAGACAGACCGCGGTCAGTTTTTCCGCGATCGGCACCACCATCAGGTCGATATGGACATAGTATTCGTCGATGAAGGCGATGCGGGTTTCCCAGCCTTCCTTGTCGAACCAGGCCTGGACCTGGCGGGCGCCCTCTTCCTGCGTGCGGGCGCCGCCGCAGCCGATCAGCACCACGCCCTCCTCGATGACGTTGAAGTCGCCGCCCTCGAAGGTGCCAGCAGTCACCATGTCGTAGATCGGGATGCCGAGTTTTTCATAGGTGCGGATCGCCGCATAATTCTCGCCGCGCCGCCACCAGTTGGCCATGGCGGTGATGAAGGCGCCATAAGGCGTCATGACGCTGGAATCTCTGGAATAGACCTGCATCGGCAGTTCCGGCGTCGGCTCGTGCCAGTGGATGTTGACGCCGAAATGCTCGTAGGCGGCGACCAGATCCTTGTGCTGCGCCTGGGCGATCTGAACGTTGCAGGGAGCTTCGCGCAGATGCTTGCGCGAAAGTGAGCTGGTCGAGAGATGGCGCAGGAAATTCGGCGAGCCGAGCAACACGTCGGTCAGCACATCGGTCTCGTTGGCAAAGCCCCATGATGTCAGCGGCTTGGTGCCGCCGGCGGCGTTGCGGCGCTGCAGCGAAAAAGGCTCGGCGACGATGCGGTCATGAACGGTCATGGGGTTCTCCTCGTGTTTTGATCAGGTGGCTTGGTCGGGTTGGCTGCTCGGTATCCACCAGTCGCGTCCACGCGCGGTGGTGATATATTCCGGCCAGCGAAAATGGATCGGCGGGTCGTAGTCGCAAAGCGGCGCGATCCAGTTGGCGCCGCCAATGCCGCCGCCGGTGCGGGCCACGAATTCATCCATCGCCGCATCGCGGGCGGCCTTGTCTTCCAGAAGGCGAAGGGCTGAAAGCGCGACCGTTTTGGCAGCGCAACTGACCATTGGATCGATCGTCGCCGAAATGCCGCCCAGCGCATTCATTGCCCAGGCCGGACAGGCGTGGCCATTTGTCGAGCGCAGCGCCGGCCGGGCGACGTAGAAGCGGGCCGTCGGCGCGTGCCAGCTCATGTCGGTGTAGTCGTCCGAGGTCGAGTTTGTCTGCGACGGCGGCAGGTCGCGGCGCAGGATTGCTTCCGCCGCCTGCGGTTCGATCAGCCGCTCCAGTTCGTCGATGAAAGGGTTCTCCGTCGCGGTGCCACCGGCACTGACCTGGATTTCGCGGGCGATGGTCTTGGCCGCCTCGTCCCAGCGCGGCGGACCGACGCTCGACAGCGCCTCATAGGCAATCGTTGCCATGGCGTGGTTGGCCAGCCCCGGCCGCGACTTCGACACCCAGTGCCGCTCGTGCCGGCAGCCGCTCATTGCGGCAGCAGCTTCGGCATTGCGGTCGAGCACGGCGGTGACCTGCTCGGCCATTGCAAGCGTCGGCACGCGGATCATGTACTGGATCTCGGCCAGCCCAGCCGGCAGGTTGTCGGCGGTGGCTTGCCCCGCGGTCAGGATCGCCTCGCTGATCGACCAGCCACCCTGATGCGGCAGCATGGAATCGCGCAGCGCTTTGGAGGCCATGTACATCATCATCAGCGCGTCGTTTGCGCCGGGCGCGCGCACCGCCGAATGCGCCTGCGGTATGGGTGCAGCGTCGCCTGCGCGAACCCATTTTTCGGGTTCGTCGCAGACAAAGCGGTAGATCATCGCGTAGGCAGCCCCGCAATGCGTGTCCCAGCGCGCCGTGTTGCAGAGCGGCAGCATGTAGAAGGGGTGGAAGGAGATCATGCCGGCGAGGCCATCATAATAGCCCTTGGCCGCATGGATCGGCTTCGATCCCCTCACCTTCTCCGCCGGCTCGCCGGTGAAGCGCAAGGTGCCGGCAATGCCGTGGCGCTGCATCGCCGCCTTGGTGGCCAAAAGTCCGCCGAGGCTGGCGATGCCCAGACCCGAATGCGGATCGGTATGGCCGCCGGCCTCGCTACCGAGGCCCGGTCGCGGCCGCTTCACTGTCGCCGCATCCTGGCAATTGCCGGGCACGGCATCATATTCGGCATACATGCCGATGGTCGGGCCGGGGCCGTTGCTCCAGTGGGCGCAGAACGCGGTCGGCATGCCGCCCGAGCCTTCCTCGACGGAAAAGCCCTCGTGCTTCAGCCGCGCCACATACCAGGCGGCGGACTGGTATTCGCGCCAGGCGGTCTCGCCGAAGTCGAAGATGGTGCGCGTCCACACCGACAGCGACGGCTGGATGCCGTCGAGGCAGGCAAGCGCGGTGGCTTGCGCCGAAGTGGTCACCGCTTTCTCCATGGCCAAAAGAAAGCAGTGAAGCGGCCTGTCAAAAAGTGATATGTTTTCCCGGCTCGTGCAAATTCGGTTCACCTGAGGAGCTTTTGCGAATACCGTCCACTCAAGCGCTGCGCGCTCTCGACAGCTTCGCCCGCCACGGCAGCGTCTGGCGCGCCGCCGACGAACTGCACCTGACCCGCAGCGCCGTCAGCCACCAGCTTCGCCTGCTGGAGCGCGACCTCGGCTTCGACCTCCTGGAGCGCATCGGCAAGGGTGTGGCGCTGACGCCGCGCGGCCAGCGCTATGCCAGCGACGTGCGCAAGGCGCTGACCGTGCTGGGCGACGCAGTAACGCGCCATGCCGGCACTGGCGTCGGCGGCTCGTTCAGCGTCTCCTGCACGCCGGGCTTCGCTTCGCTCTTCTTATGCACCCACATCGGCGAGTTCCGGCAGATGTACCCTGACGTCGCGCTGCGCATCCTGACGCCGCGGCGGCTTGACGACGTCAGCAACCCGGACGCCGACGCCTTCATCGCCTTCGGCGTCGGCAACTGGCCGAACCGTGCGGTCGAGCTTCTGTGCGAGATTTCCTTCACGCCGCTGTGCAGCCCGACCCTGCTCAACAAGGTCGGCGGCTTTTCCAAGCCCGCCGACGTGCTGCGCGCCAATCTTCTCCACCTCGGCGACACCGAGGACTGGGCGCGTTGGCTGGCGCTGTCCAAGGTGGAAAACCCCGACACCGAAGGCGGTATCTTCTTCTCGGACATGAACCTCGTGTTTTCGGCGGCGATCGCCGGCCAGGGCATCGCCATGGGTGACGAGTTGACCAGCCGCCGGGCACTGAGCGAGGGCCGTCTGGTGCGCCCCTTCGACATCGCGATCAAATCGCCGCGGTCGTATTTCCTGGTTTCGGAGCACGCCAAGGCGAGCCATCCGGTGCTGGTGGCGTTCGGGGGGTGGCTGAGGTCGAAACTGTCGGAGAACAGGGTCGAGCCGTATTGAGGCGGGCCGGCGCTATTGCGACGGATGCGGATTGGCAGGGTAATCTCGAACGTACTTTAACACGCTGACAGGCATGACACAGAAACATACGCATCGCTCCTCGCCCCATCCCTGGATCGACAGGGTTTGGCAGACGGTCTGCCTGACGGACGGGATCTACAGAGCGACTCCCGATGGCTCCTGGGACCTGATCCTGAGTGTCTCGCCCGATGGGCGACCGACGATCTTCCTGAGCGGGCAGGCCACCGAGCCGGTCGATGTTCCCTACCTGGCCGGCGAACATTCAGTGGTCATATCCTTTGCAGCCCATGTCTACCTTGCGACGGACAAGGAGGTCAGAACCGGCGCAGCGATACGCTTGCTGCCGGTCGAGGGCGAGGTCTTTCGGCTTGACGGTGTTGAACTTCCGTTGCCGAGCTTCGGCAATGCCGAACAGCTTACCGAGATGATGGTTGCGGCAAATCTGTTGCAATCCAATGACCTGGTCGCCAAGGCATTCACCGAGAGGCCCAAGGCTGCCTCGACCCGGTCGGTTCAGCAACATTTCAAGAAGACGACCGGCATCACCCAGAAGGATTTTCAACTGATCAGGCGAGCGCAGGAGGCTGTAAGGCGGCTGAAACTGGGCGACGCCTCAGCTTCCGTTGCAGCTGATCTCGGCTACACCGACCAACCGCACATGATCAAGTCCATCAAGAAAATCATGGGTCACCTGCCCTCTAATCTCGACCCGGTCCATAAAATCTGAACACCGGAACAAGACAGACTTGCCCCGGTGTCCACAAGCACGAAACCGCGCGTCATTTGTTGAGAAGCGCCGCGAACCGCCTGATGTCGCCGGCATAAAACGCCGGGTCCTCCCAGGCTGCGAAATGGCCGGCAGTCTCCATGTCGTGGAACTGAACCACATTGCCGGAGGTCTGACGGTCCGCCCATTCGCGCGGCAGCCGCACACCGCCCGGGATTGGCGCCTCGGTCGCCACGGCGACCGGTACCTTGGTGTCCAGCCCCTTGATGGTTGGCGGCTGCATGGCGTTCTGACTGTAGATGCGAAACGATGAGGCCGCTGTTTCGGTCAACCAGGTGATCATGATGTTGGTGAGCAATTCGTCACGTCCGAACCGCGCATCCGCATCGTCTCCCAGTCCCATGCCGGCCATGAAGCTCATGATCCATGCGGCGAGGCCAACAGGTGAATCATTCATGGCGAAGGCCAGACTTTGCGGTTTGGTGGCCTGCACGAGATTGAACGCGCCATGGGCGAAGAACCATCGCTGAATTGCGCCCGCATAGGCTTGCTCCGGCTGGCTCAGCGAGGCGAAATCGGTCGTGTGGTCGGGATAGCCGATATCCGTGACGTGATAACCCAAAAGCTTTTCCGGATGCCGCTGGGCCAGCGACATGGCAATCACGGAGCCTCCATCGCCGCCGGCGGCGATGAATTTGCCATAGCCAAGCACTTCCGTCATGAGCTTTGCGAAGATGTCCGTGACCTTGTCCATCGGCAGTGCGGTCTTGCCGGAGAAACCGGTTCCCGGGATCGACGGCACGACGACGTGAAAATCCTCCGACAGCGGCTCGATCACCTTATGGTAGCGGTAGAAGGTATCAGGCCAGCCGTGCAGCAGAAGCAGCGGTGTTGCATCCTTCTTCTTCGAAGGGTGATGCACGAAGTGGAGTTCGACTCCATCGACGTCGACCTTGAAATTGTTGAGCGCGTTTATGGCTGCCTCGGCCTTGCGCCAGTCATAGCCATTGATCCAATGGTCGGTCAGCCGCTTCATGTAGGCCAGGTTTGGACCGAGCATCCAGCCGGCATCCGCAGGCTCATCCGGCCAACGCGTATGCTCAAGGCGAATCTTGAGGTCGGCAAGCTGCGATTCAGGGATGGCGACGGTGAAGGGGGTCGGGGTGGCCATGGACGTTTTCTCCTCTTGAAAATTCTCGCCGTTTCCGCAGTCGTTTCTCGGCTGCGTTGATGTGACCAACCTATGGGCAATGGCGGAAAACCGATTGTAGAAATACGCAAACTTTCAGTGCGCCCTCGAGGCAAGGGACATTCGACCCAAAACCCGCCACCCGTGAATCAAATTTGCCGATGAGGCGAAAACTATTCGGTTGCGGTGAGGCCGCGCCCTGCCCTACGATTTCGTTCAACGCTAGGGAAAGGGCAGGATGCAGCAACCCGGCCGGGCCGCAGAGATCAAGGCAATCGGGATCGGCAAGAGCTTCGGCTCGTTCCGTGCGCTGGACAATCTGTCGCTCAATATCGGCCGCGGCGAGTTCCTGACCCTGCTCGGCCCCTCCGGTTCGGGCAAGACCACCTTCCTGATGATCCTTGCCGGCTTCGTCCAGCCGAGCGATGGCCGCCTCTATAGCGACGGCGTCGACATCACCGACCGGCCGGCCGAGCAGCGCGCCGCCGGTATGGTGTTCCAGGGTTATGCGCTGTTCCCCCATATGAGCGTCGAACAGAACATCGCCTTCCCGCTCAAGGTGCGCAAGAAATCGGCGGGCGAGATCAAGCGGCGCGTCGGTGAGATGATCGATCGCGTCGGGCTGGTCGGCCATGGTAAGAAACTGCCGGCGCAATTGTCGGGCGGCCAGCAGCAGCGCGTGGCGCTGGCGCGCGCGCTGGTGTTCGAGCCCGGCGTGCTGTTGCTCGACGAGCCGTTCTCGGCGCTCGACAAGGGGCTGCGCGGCCAGATGCAGGCCGAGATGAAACGGCTGCACCAGGAGACCGGCACCACCTTCGTCTTCGTCACCCACGACCAGAGCGAGGCGCTGGCGCTGTCGTCGCGCGTTGCCATCTTCAACCACGGCAAATTGCTGCAGGTCGGCGCGCCCGACGAGGTCTACGACCGGCCGGACAACCGCTTCGTCGCCGAGTTCCTCGGCGAGATCAACATGCTGCCGCTGAAGGGCGTCAGGCCCGCCGACAATGGCTCGACGGGCCTGTGCGAAGACCGCGCGGTCTCCATGCACTGCAAGGCCGAGAAGGTCCGTGGCGACGCCATCCTGGCGATCCGGCCCGAATACATGTCGATCGCGCGTGAAGCGACCTTGGGCGAGAACGGCATTGCCGCGACTGCGATCGCCTCGACCTATCTCGGCGCCGCGACGCGGCTCGACCTGACCACGAAGCAAGGCGCCAAGGTGACGGTCTCGGTGCCGAACGAGGTTGCTGCCGCGGCGCTCAGCAAGGGCAATTCCGTCTGGCTGACCTGGCCGGCCGAAAAGGGTTTCCTGCTTCCGGACGGAGGACAATGACGATTTGAGTGGCAAGCCTTCGAGCGATGATTCCAAGGTTGACACTAACCAACTGAACGACCAACGAAAAAAGGGGAACTGACATGACAAATGAAACCAAGAAACACTCCATCGAGGCGCTGTCGGCCAGGACCGTGCGCGGCGAGATCTCGCGCCGGCAATTCACCCAGCTCGCCGCACTTGTGCTGGCCGGCACTCCGATGCTGCTTCGCTCCTCCGGTGCCTTTGCCGCGGCGAAGGAATTGGTGCTGGTGAACTGGGGCGGCGACGCCATCACCGCTTATGACGCGGCCTACGGCCAGGCCTTCACCAAGGACACCGGCATCACCGTCAAGATGGACGGCTCGGGCCCGACCGAAGGCGCCATCGCCGCACAGTTCAAGAGCGGCGCCCCGACCTGGGACCTGGTCGACGTCGATCCGTTCTCGGCGATCACGCTCGGCGCCCAAGGCATGCTGGAGCCGATCGACTACGCCGTCGTCGACAAGAAGAAGATGCGCGAGGGTTTTGGCTGGGAATACGCCGCTTCGACCTATTTCTTCTCCTATGTCATCGCCTACGATTCCGAGAAGTACGGCAAGGACGCCCCGACCGGCATGGCCGACTTCTTCGACGTGAAGAAGTTCCCGGGAAAACGCTCGCTCTACAAATGGGGCGTGTCAAGCTGGGAAGCGGCGCTGCTCGCTGACGGCATCGCGCCAGCTTCGCTCTATCCGCTCGACCTCAAGCGCGCGCATGACAAGATCGCCGCCTTCAAGGAAAACGTCGTTGCCTATTGGGGCGGCGGCGCCGAGAGCCAGAGCGTGCTGCTCAATGGCGAAGCCTCGATGGCCATCGTCTGGTCGACTCGCGCCTCGCTGATCGAGCAGGACTCGGGCGGCAAGATCAAGTTCATCTGGGACCAGGGCCTGATCTCGCCCGGTGCGCTCGCCGTGCTCAAGGGCAATCCCGGCGGCAAGGACGCGGCCATGAAGTTCATCGCCAGCGCTCAGGACCCGGCAAAGCAGCTGGTGATGTTCGACAAGCTCGGCCAGGGCCCGGCCAATCCGGCTGCCGACGCGCTGATCCCCGCCGACAAGAAGCGCATCAACCCCGTCGATCCCGAAAACATGAAGAAGCAGATCGCGCTCGACATGGACTGGTACGCCAAGAACTACGGACCGGCGCTCGACGAATACACCAAGATCATCTCCGCCTGATAAGGGCGAAGATGAGAGGTTACCTCTCCGACAGGATGGGCGCGGCGCTGTTGATGGCGCCGCTGCTCCTGTTTCTGGTTTTGGCCTATGCCTGGCCATTCCTCGGCGTCGTCAAATGGAGCTTTACCCTGCCGACGCCAGGGCTTGGCCAGTATGGCGCGCTTGCCACTGACGAGCTGGTGCAGTCGGTGTTCATTCGCACGTTGCGCATCGCCGCCATCGTCACCCTGGTTTCGGTCACCGCAGCCTACGCCATCACCGTGGTATGGGTGCGCGGCACGCCGGTGCAGCGCGTGATCGCCGAGTTCTGCATCCTCGTCCCCTTCTGGATCTCGGTGCTGACACGGGCCTTCGGCTGGGTGGCGCTGCTGTCCAATCGCGGACTGATCAACACCTGGCTGCAGGCGATCGGCTTCATCTCCGAGCCGCTGGCGCTGGTGCGCAACGAATTCGGTGTCATCGTCGGCATGACGCATTTCCTCATCCCCTTCGCCGTCTTCCCGCTGGCATCGGCAATGCGCAGCCTCGACGACCGCGTGCTTTTGGCGGCGCGCGGGCTGGGTTCCAGCCGAATGCGCACCTTCTGGTCGGTGTTCGTGCCGATGACGCGTTCCGGCATCATCGGCTCGGCGATGATCGTCTTCGTCTTCTCGCTTGGCTTCTTCGTCACGCCGGCGATCCTCGGCGGCGGCCGCAGCGTCATGATCGCCGAGCTGATCTATCTCCGCATCTTCCAGAGTCCAGACTGGGGCCTGGGTGCAGCGATCAGCGTCGTGCTGGTGCTGTTCGTCGGCGCGCTGATGGCGCTTCTGTTCCGCTATGTCAGACCGAAGCAGCTGATCTGATGCCGACCTATCGCCCCGGTCCCGCCTCGCTGATCATCGCCGCCTTCGTCGCGCTGTTCCTGCTGATGCCGCTGCTGGCGGTCATCCCGGTGTCGCTGACGCCGAGCCGCATGCTGGCAATGCCGTCTGGCGAACTGTCGCTGCGCCACT
This sequence comes from Mesorhizobium sp. P2_E10, assembly GCF_056404235.1. Classification (NCBI taxonomy): domain Bacteria; kingdom Pseudomonadati; phylum Pseudomonadota; class Alphaproteobacteria; order Hyphomicrobiales; family Phyllobacteriaceae; genus Mesorhizobium; species Mesorhizobium sp. P2_E10. Next base: position 25,267 of record NZ_JBFUEK010000010.1, read on the forward strand.
ACCGGGCGCTGATCGAGGACCCGCGCTGGATCGACGCCATCCTGCTCTCGATCCGGATCGGCATCGTCAGCAGCGCCTTCTCCACCGTGCTGGCGCTATGCTTCAGCCTCGGCGTGTGGATGTTCCAGCCGCGCTTCACCGCGGTGCTGGTCGGCTTCGTGCTGCTGCCGATGGTGGTGCCGCCGGTGGTTTCGGCCATCACGCTCTACTTCCTGTTGACCTCGATCTCAGGTTTCAGCTCGTTCTTAGGCTACGACACCTGGCTGGGTGTGGCGATGGCACATGCGGTGATGACGGTGCCTTTCGCCACGGTACTGATGCTGGTGTCGCTCAGCCAGCTAGACCGCCGCATCGACCTCGCCGCGCGTGGGCTCGGCGCCACCGTGTGGGAGCGCGCCACCCGCATCATCATGCCCAACATCAAGTTCGGCATCATCACCGCCGCCCTGCTCTCCTTCGTGCTGTCCTGGGAAGAAATCGGCGTCACTTTGTTCATCACCTCGGTCAACGCCATCACGCTGCCCCGGCTGATGTGGATGGGCCTGCGCGACAACATCGACCCGGCGATCGCGGCGCTCTCGGTGATCCTGATCATCATCACCGTGCTGGTGCTGGCGGTGCGCAGCATCGCCGTTAGGCAGCGGCCGCACTAGACAAACCTGACCGAGACCCTGCCAAACCGGCCCAGATCGCCGGTGACTTCGTCACCGGCCTCGACGCTTATCGGCGTCACGCAGGTGCCGGTAATAACCACCTGTCCCGGCTGCAGGGCTATGCCCAGGCCCGACAGTTCATTGACGATCCAGGTGAGCGCGATACGCGGGTCGCCCAACACAGCTGCCCCTGTCCCGTTGTACCGCGACTTTCCGGAAACGAAAGCGACCACCGGGTGCTTGGCGAGGTCCACGTCGCGCCAATCGTCGTCTACCGCCTCGCCGATGACAAACAGATTGGCGCAGGCGTTGTCGGCGATGAGTTGTGCCGCCCCGACAGCGCAGAAATCGTCATAGCGCGAGTCCGGTATCTCGATCGCCGGGTGCAAGGTCGCCACGGCCTCCATCACTTCGGCGATTTCATAGGGTGACGGACGAGGCGGCAGCTGGCGGCCGAAACGGAACGCAAATTCGATCTCGGCCACGCGCATCTTGCTCGTCGCCAGGGAAACGGCCCCGCCAACCTCAACCGCTTTTTCGGCCAGCAGACGCCCGGCCATCGGGCCGTCGACGTTGATGTGCCTTTGTCCAGCCAGGCTGGTTGCGGCAATCTTCCAGCCGAAAAGCGGCGCCACCGAGCGATCCATCACATGCGCCTGGATGGCGTAGCCTTCGATCCGCGTTTGCGGCCGCAACGCCTGGGGTATGGCGTCGAGGCGGGTGCCGTTGTCCCAATGGTCTACCAGCAAACGCGACGCGGCCCTGGCCTTTTCTGGGTCGAACATCGTCAGCTCCGGAAATCCGTGGGGTGAATGATTTCGTCGAGATGCGGCACGCTAAGCGAAGAACGGATGCGGCGCGCCGCGCGTCCCTCGTTGTTCCATATGAGCGACGGCCGTTTGCAATTTGGTCTCGGAAAGATGGAGGCCAAACTCGTTCGCAAGCACATCGCGAAACCCCTCGATGCCGTTTATGGTACGCCGTTCTACCTCACCTGATGGGTATCGCCTATTGAAGCGCGAATTAAACAGGGTCAGTCGCGTTCTGTTTGGTCCAGGACGCGCCGCGATCAGGTTGTTGAGGTATGGGCTCTGCGGATGACTGGCGGTAAACCAGTTGCAAATCTCGTACTCGGCATCGACACGAGGAAGAAAGACAACCCTGTAGATATGCTCCCATCCGGTTCCCAGCCTGGACTGCAGCACCAACTCATCCCCCATCTCCAAAAACCGCACGATCTCGTGGGGAGTCTCTTGCTCCTCCTGCGTAAAGAGCTTCAGCGCGGTCGTCGGCGCAAGATTTCCAAATCCCACATCTGCAAGGAACGAGCCCTCCGGTAGTTCCACCCGCAAAACCATATGCAGCATGGGTCGAGGCGCATCGATCTCCAATCCGCGCACCACGCGAGCCTGAAGGCTTGTCACCTTGTATCCGAGCGCCAGCAAGCCGGCGCGAAACAGCATGTTCTGTTCAAAACAGTAACCGCCTCGTCCGCCAAAAATTATCTTGGCCTGCAGCGACAGGGGATCGAGCGCGGGGGGGATATCCAGAAGAACGTCGATGCTCTCGTAAGCAATGGCCGTCGCGTGCGCAGTCACCACCGCTTTGAGCGTTTTCAACGTCGGATCACGCGACCCATCGTATCCGATACGGGAAAGCCAAGCGTCGACGTTGAACTGGCTATCTGGCATTGGACCCCGCCCCTCGCTCGCATCGGCCAAGGGTGCCAATGAAACACGCCTCGTTCAAGGCAAATCTGTCCCGGATCCAGACAGGATCGAAGCTGCGGCCATCGGCTCGGAACGCTCCTCCAGCCGTGCCGATGACGCAAGGATCAAGCTTGGGCGGCGATCATCCGATTGCCGGCCCGGGCCGTTCCGAACCGAAGCTCATTGCGGCAAAATCGATTGCGATATTCGCTCGCGCAAATCTCCGGTCCGGGGCATGCGCTGCCGCTCAAGCGGCGCGCTGGCTTTCTTTCGGTCGCAGATTCTGGTTCATGCGGAACAGGTTCAGCGGGTCGTAGCGCTGCTTGACTTCAAGCAGCCGGCGATAGTTGCCGCCATAGGCCGCTTCGACCCGGTCGACCTCGTCCTCCGGCATGAAGTTCACGTAAGCCGTGCCGGCGGCATAGGGCTTGACCGCCTCGTAGATACCACGAGCCCAATCGATGCAGGCCTTGTCCATTGCCGGTTCGCGCCAGCGGGCGTGAACGTTCATGACGAAGTGCGAGCTGCGCTGCGGAAACGCCGTTGCATCTGCTTTGACGCGGCCTGCCGCACCCCCGACATGGCCGAAGAAGATTTCGCATTCGGGGCCGGGAAGCCTGGTAATCGCCGCGGTGGTGACGCCAATCGCGCCGTCGGCAAGCTCGGTCAGGTCATGGCTCTTCCAATAGTTGCGGGCGCCGGGCGCCAGCAGCGGGTCAAACGCCTGCTGCCAGCCGGTGAACGGGTTGGGACCGACCACGTCGGCAATCGGCTTGCCGATGGCGCGAAGTTTTTGCGTCGCCTTTTCGCCCGCCTGGATGTCGCCGCAATAGCACATGGCCAGAACCAGCACCTCTTTGCCATGCCACTCGGCCGGCAGGAAGGGCAGCGGCGGCGCCTGCCGCATGACTATCCAGCAGGTCAGTTCGTCGGGTGCGGTTTCAAGCGCCTTGCGATACTCCGGCAGCACCTTTTCGGCATCCGCGAAGGGATGGACGACGAGCCCTGACAGAACCTGCGGACCCATCTGGTGAAGCTGGAACTCGAACGCGGTGACGATGCCGAAATTGCCGCCGCCGCCACGCAGCGCCCAGAACAGGTCCGGATTGTCCTTCTGGCTGGCGCGCAGCAACTTGCCATCGGCGGTGACCACATCGGCTGAAACAAGATTGTCGATGGTCAGGCCGAATTTGCGGGTGATCCAGCCGAAGCCGCCACCCAGCGTCAAGCCTGCTATGCCGGTGGTCGAGTTGATACCCGTCGGCACCACCAGGCCAAAGGCCTGCGTTTCCCGGTCGACATCGACGAGCGTGGCGCCGGGTCCGACCCATGCCCGCCGCGCCGCGACATCGACCCGCACCGACTTCATCGCCGACAGATCGATCATCAGGCCGCCATCGCAAACGGCACTGCCGGCAATGTTGTGGCCGCCGCCGCGCACGGAGACGAGAAGCCTGTTTTCCCTGGCGAAATTCACGGCGCTGATGACGTCGGAGGCGCCGACGCAACACGCGATCAGCCCAGCCCGCCGGTCGACCGTGGCATTCCAGACGGTGCGGGCGACATCGTAGGCGGCATCGCCTTCTCTCAGTAACGTGCCACGCAATTGCGCCGAAAGCGCTTCAAGGGCTGCGGCGTCGACGGTCGTCTTGCCGCGGTCAAGCGTGGTGAGGCTCATGCTGTTCATGGTTTCCTCCCGATTTGCTTTGTGAGCCGTTCTCCCCCCAACGCTTCGAACTTTGCTCTTATATTAGAAATCACGCAAGTTCGACGCTAGCCGGCGTAGCGGCCATGTCGACGCCCAACGATGTGCGGTTTGGCCGGCCTGGACGACCGAGCGCTGGGGAGGCGCAAAGTCCATGAAAATACGATCGGCGCCGGCATGGCGCCGACGTCGATGTCGCACTTAAGGGTAACGAAGCCCGGCCGTGAGGCCGGTCAGCCAATCCAGGCTTGTGGCTGCCCTCAGGCTGCCTGCACCCGGCGCAGCCTCTCGGCGACGTAGCGCGGGGCCTGCCCCGACAGCGGTTTTTCCGTCGCCAGGAAGCCATCCAGCATCGCAAGCAGTTCGCGCGCCGCTCCGGACGACGAGGAGTAATAGACCATCTGGCCATCGCGACGGGCATCGACAAGCCCGAAGGCCCGGAGCTTGGCAAGATGCTGCGACAAGGCCGATTGGCTGAGTTGGACTTGCTCTGCAAGAACGCCGACCGAGCGTTCGCCGGCGGCCAGATGGTTCATGATCAAGAGCCGCTTCTCGTTTCCCATCAAGTTGAGAAAGGTTGCGGCAGTATCGGCATTGGCGACAAGTTCTTTCGAGATCATCGATTTCCTATGCTTTCGCGCTCGTGACGCCATTGACGCGATGGCGCCTGCAGACCTGTGGATGCGCCGTTGCGATGGTTTCGTCGTATCTCGCCCGCCGGCACCAATCAGACTAAAGTCTTAGAAAGTGTCAGACCAAAGTCTATCAGCGCTGCGTTCTTTCTACAAGACCGTAACGATTTCCGCTGGCGACCTGCCTTGCAAAGTAGCAGGCAGGAATGGCGCAGACGTCCACTTCGCACTCCGTGGAAAAGCGGAAGACGTTGGAACTTTTGAACGACGCCTGAGCCAAACCATTGAAATATATGGCGATCCCGACAGGATTCGAACCTGTGACCATCGGCTTAGAAGGCCGGTGCTCTATCCAGCTGAGCTACGGGACCACTGGGGCCGGCCCAGGGACCGGCTGATCTTTCCATTGGCGCTGGCGCTGCCCGGCTGTGCCGGTCAATGCGTCCAGGGCGTCCTGCGGTCATAGCGGAAATTCTCCGCATAGGAAATCTGGCGGCGCTTGGTTTCCTTCGGCTCCTCGACGCGGAAGGCCAGCCCTTCCTTCTCGGCATAGGCCACCGCTTCTTCCCTGGTGTCGAAGGTCAGCCTGATCTGGCTTCTCATATCGCCGGAGGTCGTATAGCCCATCAGCGGGTCGATCTTCTTGCGCGATTCCGGATCGAATTCCAGCACCCAGTGGCCGGTCTTGGCCTTGCCGGACTGCATCGCGGTTTTGGCTGGGCTGAAAATGCGCGCTGACATGGGCACCTCGTTGCTGGGTCAAGGCGGCTGCGCCGCCTTGTTTCCGTCAATACTGTGCAATGGTCCCGGCGGCAAGGCTTTGCAACGGCGGCGCATCCCGCGCCTCCGCCAAGCGGCATCGGCCAGATACACTGGCGTGCCAATCAGGGCTATGCTGACGACGGTGACAGATACAGGCTTGGAAGCAGGGTCTTGCACGTTCCTACCGGCCAGGAAGCGATTTTCGACGGCGCGATCGTCATCGGCGCCGGCGGCGCCGGGCTGGCCGCTGCCCAGGCGCTAATCAAGGCCGGTGTGCCGACAGTGGTTCTGGAAAAGGAAACACGGCTGGCCGAGCCGTGGCACCGGCGGCACGAACATCTGCACCTGAACACGCATCGCGATCTCTCGGCGCTGCCCGGCGTCGCCTTTCCCGCCGACACCCCCGCCTTCCCGCACCGGACCGCCGTCATCCGCCATCTGAACGCGTTCAGCGCAATACACCGGCTGCCGGTCGAGTTCGGCGTCGCTGTCGAGGAGGTCGTCTTCGACGGCGACCACTGGCTGGTGCGAACCAGTGGCGGGCCGCGACTGGCACGCCACGTGGTGATCGCCACCGGGCGCGACCGGCAGCCGTTCATCCCGGCCTGGAAAGGCATGAGGGATTTTGCCGGGCGGATCATCCATTCGGCCGATTTCGGCGCGGCCGAGGACTATGCCGGCAGACAGGTGCTGGTGGTCGGCGCCGGAAACTCCGGCTTCGACGCGCTCAATCACCTGGCGGGTGCCAACACCGCACAGATCTGGCTGTCGGCGCGACACGGCCCTGCGCTCTTGCCCAAGCGCATCGGCCGGATCGCCGTCCACCGGTTCTCGCCGTTGCTGGCGCGCTTGCCGCTCAGGCTCGCCGATGCGGTGATTGCGGCGACGCAGCGGCTGGTCTTCGGCGATCTCAGGAAGTTCGGCATGCCACCAGCACTTTCGGGCGGGGCGAGCCGCCTCACCTCGCACTACACCGCGATCGCCTCCGACGACGGCGCCGTCGACGCCATCAAGACCGGCAGGATCATCGTCGTGCCACAAATTCGGGAATTCACCCGCGACGGTGTCGTCCTCGACAACGGCATGCTGATCCAACCCGATATCGTCATCGCCGCGACCGGCTACCGCACCGGGCTCGAGACCATGGTCGGCAAGCTCGGCGTGCTCGATGGCAAGGGCGTGCCGCTGTTCAACGGCGCCGACAGCGACCCGAAGCTGCCCGGCCTGTGGTTCACCGGCATGCGGCCGAGCATTCGCGGCTGTTTCGCCAACGCCCGGATCCAGGCGAAGGCGATCGCCGACCGGATCGGGCGCCTTGAACTTTTGCGGCTTTGACTTCAAACTTCGCGGAAAGCCATTCAGGCTGGAGACGCAGCATCGACCAGGCCCGACGACTATCCAGCCACGCGAGGGACTGGGCCACGACACTGACCCTGCAGCAGAGCGTCACCGGGACGCCCGGCGAGGCCGCGTTCGGACCCTGGCTTGCCGAGAGATTGCGCAGCGATCCGGTCTTTGACGGCGCCGAGATCTGGACCATCCCGGTGGCCGAGGGCGATCCACGGCAATGCATGGCGATGTTGATGCGCGGCAGCGGCCGCGGCACCGTCATTCTGACCGGCCACTATGACACCGTGTCGATCGACGACTATGGCGATCTGCGGCCGGTGGCGACCGATCCCAAGCGGCTGTTGGACGGCCTGCGGCAAAGACTGGCCAAGCGCGCCGATACGCCGGCAGCCTTGCGGGCCAAGGCCGACTTTTCGACGCAGGATTTCCTGCCGGGGCGCGGCCTGCTCGACATGAAGGCCGGTCTTGCCGCCGGGCTGGCGGCGAGTGCGGCGTTCTTCGAAGCCGTCGCCAAGACCGGCAACGTCCTGTTCCTTGCCGTCCCGGATGAAGAGAACAATTCGGCCGGGGCGCGGCGTGCGGCACAGGAACTGCCGCGGATCGCCGGGGAACGCGACCTCGATTTCGTCGCCGCGATCAATCTCGATGCCATCGCCGATGACGGCGACGGCAGCCAGGGCCGCATCATCGCGCTCGGCACCGTCGGCAAGGTGCTGCCGACGGCTTGCGTCGTCGGCATTCCGGCCCATAGCGGCTTTCCGCTGAACGGCGTCAACGCGGCAACGCTGGCCGCGGCAATCGCGGCGCGCGTCGAATGGGCCTCGGAATTGACCGATGCGCAAGCCTCCCTGCCGGGCACGCCGCCAAGCCTGCTCAGCATGCGCGACGGCAAGTCCGGCTATGACGTGACGACTCCGGCGACGGCGTTCGTTACCTTCAACGTGCTGAATTACCGCCGCACGACGGCCGACGTGCTGGAGCGTTTCGACCGGCTCTGCCGGGAGGCAGCATCATCCCATCTCGACCAGTTGCGCCAGCGGATCGCCCAATCCGGCCATGCCGGTGCCGCCAACGCGCTGGGTACGGCGATCCCGATCCATCGCTACGAACAGGTGGAAGCGGAGGCGGTGCGGGTCAATCCCGGCAGCCGGGGAGAATTGCAGGCGACCGGCGGTGCGCTCGCCGCTGGCGGATTGTCGCTGCCCGAACAATGCCTAGTGATGACCGAGCAGGCGTGGCGCCTCAGCCAGCTGCCCGGCCCAGCTGTCGTCACCGGGTTCGGCTCAATCCCCTATTTGCCGACCAACCTGTCCGACAGTCCGGCCGCTGCAAGGCTGCGCGCCATTGCGTTGGAGATCGCCGCCACTGCTGAGGCCCGTTACGGCGTCGCGATCGGTTGCACAGACTATTTTGCCGGCATCTCCGACATGAGCTTCCTTGGCGAGGCGGACGAAGGCGAGATCGACGTTGTTGCCCGCAACACGCCGATGTGGCGAGCCGGCGTGCGTTGGCCAGACAAGAACGGGGTCGGCAACATTCCAACAATCAACGCAGGGCCATGGGGACGCGACTATCACACGCCGCTCGAACGGCTGCATGTCGGCTATGCGTTCGAAGTGCTGCCGCACTTGATCGGCGATCTTGTCGAAGCCCTGCTTGGGTCGGATGCGATATCGCCGATCCTTTAAGGACAAGGTACCGGCAATCAGGCTCAAACCCCCGCGGATGCATACAAAACATCGATAATTTCATGTTTGCGCCGCAGGTCTCGAAATTTTCCAGGCGCTATGGCAAGTCAAAGTTAAGTAGTTCGGGCTAACGTGACTGCGGCCCTGTTCGGGCCTGGAGGCAAAACAGGTCGACGCGCAATTGACTTCTTTCAACACCAGCTTCGGCCGCATTCGTCAGGCCGTGTTTTCACCGGCCAACATTCCGGCGGTGATTGCTGTTGTGGTCATCGCGATCTGCGCCGCGTTTGCCGACCATCAAAATCGAGTTGTCGCAGAGCAGGCGGCGCGGGCTGATGTGCTGGCGCGGGTCAATCTTGTGCGAACCAAGCTCGAAGGCAATATCAGTGGCAGCCTGCACCTGGTCAGGGGCCTGGTCGCGACGATTGTGACCGAACCCTATATGGGCCAGCAGCGTTTCGCCCAGCTGGCCAGCAATGTGCTCAGCGAGGACACGTTGTTGCGCAACATCGCCGGCGCGCCGGATCTCGTGGTTTCCCTGATGTACCCGATGGCCGGCAACGAAAAGGCCATAGGTCTCGACTACCGCACCGATCCAAAGCAGCGCGAAGCCGCGCTCAGGGCGCGCGACGAGAAAACGCTGATCCTGGCCGGCCCGGTCGACCTCAAGCAGGGCGGCAAGGGCTTCATCGGGCGCTTTCCTGTCTTCGTCAAAGGGGCCGCCAACAGCGACCGTTTCTGGGGTATCGTTTCGGCGGTCATCGATGTCGACCGGCTTTACGAAGCCAGCGGCCTGCTCGACCCCGATCTCGGCCTCGACATCACCCTCACCGGCAAGGATGCGACCGGCGTTGCCGGCGCGCGCTTCTTCGGCGACGACAGTGTCGGCCAGGACAATCCGGTGACGGCCGACGTCATGCTTCCCTCCGGATCCTGGCAAATCGCGGCGATCCCCAAGGGCGGCTGGACGTCGACGGATGCCGAGGTCTGGTGGCTGCGCGCGGTGATGGCGGCGGCTGCGGCAGCGATGGTGATACCGATCCTTGTGGCGGGCCGGCTGGTCGGCGAGCGGCAGCGCAATTACTCCGAACTGCGGCGCCTGTCGCGACGCCTGGAACTGGCGATGGAAGCGTCTGCGATCGGCGTCTGGGAGCACGATATCGCCAGCGGCTCGTTGGTGTGGGACGACCGGGTCAACGAGATCTACGGCAAGGAACCAGACGGCAAGCCGCGCGGCTATGAAGACTGGGCCGGAGCCATCCATCCGCTCGATCTGCCCCGGGCCTTGGAAGATTTCGACCGCTCGGCCTCCACCAAAGGACCTTACTCGTCGGATTACCGGATCGTTCTTCCCAATGGCGAAATCCGCTATCTGCGCACCAGGGCAGCATTCTTCCAGGACGGCAACGACACGCCAAAGATGATCGGTGCCGAGTGGGACGTAACTGCCGATGTGCTGTTGAACCAAGACCTGGAACGGGCGCGGCAACTGGCGGAGACGCGCAACTCCGAGCTCGAACTCGCCAAGTCGCGCATCGAGCACAATGCGATGCACGATTCGCTGACCGGCCTGCCGAATCGGCGATTTCTCGACGAGATGCTGGAGAGCTTCTCCCGCAAGCCGGGTGATGGCCGTATCGCGCTGCTGCACATCGACCTCGACCGCTTCAAGCAGATCAACGACACGCTTGGCCATGCGGCCGGCGACGCGATGCTGATCCATGCCGCCGAAGTGCTGAGCGCCAATGTTCGCGATCATGATTTTGTCGCCCGCATCGGCGGCGACGAGTTCGTGGTGGTCAGTTGGAATTGCGACGACAAGGAACTCGCCCAGCTCGCCGAGCGGATCATCGCCGAGATGCGCCAGCCGGTTTACTATCAGGGGCACCAATGCCGCTTCGGCGTCAGCGTCGGCATTGCCACCGACGACGGCCCAAACCTCGTCGGCAAGGACCTGCTGGTCAATGCCGACATCGCGCTCTACCGGGCCAAGAGCAATGGCCGCAACCGCTATGAATTCTTCTCCAATGCCCTGCAAGAGAAGATCGTCAACACAAAGCGGGTTGCCGACGAGATTCTGGGCGGCCTGGAACGCCAGGAATTCGTCGCCTATTACCAGCTGCAGTTCGACGCAAGGACGCTCGAGATCGCAGGCGTCGAGGCGCTGGCGCGCTGGAAACATCCGACAATGGGAATTCTACCCCCGGACCACTTCCTGAGCATCGCCGAGGAACTGAACGTCGTCTCGACGATTGACAAGGTGGTGCTGGAGCAGGCGCTGGCCAGCTTCGACGAGTGGGCGACTGAGGGACTCCAGATCCCCCGTGTATCGGTCAACGTGTCGGCACGGCGGCTCCAGGACAAGGAACTGATCAAGGGCCTGCGCGATCTCAACATCAGGGCCGGAACCGTCTCCTTCGAACTCGTCGAATCGATCTTCCTCGATGAGAGTGACGATCTCGTGACCTGGAACATCGAGCAGATCAAGCATCTCGGCATCGACATCGAGATTGACGATTTCGGTACCGGCTATGCCTCCATAGTCAGCCTGCTCAAGCTGCGGCCACGGCGCCTGAAGATCGACCGCCAGCTGATCAGCCCGATTGTCGAATCCGAACAGCAAAGGCAGCTTGTCGCATCGATCATCGAGATCGGCAGGTCGCTTGGCATCGAGGTTGTCGCGGAAGGCGTCGAAACCATGGAGCATGTCCGTATCCTGCAGACGCTCGGCTGCGACATGCTGCAAGGCTACGCTTTCGGCGCCGCCATGGATTTGAAGACGCTCAAGGGATTTGTCCGGTCACGGCGATGGCGCGCGGCTGGCTAAAGCGCGTCGCGTTCGTTGCCGTTCGCGGTTTAGGGGTTGCACAGCCGCGCCCGGAACCTTATACGCCGCAAAGCTCGGAGTGTAGCGCAGCCTGGTAGCGCATCTGGTTTGGGACCAGAGGGTCGGGAGTTCGAATCTCTCCACTCCGACCATTCTTCCTCTCAGTGATACAAAGACCCATCGTGGCCGATAGCGCCAAAGCGTTCGCCGTACGGGGTGCGGCCAGGAAAACCAACCCATCGGCTGGCGCAAACGGCCGCCTGGAAGGGCGCGCCGGAATGGCGCATGGCAGCCTGCCGGTTTGCGGCTCCATGCGCGCCAAGAATGCGAGCTTCACCAGGTCTTCGCCGGCTGAACTGCCGAATTGGTTTGGAACGCGAATTCATTCCGCGAGTTGAGTGTTATTCGATCCAAGGAGTTAACAATGAAGAACCTGATACTCGCTTCCATGATCGCGTTTGCCGGATCGGCCGCTGTCCTCGCACCGACGCAAGCTGCCAGTGTGATCATCCAATCCGACGACGGCGATCAATATTTTCCCGACAATGGTGAAATACAAATTCGCCGTCATCACAATCGCCACATCGATTACAACGACAACAATGACAATTACGGCGACGACCAGAACAATGACTGGCAGTGGCAGCGCCAGCACCGGCATCACCGGTGCCATATTGAGCTGATCAAGCACTGGCGCCATCATCACAGGGTGATCGAGGAGGTCAGGGTCTGCAATTGACCTGATCATTCGAGATTTGCTCCGGCCGGGCTTCGCTGGCCGGAGTGCTGCCTTGCGGCTGCGATTGAGCTTGGGCAAGCGAATGGCTCCCCCGGACCGAGCGCACCTGCGGCACCGACAATCCCCTCGCTTCCATCGCTGTCGCCGGTCTAGACTTCGGCAAAAGAGGGGATTCTGGATGCTTGGTCTTGAAGCGTGGCTGTCGCTGATTGGCCCTGCCTACTTCGCTTATTACGGTTTCACGATTCCGGTCATGGTCGTCTGGGCAATTGTCTGCGCCGCCCTGTGGATGTGGAACAACCGGCCAAGCAAGAGGCAGGACGGCAGCGCCGCCCGCTCACGGTTCGCCAGCCTGATGTTTTTTGTCGTCGTCGCCGTCTGCTATGTGGCGGCGCATACGGCGGTTTATCTGGTGGTCCGGCATCTGGCCGGGCTGTGGGCGTGAAAGGAGCGCCCTTTTACAGGACGCTCTGGCGACCACTCGATCTGAAGGCAAGCTCGCCGGGCGAGAACCCCAACAGCCTCATTCCCGACGAGCCTACTAACCTGATTTGGAACGCAATCAGGACCGGGGTTAGCCGGCAAGACGATAGCAGCAAGACGGATGCCAGCAATTGCATCCCAAAATGGGACAGTGAAGCCATCCCCGGTGTCCTGTCGGGGCCGTGTCAGAGCACGCTTTCTATATCGGTCTTCGAAAAATCGTCCCCGACATAGAGCAGGCGGCAGGCATGTTCCTGCGCCACCTCATAGGCAAAACAGTCGCCGAGGTTGAGCGCGGCCGGGTGAACACCCTTGCCCCATTGCGCATAGGCCTCGGCGATACGCCGCGCAGAAGCCGGCGTCACCGCCGCGACCTCAAAGCCCAGCCCCTCGATCAGGCTGGCCAGTTCCTGACCGACATCGCGCCTGGCTGCGACGATCAGCGCTTCGGCCACGGTGCCGGCTGAAATCAGAACATTGTCTTCGGCTTCCAGGGCAGCGATGCAGGCATCGGCCTGCGACTCGTCGAGGACGATCGCCATCAGGGCCGAGGTATCGACCGCGATCATTCGGGAAGGCCATGGTCGTTGTAGAGGAAATCCTGACTTCGCGCTGCAGATGGTCCCGCCTTTGCCTTGGCGGCGCCAGCTGCCCGCGCCGCCTCAAGCAAGGCACGGCGGCCCTTTCTGTTCGGCATCGGCTTGACCGGAACCAGCCGCACGGCGGCATGGCCGTGGCGCGTCAGGATCACTTCATCACCAGCCTCGGCACGACGCACCAGTTCGGTCAGCTGGCCTTTTGCATCGGTGACGGATACCTGCATTGGTTTCCCCTAACGGACCAGATAATGGTCCATAACTAGGAAACAAATAGACCATTCAATGGTCCATTGCAACCGGACGATGCGCGCAAGACAGCCTAAATCTCGAACTCGCCCTGCCCTTCGTCCATGGCGCTGACGGTCTCGGCGGCCAGCGCCCTGGTGATCGGCGTCTTGCGCTCGAGGGCCGTGCGGTCCAGCCGCTCGACCACGCGCATGGCGGTCGCCAACGAGCGCTCGATGCGGCGCACCAGATATTGCACGACATGCGGCTCGACCTCGACCTGGCGGTCGGCGAACAGTTTGGTGATGACGCCGGCCAGCAAGAGATCGTCGGGTTCGTGGATCTCGACCGTCGCCGCCGCCTTCAGCCGTGAGGCAAGGTCGGGCAGCGCAACGCCCCAGGCGGCGGGAAAGCGCCGTGCGGTCAATAAAAGCTGCGAGCCGGCGCCGCGCACCGCGTTGATCAAGTGGAACAATCCGGCTTCGTCGACCGGGCCGGCATCGACATCGTCGATCAGGGCCGGCCGCGCGCCAAGATTTGCCATGCAGTCGCCGATGCGCCGGGCGTCGACCCTCATCGCGCTGGCGCGGGCGCACCAGATCGAGGCCAGATGGGTCTTGCCGGAGCCCGCCGGGCCGGCCAGCACGACCACCGGCGAGGGCCAGTCCGGCCAGCGGTCGACCAGCACGACTGCTTGTTCATTGGTGCCGGAGACGACGAGATCGTCGCGCGAATAGCCGGTGCCATGGCCGAGATCGAGCGGCAGTTGACGCGGCGTTTCGGATTGGTCCGCCATCAGGCTCAACCGCGCGGCCCGCCCCTGCGGCGGCTGGCCGGCAGCGGCGCAACAGGCTCGGCGCCATGGCCCTTGTAGAGCGGCGATTCGAGATAGCGGGCAATGGCAAAGCGCACCAGCACGGCAATGGCGGCAGCGGCCGGCACGGCGATCAAAAGGCCGACGAAGCCGAACAGCGCCCCGAAGGCAAACAGCGCAAACATCAGCCACACCGGATGCAGGCCGACGCTTTTGCCAACCAGCCGGGGCTGCAAGATGTTGCCCTCGATGAACTGGCCGACGAAGAACACGCAAGCGACCGCCACCACCATGGTCCAGTCGGGCCAGAACTGGACGAAGGCGACGCCGACCGCCAGCACCAACCCGGTCAACGAGCCGACATAAGGAATGAAGGAGATCAGCCCGGCGAACAGGCCGATGAGGATGCCGAAATTGAGACCCGTCAGCGTGAGCCCAGTGCCATACATGGCGCCCAGCACCAGGCAGAGCGTGCCCTGGCCGCGCACGAAGCCGGCGGTTGCCGTGTTGATGTCCTTGGCGATGCCCCTGACGGTCTCGACATAGTCGCGCGGCACCCAGCTGTCGACGATCGCCACCATGCGGTCCCAGTCGAGCAGCATGTAAAAGGCAACGACCGGAGTGACCACGAACAGGCTGACCACCGAGACAAGGGCCACGCCGGAGCTCCAGATCGAGGTGAACACGGTGGTGAGCAGGCCGAAGCCGGAGGTCAGCAGCGAGTTCAGCCCGTCGCGCAGGCCGTTGGCGTTGACGCCGAATTTCTGTTCGATCCATTTCGGATCGAAAGAGGTGATCAGGCTCTGCAGCCGGGTCAGATATTCCGGCAGCTTGTTGGCGAAATCGGCCATCTGCGTCGCCAGCACCGGGATCAGGATGACGAAGGCCAGCACCAGGATGACGATGAAGGCGATGAGGATGACCACTGTCGCCATCAGCCTTGACAGGCCGAGCCGCTGCAGCCGGTCGGCCACGGGATCGAGGAAATAGGCCAGCACCATGCCGGCGACGAAGGGCAACAGGATGCTGGAGAAGACATAGAGGAACAGCGCCAGCAGGCCGGCGCTGGCCAGCCAGAAGAAGATTTGACGCCGAAACGCCAGAGACGCAGCTTCGCTGGCCACAGCCGCTTCAGCAGCCGCTTCGATGGATCCTTGGTCAGGTGCCCGGGGTGGAGCCTTCGCCATAGCCGCTCATATGCCTCAGCCAAGCCACGAGATAGGCCGCGGCCGAAGCCACGGTCAAGACCCCGGACAGCAATATGAGCGCCGGCCTGAGCGGGTCGAGGTGGATGGCAAGCGCGAGCTCGCCCAGCACCACCGCCGCCAGCACGATCTGGATGGCGGTGTTGGCCTTCGACACGAACAGCGGCTTCATCTCCACCGGGTGGGCCATGACGGTGGACAGAACGACGGCGCAGACGATCAGCCCGTCGCGCGACACCATGGTGACGACCAGCCACAGCGGCAGCTCGCCGATGAAGCCCATGACCACGAACACCGAGACCAGCAGGAGCTTGTCGGCCATCGGGTCGAGATAGGCGCCAAGCTCGGAATGCTGGTTGAAACGGCGGGCAATGAAACCGTCAACGCCGTCGGAAATGCCGGCGACGAGAAAGCCGGCAAAGGCCCAGTCCCAGCGCATGTTCAACATGGCCAACACCACCGCCGGCACCAGCACGAAGCGCATGATCGTGATCATGTTGGGGATGGTCAAACGCAGGTCCCGTCGCTTTTGATTTGCTGATACATGATGGAGACTGGGGGTGCGTGCAAGGACCAAGGGCGCAGGGGCCGCTGTCCACGATTTTATCGAGGGCAAAAGACCGGCATTTGGCCGTTATCCTTGCAGACCGAAACTGTTCATGCGAAGAGCCCGCAAGGGAAACAGCGACGAGCCGGACATGACGAAGCGCGATACAGCCAAGCGCAAGAACGGGCTCACCTATGCCGAGGCGGGCGTCGACATCGATGCCGGCAATCTCATGGTCGAGAAGATCAAGCCACTGGTGCGCGCCACGCGCCGGCCGGGCGCCGATGGCGAGATCGGCGGCTTTGGCGGCCTGTTCGATCTCAAGGCCGCCGGCTTCACCGACCCGGTACTGGTCGCCGCCAATGACGGCGTCGGCACCAAGCTGAAGATCGCCATCGACGCGGGAAAACACGACACGATCGGCATCGACCTCGTCGCCATGTGCGTCAACGACATCGTCGTGCAAGGTGCGGAGCCGCTGTTCTTCCTCGACTATTTCGCCACCGGCAAGCTCGATCCCGACCAGGGGGCCTCGATCGTCGGCGGCATCGCGGAAGGCTGCCGGCAGGCCGGCTGCGCGCTGATCGGGGGCGAGACGGCGGAAATGCCCGGCATGTATCACGGCAACGACTACGACCTTGCCGGCTTTGCCGTGGGCGCCGCCGAACGCGGCCAGCTTCTGCCGACCGACGACATTGTCGAGGGCGACGTTTTGCTCGGCCTCGCCTCATCCGGCCTGCATTCCAACGGTTTTTCGCTGGTGCGCCGCATCGTCGGCGTCAGCGGCCTTGCCTGGAACGACCCGGCGCCTTTCAACGATGAGGCGACACTGGCCGAGGCTCTGCTTGAGCCGACGCGCATCTATGTCAAGTCGATCCTCAAGGCGATTCGCAACACGCATGGCATCAAGGCCCTGGCCCATATCACCGGTGGCGGCTTTCCCGAAAACATTCCGCGCGTGCTGCCGAAAGACTTTTCCGCCGAACTCGACCTCGACGCGATAGAAGTGCCGGCGGTGTTCTCGTGGCTGGCCAAGACCGGCGGCGTGGCACCGGAAGAGATGATGCGCACCTTCAACTGCGGCGTCGGCATGATCCTCGTCGTCACCTCCGGCCAGGCCGCACAAGTCGCCGCCGTGCTGCAGGAGGCCGGCGAAACGGTAACGCCGATCGGCCGCATCGTGCCGCGCCGCGATGCCGGCGTCATTTATCGGGGCTCGATCGGCCTATGAACAAGAAACGCACCGTTGTGCTGATTTCGGGACGCGGTTCCAACATGACGGCGCTGATCGCGGCGGCCAGCGACCCGGCCTATCCCGCAGAGATCGTCGGCGTCATTTCCGACCGGGCCAATGCCGCCGGCCTCGGCATCGCGGCGGCCCGCAGCATCACCACCAAGGTCATCCAGCGCTCCGACTATGCCAGCAAGGAAGCCCATGACGGGGCAATCGACGCGGCCCTGGTCGGGTTCGGCGCCGAGATCGTGGCGCTGGCCGGCTACATGCGCATCCTGGGTGCCCGTTTCGTCGAGAAGTGGCTGGGGCGCATGGTCAACATCCACCCTGCCCTGCTGCCGGCCTTCAAGGGCCTGGATACGCATGCGCGGGCACTGCGCGCCGGCATCCGCATTCATGGCTGCACGGTGCATTTCGTCACCCTCGACATGGATGACGGCCCGATCATCGCCCAGGCGGCTGTGCCGGTAATGATCGGCGACAATGAGGATACCTTGGCCGCTCGCGTGCTCAAGGCCGAGCACCGGCTCTATCCGCTGGCGCTGGGGCTGGTCGCCGAAGGCAAGGCACGCATGGAAGGCGGCCGCACCGTGCTCGCCCACTTCGCCGACGATGCCGACAACGGCACCTCGGTGGTGATGGCGCCCGACCCGCTGCGCGAAGAGCGCGATCTCGAGCAACTGGCGCGAATTACGCCCTGAGAGACCGACCCGAAACCTCCAAACTTGAAGATGGTAGCAAATATTGCTACCATCTTCAGAAGGAGACAGGTTGATGGCGACAGTCGAAAAAGTCAGCGTAGCGCTTTCCCCGGAACTGCTGGACATGGTCAAGGGCGCCGTGGCCAGCGGGCAATACGGGTCGGCAAGCGAAGTCATCCGCGAGGCGCTGCGAGAATGGCGGCTTCGACAGCCCTTGCGCGAAGCGGAAGCCGAGCGGCTGCGTAAAGCCTGGACGGAGGGGTTGGCGAGTGGTCCGTTTGCGCCTTTCGATATCGATGACATCAAGCTGAAAGCCCGCAGCCGGTTGAGCGAAGTCGCCAAAAAATAGCAGAATGACTGATATCCGCATCGTCCGCAGCCCGGCGGCCGAAAACGATCTGATCGAGATCTGGTTTGGCATCGCTCAGGACAGCCCGCTCGCCGCCGACCGCTTTTTGGACGCCATCGCGGAGCGCATCCTGCAGCTGGCAACCTTCCCTGAATCCGGCCCGCGAAGGCCGGATATCGGTGCCAAGGCGCGGGCGCTGACGATCGGCAACTATCTTGTGCAGTATCGCCTTGCCGACGAGCGTGTCGAGATCGTCCGCATCGTGCGCGGCGCGCGCGACGTTTCAGCGCTATTTTGAAGAACCGAGCGGACCGATGGACGTTTTCGACAGCGCAATCCGGGCAAGAGGCGATCTGGCTGGCGTGTTCGAATATGACGAGACTGGAAATCAGCAAAACGCCACAGCATATTTCTACCTTTACCAAAATCCGGCGGGCCCAGTCATCGATGCAATCCACATTCTATCAGGCCCTTGGGCCATCACCGAAGCGGACATTTCCGTCAGATGAGATAAGGATGAAAGGCGTGTAGGCCTGTTCATCTTTGATGGCGGCTTTCGATACGGCGACGGGTATGAAGCATGGTGGTGGTAAGGCAGAGACCTTCAACCTGACATCCCCTGGTCCTGAGTTTAGTCGATGAAACAGCTGCTCCTCCTGCGCCACGCCAAGTCGAGTTGGGACGATCCCGGACTTGCCGATTTCGACCGGGCGCTGTCCGGGCGCGGGCTGAAAGCGGCACCGCTGGTTGGGCGCGAACTGGCCAGGCGCGGCTGGCTGCCCGATCTGGCACTGGTCTCACCAGCGCTGCGCACGCGTGACACATGGCGGCTGGTGGCGGCCGAATTGCCCATGGGAGCGCCTGTCGAATTTACCGAGGCGCTCTACGAAGCGACGGCGGTGGACATTCTCGCCGAGGTAGGCAAGGCAAGTGCCGCGACCAACACGGTTCTGGTGCTCGGACACAATCCCGGGCTGGAAGAATTCGCGCGGCGCCTTGCCGGTACGCAATCGGATGGGGCGGCGGTGAACCGGCTTGCGGAAAAATTCCCGACCGCGGCGCTGGCCCGTTTCGTCATTGGCACCGACTGGACCGAACTCGCCTTCGGCGAGGCGCGGCTGACGCATTGCCTCAGGCCGAAGGATCTGGGCCTCAGACCGAAGGATCTGGGGTAGACTCTTCGATCTGGCGTGGTTCAAGTCTGGATGGAACGAGGCATAGGCTGCAAAAAACAAGAGCGGCGGGCCAAGCCCGCCGCTCTTTGTGGTCGAAGATTTAGTGGAATCAACGGCCCCAGATGCCTCGGCCGGACTGCGCCGGAACATTGGCATTGGCGTCACCCTGTGCCTTTTCAGACTTCACAATCGAGCCGGTGAACGAGTGGTCGATGTAGGAAGAAGACAACTGGCTGGCAACCGGCTGGTTGTTGTCGCCATAGTGGTCGCTGCCGTTGGCAAAAGCGGCGCCCGTGGCGACGAGGATGGCGGCGGCGGCGGTAAGAGCGATCTTTGTCATTTTAAGTGCTCCAGTATTTTCAATGTTCTGTCCATCAAGTGGCGTGCCTTGGGAGGAATTCGCGTCGCTCGGACCACCCCGAGATGGGCCTGCCTGGTGCCATTACCAATCACGAAAATGTGTGAACCGAACCGTTCGGTTCGATCTTGAAATTCGCTAAATGACGCTGCGGCCACAATTTTCTATCGAGATATCATGTGGTTAGCTTATAGCACTGGCTATATGACGCGGCCAATCGCCGGCCGTCGTTCACAGAACACGATACAGTGCGTCAACATAAATCGAACCGAATGGTTCGATTTCGTACAAGTGGCGCTGCGACCATCGCAACCTCGAGAGGGATTCGCGGTCAGCGTGCTGCCTTTTTGTTGAGCCCGAGCACGTCGCGCATGTCGTATTGGCCGGGCGGGCGGCCCGCCAGCCAAAGGGCGGCGGCGATCGCGCCACTGGCGAACATCGAGCGGTCGCTGGCCGAGTGCCTCAGCGTCAGCACCTCGCCATCGGCGCAGAAGCTGACACTGTGCTCGCCGACGATGCCACCGCCGCGCATCACCGCAAAGCCGATCTCGCCAGTCGGGCGTGCACCAACAATGCCGTCGCGGGCTCGCCTGGCGACGGCATCCAGCTCGACGGCGCGGCCTCTGGCGGCGGCCTCGCCCAGCATCAGCGCCGTGCCCGACGGCGCATCGATCTTCTGTCGGTGGTGTGCCTCAAAAATCTCGATGTCACAGGTCTGCGGATCGAGCGCCCTCGCCGCTTGCTCGACCAGCCCGACCAGCACGTTGAGCCCAAGCGAGAAACTGCCGGAGCGCACGATGGCGACGGTCTGCGAGGCAGCGGCAATAGCGGCCAATTCAGCGTCGTCGAAACCGGTCGAGCCGATCACCAGCGCCGGCCCGCCGCGCTCAGCGCAGACCCTGGCGAGCTCTGCCGACGCGGCCGGCGTGGTGAAGTCGACGACGACGTCGGCAAGGACAAGCGCCTCGTCGCGCCCGACCAGCCCCTCGCCGGTTGTGCCCGGCCGATGGAAGCGGGCAGTGAGCGCCAGCCGCGCATCGGCCTCGACGGCTTCCACCATCTCCCGGCCCATGCGGCCGAGCGCGCCGGCGATGGCTATCTTGAGGGGTTGGGGCAACACGCCTCCGGTTTGGAAAGGTCGGGCTTAACCAACAAGATAGGAGCTAACCCTACGAAGATGATTCAATCCAGCGCCTTGAGCCAGACCTTGTTGTCGTGCAGTGCCGCACCGCCATAGGGCGCAGGCGCATCGGCGCCGGTCAACACATTGATGCCCTCGCCGCGTTCATGGGCGCTGTTGGGCCAGATGCCTTCGGCGATGACGACGCCGCGCTTGATGCCGTCGAAGAATTTGGCGTGCAGGACCACTTCGCCGCGCGTGTTGCCGACCTCGACGCGGCCGCCATCGCCGAGCCCAAGGGCTGCCGCATCGTCGGGATGCAACAAAAGTTCCGGGCGGCCTTCCTTGGCCTTCGACACCGGCGTTTCGGCAAAGGTCGAGTTGAGGAAATTGCGCGCCGGCGATGTCGTCAGCCGGAACGGGTGCGTCTCATCCGCCACCTCGATCAGGTCGACGTGATCGGGAAATTCCGGCAGTTGGTCGACCGGCCCGAACAGGCCCATGCTTTTTGGCGGCCGGTTGGGTGCCGCCTGCCCGGTCCAGTCGGCGCGGAAGCGGAACTTTCCGTCCGCATGGCCGAAACCATTGATGAAATGCGCGGTGTCGAAATCCGGCTGCAGGTCGACCCACTTCTCTTCCTTCAAGCTGTCGAAGCTGCCCAGCCCGCGTTTGCCGAGAATGATGTCGATGTGTTGCTGCTCGGTCAGGCCAAAACCTGGCCGGTCGGCGACGCCGAGGCGTTTTCCCAGTTCCTCGATGACGAAATGGTTGGTGCGCGGCCCTTCCGGCGGATCGATCAGCTTCGGTCCCAGCGTGATGTGCTGGTTGCCGCCGCCCTTGTAGACGTCGTCATGCTCCAAAAACATCGTCGCTGGCAGCACGACATCGGCTAGTTTGGCCGTGTCGGTCATGAACTGCTCGTGCACGCAGGTGAAGAGGTCGTCGCGCAAGAAACCCTGCCTCACCAGCCGCTGCTCGGGCGCGACATTGGCCGGATTGGTGTTCTGGATCAGCATCGCCGTCACCGGCGGCCCGCCATAGAGCGCGTCCGCAGCACCCGTCAACACCGGGCCGATGCGCGAATGGTCGAGATGGCGGATACTGGGATCGCGCATCTTCGTGCCTTCCAGCAGGTCCTGGTTGAGCTTGAAGATGCCCGAATTGGAATGGAAGGCGCCGCCGCCTTCATACTGCCAGCAGCCGGTGACCGCGGCGATGCAGGACGCCGCGTGCATGTTGACCGAGCCGTTGCGCTGACGCGCAAAGCCGTAGCCGAGACGAAAATAGGTTTTCTTGGTCGTGCCGACGAGGCGGGCGAAGGCCTCGATCTCGGCGACCGATAGCCCGGTGATGTCGGCGGCCCATTCGGGCGTCTTTGTCCCGAGATGCGCTTCCAACCCCTGCGGGTCGTCGGTGTATTTTTCGAGGTAGGTTCGGTCGGCCATCCCCTCCCTGAACAGCACATGCATGACCGCGCAGGCCAACGCGCCGTCGGTGCCAGGCTTCAGCACCAGGCCGAGATCGGCTTGCTTCATCGTCGCGTTCTCATAAACGTCGATGACGACGATCTTCGCGCCGCGTTCCTTGCGCGCCTTGATGGCATGGGTCATGACATTGACCTGGGTGACCACGGCATTGGTGCCCCAGATCACCACACAGTCGGACTTAGCCATCTCGCGCGGGTCGGGACCCCGCAGAGCGCCCGCCCCCACCATCCAGCCGGTCCAGCCCAGATTGGTGCAGATCGAGCCGAAGAAGCCGGAATACTTTTTCGCGTGCCGCAGCCGATCGATACCGTCACGCTGCACCAGCCCCATCGTGCCGGCATAGTAGTAAGGCCACACGGTCTCCGAGCCGTATTTTGCCTCAGCCGCGATGAATTTTTCGGCGACGAGATCGAGGGCTGACTCCCAGCTCGCTTCCTTCCAGGCACCCTCGCCCTTGGCACCGGCGCGGATCAGCGGCTTCAGCAGCCGGTCGGGATGGTGGACGCGGTCGGCATAGCGGGCAACCTTCGCGCAGATGACGCCTGCGGTGTACGTGTTGGCCTTGGCGCCATGGACGCGACCGATGCGCTTGTCGTCAAGCAGCTCGACCTCGAGCGCGCAGGTGGACGGGCAATCATGCGGACAGGCCGAATGGCCGATTCTGAGCTTGGCGTGCTGGTTCATGGGGTGAGGTTAGCTGGTTCCGAATGTGGCGTGTAGGGCCAGATGATTAGCCAATCTCCCCCCAAGCGGGGGAGATGTCCGGCAGGACAGAGGGGGGCGCGAAGGATCGCCAACCTTGGTTTGAACCTGCTCTGACCAAAATCCAACGGTCGGCCGCTTGCGAACATTTGACAGGCTGGTGGGACAGCGCCCCCCTCTGCCCTGCCGGGCATCTCCCCCACGAGGGGGGAGATCACGCTCCCCTACTCCGCCGTGCCTTCCTCATACTCCGCCGACATCGACAGCCATTTTTCCTCGTGGCCGGCCAGCGTCTGGGCCAATTGCGAGCGCTCCTTGGCCAGCCGCGTCGCGGTCGACGGGTCCTTTTCATAGACCGCCGGATTGGAAAGCTCGTCCTCGATGCCGTCGATGCGCTTGCGAATGCGGTCCATCAGCGCTTCGGTGGCGCGGATTTCCTTGGCCAGTGGCTCGAAGGCCGCGCGGCGCGCCGCTGCATCGCGGCGGCGGTCGGCTTTTGACGCCTTTTCCGCCTCGCGCTTGCCGCGGCGGTCGCCGGACACGCCGGTGACCAGCGTCTTGTAGTCTTCGAGATCGCCGTCATAGGGATTGACCGCACCATCCTTGACCAGCCACAGCCGGTCGGCAGTCGCTTCGAGCAGATGGCGGTCGTGCGAGATCAGGATCACGGCGCCGGGGAATTCGTTCAGCGCATGGATCAGCGATTCACGGCTGTCGATATCGAGATGGTTGGTCGGCTCGTCGAGGATGAACAGGTTCGGCCCCTCGAAGGCCGACAGGCCCATCAACAGCCGCGCCTTCTCACCGCCGGAAAGATCCTTGGCGGCGGTGTTCATCTTCTCGGTCGTCAGTCCGAACTGGGCGACGCGGCCGCGCACCTTGGATTCCGGCGCCTCCGGCATCAGCCGGCGGACATGCTCATAGGCATTTTCTTCAGGGCGGAGATCGTCGAGCTGGTGCTGGGCGAAGATCGCCACTTTCAGCCCGGGCGCCACCGTCATGGTGCCGCTCTCCTGCTTCAGCCGGCCGGACAGCAATTTGGCGAAGGTCGACTTGCCGTTGCCATTGGCGCCAAGCAGCGCGATGCGGTCGTCGGCGTCGATGCGCAGCGTCATCTTCTTCAGGATCGGCTGGCCTTCGGTATAGCCGACATTGACGTTGTTCAGCGCCACGATCGGCGAGGCCACGGTCTTCACCGGCTCGGGAAAGGAGAACGGCCGCACCGTGTCGTTCACGATTGCCGCGATCGGCTTCATCTTCTCCAGCGCCTTGATGCGCGACTGGGCCTGCCTGGCCTTCGAAGCCTTGGCGCGGAAGCGCTCGACGAAGGACTCCATATGCTTGCGCGCGGCTTCCTGTTTGACGCGGCCCTTTTCCTGCAACTCACGCTGCTCGGTGTACTGGCGCTCGAACTGGTCGTAGCCGCCGCGCCAGAAGGTCAGCTTCTTCTGGTCGAGATGGACGATCGAGTTGACGGCGCGGTTGAGCAGGTCGCGGTCGTGCGAAATCAGCAAGACTGTGTGCGGGTATTTCGACACATAGTTTTCCAGCCACAGCGTGCCTTCGAGATCGAGATAGTTGGTCGGTTCGTCGAGCAGCAAAAGGTCCGGTTCGGAAAACAGCACCGCGGCGAGCGCCACGCGCATGCGCCAGCCGCCGGAGAAGGACGAGGCCGGGCGCCGCTGCGCCGCATCGTCGAAGCCGAGGCCGGCGAGAATGGTGGCGGCGCGCGACTCGGCCGAGTGCGCGTCGATATCGGCCAATCGCATGTGGATGTCGGCGATGCGGTGCGGGTCGGTGGCGGTCTTTTCCTCTTCGAGCAGAGCCGAGCGTTCAAGGTCAGCCTTGAGCACGATCTCGATCAGCGGATCCTCAGTGCCCGGCGCCTCCTGCGCCACCTGGCCGATGCGGGTGTTCTTGGGCAGGCTGATCGAACCGGTCTCGGAAGCGAGGTCGCCGGTGATGGCCTTGAACAGCGTCGTCTTGCCGGTGCCGTTGCGACCGACAAGCCCGGCCTTGGTGCCGGCCGGCAAAGTCAGCGAGGCATGGTCGAGAAGCAGGCGTCCGGCCATGCGGAGCGAAAGGTCTGAAATAACAAGCATAGCGGCGCTTTTGCACGGGAGACCGGCGCTTCGCAAGGCCTTGCGGGCCAAGAGACGAACAAGTTCGCTCCGGGTTGGCCGTATGACGCATGAAAACGGCGCGCCGACAGCGCGCCGTTTATGAACTGGTCTTGCAAGCGACGACCGCTTTTCAGCGGTCGTCGGGCGCTCAGGCTTTTGCCTTGCGTTTTGTCACCTTGGCTGCAGCGGCAGGCGTGGCCGGCTTGCGGCCAAGCCCCGAGGATTTTGCCAGCGCCGAGCGGGTGGCGGAGTAGTTTGGCGCCACCATCGGGTAGTCCGGCGGCAGACCCCACTTGGCCCGGTATTCGTCCGGGCTCAGATGATGGTCGGTGCTGAGGTGCCGCTTCAGCGACTTGAACTTCTTGCCATCCTCCAGGCAGATGATGTGGTCGGGAAACACCGACCGCTTCGGGTTGACGGCTGGAGTGAGGGTTACGCTTTCCGCCTCGGCGATGCTGCCCAGCTTGCGAACAGATGCGCTGACGCTGGCGATCAAATCCGGCAGGCCGGATGCCGGAAGCGGATTGTTGCCGACATAGGCAGAGACGATGTCGGCGGTTAGTTCGATAGCTGTCTTGTTGTCGATACCAGACATTCTTTTTCTCCCGTCGGTTGTAAATCGCCGACTTTTTCTAGAGTTTTCTTGATGTATCGATTCAAATTCATCCCCCCAACGGGACGCCCAAATCTCAGTAAACCATCAAGACTCGGAACGAGACGATGTTTCTACCGAAGACTCGGGCCGTGCAAATTAGAAAATCTAATACTTGGCAGCGGCAGACTTTGAATCCGCAGACTTGGCGGGACTGGAGTCGGCCAGTATCTCCAGAATACGCTTCCAATGGGCGCAGCGACCGAAATCTCTCTGTTCGATCGCCTTTTCCGCCTTCATTGCGGCATAGAGTGGCGCCTCGGCACCGAACTCCCTGATCAGCCAGTACGCTTCCTGTCTGGCGAGCCGTTCATCGTCGTCAAGCATGGTTTCCAGCCTCCGAGCGTTCGACGCCCACCGCAATGCAGCTGCCGATGACGAGGACGGCACCGGCAATCGCCGTCATCGTCAGCCTTTCGCCGGACAGCGTCAGCAGAAGTGTCGAGGCGATCGGCGTGAGATAGGCGACGACCGCAACCTTGCCGCCACCTTCGAGCTTGAGGGCACGCGACCAGAAGTAGTAGCCGAGCCCCATCGGACCGGCCCCGAGATAAAGCCCCAGAAGCAGATCCGCACCAGTTGGCCAGACGATGCCGTCATGAACGCACCACAGCAGCGTCAGAACCACACCGATGAGGGCCGATGGCAAAAGCAGACGGTCCGGCGAAGCGGCAAGCCGACCGACGACAATCGAGTAGAAGGCCATGCACAGCGCCGAACCGAAGGCTGCGAGGTAGCCGATGAGATTGCCCTGGAACCAGGATTCTTCGCGGCCGCCGGAAATCACCAGCGCCACGCCGACAAAACCAAGCGCGGCGGTCAGCCCGAGCAGCACCGGGCGTCGCGGATGTTCCAGGACGATCACCGCCGCCGCGACCATCAACGGCCAGGTGTAGGCGACGAGATTGGCTTCGATCACCGGCATCGAGGCGAAAGCGATGTATTGCAGCACCATCGTGCCGACCAGGCCGATGAAGCCGACAGCGACCGGCACCAGTGTGGCCTTCGCCAAGGCTGTTTCCTGCGGTGCATTTTCCGGCCGGACGTTCTCCCGGCTCAACGTGCGGATAAAGACGAAGACCAGTGCCGCTCCGACGAATTGCAGAAACTGCACCAGCGATACCGGATAGTTTGCCAGCAAGGATTTGCCGACCAGCGCGTTGGTCGACCACAAGGCGACCGCGCCGGCGGCAAAGACCAGCGCGGATTTGGCTACCATGTGTCTCTTGCCCCGCCCGAAACCGGCGCGTCCGTGGCTACCGGCACCGGACGTTCCTCTTCGAACCGGCGATAGGCCGGCAGCTGGTTGGTCCAGACATCCTCGGCCAGTTCGTTGACCCATTCGCGGTCATGATCGTTGTCGGCGGCAAGATAGAACATGCGGTTGTCGTCGACATAGGGCTTGGCCACCGAGCGCTGGTTGAGCACCAATGTGACGCGCTCGCCAAGCTGGATGGGGGCGGTGCGATGCAGGACGCCGAGAAACTGGCCAAGCGTGGCGTAGTTCATCTTGTGGTCGATGCGCATGACGCGGTTACGCGGGATCTCGCGGCCGGTTTCGAGGATGGCACGGCCGGTTTCCGAATCGTCGCAGTAGATTTCGAGATGGCCACCGACCAGCGGGTCGCTGATCGACAGCGGAATGAGTTCGGTGACCGGAACGCCGTCGCAATGCCAGTCGACGGCGCCATCCCTGGGATTCATGAAGGTGACGGTCGAGCCGACGATCGACAGCGGATACGGCTCCAGCTTCGTGCCCATCATGTCGGACAGCCGCTCCAGACGCAGCTTGTCATGCAGGAGTTCCTTGATCTCCGGGATGAAGCGGTCGGCGCCGGTGATGAAGGTGAGATCGAGATGCTTGTGAACGGCGTGGCTGCTCTTGAGCTTCAGCGCAGCCTCCTCGATCGCGGCCAGCAGTGCGGGATCATAGCCATGGCGATACTGCGCGACGCCGAAGCTCGAAATCTTCCAGGCGGTTTCGTGACCGATGATGGCTTCACGACTCATCGCGTAACGCAATTCGGGAATGCTATGTGCGTTCATGTTACTTCTCCAGGATGGGGGCGGGACTTAAATGACAGTTGAATAAATTAGCCCCCCCTGTAAAATTAGGAATGCTGGTGCTACCGTAAGCCAAGCTTAAGGTCGAAACCCGTGCGTCTGCTCAGTCAGGTCAACCTCAATTCGCTGAAAATCGTGGAGAGTGCTGCGCGGCATAAGAATTTTACGCGAGCCGGCGAAGAGCAGTTCATAACCGCTTCGGCGGTCAGCCAGCGCGTCAAAAGCCTTGAGGACCAGCTGCGCTTCAAGATTTTCCTGCGCGGCGGCAATGCCGTTTCGTTGACGCCCGAGGGCGAGACCTATGTGTCGCGGGTTCGCGAAGCGCTTGAGCGCATCGTCGCGGCGAGCATGGAAGCGACCGGGCAGTCGCAGGAACATGTGCTGAAAATATCGGTGCTGCCGACATTTGCGACGCGCTGGCTGTTTCCGCGCCTGCCGCTGTTCCAGCAGCAATATCCCGAGATCGAGATGCGCATAGCCACCTCCTATGCGACGCACGAATTCGCGACGTCCGAATTCGATGTCGAAATCCGCTATGGCGACGGCAGCTTTCCCGACCTGCAATCCGAGCTGCTGTTCAGGGAAGACCTGACGCCGGTGTGCAGCCGCAAACTCTTCCATCAGGTTCTCGGCCACAAGCCGCTGTCGAAAGTGACACCGGACGATCTCAGATACTTCACCCTTCTGCATTCCGACACCTGCACCCAGAATTGGGAATCCTGGCTCGGCTTCGCCGGCGCCAGCTCCGTACTCGAAGAAGCCAGGAGCATCTTCTTCGATTCGTGCATGATGTCCTACGAGGCGGCCAATGCCGGGCTGGGATTTGCCGTGGCCAACCGCGCCTACATAGCCAGCGACATCCTCGCCGAAAGGCTGGTCGCTCCGTTCGCCATCCACCACCCAAATACGGCCGGGTGGTATTTCGTCTGCCCGGACAAGATGCTTGCCGCACGCAAGGTGGCGCTGTTCAAGCACTGGGTGATGACCGAGGCGGCGATGATGCAGAGCCATCTGGATCTCGAGATCAGCGGCTAAACGGCGACCGCCTTCGGCAGCCAGCTGCTTAAGTCAGCATTGGATTGATTGCCTGCCGGCAAGATGCGACGAACCAAAGAAAATCTGAAGTTGAGAGCTGCGAGTGGCCTGGCGTAAGGCGATGCTGCAGTTGAAGACGAGACGGCAGCTTGAAAAAGTGCTCGCCGAGGCGGGGCCACCAGCCACCCGGTATGCCCCGCATCTGACAAGAATCATGCGCCGTCCGACGTTCTCGCTTGACTCACATATATCTCGGCGGTTATACGTCAATCAATAGCCAGCGGGTTATCGATCTCAAATGACGAACGCTCACGATATGCTCTTCAGAACATTGGCCGATCCGACGCGTCGGGGGATTTTCGAGCGCCTGTGCCGGCAGGGCGAACAGACAGTGGGGGCTCTGACGGCGCAGTCCGGGGTCTCACAACCGGCCGTGTCGAAGCATCTCGGCGTGCTGAGGCAGGCCGGGTTGGTGCGCGACCGCCATGAAGGACGACAGACCCACTACAGCGCGCAGCTCAACGCACTTGCACCGTTGCTCGACTGGACAAGTGAGATGGCCGGGTTTTGGGAAAGCCGGTTCGACGACCTCGAAGACCTGCTGAAAAGGATGGACCAATGAGCAACACCGCGACGCAAAGGCGTTCGGTCGTTGTCGAACGTGAAATATCTTATCCACCGGAAAAGATCTGGCGCGCGCTGACGCAACCGCACCTCATCGCGGAGTGGCTGATGAAGAACGATTTCAAGCCTGTCGTGGGCCACAGTTTCAATCTGACCGGAGACTGGGGCGGCGTGCTGGACTGCGAGGTCCTCGCCGTCGAGCCGAACAAGACGCTCTCCTACACCTGGAATTTTGCGCACGATGATGCCGCCTACAATTTGGAGAGCGTGGTGACCTTTACACTCACGCCAACGATCGCGGGGACTCACCTGCGCATGGAGCAGTCGGGCTTTCGGCCGGATCAGAAGCAAGCCTATGGCGGCGCCCATGCCGGGTGGCGGCAGTTCTTTGCAAATCTGGAGCAGGTCCTGGCGCGGACAGAGTGAAGTCTGCCGGCAGAGCCCAAGCCCTGTCTCCACAGCGGCACACCCGAACCTGACAACGGAGCAATAGCAATGAAGATCAAGTTGACCAGCGTGTATGTGGACAACCAGGAAAACGCTCTGCGCTTTTACACCGACGTGCTGGGCCTTGCCAAAAAGGCCGATTTCAGCAACGGACCCTATCGTTGGCTGACCGTGGCCTCACCGGACGAGCCTGATGGAACCGAGCTGCAACTCGCGCTCAACGACAACCCGGCGGCCAAGGCCTACCAGCAAGCCATATTTCAGCAAGGTCAGCCCGCGGTCATGTTCTTTACCGACGACGTCAAGGGCGACTACGAGCGCATCAAGGCGCGAGGCGCCGAGTTCGCCATGCCGCCGACCGAGGTGACCGGCTCGACCATCGCCCAGCTGAACGACACCTGCGGCAACCTCATCCAGATCACCCAGCTGGCGCGCTGGTAGGTCGAGCCCGTTCGTTTCTTAGAGGAGGTTGCATTGAACTGGAGCAATTGGATCCGGCAGAGTCACCGTTGGTTGTCCATCGCCTTTACGGTGACCGTCATCGCCAACTTCGTCGCCATGGGATTGGGGCAGCCTCCCGCCTGGGTGGTCTACGCGCCGCTCTTGCCGCTCTTCCTGCTGCTGTTCACGGGGCTCTATATGTTCGTGCTACCCTATGCCACCAAATGGCGTGGCGAGCGGCGCGCCGGCGCCTGAATGCGATGGCAGGCAAGACGCCTGGGAAGACCGACGGCGAGGCTGCGGGAATCGCGAAATTCGCCGCAGGCAAATCGCATCGAGAGACGAGAATTCGAGGCCTACGATGAACCCATCACAACAAATCGACCAGTTGATCGCCGGGCTCTCGGACTGGCGTGGCAAAAAGCTCGCCGCCATCCGCAAGAGCATCCTCGAAACCGACCCTGGTATCATCGAGGAATGGAAGTGGATGGGAAGCCCGGTGTGGTCTCGCGACGGAATGATCGCGGTCGGCAACGCCCACAAGGACAAGGTGAAGCTCACCTTTTCCCATGGCGCGAGCCTCGCGGATCCCGACAAGCTCTTCAACGCCGGTTTTGGTGGCAAGGTGTGGCGAGCCATCGATGTTTTCGAGGGTGATGAGATTGATGGGCAGGCTCTGAAAAATCTCGTCCGCGCCGCCATTGATTTCAATCAGGCCAAATCGAAAAAGAAAGCGCCAGCGGGCACGCGAGCGAAGGTACAGCAGCAGACGACATGAAGCGTGTTGGGGAAGGTGCCAAGCGCTGCCGAAGGCAGGCGCGAAGGCCGAGCCTATGAAGCTCCTCTCGGGCGGCAACCCTCAGATCGCGAAGGCGGATGGCGACGCCCCTGTGCAGGCCTACATCGCGGCAATGCCAGGCTGGAAACGGCATGTCGGGCACCGCCTCGACGCGCTCATCGTGCGTACCCTCCCCGACGTGCGCAAGGCCGTCAAATGGAACTCGCCCTTGTACGGCATGGAATGCCAAGGCTGGTTCCTCGGCGTCCATTGCTTCACGCACTACGTCAAAGTGACCTTCTTCCGCGGCACGTCGCTGCGACCGGTCCCGCCCGGCGCCAGCAAGAGCAAGGACACGCGCTACATCGACATTCGCGAAGGCGACGAACTCGACGAGGCGCAGATGGCGAGCTGGGTGAAGCAGGCCGCCGCGTTGCCCGGTTTTCTCGGGGCTTGACCCTGCTGCGAACGGTCAGACGACCGTCCGCAATCGCACCATGACGCAAGGGAAAGACTCAGCTATCCTCTGCCGCGCGGCGGACCTGATATCCGCCTGGCCGGCGCTATCAGGCAACCTCCCAAGCGGCGCCGGCCTCCTTCCCCACCCTGCCCCCCGATCGTCATTGCGCGGGTGGCGTCGCCGGTTCACCTGTTGCCGGCTTGAGCACGGGAGCGACCTGAAGGTTTTGATCGACACCAGCGGCGTTGGTCGGCGGAACATTGTTGTCGCAACTCGCGACAGCCAGCGCCGCCACCAGTGCGAGCAAGATCGAGAGCTTTTTCATCACAACCTCCTCGCAGGACAAACGAGGCGGCGCCCGATTTGGTTGCGCGGGCTCGATCTTGCAAGGCAATCGCGGAACCAAACGCCGCCTCCCCGGTTGGTCTAAACCAATGGAGGTTGCAATCATGATCCGTCTGCTCATCGCCGGAACCATCGCTTATGTGGCCTATCGCGTCACCAAACAGCTGATCGACGACGTGCCGGGCAATGTCGATCCGCTGCTGATGCCGGCACAGGCCAATCGCGAGGCGCTGCGGCGGCAGTCGGCGGCGATGGGTGTGGAGCCGAGGCGCTAGCCAGCCGTGTCGTTTCTCGGCTCTCCGCTCCGCCAACGCTGCCCCGGTTGCGAACAAAGCGGAAACGATGCTTGATGAGCGATGACCATTGCCATCAGTGATTCGACTTTCCAGCCGGCCTATCTCGCCAAGCTGAACGACCAGCAGCGGCTGGCGGTCGAACATGGCGACGGCCAGATTGCCGGGCCGCTGCTGGTGATCGCGGGTGCGGGTTCGGGCAAGACCAACACGCTGGCGCATCGCGTCGCGCATCTGATCGTAAGAGGCGCCGATCCCAGGCGCATCCTGTTGATGACATTTTCGCGCAGGGCCGCATCGGAAATGGCCAAGCGGGTCCAGCGCATCGCCGGCGAGGTGCTGGGCCGCGATGCCTCCATCATCACCGATGCGCTGAGCTGGGCCGGCACCTTTCACGGCATCGGCGCCAGGCTGCTGCGCGACTACGCACTGGAGATCGGCCTCGATCCGGCCTTCACCATCCACGACCGCGAGGATTCCGCCGACCTGATGAACCTTGCCCGCCACGAGCTCGGTTTTTCAAAGACGGAGAGCCGGTTTCCGACCAAGGGGACTTGCCTTGCGATCTATTCGCGCACTGTTAACGCGCAGGCGCCGCTTGGTGAGGTGCTGGGGTCGGCGTTTCCCTGGTGCGCGGGCTGGGCCGACCAGTTGAAGACGCTGTTCGCCAGCTACGTCGAGGCCAAGCAGGCACAGAACGTGCTCGATTACGACGATCTGTTGCTCTACTGGGCGCAGATGGCCGCCGAGCCGGAGATCGCGGCACATCTTGGCCAGCGCTTCGACCATGTGCTGGTCGACGAATACCAGGACACCAACCGGCTGCAGGCCTCGATCCTGACGGCGCTGAAGCCGGACGGCGCCGGGCTGACGGTGGTCGGCGACGACGCGCAGTCGATCTATTCCTTTCGGGCGGCGGAAGTGCGCAACATCCTCGATTTTCCCCAGCAGTTCGCGCAGCCGGCCGATGTCATCATGCTGGAACGCAACTACCGCTCGACCGAGACCATCCTCGCCGCAGCCAATGCGGTCATCTCCGAGGCTTCGGAGCGCTTCACCAAAACCCTGTGGTCGGAACGCAAATCGTCGCAAAAACCAAAGCTGGTCAGCGTGCGCGACGAGGCCGAACAGGCGAACTATGTCTGCCAGGCAATCCTGGCCGAACGCGAGGCCGGCACGGCGCTCATCGCGCAGGCCGTGCTGTTTCGCGCCTCGCACCACAGCGGGCCGCTGGAGATCGAGCTGACGCGCCGCAACATCCCGTTCGTCAAATTCGGCGGGCTGAAATTCCTCGATGCCGCCCATGTCAAGGATGTGCTGGCGGTGCTGCGCTTTGCCGAAAACCCGCGCGACCGCGTCGCCGGTTTTCGCGTGCTGCAGCTTTTGCCCGGCATCGGTCCTTCGGCGGCGTCGCAGATCGTCGAAACCATGGCAACGTCGCTCGACGAGGCGATGGGTCTTGCCCGCTACCGGCCGCCGCAACGCGCCGCTCAGGACTGGCCGGCATTCGTCGCCTTGTTTTCCGGCTTGCGCGCCGGCGCGAAATGGCCCGCCGATCTTGAACAGGTGCGCCTCTGGTACGAGCCGCATCTCGAACGCATGCATGAGGACGCGACGACGCGCCGGGCCGATCTTTTGCAGCTGGAACAGATCGGCGCCGGCTATTTTTCGCGTGAGCGCTTCCTCACCGAACTGACGCTCGACCCGCCGGACGCAACCAGCGACCAGGCCGGGCCGCCGCATCGCGACGAAGATTATCTGATCCTGTCGACCATCCATTCGGCCAAGGGCCAGGAGTGGAAGAACGTCTTCGTGCTCAACACCGTCGATGGCTGCATCCCAGCCGATCTCGGCGTCGGCACCAAGGAAGACATCGATGAAGAGCGCCGGCTGCTCTATGTCGCGATGACGCGGGCCAAGGAAGGCCTGCATCTGGTGACGCCGCAGCGTTTTTTCACCCACGGCCAGGCGGCGCGCGGCGACCGCCACGTCTATGCCTCGCGCACCCGCTTCATCCCGGCCTCGATCCTCGGCGCCTTCGAACAGACGTCATGGGCCAGTGTGCAAGCCACGGACGATCCGCGCCGGCAGCCGCAGGTGCGGGTCGACCTCGGCGCCCGCATGCGCGGCATGTGGAAGTAGTCTTGCCGGCGCCGACCGACGAATGTCGTTTGACCTGAATGTCACCAGTGAAAAAATCTCGATATTTTTGGAACCTGAGGCCGCCATCGACGTTTCCCGGCGTCCGACCCTGATCGGAGAGCGGCGACCGCCGTCACCTCCGCCCAATTCGAGAGGCCAGAAATGTACGACAGGATGTTCTTCACCCCAGTTGCCGTCACCGTTGGGGCCGGCCACAAGCGCATGCTCGCTTCGCTCTCCGAAATGCATGAGTTCCTGACCGAATTTCCGCCGTCGCGCCGTCGCCTGAGCTACGGCGCGGCCGTGAAAGCGTGTGAGGCGGCAAGTGCCGGAGAGATCTCGACCGAAGCCGCGCGGGATGCCCTGATCACCTTTGCCGTCACGGCAGGCGTGCTGTGGCCTGCCGCCGCGCCGATCATCTCGGTCAAGCCGGTCGCTCGCGGCTATGGCGGCTACGCCGCCTGACATCCAGGCTGATCTCGCCGCTGCGCTAGACGACCCTGTCGCGCTCGACCAGGATGTCGGCCTCGATTGCCGCATTGATAAACGCCGCACGGGCGCAGCGGGCCTCCTTCACCCCTTCCAGCGCGGCAAGGCAGGCCTTGCGGGCGGCAATGTGAAAGCGGCCCGTCTTGGCCGGCCAGCGATTGAGCAGGATGTCGGCCGCCTGGGCAACGCGCTCGACGGTAAAGATGATGTTCCCCGATCGGCCGAGCGCGACCCGAACCGGCTCGTCGAAATGCTGATCCCGCATGGCGCCATCTCAGCAGAAGCTGAAGCCGAACGCGACTCAATTCGCGATACTATGATAGGGATCTGTTGACATCGTCGCACCGTGCCGCAGCCTCGTGCGTCGGTACTCAACAGACCCTGGGTTCCCAACATGTCTGATGGCCAAAAGGACCCGAAGCTGATCGTTGTCGTCGCCTTTGACCGCGGCGAGGACGGCGAGCTGTTCGCGGCCTTCGGGCCGGCCGACCAGCAGAGCGAGGACCGCGCCGTCCGAACAGCCAAGGGGCTCGCCGCAAAACATGTCGGCGTGATCGCCTGGAGCCGTGATGCCGACCCGGCGCTTGGCGACTACGGACCACCGACAGTGCTGTTCAGCAGCGGTGACGTGCCCGACATGGAATAGCCTCGGCGCGGCGGAACTTGCGACCGGCCGCGGGCTGCAAGGCGCAGGTCAGCGAGCGGGAACACTCCGATTTTCCGCCGGTCCCTGGATCAATTCTTTTCGGCGTCTCGGCCAGTCGCACCGGCGGCGACAGTGCTCGGTTGCCAACAAGCGGGATAGGCAAGCTGCTGATGATAGAGCGGCGGAACCGGGTCGTCGGCGCCGTATTTCTCCGGCACCCTGCCCGGCATGAACGAGGTTCGCTGGTACAGAACTCGGCGGCGCACTGATCGATGTCGGGTATCTCGGCCTTGCGCCAATCAGCCCCGAGGTGACGAGAGAGGCAACCGTGTCCGCAGTGGATTTCGAGAATGCGGCACTGTCAGCAGCCCATTGTCGGAAAAAGCCGACAACAGGTTCAGGAACCGAGTCTCTTAACTGAGTTTTCTGACGACAAATACGTCTTGGTGATCCCACCATAGGCCCACTTCATCGTCGAGCAACTCAGCATTGGCAAGCGTCTTGAGATGTTTGACTACGAACCCGGGATCCATAGCCATTAGGCCGTACTCCTCGAGCGGGATGTCGGCCTGTTCACTCTTCAATGCGAACCGAAAGCCAAATTCACTCGGAGGTGTCTCCATGCCAAGAAAAGGCAGTGATCGCGGACCGTGAGTTGTGAAAATCAAAATGCCACCAGGTCGAACAAAGCTGAACAAACGAACCAGCCATCGCGACCAAGTCGTTATGGGCATGTGGGAAAAGAACGAAAGTGCAAAGACTCCGTCATAAAGCCGGCCAAGATGCACTTCTTCCGGTATCGATCGTGACTGAACGGCTTTAACCTTGAATTCGTTCGTCAGGAAGGAAATCGCCTGCGGATGAATATCGCAACTGACGAGGTCGATGTCTTCATCCTTCACAAGGTGGCGTGTAACGCAGCCATATCCTGACGCGAACTCAAAGAGTGAAAATGGGCCGCGGCCCAGATGCCGCGCCAAAATTCCTTTGACCTTCATTGCGGACGTTTGCCCATCTCTGAAGTAGTAGCTGATCCTGGATTCATCAGATATGAATCCAGCATGGTTGATCAGGAAGTTGAATATGTGATCATCTTGATGGATAGAAGAAACAACAGAAAAATCCGACGCCACACTCCGGATTATTGCTTCTCTCATTGATGGTCTCTCGTTCAGTGATTTTGAGCCGACTTCTAGAGCTGCCATTGGTTCAGCCGATCTATGAGCAGTTGATGAAGGCGTAGTTGCTGAAGCGGACGCCGCGCAACAAGAAGCGAGCGGCGCAGCAGCCACCGCTTCAGCAGTGCATTAACCGGCATTTCGTAGCAGAAATGGACGATCAGTCCGCAAGCGGCGGCGCAGGCGACCATAAGCACCAGCCCGAGATGAGGCTCGACTACTGCGTACCAGTGCCAATGCCAGATAGGCCATCTGAACAAACTAAAAGCTAGAATGAGATGGACGAGATAGATCGCATAGCTGGCGGCACCGAGTTTCTGAAATGGCAGGCTCCGCATAAAGACCCAGCCCCGAATTTCGCCCGAGACGAACCCCAGGACGAGAAAGAAGGCGCCAACGCCCCACATGGTTCGGATGATTGGATACTGCGTGACCAGCAGTGTCGTCGAGATGATCAGCACCACCGCTCCTATCATGAGATAGAGCGGCCAAGGCCTAGTCACGTTCCGGTTCTGAACTGTGGATGCAATGACCAGACCGCCGCAGAACTCCAGAATTACGGGGTCGAAAAAACCAAGCACCGGCGCACTGGTCAACATTTTCGCCAAAGCCAAGAGCGTGAAGAGCGCGATCAGAATAGCAATGCCCGCGCGCTTGGACCCCGCCATGCCGGAGACCACGAATACGGCGAAGCAGATGTAGAAAAACATCTCGTATTCCAGAGACCAGCCCGGACCCAGCACAGGGAAGTCACCGTTTGTCGGCCCCTCTACCATCAGCAGGGATCGAACCAGCCGGGCTGGCGTCCATTCAACAAAACAGGCGAAAATCAACGTTGCTGACCAATATAGCGGGACGATGCGAGCAACCCGCCTAGCCATGAAGCCATAGACCCCGGCTGCGCCGGTTTCAAAGCGCTGCATACCGATGACGAAGCCTGAGATCACGAAGAAGATAGGAACACCAACCGCGCCAAAAAACGACAAATGGCCGTACGACAGGAGCCACGGGGTGTCACCGCCCGCAAGTTTATTAATCTCGACATAAACGCCGTTGTAGTGATGAAAAACGACAAAAAGCGCCGAAATCCCACGTAGACCTTGAATCGAAAAGAATACTTTCGGCATGATTCCCCCAAAGCGGAGAACTTCTTGGCTCTTGAATTTCGCTTTTCGCATCATTTATTGGTAACATCAATCGTCCACCGTCCGGGTTCTTACTTATTCCCCACAATTTGCTTACGGTCGACAGCAACCCTTGCGAGCTCTAGCCCCAGCGAGTACCAGGACGGCCGAGGCGCTTGCGCGCCATAGGAAGCGGCCGGCCAAAAATGGGGGGGGGGGGCGCTTCCAGAGTCTGGGAATGCCTTGCACAGCGACGGGCCCAGGTTCCGGGTCCCGCCTGAATTGCAGAACATCAAGTCCGCAAACGACATGCGGGAGGAGCGCAATCCAACGGTTCGAGCAGGCAAGTGCTTTGTCTACGGCAAAGCAGTTCGTATTCGCGCATCGGCACCCTGCCGACGAGGTGAACAAGCCGCCATTGGAAGAAGTAATCAGCAGCCGCAGAGACCATCAACCTTGCACACGTAATGTGCCTGAATCGATGCCGTCTTATGGATGATCAAGATAAGCTCATCTTCCCCGATTTTGGCCACTTGACGAAGGCTGGTGCAACCTATTTGGCCATCAGAACTGCCTACTCTGTTTTAGGTTGCTCCCGGCCGTTTCTTGCGCGTCGCAGCTGAGTCTGCCTGTTATGCAACATGGTCCAGCGCCGGCGCGAGCGCTCGTCAAGACGCCCGGGGCGCTTTCACGCTGCCCAACCGAAACGCGCGCCAGTGAGCACTCTTGAAGCCGGATGGCGGATGTTCAATTGCCGAAATGCCACAAAGGTATACGCCCAAATTCAGTCGCCAGCGGTATATCAGCCGTCTCGACCGGCTCTCGCCGCGACCGCCGACGTGCCGTTTTCAATCCTATACAGTTCTTCCACGTAACCCCTGCGGAGCCAGTAGGGACTCCTGTAGATGCGACGAAAACTCGGGTCTGCATTCAACAGCCTTGAAACGTGAAGGTGCCGCGCGCCTCCCGCGATGGGTTGCTCGCCTTCGTGATTGATGCTGAGGAAGAAGTCCGATGAGATACGTTTGATCTGCCGCACATACTCATCGAAGATGCGGCGATTGACTTCGGGAAATGAATCTTGATTGGCGGCGACCCGAAAGGCCCCATCTATCTCATCGGCGCAATTCCAGTTCGCCTTTAGTTTTATTGCATCCCTGCGCGGCTGTTCGCCTTCGAGGGAAACGGCTTCCTGGCCCAGTGTTCCAATCAAGAAGTAACCCGACAGGATGTTCACGATCGGTAGATCGAAAACCGTAACATCCTTGCGACCCATCCGGTTCAGGTAGAATGCAGCGAGCCCGAGCCCCCCTCCAAATTCGCAAATGCGATCCTCGGGTGCGGCAACTTCGCGAATGCGCGTCGCCAAATAGAGTGCGTTGATGTGCCGATAATGTAGCAGGCCACCCCTAACATTCAGGCCGGCGACATGAACCGGGCCCTCCGGCGGGACGATGTGTATGCCGAGTTGCGTTTCTATCGCGTCCACGATCTCGCTTGGGGCCAATTGAATGTTTTTGCCCCATTTTCCGCCGATCCCCTGTTCAGGACTTTCCACCGACAGAACGCCGAGCGCCTCGCCCAAACAGACCAATTTGTCGAAGTAGCTGTATGCAACGAACTGCTCGTTGCGGTCCCAATGAGTATAGCCATCGATCCCGGTCGTAATTCCGCCGAACCATGTGTATTCCTTGCCGAAATCGACCAGGTAGCGAGACAGTTGGTCCGCGTCCTCGGTACGCAGGAAGTTTAGCATTTGACCGAAATGGTCACGCGTCAATGCTGACCAGAGGTCATCGCCTGTGATCTGCTTGAGCGGGCTGTCTTGTGACATGGTCTCCTTATAGGCGGCGATCAAACGGCGAGAGGTCGCCACCATTTCCGGATTCCATTTGGCGTCCTTCCTGCCGAACGGCAGGGCGGGAGCCTCGCTTCCCATCGGGTGGACTAGCGTGTGCTGGAAAACATCTGTCATGATTCCAGGAGGCTAGCGGTCATTCAGAAACGCGGCAAGCTCGGCGGCCCTTCAAGCTCGTTGGCAACGATACGCGGGTCGATAAACCTAATCGGGCGCTTGCCGGCCTTTGCGCCGTTCACGGCGCAGTTTCGCTCTTTCCATCTCGGCCGCGACGAAGGCGACTCGATGAGACTAACGCGCCTCATACAAGGGGTGCGATCCTGTTTCCAACTTCACCCGATCGACAGCCTCCATCGCCGTCTGCGACAGCGTCGTCGTGTTCGAGAAGCGACCGAGGGCGTCCGCCAAACCTCCCTCACGATCGGAATGGGCCATGCCGAACAGGGCTGAGTTCCCGCCTGCCATTTCACTCCGAAAATCGGTTCGAAAGCGCTGAGCTAAGGCACGGATGTGGAGCCCCTGGCCAGCCCAATCTCCAACCGCAGCTTCGCCAGCCTCGCCGTCTAATGGATTACTTTCGGGTCGCCGGCCAGTTGGCTGCGCGGGCCTGTTATTTCAAAGCTGACCTGGTCGCGGCCGTTCGACTTGGCCTTGTAGAGATGCCTGTCCGCCACCAGGAACATTTCGGCATAGGTGGTGGGGCCGCTGAAGGCGATGCCGCCAATGCTTACCGAAAGCGGGCAAGGCCGCCCGCCCGGGGCGAACTCGGCTTCGCGGATTCGCCGCCGTATGCCCTCGGCGACCAGCCATGACTGCGAGGAGTCGGCACCGGGAAGGAAGACCGCGAATTCCTCGCCGCCAATTCGTCCGACAATATCGGCACCGCGCAGTTGCCCCTGGATCGTCTTGGCGATCAGCTTCAGCGCCTGATCGCCGCAATCGTGGCCGAGGCGATCGTTGATGGTCTTGAAATGATCGGCGTCGACGATCAGCAAGGCGCCGGCATTGACGACGGAATGGCTGCGCGCCTGGTCGAGATAAGCCTCGACAAGCATGGAAAACGCGCCGCGGTTGAACACCGCCGTCAGGCTGTCGGTCGCGGCGACAATGCTCAGGTCCCTTTGAGCAATGGCCAGCTGGCGCATCTTGTACATCAGGAAAAAGAAAAACGATCCCCCTAGCACCAGCGGCAGCAGCAGATCGGTGAGCTTCGCCCAGCGCAATGCGTCAGGCGACAGGGACGGAAAATTGAAGGAGTCAACGAAGAAGGCGGCGGCAATGCAAACCGCCGTGCCGGCTATGGTTACAGCTATGACCCTGCCCCAGCTTGTTGGGGACAAATCGATCCGCATGCCGTTGCTCCCACTACGTCGGCCATCTTGCAGCGGCAACGCAAACGAACTCCTAAGACCTGGCTTCCAACTCGAATGTGGTTAACCGCGCGTTAAGGGGCACGGATGTGCCCGCGCAGCCCTCGTCTGCAGCAAAAAGCCCGCCACCTGAGTGGCGAGCTTTCCGACTGGCCGGAGGCCAGGAGTGTGCCGTCGAAGCCTCCCGGCTGGTTCGACACTTCTGCCGGAGTTAACCGGCCCTACAGTGCGGCGCGTCCGTTCTGGACGCGCCGGGTGTAGCACCTTCATGCGCTAGCGGCGCGAGATCAGCAGGCAGAGCTGGCGCAGGTCGCGATCATAGGTGCCTTCGCTGGCGAGCACGTCGACGCAGCGCTTCTTCATGCGTGCGATCTCGGTGCTGGACATGTCGGCGACGACGCCGGGGAGACCACCGGGAGTCCCAGGAGTGCCGGGTGTTCCGCCGATACCGACGCCGACGCCGACATTGACGCCATTGTTGGTACCAACGGTTACGTTGGCAGTGGTGCCGTTTGTGCCGATGGATGCCGTGGCACCGCCGCCACCAATGGTGGCGTTCGCATCTGCGCCGCCAGCGCCGCCGATCGAAGCGTTGGCACTGGTGCGGCTACCACCCAACGACACACTGGCGTTGGCACCGTTGGCGCCGCCCACATTCGCGCTGGCTCCGCTATTGCCAACGGAAGCGCTGCCGACGCCACCAATGCCAATACTTTGGGCGTTGGCAGGCACGGCAAGAATAACGATAATCGCACCATGCGCCAGTGTTCTAGCGATTTTCTTGGTGATATCTACCATGACACTCTCCTGTGTTGTCCTTCTATTTGCTGCACTGCAACAGACTGGAATCAAGCCCCGCCTCTTTGCTTGTGCACCTTATGATACGTACGGGAAGTCCTTTAAGTTTCTTAATTTTATTTTGGCCTATCGAACTTAGTTCTCAACTGTTTCATCGTTGTTCTAAAAAAAAATATGATTTTTCTTAAAGATTTAAATTTTATCGAATCCTACAACAAAAACTGCACGTTAAATCGGGCACTGCGGGCCGCTGTTCGGCGCTCGGGAAGAATATCCGGCCAAACAGGCCCACGAACCTGTCCGAAATGCCGACGACCGGGTCCAGATACTTGCGAAAACCAAATGTGCGGGGTGAGGACGCCCTTGCGCCCACTGGTTGCCGCCCTTTGGCGAAGCCGGAGCCGCATGGTCAGGCGTTTGAGAGAAAACCAGCTGCCGCCAGGCCGGAGAGAGGCGCCAATGCCAGCGGCTGCTCTGTTGTGGAATTCAGGATGGCAGCGGCGCGTATACCAACGTCAGGCGTAGACGCGCCCTTCTTCGGTGCGCTGGAACAGCATCAGGTCGAGCGGCACCGAAGGGCGGCCCAGGATCGTCAGGATCGCGTGCGCCTGGCCACGATGATGGGTCTGATGGTTGAAGACGTGAGCCAGCGCCGGCGCCAGCCGCTGCGAGACGGTGCGCATGTCTGAGACGGTCATGTAGGTGAAGCGGCCGGACAGCGCCTTGTCACTGAGGCCAACGACCCAGTCGATGATCCGCCTGTCTTCGGACTCCCTCGCCATCCGCAATACGGGCAAGGCGCGGTGCATGATCGCGTCGAGGCTGGCCGGTGCGTCGCCTTCGCCAGTGAAGCGTTTCATCCAGATGCGGTCGGCGGTGAGCAGATGATTGAGCGTGCCCATCATCGAGCTGAAGAAGGCGCCGACATTGCGGTTGAATTCTTCGTCGTTGAGGTCGCCGGCGGCATCGTAGATGCGGCCATTGGCCCATTGATTGTAGGCCGCAAACATCATGAAATGCTGTTTCATCTTTTCACCAGCCTCGCATCGAATCCCGAGCCTACCTAAACCCGAGGGGCGCCCCCGCCAATGACAATTCTGCTCTATGAACTCGTTGGACGCGATGCCGCGCGTCCCTTCAGCCCGCATTGTTGGAAGGCGGCGATGGCGCTCGCCCACAAGGGGCTCGACATCTCCAGCGTGCCGACGCGCTTTCTCGAAGTGCCTGCCGTCGAAGGCGGCGTCTCGAAGCTCGTTCCGGTGATCCGCGACGGCGATCATGTGGTCGCCGATTCCTTCGCCATCGCGCTCTATCTCGAGGAGACCTATCCTGAACGGCCGACATTGTTTTGCGGCGACGGCGGCAAGGCTGCGGCGCGCTTCATCGAGCGCTGGTCGCAGCTGACCATCCATCCCTATGTCACCACCGCCGCGATCATGGATCTTCACGCCATGCAGGACGAGGCGAATGCCGCCTATTTCCGGCAGAATCGCGAGCAGCGCTTCGGCAAGCGGCTGGAAGAGGTGATGGCCGCCCGCGACGCCGGGCTTGGGGCTTTTCGGACTTCGCTGGAGCCGCTGCGCTCGATGCTTACCTATCAGCCCTTCATCGGCGGCCCATCACCCCTGTTTGCCGACTACATCGTCTTCGGCGCGCTGCAATGGGCGCGCATCGCGACGCCCTACCGGTTGCTCGACGACGGCGACGTCGTGGCGCAGTGGTTCGAACGCTGCCTCGATTTGCACGGCAGGCTCGGTCGCAAAGTGGCTGCCGCCGCCTAGGACGGCACGCGGATCTCAAGGGTTTTCGCCAATCGCCAACGAAATGCGACAATGTGGATGCACAAGCGTCGTTTCAAACGCCTCACCATCGCCCTGATCCGGGGCAAAGAAGACAAAAAAATCCCGTGACCGGGCAATCGAAACAAGGCAGCGCGACGCCATGACGTCAGGCCCGGAATTCCGCGACGATTTTCGCGCGGAGCTCATCAACCTCTTCCGGTGGCGCCGGGATGTCAGGCGATTCAGGCCGACGCCGCTGCCCGAAGGGGCGCTGGAGCGGCTGCTCGACCTTGCGAGCATCGCGCCGTCCGTCGGGCTCAGCCAGCCCTGGCGGTTTGTCGTGGTCGAGAGTGCCAATTGCCGTGACGCCGTCAAAGCGTGCTTTGAACGCTGCAATGCGGAAGCGCTATCATCGTTCTGCGGCGAGCGCGCCGCTCTGTATGCCCGGCTCAAACTCGCCGGCCTGAACGAGGCGCCTTGTCAGTTTGCGGTTTTCGCCGACCGCACAACGGAACAAGGGCATGGGCTCGGCCGCCTGACGATGCCGGCGACCATCGAATATTCGGTGGTGATGGCGGTCCATACGCTGTGGCTGGCGGCGCGCGCCGAAGGCATAGGCATGGGTTGGGTGTCGATTCTCGACCCGGTCGAGATGGCGACGATCCTCGACGCGCCGCCGCAATGGACGCTGATCGGCTATTTCTGCGTCGGTTATCCCTCGGAGGAGCACATCACGCCGACACTGGAGCGGGAAGGCTGGGAGGTCCGACGGCCCTCGATGGTGATTACGCGCTGACCCGCGTCACATGCTCCACTTGGCAATGGGCCGGGCGGCTTGTATAGAGCCCGCCACCCTCAATTCCATTCTCTTGAACAAGGACGACCCCATGGCGCTCGAACGCACCTTTTCCATGATCAAGCCGGACGCGACCCGGCGCAATCTCACCGGCGCCATCACCCAGATGCTGGAAGCGGCCGGCC
Source organism: Mesorhizobium sp. P2_E10 (assembly GCF_056404235.1). Lineage (NCBI taxonomy): Bacteria > Pseudomonadati > Pseudomonadota > Alphaproteobacteria > Hyphomicrobiales > Phyllobacteriaceae > Mesorhizobium > Mesorhizobium sp. P2_E10. The sequence continues at coordinate 69,960 of NZ_JBFUEK010000010.1, forward strand.
TGCGCGTCATCGCCTCACGCCGGGTGTGGATGAGCCGCCGCGAAGCCGAAGGTTTTTATGCCGTCCACAAAGATCGTCCCTTCTTCGGCGAACTGGTAGAGTTCATGTCGTCGGCGCCGACCATCGTCCAGGTGCTGGAAGGCGAGAACGCCATTGCCCGCAACCGCGAAGTGATGGGCGCCACCAACCCGGCCAACGCCGCCGAAGGCACCATCCGCAAGGTGCATGCGCTGTCGATCGGCGAGAATTCCGTGCACGGCTCGGACGCGCCGGAGACCGCCGCCGAAGAGATCAAATACTGGTTCTCCGACACCGAGATCGTCGGCTGAACCGATCACCCAAGTCTGAATGAAAAGGCCGGCGTTTCGCCGGCCTTTTCATTCATCGGCCATCGGGACTCCGATTGGTCGCCCGCCCTCTCGCGGCGGGTTTCAAGTCACTTTGGTTGGCGCTCCTTTACATTGGCATGAATGTTGGCCGCGTCGGTGTCGGTCGCCGGTGTCTTGGTATCAGCACCCACGAATGGGCTGCCCTGCCCGGGCGCGAGGTCGCCGCCATGGCCGGCCTTGTTGGTCTGGAAAGGCTGGCTGTCGGCATTGAGACCATGCTGAAGCGCGTTGAACAGATGGTCGTCCGCCTTGGCAAGACCGGTAGGAGTAAGGAGCGATACGCCTGTGGCAGCAAGGATAAGCGCATGCGTTTTCATCTCTGGACTCCTTTGAGTTAAAGCCAGAACGAGCCGCAGCAGGTCTGGCGGCTTCAACGAAGGGACATTCGAAAACATCCCCTTTGCCTTACCCGCCATGTGTGAGAGAAACGCCTCTCCTGCCCGAATTATTCCGGCTGAAAAGCGTTGGCGATCGAAATACGCGCTAGCTCGCGGCGTTGAAGCGCAAGATTTCGTGGCCGTCCTTGTCGGCGATGGTCAATTTGCCGGCGTCGACATGGTATGACGCCGCCCCGGCGAGCGCCTCGAACAGCGCCTTTTCCTCGGCCATGATCTCCGGCGCACAGGCCTTGAAGGTCGAGCCGATGTCGCTGATGGCGATCGTCGAACCATCGACCTTGGCGGTGGCGAAGTAGACATTGCACGGGCCGCTGCCGCCGGCCTTGCCGGCCTCGCTGATCCTGAACGTCGCCTGCGGCTCGGCGATGACGCCGATGCCGTCAATATATTCGACCAGCCAGCTCTGCCCGATCACCGCCGTCGCCGTGTCGCGAGGCGCGACCATTTTCAACACGATGGCCTGCGGCGCATCGCTCAGCGGATCGACCTGATAGCTGACATCGGTGATGAACAGCAGCCTGTCGTCGGCGGTGATACGCGCCTGCAGCGCGTAGGTCATCTCAGGCCGGATCACCTCCGGGTCGAAGCTGATCTCGAACTTGATCGGCACCTGGCCGGCCGGCGCCACCTTGCGCTCGCCGATGATTGCGGCCGGCGCGTCGGCCAGCGACACATCGGCAAGCTGCACGGACAGCACGGCGTTGGCCGGCAGCGCGATGCGCTCGCGATACATCACCTCGCCCTTCAGGGTCTTTTCGGCAGCGGCCGACAGATCCGGCACCGCCACCACGCCGACGACCAGCGGCACAAAGCCGAAAATGAAGAATTCGGCGATCCTGTCCAGCATGACCTTGCTCCCTTTGCCTAGTGCAATTTGGCCAAGGGATTGCGTTCAATGCATGACTGCGGCCCGATTTTATTCGGTCGGCGGCGCCTTCCAGCGGCGCGCCGCCTTGTCGTCGGCCTCCTTGGCGTCGACCCAGCCGCCTTTGGAACCGTCGGCACGATGTTCCTTCTTCCAGAACGGCGCCCGCGATTTCAGATAATCCATCAGGAAATTTGCCGCTTCGAATGCCGCCTGCCGGTGCGCCGAGGCGGCCACGACCAACACGATGTTTTCGCCGGGCGCTATTTTGCCATGGCGATGGATGGCGGTCAGTCCCTGCAGTGGCCAGCGCTGAACCGCCTCCGTGGCGATGCGGGCGATTTCGGCCTCGGCCATGCCGGGATAATGTTCGAGTTCGAGCGCCGACAAGGCACCTTGCTCGTCTCGGCAGAGGCCCGAAAACGTCACCACGGCGCCGATATCGGCGCGGCCGGCGGTCAGCCTGGCGATCTCGGCGGCGATGTCGAAATCCTGCGCCTGGATGCGCACGACAGGCACCACTGGGGACGGCATGTCAGCCACCGGTCATTGGCGGGAACAATGCGATCTCGCGCGCGCCTGTGATCTTTTCGCGGTGCTCGACATGTTCCTGGTTGATGGCGACGCGGATCACGTCGGGATATTGCAGCGCGTGCTCGTATTCCTCGCCGCGCGATTTCAGCCAGCGCAACAGGTCGGCGACCGTCTCGATGCCGGCGGGCAGTTCGACATCCTCCTCCGGCTTGCCGATCCGCTCGCGCACCCAGGCGAAATAGATGAGCTTCGTCATCTCACTCGTCCATGATGTGCTTGAGGCCGGCACGGAAATAGTCATAGCCGGTGTAGAGCGTGACCAGGGCCGCGATCCACAGCAGCACAAGCCCGGTCTGGGTGGTCAGCGGAAAAATCTTGTCGCCGGCCGGCCCGGCCAATAGGAAGGCGATGGCGACCATCTGGATGGCGGTCTTCCACTTGGCCAGCTGTGTCACCGGCACCGAAACCTTCAACGCCGCCAGATATTCGCGCAGGCCCGAAACCAGGATTTCGCGGCACAGGATGATGATCGCCGCCCACAGCGACCAGCCGGCGATGCCGGCATGACGGTCGGTGTCGGCGGCCAGCAGCAAGAGGCAGGTGGCGACCAGCAATTTGTCGGCGATCGGGTCGAGCATCTTGCCGATGTTGGAGGTCTGCTGCCAGGCGCGCGCCAGATAACCATCGAGATAATCGGTGATCGAGGCCAGCAGGAAGATGATCAACGCCGACCAGCGGGCAAAGTCGCTCGACTTCAGATGCCCTTCGAGAAAAAAGCACAGCACGACCAGCGGCACCGCAATGATGCGGGCGTAGGTGAGCATGTTGGGCAGGTTGAACGCGCGCTTGGCCATGTGCGGGGGGACTCTTTCTTCCTGCGTACTCAAATCAGAAGCGAATGTGGGGGGTCAACAGGCCAGATTCGACTAGCCAGCTGAATATACCGCCTAAAGCCATCAACTTTCATGAAAATGATTGTAGACCAGCTTGGCCACCTGCTCGGAAATGCCGTCGACCACCATCAGATCCTCCATCGCGGCGCGGCTGACCGCCTTGGCGGTGCCGAAATGCAACAGCAGCGCGCGCTTACGGCCGGGACCGATGCCGCTGATCTCGTCGAGCGGGCTCTTGACCATCTCCTTCTTGCGCCGCGCCCGGTGCGAGCCGATGGCAAAGCGGTGGACCTCGTCGCGCAGCCGCTGGACGAAATAGAGCACGGGATCACGCACCGGGAGCGAGAACGAGTCCCTGCCCCGAACGAAGAAGCGCTCGCGGCCGGCATCGCGGTCCTGGCCCTTGGCAATGCCGATCGCCACCACACGGTCCTCTATGCCGAGATCGGCGAGGATTTTGCGCACTGCCGACATCTGGCCCTGGCCGCCGTCGATCAGAATAACGTCGGGCCAGGCGGGGAAACTGCCGGAAATGTCGTCTTCAATGTCATCTGCCGTGGCTTCCGCAGCCGCATCGCCCGCTGGGACATCGCCATGTTCCTTCAGCAGTCGCGAAAAGCGCCGCTCCATCACCTCGCGCATCATGCCGAAATCGTCGCCCGGGGTGATCTCCGTCGAGCGGATGTTGAACTTCCGGTACTGGTTCTTCACAAAACCTTCCGGCCCGGCGACGACCATGGCGCCGACCGCATTGGTGCCCATAATGTGCGAGTTGTCGTAGACCTCGATGCGCACCGGCGGCTTTGCCAGGCCGAAGGTCTCGGCGAAACCGGTGAGCAGCCTGCCTTGCGTCGAGGTTTCGGACAGCCGGCGGCCAAGCGCCTCGCGGGCATTCTGCAGCGCGTTGTCGGTCAAATCCTTCTTCTCGCCGCGCTGCGGCACCGAGATCGCCACCTTGCGGCCGGCGCGGGTGGAGAGCGCCTTGGCCAGCAATTCCTGATCCTCGATCCCATGCGACAACAGGATGGCGCGCGGCGTCGGCTTGTCGTCGTAGAACTGCGCCAGGAACGAGCCCAGCACCTCGGCGGCCTCCAATGCCGGATCGGCCTTGGGGAAGTAAGCGCGGTTGCCCCAGTTCTGGCCGGTGCGGAAGAAGAACACCTGGATGCAGACCTGACCGCCTTCCTGATGGATGGCAAAGACATCGGCCTCGTCGACGGTCGCCGGGTTGATGCCCTGGTGGCTCTGCACATGCGACAGGGCGGCCAGCCGGTCGCGATAGATGGCGGCGCGCTCGAAATCGAGGTTCTCCGAAGCCAGCTGCATGGCGGATGAGATTTCCGTCTTCACCTTCTGGCTGCGGCCGGACAGGAAATCCTTGGCCTCGCCGACCAGCTCGGCATAGTCGGTGTGCGAGATCTCACCGGTGCACGGACCGGCGCAGCGCTTGATCTGATAGAGCAGGCACGGCCGGGTACGGTTCTCATAAAAGGAGTTGGTGCAGCTCCTCAAGAGGAAGGCGCGCTGCAACGAATTGATGGTGCGGCCGACCGCGCCGGCCGAGGCGAAGGGGCCGAAATAGTCGCCTTTGCGCGAGCGCGCGCCGCGATGCTTGTAAATGCCGGGCGAGACATGATCGCCGGTCAAAAGGATATAGGGGAACGACTTGTCGTCCCGCATCAGAACATTGAATCTTGGCCGCAAGCGCTTGATAAGATTGGCTTCGAGCAGCAGCGCTTCGATCTCGGTGCGGGTGACGACGAACTCCATCGTCGAGGTCTCGCGCACCATGCGGCCGATGCGGCTGGTGTGGAAACGGCCTTGCGCGTAGTTGGTCACCCGCTTCTTCAGGCTGCGCGCCTTGCCGACATAGAGCACGTCGCCGGCAGCGTTCATCATGCGGTAGACGCCGGGTGCGTTGGGCAGCCGCTTGACCAGCGTCTGGATGACCTCGGCGCCGACCATGCCGTCGGCGTCACCGGCATGCGGCGTCCAGTCTATTGCAGTGAAGGCGACGTCCGGGCCGGCCGGCGTGACGATCTCTTCCGCCGCCTCGTCCTCGAGGTCGATTTCGGGGGGCAGGTCGTCGGCGCCGCCGCCGCGTTTGTGTTTCTGCTCTACGGGACTCATTCCGTCATGCCTGTCACATCCGGCGTCTGCCATGCAAGATGCTGGCCGCCATCGAGCGCGATCATCTGGCCGGTGACCGAGCGGGCCGCCCACAAATATCGGATGGTGGCGCCGAATTCCGACAGGTCCGGCGCACGCTTCAGAATCAGGCCATCGACCTGGGCGGCAAAATCGTCGTCGTCCTGGCGGGTGTTCTTCAAGGTCGGGCCGGGGCCAATGGCGTTGACGCGGATGCGCGGACCCAGCGCCTGCGCCATCATCTGCGTCGCCGTCCACAGCGTCGACTTCGACAGCGCGTAGGAGAAATAGCGCGGCGTCGGCCGCCAGACGCGCTGGTCGATGATGTTGACGATCAGCCCCTCCTGCCCCTCCGGCAGGGCGCGGGCGAAGGCCTGCGCCAGCAGCGCCGGCGCCTTGATATGGACGGCGAAGTGGCGATCCCAGGCCTGCCAGTCGAAATCCTGAACACTGTCGTCGACGAACAGCGAGGCGTTGTTGACCAAAAGCGTGACCGGGCCGAGCGCTGCCCCGGCGCGGCCGACCAGATCGGCGACGGCGTCCATATCGGTGAGGTCGGCGGCAAGCGCGGCAGCGCGGCCACCGGCGTCCCTGATGCGGGCGGCCAGTGCCTCGGCCTCGGCCAGCGAATTGTTGGCGTGGACGGCGACGGCAATACCATGCGCGGCAAGATCTTCGACGATCGCCTTGCCGATCCGCTTGGCGCCGCCCGTTACCAGTGCGGTCCCGGCCGCTTCATTCATCTGTCAATCCTCAAATTGCGGCGTCTTTTCCGGCTCGCCGGCAAATATGGCCCGCCAGGGGTTAAATGCCGTTTCCACCTGGGGCGGGATTGTGGCGAACGGCCCTATCGGCTCTCCGAGCCTGCCAAGACTCGGGATGGGCCGAACCGCAATATAGGGCGCTGGACCCCTTGCACCAAGCCGTGTGCAACGCAGCATGACAAGCTTGCTGACATCTCGCTGTTGCGAAGATGCAACGTCAAGGTTCAGCCTCATTCGTGCCGGGGAATGACCCAAGTTCAGGTTCGCTTCAGCCGCATTTTGACACGACATTTGGAACTGTTGAACGCCAGATCCGTTTCACCCCCCGGACGGGTCGATGGCGCTCATGACAAACAAGCCTGTGTCCTGTGGCTTAAGGAGTAAAGAACAATGCAAGCCAATCTTAAATTTGGGCGACCTCTTGCGGTGGCGCTCGGGCTCTTCGCCCTCAGTGGAACCGCCTTTGCCGCGGACGTCGTCTCGGAAGAGCCGCCGGCGCCGGCCCCGATTGCGGAACTTCCCGTCGCTTCCTGGGCAGGCCCCTATGCCGGTCTCAATGTTGGCTATGGCTTTAGCGGCCATACCAAGGAAAGGGATCTCGGCGTTCAAACCGATACCAAGGGTTTCGTCGGCAGTGTCTTCGGCGGCTATCAGTGGCAGCAAGAAAACTTTGTCTACGGCGGTGAAGCCGAACTCGGCTACAGCGGCGTCAAGGGTGACGATAACGGCATCAACTCCAAGGCTGGCGTCGAAGGCTCGCTGCGGGCTCGCCTCGGCTATGCCGTGACCCCTGAAATCCTGCTCTATGGCACTGGCGGTCTCGCCGGCAAGAACCTGAAGGTGGAAGACAGCAACCTGGGCACCAGCGATAGCGCTACCCTGCTTGGCTGGACCGCTGGTGTCGGCACCGACATCAAGATCACCGACAATGTGTTCGGTCGCGTCGAGTATCGCTACACCGATTTCGGCAGCAAGGACTTCGGCGGCGGCATCGGTAACGTCAAGGCCACCGACAACCGCGTCACCTTCGGCGTCGGTATGAAATTCTAAGTCGTTCAAGCCACGACACGAAAAAGCCGGGCCTCGCGCCCGGCTTTTTTATGGCCGGTTTCCTGGATGTCGCCAACTCATCCGGGTCACGAGCTGTCTGGGTGGATCGACGGCTTTTGCTGGAAACCGTCATGGGTCGCAATCGACGGCAGTTGGTCGAGCCATCCCACCTTCGACGATATAAAGACCTGCGCATCCGGCCGATACTCGCCCGGGCTGCTCATCGTGGCGGCGTGAACATGAATCTCGGTGGGCCATCTGTCGGAGCGGAAATAGAGCCTTGAGCCGCAGGACGGGCAGAAACCGCGAAATGTGTTGGGGCTGCTCTCGTAATGCACGATGTCCCCGGTCCAGGTCAGATGCTCCGGCCTCATCCCCAGGAAGGCCGTGAAAGGGGCGGACGTGGCGCGCTGGCAATCGGCGCAGTGACAGACCAGGTTGCGTGTGAGTTGTCCGGAATATGTCCAGGCGACTGCCCCGCACATGCAATGCCCCGCCAGAAATGCCATTGCTTCCTCCCGCAGGTTACCTCCGAGCCGGTTCCCATCGCCGGCCGATGCGGCGCAAAATAGACCGCGCGATCGCCTCAGGCGCGTCGCTTTGCGACCTTGGTGGGTTTCGATTTCGGCGGCAGCGTCTCGACGAAAGCCAGCGCGCGATCAAGCCAGCCGGCGAGATCGGCTTCGGTCGCGGTGCCCTCCGGCGCGACATGGACATAGCCTTCCATTGCCCGTCCGCCCATCTCCATCGGGCGGGCGTGCGGACGCGCGACGGCCGCCTCATGCGCCGCCTTGCCGACACGCACCAGCAGTCCGCGCTTCGAGGTGCCGATCAGCATGTTGCCGTTGAGCATGAAGCAGGTGCCGCCGAACATCTTCTGTTCGGTGAAGGCGCGTTGGCCAAAGGCGGCACGCAGGCGCTCGACCATGGGGTCCGCTGTGCTGGCTGATTTCGGCATGTTTGCCACCTGTGTGCGATTTGCGTTGCGTCACGCAAGCACGGAAGCAGGTGGAGGTTCAACAAGGAAGTGAGCCAGGGCAGCACCTTCTCCCCTTGCGGGAGAAGGAGGAGTGACTACGCCGGTACCGCCGGCTTCAGCTCGGGAAACTTCTCGTCGAAGCGCGCCGCCCAGCGTGTCAGCCGGCCGCGGCCCTTTTCCCATTTTCCGGCAAAGCGCAGCGACAGATAGCCAAGGCAGGCGCGCAGCGCCATCTGGCCGGCGGTGATCTTCTTGGGCAGTTTCGGCGGATTGGCGTTGAGCAGATCAAGGGCCGCCGTAATCTTCGACCACTGCTTGTCCAGCCAGGGCTGGTAGACCACATCTTCCGGACGCACGCGCCGCTCATAGACCATCGACAGCGCGCAATCGCAGATGCCGTCCGCCAGCGCCTCCAGCACCTCAGCCTCAAGGCGCTTGTCGGCATTGCGTGGAAACAGCGCACTCTTCGATACACGGTTGAGGTGCTGGGTGATGGCACGGCTGTCGTGGATCGAGCGGCCGTCGTCGAGGACCAGCACCGGGATCTTGCCGAGCGGATTGGCGGCCATCAGTTCGGCTGGCTTGTCCTCGGTCCTGAGCGGCACGAGATCGATGGCGATGCCGGCATAGGCTGCCGCCATGCGTACTTTGGAACTGTAGGGAGAGGACGACGCGTAGAGCAGCTTGGGCATGGTCGGGTTCCTGTTTGCCGGGGGCAGTGTTGACCGATCAGGCGCAGCCGAGCAATGGCCAGAAGCGAAAAACCCAGCCGCCAGAAACCGCCGGTGATTTTTTAGGGACAGGTCTCGGCATTGCAGCGAAAACAAAAAAAGCCCCACCGGACTTCGCCTGACGGCGAAGTCCTGGGAGCTGCGAAAAGATATCCTCCGTCCGCCTCTGTTCTCGCCTTCCGAATACCAAGCCGACCAGCGAGCGGAGCGCCTGTCCGGCACCGCCCTTGACTGTTTGGCACTGTCCCCCGGCGAGGGAAGAAACGCGCTTACTTCTTGCCGGCCTTCGCGGGCGCTGCCTTCTTGACCGCCGGCGCTGCTTTCTTCACCGGTGCCGAAGACTTCGCTGCCGCTGCCTTTGCCGGTGCAGCCTTCGCGGCCGGCTTCTTGGCAGGTGCTGCCTTCTTCGCTGCCGGTTTCGCCGCTGCCTTTGCGGCCGGCTTCTTGGCCGGTGCTGCCTTGGCAGCCGGTTTCTTGGCAGGCGCTGCTTTCTTCACTGCGGGTTTTGCCGCAGCCTTTGCAGCCGGCTTCTTGGCCGGTGCTGCTTTTGCCTTGGCCGCCGCGGCCTTCGGCTTGGCAGCGGGCGCTGCTTTCTTCACTGCAGTCGCAGCCTTCGCCGCTACTGCTTTTACAGGTGCTTTCTTTGCCGGTGCCTTGGACGCCGGCGCTTTGGATAACTGCTTAGCCATGCGATGCCCCTTTAGTTGTGCCGATGGCCGTTAATGACCCGGCGCGTCAATGCATATCTGACTCGCGCGTGTCTAGCCAGCGAAGCATTACAGTGATTTTAGCAGATTAAGTTTCGGTTACGACCGCAAAGCGATCGTGCTGAATCTTTGATCGCGCAACGAAGTCTGCGGCGGAAATTCTTCGCACTCTATCTTGGTTGATCTTGTCGACACGCTCAGGATTTTTTCGAGCGGCGTCGACCGCAGACACCGGCAGCCGCTCGCAAAGATCATGAAGAGTTGCCGGATCGCACGCTTCGTCTTGTCCAGTCGCGACGAACAAGCGCGAAGACGAAAGCAACACGACAGGCGTGTCGTTGCATCATCTTGAGCCATACGATGAAGGTGAGCTTTGAGCTCATATTCCTTGGAGATCAGACGCCGAACGGCTCGCGTACCGTTTGCAGCCGGCGCTCCGGCTCGGCCCGATGGAGATGGACGGCGAAGGTGTCCCATGGCGGCGAGAGGGAAAGCCCAACCAGGATGCGGCCGATCTCGCCGCGATGATAGCCGCCGTGCAGAACGACATGAGTCAGCATTTCCTGGCGTGACATCAAGCCCTTGTCTTCATTGGTGAAAATGAACGGCACGGATTCGGACAATTGGCGTGGCGACACGGCTTCAAGATAGTCCAGGTACCAGCAATCCATCGCTGCGACATCGGTGCGCAGCGCGTCGAGCGCCGGCGTTTCCTCTGTGTTGTCGGCGCTGTAGCCGTGGCGCGCGCCTGTGAGATGCGCCGCGAATATTTTTGATACCATGTGGCTGTGATTGAGAAGCCGTGTCGCGACGTGGCGCTCCTTGGCGTGCGCATGCGGATCCAGTTTCGCGAGCTTCTCCAGCAACTCGTCATTGGCCCACGTCTGATAGGCGAAGAGACTGCGAAGCAAAACCAGGGCACTCATGATCGGTATCCCTTTGCGGAGAATGTGAGTATCTTGTTCATATTCTCGGGGGATGGAGCGGACATGTCTACTCGCATTGCAAAGCCGCGCATGCGCATGCGCAAGGAGCCGCGCCAGGCGCGTTCCAGAGCGACCGTCGAGGCGATCATCGAGGCGGGGGCTCACGTTCTGAGCGATCTCGGATGGGCCGGCTTCACCACCAACAAGGTGGCCGAGGCTGCCGGCGCCAGCATCGGCTCACTCTACCAGTATTTCCCCGACAAGCTTTCTTTGGTCGAGGCAATCCGGCGCCGTCACTTCGATCAAGTGCTGTCGGTCATTGCCGAGTCGGCCGAAGGGGACAAGCCGCTCAAGAGATTCGCGCAGCAGCTGGTGCGCGGCATGATCGCGGCGCACAGCATCCACCCGACATTGCACCAGGTGCTGCTTGACGAGGCGCCGGGCGATCGCGGCTCAAGGGCCGCCCATGCGTCGTTCCAGTCGCGCTATCTCAGTCACTATGCAGCGGCCGTCGCCGTCTATCGCAAGCCGAGAAAGAACGCCGATGTTGAAACCGTCGCGCGCGTGCTGTCCTCCGCAGTCGAGGGCGTTATCCACAACGCAGCGCGACGGGACATGCTGGACTCACCCGAGTTGCAACAGCAGCTGGTCGAACTGATCTGCGCTTACCTTGCCGAACGGCACAGAACCACGCAGCGGTGAGACGGCGGTCTATCGGGGTCGATCTTGTCGCAAACAAGCGCAGTCACCAGCAGCGCCGGGGCGGCGTTGGCATCTTGCCGAGCAACAGCACGAAAATTTCGTGGTTGGAAGACTGCGTCAGCGCAGGACGCGGCAGCGGCCGTTGTAGACCATCCAGCGGTCGAAGCCCGAGACGCAGAACTCGACATTGTCGCCGATCGAGGCAAAGCCCTGGCCTTCCTCGATCAGATACCAGATGGTGCGGGCGCGGCCGTCGGAGAGGCTGACGGTGGCGCCGCAATAGCGGCGGCCGATCGGCCAGGTGTCGTTGGCCGGCAGATAGCGATGCTGGTGGATGCGGCGGAAATCGGTGATCGCGACATCGGGCAGATGCGGCACGTGATGCACCTGGTAGGAGAAGCGGCTGGTGATCTTGTTCAGCACCCAGGCCTGGCCGCAGACACTGCCGTCGTCGTCGGAATAGACGCCGAGGTCCGCCGCCTGCACCGCCTGGGTGAGCCCAAGCGAGGTACCGAGCGGCGTGCAAAGGGCGATGAGTGCGGCAAGAGCGGATCTGGCGAAGCGAGTCATGGCAGCCTCTTGTGGTCGATTGCGTCCACTGTGCGGATTCGCTCACGCGCGGTCAAGCGGTTGCACTGATGATGGTTTCCAGTTCGCAATTGCTTTTGGCAGGCCCGCGCCTCCGGCATGGAACCGGAATGGCTTCGGCGCGTTGATGTCCAGATCCGAGAACCCAAAGACTTGGGTCGTTAAAGAGCCCGCCTTCCCGACCCCTCAGGAAGGCGGGCTTTTTCGCGCCTGCCGCCAGCCTTCGCTCAAAGCGAAGAGGCTGCAGCTTTCCTGGCTCTGCGAAGCATTTGCGGTTGGCACCCGGCTGTCGAAATCTTTAGCGACTTGCGTCGTCGCCGCGGGCATCGCCAGCCGTCAAAGCGGCCAGCGCGTGAAAACCGGCGCTTGTGTGGCTACTCGCCGGCCAGCCACTCCAGCGACCAATGCGCCGGCTTTTCCACGGCCAGCAATTTGTGCAAGGCCGGCAGCACGGTTCGCAATTCACCCTCCAGCGTGAATGGCGGGTTGACCACCAGCATGCCGCTGCCATCAAGGCTGGGCTCTCGCGAGGCCGGCCTGATCTCGAATTCGATGTCGAGCAGCTTCGGGATGCCGGATTGCTTCAGCGCCTTCCTGAAGGCAATGACCGCCTTGCGGTCCTTGATCGGGTACCACAGCGCATAGATGCCGCCCGGCCAGCGTTTGTGCGCTCTTTGCAGCCCGTCGACGAGGCGCTCGAACTCGCCCTCCTCCTCGAACGGCGGATCGATGAGCACCAGGCCGCGCTTTTCCTTGGGCGGCAGATGCGCGCCGAGCGCCAGCCAGCCGTCGAGTTCGATGACCCGGGTCTGGAAATCGCCGGCGAACAGCGTCTTCAGCCTGGTGACGTCCTTGGGGTGCAGCTCGATCGCCGACAGCCGGTCCTGCTTGCGCATAAGGTGGCGCGCGATCAGCGGCGAGCCGGGATATTTCTCGACGCCGCCCTCGGGATTGAGCGAACGCACCGCATCGAGATAGGGCGCAAGAAGAGTCGCCGCCGGACCGCCGGGCGCGGCATCGATCAGTCTTCCGATGCCGCCCTGCCACTCGCCGGTCTTCTGCGCTTCTACCGACGACAAATCGTAGCGGCCGATGCCGGCATGGGTGTCGATGACGCGAAACGCCTTGTCCTTCTGCTTCAGATAATCGAGCAGCCGCACCAGCACGACATGCTTAACGACATCGGCAAAATTTCCGGCGTGATAGGCGTGGCGGTAATTCAAGTGGCGCCCCTGCCCCACCGCGGCGGTGGCGGCTGCGAGTTTGGATTTTCCGGCCGGCCACCACCACCACGAAAGCGCCTGGCCAGCAACAGCCCGATCAGGCCAGCGGCCATCAGCGAGAAGCCGACCGGCCGGGCTCTGCTGTCGATCGCGCCGGCACCTGAGCGCAGCACGAGATCCGCCGCCCGCATCTCGATGCCATCGGCGTCGCCCGGACCGACGGTGAAGACGTAGGGGCCGGGGCTGACGGCAGCGATCACGCCGGCCTCGTCGCGAAAAATCTTGTCGGGCAGTTGCGGGCTGACCTGGCGCGGATTGTCGGAATGGTTGAACTGCAGCGTCGAGGCCAGCACCGTCTTGCCACCTGTCGCGGCGGTCAGCGTCAGCACCGTGCGCTGCTGCGAAACAATGCGCTCGGCTTTTGCGGTGAGATCGACCAGCACGCGCACCGGCGCGTCTCGCCCGGCCAGCGGCACCGTCACCGGCTTGAAGCGGCCCTGCTCGTAAACCCGCCATGTGCCGATCTCATGGCCGGAGAAATTGCTCATCGCCCAGGGATAGACGATGCCGATGCCGGCGCCGGCAAGCAGGATCAGGACAAACAGAAAGCGCATTGAGTCACCCGAGTGTTCGACCAGCTTGCCAATAGCGCTCTAGGGATCAAAAGGCGATGGCCCTGCGCCGTTGGCCTCGCCTGTCCAAGACAAAGGATAATCGCCAAAGGAATTGTGCGGAATCGGCCAAAGCGAGTTGGCCGCCGCCCCAACTGCATCGCGTCATGGCTGCGTCGCAACACTGACGGATTTCTACCTATGCGCTCAAAAACCATCGCTAAATTAGAAATTTGCTACATAAACGGATGGGGGCCAGGACCGTTCCACGACTTTGATTATTGAGGGGCATATTGTGTCCGAGGGATTTCGAATCCAAAAGTCCACAAGAAGCACGATGGCACATATTTCAATCCGAAATGCCTTCGATACCGATCTTCATGCATAATTTCACAGTCACATGAGTTTTATTGCAACTTTAATCAGCCGCAAAATTCTAATAACTACGCGTCCGCACTGTTAAATTGTTCTATAATCATTGAATTCCTATGTGGATAATCTGGATATGGGTCGGGCAATAAAGAGCACGAACGCGCCTTCTCCAACCGATGGGGTGAACCTAAACCCCTAGATTGGCAATGCCGCGAACATTTTTGGCCCGAGCCGTTTCGGGCGCCGATCGCATTGTTTTCTAAGAATTTATGGAGCAAGCCCGGTGTTACGCTGTTTTCTGTGTTTTACAAATTGGAGAATTTTTAAATATAATATGCATCATACATGACATGCTCTGGTATTTGACTGACGTATCTCGCTCCTAATCTAAGATTGTTTTGCTATATCACCGGCTTCTACCATCCAAAAATCCCATAAACATTCGTATTTTCTATTGGCATATTGGCAATTGTGCGACCAATGCTCGAACTTCAGCGGCAGACGCTGCCGGCCTCATGATTAACCACTCTCCAACGTTTACGGTTAACGATTCGCTAATTTAGTTGACTATGTTTTCCACAGGTATATTTTTGATACGTTGGGATGTGCAATTTGGGCGAGCAATGGGCGATGGTGGCACCAGACGCGTAACAGCGATTTCGGGGCGTAATCGAATGCTGAACGGCAGCCAATAGCCGCATAGCGTCGCCCAGCGAACTCAGAAAGCAATCAACAGACATCAGGAGTGACGATTCCGCAGAAGCGGAGGGTTTGCGACGTTCGCAGGGACGTGGCCGGGCAACGCTATGTCCGGTCCGGGCGGTAGCGTGCTCAGTGCGTTAGGGCGATGGGGTGGAATATGGGTAGAACTGTCAACGTTCTGAAACTCGAGTCCGGGAACCGCCGAAGGGGCGCCAACACCAATCGGGGCCGCGCCCTGGTTGCCGGTGGGGCAGGATTTCTGGGTTCGCATCTGTGCGAGCGTCTTTTGCTGGATGGATACGACGTTGTCGTGCTGGACAATTTCCACACCGGCAAAAGATACAATCTCAATGCCATCCTGCGCAATCCGCGCTTTACGTGCATCAAGCACGACATTGTCGATGCATTGCCTTCGGATCTTCAGGTCGATGAAATCTACAACCTCGCCTGCCCGGCCTCCCCGCCGCATTACCAGGCAGATCCGATCCATACGTTCAAGACAAGCGTGATTGGTTCGCTGAACCTGCTGGAACTCGCGCGGCGCAACAATGCCAAGATATTTCAGGCTTCGACGTCCGAGGTCTATGGCGACCCCCTGGTGCATCCGCAGCCGGAGGGTTACTTCGGCAACGTCAACCCGCATGGTCCGCGTTCCTGCTATGACGAGGGTAAGCGGTCGGCTGAGACGCTGTTCTTCGACTATTCGAGAATGTTCGGCCTCGATATCCGCGTCGCTCGGATTTTCAACACCTATGGCCGCCGCATGCAGCCAGACGATGGCCGCGTCGTGTCGAACTTCATCGTCCAGGCTTTGCACGGTGACGACCTGACCGTCTACGGCAGCGGCCAGCAGACACGTTCATTCTGCTATGCCGACGACCTGATCGAAGGCTTCATCCGGCTGATGAATGCACCGAGCGCGCCGCAGCACCCGGTCAATCTCGGCAACCCTGCCGAATTCACCATCATGGAGCTGGCGACACAGGTGATCGAATACACCAACTCGCGGTCGAAGATCGTGCATCGGCCGCTGCCCGTCGACGATCCCAAACAGCGCAAGCCGGACATCTCCTTCGCCAGGGACAATCTCGGTTGGGAGCCAAAGATCAGCCTGAGCCAGGGGCTTGCGCATACCGCGGCGTATTTTGACGCCCTGCTCTACGCGCGCCGGCCCGTCAAAGGGGCTGCGATGTAAATGAACCGCCCGGCAATCCTGGTGACTGGTGGGGCCGGTTACATCGGCAGCCACACCTGCAAGCAGTTGTCAGCCGCCGGCTACCTGCCCGTCGTTTTCGACGATCTGAGCCGCGGCAACGAGAAATCCGTTGCCTGGGGGCCGCTTGTGGTCGGCGATATTCGGGACAGGAAGGCGCTGCAGCAGGCGATCAGGACGTATCAGCCGAAAGCGATAATCCACTTTGCAGCGCTGGCCTATGTCGGCGAGTCCGTTCATGAGCCCGCAGAATATTTTTCGACCAATGTCTCGGGTACCATCGCGGTGCTTGATGCGGCGCGCGCGAACTCGATCGAAAACATCATCTTTTCAAGCAGCTGCGCGACATACGGCGTGCCCGAAACACTGCCCATTCGCGAGACCTCGGCGCAAAATCCAATCAGCCCCTATGGCCGGACCAAGCTGATGGGCGAGCAGATCGTCAGGGACTATGCCTGCGCCTACGGAATGAAATATGCGATCCTGCGCTATTTCAACGCCTGTGGCGCCGATCCCGACGGTGAGCTCGGTGAGTGGCACTCGCCTGAAACGCACCTGATCCCGCGAGTGCTCATGGCCGCATCCGGCATCATCGACGAGATCGAGGTTTTCGGCACGGACTACGACACGTCTGATGGCACCTGCGTGCGCGACTACATCCATGTCAGCGATCTGGCGCGCGCGCATCTGAAAGCCCTCATACATCTGGAGGCGGGTGGCGAAAGCCTGTCGGTCAATCTCGGCACCGGACGCGGGGTGTCCATCAAGGAGATCCTCCAGGCGGTCACCCGGATGACGTCAAAATCGGTTCCGGCGGTCTTCAGGCCCCGGCGCCCGGGAGACCCGGCAGAGCTCTACGCCGACCCGGCTAGCGCACGCGAACATCTCGATTTCATGCCGGAACTTTCCGACATCGACACGATCGTCAGGACGGCCGCCCCATTCTTCGGACTGGCGGCCGCCGCGTCCACAATTCCGATGCCGACGGCGAAGCGCCGCCGGTCAACTGCGCAGGCATGTCAAATGCATCGGAAAGCAATACCAGCTCGCAAAGCTGGTAGTCGTCCCTGTTTGTAGTGTGTCGGGACGTGGGCTCGCTGAGGTGGGTGAGGGCTTCTCAGCGAGCCTTTGATACGGCTCACCGGCTGGGGCCTGGAAATCGTGGAGAGCGCCGACGACAGCGCTTGAAACCAAAGCGCGTCAACGCGCTTGTCTTTGTCTTCATGCATGCCTTTATCCCAAAGTCGCTGCGCACCCTCGGGTCAAGCCCGAGGGCATGCTTTTGGGCGGCATGCATCACCGGGATGGCTAACAGTATCTGTCGGGCCGTAGATCAAGGACGACGGTGCTCTCGACGCATCGCCGGCGTCGTCCAATGCCGCGCATCTGGAATGGGGAAACGAAGCGACCCGCTTAAGGCACGCGGCGCTTTATACACATCCCTCGACGAAGGGGCCGCTAACCCATAGCGAGCTGTTGCTGTACATGGCGGTCCCGTTATCGTCGGTGTAGCCATGAGACTGCTCGTCGACATGCAGCCTGACGTTTGGCACCAGCTGACCGTTGACCTTGATGCTCTTGATGAACAGGTTGCGATCGCCTGGCTTGCCCTCTCCGGCCCACAGGTCGTTGACATAGCGAAGCTCGATCGTCTTCGGATTCGGCACGCTGCTGAGATCGATGTGGAACGGCTGGGCCTCGGTTGACGCCTGCATGAGCTCCGCCACGGCGGCTTGAGGCGTCGATGCGGCGCTTTCCTTGCCCGGGACGTCGATCTCGGCGACGGTCTTTCCGTCGACCAGGACGTCGAACCGAGGCGCGCCCTGGAGATTTATTCCGGCAGCGTCGACCTCCAGGCTGGTGATGGTGCAGCGTCCTGTGTCTTTCGCCGCTGCGGCCACCAGGTCGGCCACGCGCTGCCTCTGCGATTGCACCCATCCGGCGATGGGCTGCAGCAGCGCGTTTCGGTCGCCGGTATCGACCTTGAAGAGGTTGGTTCGTTCACCGGAATCGGCCTTGAGGTCGTATTCCTCGACCTTGCCGGTGGTAGCGTTGAGGATGACCTTTCGATCATTCTCGCGATAGCCGAACAGGAACCCGGCCCAGGGATTGAAGAAGAAGGTCTTGTTTGGCCGTTGCTCGCTGAACAGGCTGCGCCCCTGCCACTGCTTCGGCAGCGGAAGCCCGAGTATGTCGAAGATCGTCGGGGCGATATCGATGATGCCGCCGACCGGGTGCGCAACCTCGTCATGAAACAGATACTTGTTGATCATGATGAGCGGGATGTGGATGTTTTCCTCGTAGATCGCGCTGGCATGGATGTAGTCGCCATGCTCCCCGAACGCCTCGCCATGATCGCCCAATATGACCACGAGGGTCGAATCGAGCTTGCCGGACTGCTTGAGCGATTCAAGGATCTCGCCAAGCGCCGTATCGCCGACCTTCAGGGCGTTGAGATAGGCATTGAATTTCTGGTCATCCGAGTAGTGGACCAGCGCGTTGCCATCGGAGGAAGGCACCATCTTCGAAAACATCGGGCTGTCGGTGATGTAGGGATAGTGGGTCATCGCCGTGAACATTATGCCGAAGAAGGGTTTCTCCGCGTCCTTGTTCATCCAGTCGATGATCGACTGCGCCGTGCAAAGATCGCTGTTGTAGTCCATGTTCTTCCACTGCTCGGAGCTGAGCTTGAAGGTCGGGGTGCCACATTTCTGTCCCCGGTAGTCCTGGATCACATCCAGTCCCTTGTTGAGCAGAAACTCATCGACCCTTTGGAATCGGGAATCCGCGCTCCAGAAAAACCCTGTGCGGAAATTGTTCTTGGACAGGGTGTTGGAGATCGTGTCCAGAGGCAGATAAGGATACCTGGTGGTCATGCCATAGTATGAAATATCGTTATACATCGAGGTGAGCAGAGAAAATACCGAGTAGTGCGTGGAAGGGGCGTGCGCGTATATGTTGTCGAATCGTATGGAATCGCTCGCATAGTTCTTGATATTCGGCGTGATCGGATACTTGCCGCCAAACGTCTCGATGTATTTGGATGGCACCGACTCCATCATGAAAACCAGCACGTTCTTGATCGGGTTTGGCGTCGGCGCCTTGAAGCTCGACGTTTCCGGCGGACGCTCGCCGACGCTCGCGACATCCGGGTCATTGGTGTTGGCATTCATTGCCAGCACGACCGGCGTTGGACTGAACACGGCCGATTCAACAAAATACAGGATCGGATTGTCGATCTTGGCCGCCGGCAGCGCCTCCGCCCGCACGTGGTACCCGGTGCCGACGAGGGCCGCGCCGACACAGACAATGAGCACGCCCAGAAAGGCCCCGCAGCCAGCGGCGCTCAGCCGCTGGCACAAACTGGCCGCGGCATAGCCAAGGATGAGCACCAGAACGACGGACCCGGAAAGGGTCGCGAAGTCCTTTATGTTGAGCGCGTCGCCCATCGCGTTCCTGGCATCGGCATTCTGCAGGAAGTCGCCATAGACCAGCCACTGGAAGGTGAACGGTTCGCCCAGCATCTTGACGAGATTGATGTTGGCAAATCCCCAGCCCAGCGAAATCAGGATGGCGAGATAGAAGAGGAAGACGACGACGACGGAACCGATGCGGCTGGCCTTTGCCAGGAAAAGCACAATCAGAGCCGCCACGGTCAGGGACGTGACGACAATCAGGTCGTAGTAGCTTGATGCCAATCCCTTGGGGATGGCCCCCAAAAGGCCTGGAAACGTCGTTTGCGGATCAACGATTGCGCTGCGGTAGATACCCAAAAGCAGCCAGGACAACAGCCCCGTGCAAATGATCCGCAGGCTCCTGCAACGGAAGCGCATGTCCCGCGACAAAGCGATATTCGTCTTCGATACCGTCAGGCCGCTCTCAGGTCGACTCGCCGACCCCATACCGCCGCCGCTGCTCATACAACTACCCGCCGCCAGTTTGCGCTTCAGCCCCAACCGCGGCCAAGCCTTCAAACCCCAGCCGCAGAATCGGCTTGCACTAAAAAAGAGTCAACAAAATCAAGTTTACGTTAACCAAGTCTCTTGAGAACTGGTTAACCGAACGCATGCAGCGGCGATGCGTTTTGGCCAACCGACCTGCTCAATCAGTTGTGCACCCACCGTATGAATCGCCAACGGCGGGCGCTGTCAAGCACCCGCCGTCGTGACGTTTCAGTATTGGCTCCAGCAATCAGCCGCCACGCAGCCGCGTCGGACTGAGGCTCGCGATTGTCATGCTCCGCTGTCCGGACGGGCACGTCGGCAGAAAGCGGCTCGCATCCGCATATGTCATCGTCGCGATGGAACTCTTCAGCCCACCACGCTTGGCGATCCAGCCGCGAACCCAGCCAGGGTAGTTTTTCATCATGAAATTCGCGGCCACCTGATTGCCCCGCGCCCCAGCGCCATACGGCAGGTGAAAGCCGAACGACGCGTTGTGCGTGACGCACACCTTGCTCTTGGGCATCGACAGATACAGCGTGCAGGCCGAGTCGCACGCACCGTTGAACCGCACAAAGGTGCCGCTGCGGCGCATTTTCAGCGCACGGATGGCATAGTCGATCACATAGCCGCCGCGATCGCCGCTGACCGTCTTGACGTTGGCAGTGCCAAGGCTGATGCGCGGTCGCAGCAGTTCACCTGCGGAGCTCGCCGAGACCATTGCGCCCATCAAACCGAGCGCACCGAGAAACTTCATTATCGTTTTCATTTGCGCCTCCTGCTATGCCGTCAATGACTAGCTGGGAGGCGTAAAGATTGAATATTCCGCGTCGCTAAAGTTGTATCAGTCGGTTGATTGTACAGCCATTTTAGGACCTGCTTGACGATTTGGTTTACTAATGACGCAGAAGGATGATCACTGAGAAGTAAACCCCGCGCGGGCATCATTGCCGATCGACCGTGCGGAAGCGCACTCGACGGAATTGGATCAGAGGACTTTGGATGGCCGTTGGTGGCAAGGCGCAGACGCCGTCAAAATCTGAAGGCAAGCCTCGCCGCGTTTGTGTCGTGACGAACGTGATCGACCAAGGTGGCGAAAACGCCACCATGGTCGAGCTGGCCAGGCTTTTCGCCAAAGATGGCGACGACGTCACCCTGCTATGGGTTCCTGGCAGCGATGCAGCATCTCTCGAAGAGAAGGCGGCGCACCATCGCGACCTGGAGGCGGCCTCGGTGCGACTGGAAATTCTCGACAAGTCCGACCAGTTGCTTCCTTCGCTGGCGACGCCCGAGAGCCGGGCCGCCGCGGTGCTGCATTATCTCGAACGGTCCGGCCACGATTTGGTCTACGCGCCGCTTGAGGGCGGATTGCCTTACTACACACTGCTGGCGGTCGAGACTGCTGCCTTTGCCGCGCCGCCGATCGTGGTCGTCGCCCATGCACCGGAAGAATGGAAACATGAAGCCGACAAGGCGTTCATGGACAGCACCAACGCGATTGCCGTCGCCTACATGGAGAAATACTGCGCCGAGATGGCGAACAGGACGATCTGTGTGTCGGCCGCCTTGCGACAGTGGATGTTGTCCAAGGGCTGGAAGGTGAAGAAGGCGATAGTGACGCCGATGTTGCCGTTGCGGGATCGCCTCGGCCCAGCCGGAGCGCGGCCGCCGATTGCGACGGGGAGTTCAAAAGAGCTCGTTGTCCTGGCTGGGTGGCGCTTCCGCGATGGCCTGACGCTGTTTTGCGACGCGCTCGATATCATCGCGCCAACGGCGCCAGAAGGGCTGACGGTCACCGCATTCGGTCCATTCGGAAAGATCATGGGCGAGCACAGCGGTGGATTGCTTCTGAGGCGCGCCGAGCGCTGGCCGTTCAAGCTCAACCTGTTGGCGCGCGCAAGCCTCGCCGCAAGGCTCGACTACGTCGCGCGGACCGGCGCGCTTGCCGTCATCCCCGCCCGCGCCGCATCGACGGGCAGCACTGTTGCCGCATGTATCGAGGCGGGATTGCCTTTCGTCGCGACCAATGTCGACGCGAACGCCGAGACCTGGAATGCGCAGGCGAGGCAACTGCGGCTGGTCGATCCTGATGCTGCCGCGTTGGCGCTGGCGATTTCGGCGGCGCTCAATGACCCGCCTCGCCCACGGCCTGTCGACAGCCTGCGCCAATGTCGGCAATCCTGGCTGGATACGCACAATTTACCGACGCCAACCAAACGCAGGCGCGTCGATAAAAGTGCCGGGTCGTCACCGCTGGTCTCCATCGTCATGGCCCATCGCAACCGGCCGCTCTATCTGAAACAGGCAATCGCAGCGATCGAGGCGCAAACCTACGATAACCTGGAACTGGTTCTGGTCGACGACGGAAGCGACCTGGATGAAGACAGGCGGTTGCTGGATGCGCTGGAACCGACTTTCCGTCAGCGCGGATGGAAGATCCTTCGCCGACCGCACAAGCATCTGGGCGCGGCGCGAAATGCCGGCATCCGCGCTTCGCAAGGCGAGCTGATCCTGTTCGTCGACGATGACAACGCGCTGTTTGCGGAGGCCGTCGATCATTTCGTGCGCGCCATGGCCACATCGGATGCTGACATCTGCACCGCGTTCCAACTGATCTTCTACGAGGATTTCGTGCCCGAGGATCGCGCCGACGGGCTGATCCAGTACCTGCCCCTGGGTGGTCCCGACGCGCTCGGCCTGATCCATAACGTCTATGGTGACGCCAATGCGATGATGCGCCGATCTGTCTTCGCGCAAATCGGGTTCTTGATCGAAAAGCCCGGCTACGCAATGCACGACTGGGAATTCTTTGCGCGGGCCTCCCTCGCCGGACTCAAGATCAGGACGATTCCAAAGCCGCTATACTGGTATCGCTCGAAGCCGGATGGAATGTTCCGGACGTCGAATTGGTACGACAACCGGCTTCCTGTCCTGGAGGCGTTCAGGTCGAGCCAATCCGATGACGTCGGCCTGCTTTATCATTTGGCCATCGCCCAGAACGCGCAGCGGTCCGAAATTGAAAGTGCCCGCGAAAACCTTAGATATAACCCCGGCAATCGAAAATATCTGGAACTGTGCGACATCCAACCGAACAGCGATGCGGCCATCGAGAAACTTGCGAGCATTGCCGGGTCGATCGGCCGCCCCGATACGGCTGCCACCTTGCTCGGACGCCCCCTCGCCGCCGTATACCCCGATGCCCCGGACCGCCCTGATGTCGGCGGCAGTTCGCTCACCCTCGGCTACGACATACTGAGGAGCGCACGGTTGCTTACCCCGCGCGTCGCGGCTCTGCCGCTGCTGCTTGTCGCACCGGATGATGGCGGGGTGTTCCTGCGTCCACATACGGACGGCGCGGTCGCGGCATCGCTTGATCATCAATTTCCAGCCTTCTTCCGGAAGGTGGAAGCAATCGTCGAAGTCGCTCATGCCGATGCGCCGGCGATGGATTTCGGTCTTGCCCTTGTTCGCCCCGATCAAACCATAGATTGGCAACAGGACATCGCCGCACAAACGATCGCCTTTTCGGGCTGGATGAGCGTCGAAGACAAATTCGTGCGCCATCCCTTGGTGGCAGCGCTTCGCGCACGACGGAAAATGCCGCTTTCAATCGTTCTCGCCGTTCGCTTCGCTGGAACGTCCAATGGTTCTCCGACCAATGCTTTCTTTCGGAGGCTGACACTGTTCGGTGATTAGTGGCGATCCGGCAAAGCAGGTGAGGCCCCTGAGCGCAAGCGAGGCCCCGGTCCGATCAATTGCGCGCGTTAACCATGTTGGCTCAATCTTGCCAAAATAGTTGACAAAACGTTAACAGATGCTAATATTTTCAGTGGGTTGTTTTGTATATGGGGTGCGTCATGCGCAAGGTCCATTCGCTGCTTTTGGGCGGACTTAGTCTGCTTGGGTTGAGCGTCGCTTTCTCTGGCGCGGCGCAGGCGAAAATCAACGTTGGTGTCAAGGAAGCTGAGCTTGCCTGCGAGCAGGCTCTCAAAACCGGCACCATCGAGGCGCTTGAGGATTATCTGCACCGTTACCCGAATGCTCCGTCAGCCTGCAAGGCGCTTGCTCTCAACAGTCTGTCCCAGTTTGGGCCTGGTGGCGGGAACGGCAACCGTGGTGACGGTGGCAACCGCTACGGCGGATAGGCATCGGCCGGATTTTCCCTTCAATAGTCCGGGCACATCAGGTGGCTCCGTCGCTGCGTTGGTGCGGTCTGGCCAGGGTTGACACGAATCCGGCATAGCGATCCGAGGTTTTCATCCAGCCGAGTTCCACGAGTTGCGCTGCGTCGCCGCGATAGCGGACAGACCTTTGGTTACGGAGCACCAGTTTCGGATCGCGCTCCAGCGCTTCCATGTAGGCGGCGCGTTCCTCAAGCGTCTTTTCCTTGAGTTGCGCATTTTCACTCAGAGACGACGCTGATTTCTGGCGGAAGCCCCAGACGAATTTGAAGTGAAGCAACGCGATCCGTAGCTCACTGAATCGGACCTCGCTGATTGCATGCTGCGCTACGTGGTAATGCCTGCCTCGCCTCCATCGTACGATCGGCACCTTTGTCAGGCATGGGGGAAGCGTTTGCTTGAACCGGCCGTGCCAGAAGGCGCGTTCCCTGACGCCACCGAACATCTGCTCCGGTGGATACCTGCCGTCGCGGGCGCGCAGCCACCCTGGCTCCGGGTCGAAGTAGGGTGAAGCCTCAAGAAGCGGGATCGTGCCGTCATAGCTGCATTCGGCCAATGGGCCGTCAGCATACATGTCGACCAGGGAGCCAATTACAGCTTCGGCCCCGGTGGCGTCTAGATAGCTGCAAAGCTGCCGTAGGTCTGCCCGCTCATAGTCAGGGTAGACGAGAAGCTCATCGGCGTCGACCGAGAGGCACCAGTGGCCGGTGCCGAAGACATTCATGAGCGTGTTGATCCATCGCGGCGGATCGATGTTTTCAGCGAAATGCGATCCTTCCGTGTGGAAGCAGTGGCTGTCCGGCTGCTCCAGGATGAGCTCACGCGTCCCGTCCGTGGAGCCGTTGTCCAGGAAGAAAAAGCGATCGACGCCGAGGCCGCGGTAATGGTCGAGAAGCTGCGGCAGCAACGTTGCTTCATCGCGCAGTCCGATAAAGCACAGGATCTCTCCATCGGCCACGTCGATCGGCCGATCGTCCAGTCGCGCGAGATGTTTTGGGGATCGAACCATCCGAAACTCATTAAGTCCGTTCGCGCGAAAGGCAAGTGCGGTATGGTGAGCTCCGCGCGATAGTTATCAAAGTATTATCCTACGGTTGGCAAGACTGTTCCAGCGAGGCGGGCTGAAAAGGGAGGACTGATTGAGCGTTGGTTCCAAGACAGGCGCGACGTCCGGGGAAAAGCGACAGGCAAGCAAGACGGCCCGCAGTGTGTGTGTCGTTTCGGAGATTGAGTTCGGGTCGACGATAACCACGGATTCTGGGTCTGCAACCTACGCGCTGGCGCAGCATATGGCGAAAGACGGTGACACCGTGACGCTGCTTTGGGTGCCAAGCCCGCTCGGTGCTCAGCCCGATGAGCAGGAGATCGCCAAGGTAGGCAAATGGTGTTTCGACAATTTCCTGGTCAGGCTGGAATTGTTGCCACAGTCACCCGAGTTGCTGCGGGGTCTGGAGTCGAGCGACAAGAACTCATTGGCTGTCTACCACTATCTCAAGCAGAACGCTTTCGACGTCGTCTACTTCGCGCTCGAAGGCGGACTGGCGCATTTCCCCACCCTCGCTAAGCGCACGGGGGTCTTTCCCAATCCTCCCCCGATCGTCGTGCTCGCGCATGAACCGCTTATGTGGAAGCTTGACGCCAATGCACGGGCTGTCGAGCGAAAGGAGCAGATGACCGTTGCGTACATGGAAAGGACGTCGGCCGAGACGTGCGACCACCTCGTCGTTACCGGCCAGTCGCTGCTCGACTGGATGACCAAGGCGGCATGGAAGCTGCCCACCAGCTGTCACATTGCTACGCCCCTGGAGCCGGAGGAATGGCGTTCGAACTTCGCTGTCGATCATTACAGGCCGCGAGAGCGGCCGACCGCCGAAGTGGTTCATTTCTCAGGCACGGAGGAGCGTAGCGGACTGACGCTGTTTTGTGACGCGCTCGATCGTCTGGCCGACAACGGAGTCGCAGATTTGGCGGTGACGGTCGTCGGCGCGTTTGGTCATGTCCTGGGCGAGCATTCGGGCGGCATGATCGTTCGTCGGGCGCGGCAATGGCCATTCAAACTGAAGCTCCTGCCTATTCGAGACGAGCCCGACATTTTCCGATATCTGCGGCAGAGCCATGCGCTGGTGGCGATCACACACTCGGCTGCCCAGCTTCCGCTGGATGTGGTCACCTGCCTGAACGAGGAGATCCCGTTCGTCGCGACCGACGTCGGCAGCATACGCGACATGCTCCATCCGAAGTCGGCTGACGCCGTGATGATGGAGGCGTCAGCTTCCGCCATCGCCGCCAAGATCGCGTCGGTGCTGGAAAGCCGATCGTTCGGCCCGGCGAAGTCGCTGCAAAGACGGGAAGCGCGCGAGAATGCCTGGAATAAGCTGCGCGCAAAGTTTTCCAGCGAACCCCACAAGGTCTCCAGCCGCAGTCGGAGCCGACCTCCGCTCGTTTCGATCATAACCGCGCACTACAATCGGGCGCGCCTGTTGCCGCACGCGATTGCCTCGGTTCGCTACCAGGATTATCCCAACATTGAATTGATCGTCGTCGATGACGGCAGCACCGATCCAGACGCAATCCAGCTGTTGGCGCAGCTCGAGCCGGAGTTCGAGCAGCGCGGCTGGCGGATCATCCGACAGAAGAACGGCTTCCTCGGCAAGGCGCGCAACACAGGAATTCGCGCCGCCAAGGGCTCGTTGATCCTGTTCCTGGACGACGACAACGCACTCTTCCCGAACGCCGTCAGTACGTTCGTCGCCGGCATGCAAAAGTCCGGCGCCGATATCTGCACGACCTTCGCCAAGTGGTTCAACGAGCCGTTTGTGCCGCCTGACACGAAGAGTGGCTACATACGCTATTTCCCGGTCGGCGGACCTACGGACATCGCTATGCTCACCAATCCGTATGGCGATGCCAATGCGATGTTCCGGCGCGAGGTATTCGACAAGATAGGTTACCTGAACGAGCAGCGGGGCTTTTCCGCGAGCGATTGGGAATTTTTCGTTCGCGCGGACCTGGCAGGCCTCGAGATCGTCCCTATCCCGGAGCCGATCTATTGGTATCGGTCGGCGCCGACAGGCATGAACCTTAATGCCGAGTGGGTGAGGAACCGCAAGCCAATCATCGATGCTTTCCGAAAGCACAAGTTCGCGCATACGGACATGTTCGTGCAACTCGGCATCAGCACAAACACCGCCTACTATGAAAAGGATCTCAACCTCCGGAATCTGGAACTGCGGGTCAACGACGAACGGTATCTCAAGCTAAGCACGGGCTCCGCCAACAGCGATGATGCAATGCAGTTGCTGGCCGAGATCGCGGCGCGCGAAGGAAGGGCCGATACGGCGATTTCGCTTCTCGCTCATACAGGGCGAATCGACTTCGCCTTGGGTGTGGTCGAAATGCTCAACGCGGCGGCCGACGAGACCGTGCCGGAGCTACTCTCCTCGCTTTACCGCGAGCAGTATCTCTCCGCCGAGCCCCTGCGTCTGGCTCACGTCAGTTCGCATCCGGATGCCGATCCAGACCTGCTGAGCTATGTCGAACAATCGCCGGACCAGCTGTTTCTCGAAGCCAAGGGCAGCAATGTCACCATGGCTTTGCTGAAGGGCGTCTGCCCACCGGGCGTCACCAGCGCCAGCTGCTGGGTTTACCTCGACGAGGAGCTG
Organism: Mesorhizobium sp. P2_E10; assembly: GCF_056404235.1. NCBI lineage: Bacteria > Pseudomonadati > Pseudomonadota > Alphaproteobacteria > Hyphomicrobiales > Phyllobacteriaceae > Mesorhizobium > Mesorhizobium sp. P2_E10. The sequence continues at coordinate 97,539 of NZ_JBFUEK010000010.1, forward strand.
GCGGACCCTGCTCAATTTCAGCTCGTCATCGTAGACGCGGAAAACCAGGCCGTCGGCGATCTCGCCCAGCTCCTTGAAAGCGGCAACGGGAGCGGCTGGGCCGATCTCCGCCGAGCGCGCGAGGCGCGCGAAATAAGGGCGACAGTCAGTTCGCCGGCATCAGGCAGGCGCGATCTGTTGCTGGCGGTGAGGTGCGGCGGCAGCAGTCCGAGCGGGCGCGTACTCGGCGGCTTTTCAGGCATCCAGATCCGCCATGCCGTTTCGGTCGGTGCAACGCGCCCGCGCCTCAATGCGCCGCAACAGCGCCAACGTATCCGCCGGATGACCGATGATGAACTGAAGCGTGCAACGCTCGTGACCGATTATCCCTCCGAGCTGCCAACATTGCTCGTCGCCGGCGACAATGGCGGCATCTTCCTGCGGCCGAGCACGCATGGCATTGTTGTTGCCGCCATCAATTCGGCTTTCCCCGCCTTTGCCAGAAGTATCATGGCGACAGTGGAGATAGCTCACGAGGATGCCTCCCCCTTCGAGTTCGCCATGGCGCTGGGCAGGCAGGAAGAAAAACTCGTGTGGAAACACGATGCTCCGGTGGGCGCCTTGTCATTCTCCGGATGGACGCGCGTTTCGAGACCTTTCGAACTGCATGACCTGAAAGTTTCGATCCGGGAGATAGATCGCAAGTGGCTGACGATCTATCTGGCAATCCGGCTGCCACGCGGCTCGAAGCCGACGCCGTCCAATGCTTTCTGGCGCAAGTTGTTGTTGCTGTGGGACTGATGGGCGCGGGTCATCGGGACCCGGTCGTGCCTTGTCGACGTTTAAGTGCGGCAGTAGATTAAGTCCGCGTGGAGGCGCCAGGACCATGAGGAAATCCCTGAATCTTGGTCTGGCGTTTGTTGTCATTGCCGGAAGCGCAGTGTCTTTCGCCGCGGCCGCCCTGACGGTCTTCGCGGCCACGGAATTCACCGGCGCCGACGCTGCAAAGACGAACAAGCAACTGGCCAAGCAGCGCCTGAAGGCGATCGAGGATATCTTGACCGCAGCCGGGATCGACAGCGACCGTCTGGTGGACACCAAAGTCGAGTATGTTGGCGACCAGAAGCCGAACGTCGTTCGCAGTCGTCTGGCGACCGCGTCCCTGATGTAACGGCTCGCGAAATCTCTGGCGCCTGCCGCACCTTGCCTGACAACTACCTTGCATCGGCGCTGTCGCGCAGACGTTCCATCTCATCCAGCAGCATGTCGAGGCCGAGCTCGAATGTCGCGTCGAATTCGGCGGTGCCGAAGAAGGGGCCGGCGGCCATGACATTGGGAAAATCGCGCGCCAGTTGCTCGTCGCTCACCGTGCTGACCGCCGACGGACCTTTGGCATAGCCTGCAGTCTCGTCGAGGATGGCGCCCATCAGGTAGTATCCGGCCGTGCGGAACAGCCGCGCCGCCAGCTCGGCGCTGAAGCCGCCGGCTTCGAACAGACCGAGAATGCTGTTCAGCCAGGCGAGGCAGGTCGGCGAGTTCATCCGGTAGGTAACGAGGAACGGCGCGAAGGCCGGATGCTCGCGGCCGACGCGGCGGAAGTCCTGCATGGCCATGCGCATCCTTTGCCGCCACGGCAGGCCGGCATCGGGCATTTCGAGCGCGCCGACCAGCCGGTCGACCAGCGCCTCGTGCAGATGCGCCAGCGAGGGAAAGTGATGATAGATGCTCATCGCCTCGCAGCCGAGCGCTGCCGCCAGCTTGCGCATCGAAAAGCCGGCAAGCCCCTCCCGCTCGATCACCTCGAAGGCGGCATCCTCGATCATCTGTCGGGACAACCGCCCACGTGTTCGCGCTTTTTTGATCGATGAGTCCATGGCGTCGCTTGACAACTTACACTGTAAGGTTCATTTTCCGCATCACCTTACATCGTAAGGCTAACAAAGACCAGAGGAGAAAAATCATGTCTGCTTACCGCATTCTTTCATCCGTGCCGTCTTCCATCCGCCGTGCGTCCCTGCTCGCCGTTGCCGCCTGCGCGCTTGCGCTGTCGGCGCCTGCCCATGCCGACGATTATGACGCAGCCATCAAGGACATGCAGGCGACGATGGGCGGCGTGCCAAGCTTCGTGAAGCAATTTCCGAAAGCCGCTCTGCCCGGCGCGTGGGCCGAGGTCAAGGCTTTGCAGTTGAGTGACAAGACGGCGCTGCCGCCCAAGGTCAAGTCGCTGATCTCGCTGGCCGTCGCAGCGCAGATCCCGTGCACCTACTGCATCTGGTCGGACACGCAGGACGCCAAGCGCGCCGGCGCCACCGACGAGGAAATCCAGGAGGCCGTGGCCGTGTCGGCGCTGACCCGCCACTGGAGCACCGTCTTCAACGGCATGCAAATCGATTTCGACACGTTCAAGAAGGAAATGGGCGGGCAGTGAGGTTTTGAAGACAGGGAAGCGATGGCCCGGAGAAGCGGGCCGTCGCCTGTCTTGACAAGGACGCTCGTCAGACGATCTCCGCACCAAGTGCCGCGGTGGTCTCATCCGCAGTCTTGCGCGATTTGTTCTGGCTCCGGCTGAGCAAGGCAATCCCGGCAAACGCCGCAGTTCCACACAGCCCGACCAGCACGTTGAGCCAAAGCGCCGGAAAGACGCCGACGGCGGCAATCATGAAAGTCAGACCAAACGGCGCGAAGGCGGAACAGAACTGACGCGCCGCGGTGATCCAGCCGACATAAGAGCCGTAACGCGCGTGGCCGAACAATTCGAGCGGCAACGTGCCGGTGACGATGCTCATCAGGCCCGAACCGAAACCGAACAACACGGCAAACAGGACGGCGCCCGGCACTGACGGCGCCGCAACAAGCAGCACCGCAAGACCGCCGGCCAAAGCCGCAGTGGCGCCGAGCGCCAGCCATGTCTGGGACAGGCCATGGCCGAACAGCATGTTGACCAGGCGGCTCGCCACCTGCGAGGGACCAAACAGGCTTGCGACAATCACAGCTGCTCCGCCAAGCCCGACCATCGTCAGCAACGGCACCATTTGGACCAGGATCGCCGACAGCATGAACCCCTCGATGGCAAAGCCTACCAGCATCAGGACGAAGATCGGTGACCAGCCATGGCGTTGCGTGGCCGCCGAGATGTCGGCAGTGGCGGGAACGATCCGGTGCTTCTCGCCAATGCTGCGGGAAAACCGCGCGAGCCACCAGTGGATCGGCAGGCAGACGCCGATATTGAGCGCGGCGAAGAGGAGGAGAACCTCGCGCCAGCCGAGATGGTTGTGCAACACCGTCGTCAGCGGCCAGAACAGTGTCGAGGCAAAGCCGGCGATCAAGGTGAGATGGGTGATGCCGCGACCGCGACCGCCCAGTTGCACGATGGCGACGAACGCCGTGCTGTAGAGCACGAAGCATGAGGCCAGTTCCATCGCCAGCACCCCGGCGGCAAAACCGATACGTCCAGGCGCCAGTGCGCACAACAGCAGCGCACCGGCCGCGGCCAGCGAACCAGGCACCATAAGGCGGGCAGCGCCATATCTGTCCGCCAGGCTGCCGGCAATGGGTGCCAGAACAGCACTTGCCAGCAGCGATGCCGAAAGCACCGCGAACACCCATTTCGGTGACCATGCCAACTCCGTGGCGACGGCCGGCGCAAGGATGCTGTAGCTGTAGTAGAGCGTGCCGTAGCCGATGATCTGGGTGACGCCGAGCGCCCAGATCGCCGAAGGGGGAACCTTGCGGTCGCTCACTCCGCGGCTTCCATCGCGCTCGACTTTGCCACGCCGCAGCCACAACCAGCCTTGCCGACGGCTTTGGCCTCGGCGTCGGCGACGCAGCAAGCATCCGCCTGCTTTGGCGCCGGACCGCCGCAGCAGCCTTTGGAAGCCTCGCCAACTGTAGACGAAGGCACCGTGCAGACGCCGGTTTCCGGCAGCACCAGTTGCACGGCGTCGGCGGAAGCGATGTCGCCGGCGATCGCCGCTGCGACAGAGCGGACCTGCTCATAGCCGGTCAGCAGCAGGAAGGTCGGCGCGCGGCCATAGCTCTTGATGCCGGCGGTGTAGAAACCGGGCTCGGGATGGCTGAGTTCGCGGTGACCATGCGGCGGCACGTCGCCACAGGAATGCTCGTTGGGATCGATCAGCGGCCCCAGCGCCTTGACGCTTTCAAGCCACGGATCGAGGTCCAATCGAAGCTCGCGTGTCAGCGTGAGATCAGGCCGCTGTCCGGTTGCGGCGATGATGCGGTCGACGGGACCGATCAGCCGCAAGCCATCCTTCGTTTCACCGTCGACGATCAGACGGCCGTCGACCATGCGGATGGCGGTGGTGGCAAAGCCGGTCACCAGCGTGACGCGGCCGCTTTCGGCGAGGTCGCGCACATCGGCGCCGAGCTCGCCACGCGCCGGCAGTTGGTCGGCATCGCCGCCGCCATAGATGCGCACGAGATCGGTGCCGCGCGTCACCCAGATGAACGCCGTGTCCGGCTCGACATCCGCCAGCCTGGCAAGGTCGAGCAAGGCATTGGCGGCCGAATGGCCGGAGCCGGCAACCAGCGTCGTGCGGCCGGCATAAAGCGCTCGGTCGCGGCCGAGAATGTCGGGGATGCCATAGGCGATGCGATCGGCACATTCCTCCTCACCTTCGGCAGCGATGCCGCCGGCGCCGAGCGGATTGGGCGTTCGCCATGTGCCCGAGGCGTCGATGACGGCGCGCGCGCTGTCGCGCCTTGTGCCATCGGCGGTCTCGACCACCAGCATGAAGGGCCGCGTCTCACGTTGCTTGCTCACAACCTTGTCGGCGCCCCAGCGCGAGATGCCGACGACTCGGGCGCCGGTTTCGATCGATGGCGCGAGCTCCGGAAGGTTTGCAAGCGGCTTGAGATAGCGCGCGACAAGCTCATTGGCGGTCGGAAACGTCTCGGGCTCCGGCATTTCCCAGCCATGGGATTCTAGCAGTGCTCGGGCTGTCTGGTCGACGCAATAGCGCCAGGGCGTGAACACCCGGACATGGCCCCAGTCCCTGAGGTTGGAGGCAACGCTGCTGCCTGCCTCATAGAGCTTCACCGGCAGGCCCTGCTTCAGCAAATGGACGGCTGCCGCCAGACCGACAGGACCGGCGCCGATGACGGCGACAGGAAGATCATCTCGCAAGTTCATTTTACACCTTCCATATTTCCGGGATTACCGAAATATCTGGCAAAAAAGAGAGATCAGGCGGCGGCCTCTTCCGCGGTCGAATTGCAAGCGGCGTCGGCGCAGCACTCGTCGGCGAGAAAGCCGATGAGTTCGTTCATGATGGGGTAATTGGCGCGGCAGATCAGTTTCGTTGCCTGCCGCTCCTGCGTCACCAGTCCGGTGAGGATAAGACGGTGCAAATGATGCGACAGCGTCGAGGCGGCGATGCCGAGGCTTTCCTGCAGAGTGCCGACCGGCCTGCCCGCTGCGCCCGCCCGAACCAGCGTGCGATAGAGGTTGAGCCGCGTCGGATTGCCGAGCGCTTCGAGTTGTTTGGCTGCTTGTTCGAGTTTCATCGAAATAGCATACGCCGACGATCGCGGCGGTCAAGTCCTATTTCGATAAATCTCGAAATATGGCTTTAGACTACCCGGCTGCCGCCGGCATCGATGACAACTTCGCCGTCTTCCTTGGTGAAGGGGCCAATATCGGGATTGGGCAGGATGTCGAGCACCGCTTCCGACGGCCGCGCCAGAACGACGCCGCGCGGCGTCACCACGATTGGGCGGTTGATCAGGATCGGATGCGCCAGCATGAAATCGAGAATCTCGTCGTCGCTCCATTTGGGATCGCCAAGATTGAGCTCGGCGTAAGGTGTGCCCTTCTCGCGAAGCAGTTCGCGCGGTGTCATTCCCATCGCCGCAATCAGCTCGACCAGTCTTTCACGCGACGGCGGCGTCTTCAGATATTCAATCACCTCCGGCTCATCGCCGGATTGCCTGATCATGGCCAGCGTGTTGCGCGACGTGCCACAGGAAGGGTTGTGATAGATGGTGATGGTCATTGCGCAGCTCTCATTTCTGCCGTGGTTTTGGGTTCGGCGAGAAGCCAGCCAGCCAGCGCCATGGCGAGCAGCGCGCCGACCAACTCAGCGCCGATGAAGGCCGGGACATCGAGCGGCCTGATGCCGGCAAACGTGTTGGAGAAGGCGCGTGCAATGGCGACGGCCGGGTTGGCAAACGAGGTCGAGGCGGTGAACCAGTAGGCCGATGTGATGTAGAGCCCGACCAGCCAGGGAATGGCGTTGCTGCGAAAGCGCAGGCCGGTCAGGATGGTGAAGACCAAACCGAAGGTGGCCACCAGTTCGGCAATCCAATGGCCGCTTCCGCTCCGCACGGTCTGGGAAATCTGCAGGATGGGCAATTCGAACATGGCATGCGCCAGGAACGCGCCGGCAATGCCACCGAGGATCTGTGCAGCGACATAACCTAGCGCTGCATTGACCCCGATGTCCCGCCGCAACGCAAAGACCAGCGTCACCGCCGGATTGAAATGCGCACCGGAAATCGGCCCCAGAATGGTGATCAGCACCACCAGCATCGCGCCGGTCGGAATGGTGTTTCCGAGCAGCGCCAGCGCCACATCGTCGGTCAGGCGATCGGCCATGATGCCCGAACCGACAACCGCGGCAACCAGCAGAGCGGTGCCGAGCGCTTCGGCGACGAGGCGGCGTGACAGATCAGGGGCCATGGGACTCAACCGGCTTCGGAAGATTGCAGAACTCGCTCACGGCTTCCTCCCCTAACACCTGCAAGTCACGGCCTGGGCAACCGGCTGGCAAAGCTCAGGCGCGCCGTTGCAGCAATCCTCCATGAGGTAGGCAAGCAGGTCGCGAAAGCCGGTCATGTCGGCGACATAGCGGATGGTGCGGCCCTCGCGCTCGGCACGAACCAGCCCGGCATGGTCGAGAACCTTCAGATGCGCCGACATGGTGTTCTGGACGATACTCAGGCGCGCCGCGATCTTACCGGCCGGCACGCCTTCGGCGCCGGCTTGCACCAGCAGGCGAAACACCTCAAGCCTGGTGTCCTGGCCGAGCGCTGCGAGCGCAAGAAGAGCTGTTGTCTTGTCCATGCATCCATAAATCCGGAACTAAGGATGCTTATCGCCGCAATATGAAAGTTGGATGACAGGCAGCGCCCGACGATCGGAAGGCGACGGCCCAGTCAATCCGACCGGAAAGGGTGGGGTCTGTTTCTTCACGCCAAGAATCGCGAAGCTGGTGGCCCAATGCAGCAGTCTCGTTTACGTTCAGAAGATGAACCTCCCCCTCCGTCGCATCGTCCTTATCGTCGCGCTGCTCAATCTCGCCTATTTCGGGATCGAGTTCGCGGTGGCGCTCACCATAGGGTCAGTGTCTCTGTTCGCCGACAGCATCGACTTTCTGGAAGACGCCTCTGTAAATCTCCTTATCCTGCTCGCACTTGGCTGGTCAGTCCGCTCTCGCGCACGAGTGGGGATGGCTCTGGCACTCATCCTGCTCGTGCCCGGTCTGGCCACGCTCTGGACGGCGTGGGAGAAGTTCAACGTGCCGGTGCCGCCGCAGCCGATCGCCTTGACCCTGGCGGGCCTGGGCGCTCTGGCCGTCAACCTCTCCTGTGCCTACATGCTCGCCGCGTACCGTCACCGTGGCGGCAGCCTGACAAAGGCGGCCTTCCTGTCGGCCCGCAATGACGCCTTTGCCAACATCGCCATTATTGTCGCCGGGCTGGTCACTGCTTTGCTCTGGCACTCCGCCTGGCCCGATCTGATAGTGGGTTTAGGGATCGCGGCTATGAACGCCGATGCGGCCCGCGAAGTGTGGGAAGCTGCCCGTGAAGAACACCGTGCGGCGGCGTGAGAACCGGGTAGAGCCGCCCTTGGCCGGCGCAGCCGTGGGTTCATTCGCCCCGTTGGGTTGCACTGGCGGATGTGATACGACGCGCGTCGACCGTCGCAGCCTACGTGGAGCCCTTCCAGCGCAACAACCGCATGGCGTTGGCTGTCACCAGCACCGTCGCGCCGGTATCGGCGAGAATAGCGGGCCACAAACCAGTCATGCCAGCTATGGTAGTCATCAGAAACACTACCTTCAGCCCCAGCGCCATGGTGATGTTCTGCTTGATGTTGGCCATGGTCGCTTGAGATAGCCTTATCATCGCAGCGACGTCTCCGACGCGGCCATGCAACACCGCTGCGTCGGCAGTCTCCAGGGCGACATCGGCGCCGCCACCCATGGCGATACCGACATCGGCCGCCGCGAGCGCCGGCGCATCGTTGATGCCGTCGCCTACTTTAGCGACGAAAAGCCCCTGCCCTTTCAGCTCGCTGATAATGCGCTGCTTGTCCTCAGGCAGCAGCTCAGCTCGGACCTCAATGCCCAACTGCTTGCCGATAGCCGCTGCCGTGCGCTTATTGTCGCCGGTCAGCATGACGGTCTTGATGCCGGAATCTGTCAGCGCCTTGAGACCGGCCAACGCATCCGGCCGGGGCTCGTCACGCATTGCAATGGCGCCGACGATTTTTTCGCCTATGAGCACAATGGAAACCGTTTTGCCCTGATCATTAAGCGCTGTAATCTCGGCTGTTTGTTCGGCCGAGAGCTCGACCGTGTCGCTGGCCGCCTGCGGCGACGCCAAGAACACTTCGGCACCTTCCACGGTGCCTTTCACGCCCTTGCCGCCCAGCGCCTGCGCCTTGGATGCCGGTGGCACCTTTACCTTTTCGGCAGCAGCCTTCGCGAGGATAGCGAGAGCCAGCGGATGGCTTGAGCCGGTTTCCAGGGCAGCGGCCAGACGCAACACGTCCGCGTCAGGACGGCCAAAAGAAATCACATCGGTGACTTGTGGCTTGCCGAGGGTCAGCGTTCCGGTCTTGTCCAACGCCACGGCGGTGATCTTGCCGAGGCCTTCCAGCACCGCGCCACCTTTCATCAACAGGCCGCGCCTGGCGCCGGCCGAGAGCGATGCCGCAATGGCCGCCGGTACCGATATGACGAGAGCGCAGGGACAGCCGATAAGCAGCAACGCCAGACCTTTGTAGATCCATTCGTTCCAGTCACCGGAAAAGGCCAGCGGCGGAACGATGGCCACGAGAGCCCCGACGGCGACAACGCCGGGCGTGTACCAGCGTGAGAAACGATCGATGAAGCGCTCCGTCGGCGCCTTGCTCTCCTGTGCCTCCTCGACCAGCTTGACGATGCGGGCAATGGTGTTGTCGGAGGCCGCCGCTGTCACGATGATGCGCAATACGCGATCGCCATTGATGGTGCCGGCGAACACGTTGGCGTCGACGCCCTTGCGGACCGGCACGCTTTCTCCCGACACCGGCGATTCATCGATGGCACTTTCGCCTTCGACAATCCTGCCATCGGCTGGAATGCGATCGCCAGGCCGCACCAGAATGACGGCACCAACCTTAAGGGCTTCGGCCGGAACTTCGCGCGTGGCGCCATTCTCTTGCAGCAAGGCCGTCTTGGGCACCAGCGTGGTCAGCGCCTGGATGCTGGAGCGAGCCTTGCCGGCGGCCACCCCTTCCAGCAACTCGCCGACGAGGAACAGGAAGACCACCGTGGCGGCTTCCTCGCCGGCGCCGATGATGACGGCGCCGACCGCAGCGATGGTCATCAGCATTTCGATGGTGAAGGGAATACCAGCGAGCGCGGCCATCACGGCTCGCCGTGCAATCGGCACCAGACCGATCAGCATGGCGGCAATGAAGACCCAGACGCCGGTGGCCGGCCAGAAATAGTGAATCGCAAAAGCTGCGGCCAATGCCCCGCCGCTGGCGATGGCCAGTCGCCCCTTGGCGCTTTTCCACCACGGTCCCGAGGTGGGCGTGTGCTCGTGGCCGTGCAAGCCCTCCACATCTCCGTCATGGTCATCTTTGGCTGTGCCGGCATGGTCGTGGCCAACGTGGTCATGATCTCCCTTGGCGCCGTGCCCGGCCAGCTTGGCATTCTGTCCGGCCTCGCTTGTGAGCTGAGCCACGTAATAGCCGAGGCCTGTCACTTTCTTTTCGATCGCGGCGAGATCGCTTTCCGCGGTGTGCCTGACGGTCATGGTGCCTGATGTGACCGAGACGTTCACATCCTCGACGCCATGCATGCGCCGCACCGCGCTATCGATTTTCGTCGCGCAGCCGGCACAATCCATGCCTTCGACGCGATAGCGGGTTTGTGCGGCGGTTGCAGCCATCGTCTCATTCCTTGAACCATTCCAGTCCGACGCTACATTCTCTAGCGGCTAGAGGAGCAAGCGAAAAATGATGCGCAGCGTCCCGATTGGCGAAGCGGCCCGACAGAGCGGGGTGAAAGTGCCGACCATCCGCTACTATGAGCAGATCGGTTTGCTGCCCGCGCCGGTTCGCAGCGAGGGCAATCGCCGGCACTATGAGGCGAGCGATTTGCGCCGGTTGGCGTTTATTCGCCATTCACGCGAGTTGGGGTTCGACATCGAAGCCATTCGCACCCTGCTGACGTTGCAGGACAATCCCAGCCAGCCCTGCGCAACGGCCGACACCATAGCGCAGGCGCGGCTGGCCGACGTGGTTCAGCGAATCCGCAGCCTCACGGCATTGAAAGCCGAGCTGGAACTGATGGTCGAAGGCTGCCGGCATGGGAAGGTCGGCGAATGCCGGGTGATCGAGGTGCTGGCTGATCACAGCCAATGCGAACATGCCCGGCACTGACTGGCAGTTGGGATACTCTCAGTCCGTTGGCTGCTCAAACACGGCGCCATAGTGATAGGGCGGTATTTCGACCACATGCCTTAGCCGCAGGCCGCTCGCCTCGACCGCCTCGATGGTTTGTTGCGGCGACAGTCTCAATTCGGTCCTTGGTCCGCGAGGTTCGCCCAGGATCACCGTTTCCTCGCGCTGGCGGCGATGCCAGTTGACGATGGCAAAGGCGCCACCGGGCTTGAGCGTTGCACGCAGGGCACAAGCCAAGCGCAGCCGATCGGGAACGCCGTGAAAAGCGTTCGCCATAAAGACGAAGTCAGGTCGCCGCGAAACCAGACTGGCAAGCCCGCAGGCATCGCCTGCCACAAAGTCGCAATTGGTCACGCCGTTTTCGGCCACACGCTTGCGCGCCAACTCCAGGAAATGCGGATCGATGTCGATAGCCGTAACGTGACGCGCGATCCTGGCGATCGGCAGCGTGAACCAGCCATCACCGCAGCACAGATCGACCACATCCATACCCGGTTCGAGCCCTACTGCGGCGAGCACACCATCAGGGTCGGGCCACAGTGCTTCCCACCAGCCGCTGGTAGGCATTTCGGTGCCCTCGAAAAATCCAGGAAGATTGGTAACCATGATTGTATTCCAGTAGCTGCCGCGATCATTTCACCCTTTGCGGAAACTCGAATGAGACACCACCCTTGCTAAGCCTTGCGTTCCCAGCGCCGGTCCGGCGTTTGCTGCCAGTAGGTCACGGCGTGGCCGGCCTCCTTCATCGCCTTCCAGTGGCCCCGCGCCGCCTCCACCTGGACGGCGTCGTGGCCGTCGAACATGAATACCGCGCGTTCGTAGCCGGCAAGCTCCGGCGGCATCGCGCCGTCGACCAGGAAGCGTATCTTTGCCTGGTTGGGATTCTCCTTGCCGGTGGTCAACAGGATCGGCTGCTCTGCCGGAAAGGCTTCGCGGTCGGTAGCATGGGCCAGGAACGAATCGTCGCGAAAGGTCCACAGACGCTGGTCGAGCGCGTCGCGCCGCTCCTCGGTGCCGGTCTGCACCACGGCGCGCCAGCCGCGATCGACGCTGCGCTCCAAGAGGCCGGGCAGCGCGTCCTCCAGCGTCGATTCGGTCAGGTGGTAGAACAGGACGTCGGCCATGATTGCGCCTCTGGAGCAATTCCAGGAAAAGTGTGCAGCGGTTTTCCGTCAGGAATTGCGTAAAAACAAGGATTGAAAGCCTATCCCTCGTAGTTGTCGCGGACCAATCGGTCGAGCAGCCTGACGCCGAAGCCGGAGCCCCATGACTGGTTGATCTCGCTTGGCGGCGAGCCCATGGCGGTGCCGGCGATGTCGAGATGCGCCCACGGCGTCTCCTTGACGAAGCGCTGCAGGAACTGGGCGGCGATGATGGCGCCGCCATAGCGGCCGCCGATGTTCTTCATGTCGGCATTCTTGGAATCGATCAGCTTGTCGTATTCGGCGCCGAGCGGCATGCGCCACAGCCGCTCCTGCGTCGCCTGCCCGGCCGCCGTCAACTTCTCCGACAGTTCGTCATTGTTGGAGAACAGGCCGGCATAATGCTGGCCGAGTGCGACCATGACGGCACCGGTCAGCGTCGCCAGATTGACCATGAACTTCGGCTGGAAGCGGTCGTTGCAATACCACAGCGCGTCGGCCAGGACGAGGCGGCCCTCGGCGTCGGTGTTGAGCACCTCGATGGTCTGGCCCGACATCGAGGTGACGATGTCGCCGGGGCGCTGGGCATGGCCGTCGACGGCATTTTCGACCAGCCCGATGATGCCGACGACATTGGCTTTCGCCTTGCGCGCGGCCAGCGCGTGCATCAGCCCGGTGACGGCCGCAGCACCGCCCATGTCGCCCTTCATGTCCTCCATGCCCGACGCCGGCTTCATCGAATTGCCGCCGGTGTCGAAAGTGACGCCCTTGCCGACGAAGGCTACGGGTGAGTCCTTGGCCTTGCCACCATTCCATTGCATGACGGCCATGCGGGCGCCGCGCGGCGAGCCCTGGGCGACGCCGAGCAGCGAGCCCATGCCGAGCTTCTTCATCTCCTTCTCGGCCAGGATCTCGACCTTGACGCCGAGCGCCTCGAGCTCCTTGGCGCGGGCGGCAAATTCCACCGGCCCCAGCGCATTGGCGGGTTCATTGACAAGATCGCGCGCCAGAAGCACGCCGTCGATCACCGCCAACTCTTCGGCAAAAGCCTTTTTCGCCGCGGAAGGATCGGCGGTGTGGATGGTCACCTTGACCGGCTTCTTCGGCTCGTTCTTACCGTCATCCTTGTCCTTCTTGGTCTTGTACTTGTCGAAGGAATAGCTGCGCAAAATTATGCCGGCGGCAACGCTCGCCGCTTGCCTGCCGGCAATGGTGGCGCCTGGCACATCGAGCACGACGGCCACCTCCGTCGCTTTGCGCAGCGACGCGGCGACGGTGCCGCCAAGCTTCAGCCAGGCATAGTCGTCGAGGTTGGACACCTTGCCGGCGCCGATCGCCACCAGCCGGTCGAGCGCTGTCCCCTCCGGCGCCAGCACTTCGACAAGGCTGGCGAACTTGCCGGTGAAATCGGCCACCGGGAACGCCCGGTCGAGGGTTTTCGCCGGATCGCAGGCCTTTGCCGGCTCGCCAAGGCTGCCGTCGTCAGCCGCCAGCACGAAGGTGCTGCCCTTTTTGGGCGCGGCAAATTTGGCGAAGGCGATCGAAGGTCTCGAATTCATCAGGTCCTGCTTTCGGGAAACGGCTAAGCTCTAGGGGAAGTGTGCGCGACATTTGGTCGTTTTCCGGCATTTGGCAAGACTTTGCCGAAATTGCATCCCATATGCGCGGTTGAATCGATGACGATTCGTCGCGGCACGGCCCCGCTTCTTGCCGCAACCTGTTGTTAACCATTGATGTTCGCCCTTTCTTATCCATTGCCGCCGACACTCCGGCACGCGGGACGGCGATGTGGAACGGGACCGGATCGAACCGCCGGATGGAAGCAGTTGTACAGGCGCCTGCGGACGACTACCTTGTCGGCAGGCATGATGCCGTTCGGCAAAATCGAGAAAAGCCTTAATGAAGGTCGTTGAACGCTACATCATGCGTCGCGCTTTGGCGGTGTTCCTGGCTGCGCTGGTGTGGACGCTGGCCATCGTGTGGACGACGCAGGTGCTTGCCAAGATCGACCTCGTCACCGACAGCGGCCAGTCGGCGCTGACCTTCTTCGAGGTCGCGGCGCTGATCATCCCGACAATCATCCCGATCGTGGTGCCGTTCGCCCTGGTGGTGGCGGTCGCCCAGACGCTCAGCGTCATGAATTCCGATTCGGAACTGGCCGTCATCAACGCCGCCGGTTCCTCGCGCTGGACCATCGTGCGGCCGATCATGCTTTTGGCTCTGGCGGCGGCGGTCTTTTCCTTCGCGGTCGACAATGGCATCGAGCCCTATGCGCGGCAGAAGAACCGCGAGCTGGTCGCGTCGTCGCGCGCCGATCTGTTGTCGCTGATCATCCAGGAAGGCACTTTCCGCAAGATCGACGAGGGCCTGTTCCTGCAGATCGGCGAGCGGCTTCCCGACAACCGGCTTGGCGGTATCTTCGTCGCCGATTCGCGTGAGGAAGGCGCAAATCTGGTCTACTACGCCAAGACGGGCAGCGTCGTCGAACGCGGCAACGAGAAGGTGCTGATGATGAATGACGGCGTCATCCATCGCAAGACACTGACCGGCGACCTCTCGGTCATCCGCTTTTCCTCTTACGCCTTCGATCTATCCGCCTTCATGGCGGCGGCGAACGAGGTCACGCTTTTGCCCAAGGACCGCACGACCCAGTACCTGCTCAACCCTGATACCAACGACAAGATGTTCCAGCGCCAGCCGAGCCGCTACAGCGCCGAAGTCAACCAGCGTTTTTCCGAATGGTCGTACTCGCTGGTGTTCGCGCTGATTGCGCTGGCGGTGGCCGGTGACGCACGCTCGCACCGCGAGGCGCGTATCCATCCGCTGATCACGGCCATTGCGGTTGCGCTGTTCGTGCGCTGGCTCGGCTTCTTCGCCGCCGGCAAGGCCGACAAGATCCCGCAATACGCATATATGGTCTACGGCGTGCCGATCGTGGCTTCATTGATTGCCATCTGGTTCATCGTCTCAAACCGGGCCATGGAACTGCCCGGCGCCTGGGCCGACTGGATGACCAATTTCGCCAGCCGCGTCAGCGACGGCTGGGCCGCCGTCAAGCTGCGCTTCGCCAGGCGCGGCGCGTCCGGTCAGGGAATCAGCTGATGGGCTGGACTCGCTAATGGGCTGGACTCTGGGCCGCTACTTCTTCTTTCGCTACGTGGCGATCACGGTGTGGTTTTTCATCGGCCTGCTGGCGCTGGTGTTCCTGATCGATTTCACCGAGCTTTCCGGCCGCATCGTCGGCTTGCCGGGTTTCACCTATGGCTCGGCATTCGCCATTTCTGCGCTGCGGATGCCGATGATCATGCTGCAGACGGTGCCGTTCGTCGGCCTGTTCTCGGCCATGGCGACGCTGGTGTCGCTGAACCGCAAGTACGAGCTGGTAATCGCGCGCTCGGCCGGCGTTTCGGCCTGGCAGTTCCTGTTGCCATGCTGCATCGGCGCGCTCATGTTCGGGGTGTTGTCGGTCGGCGTCATCAATCCGATCGCCGCGCACGCCTTCTCCTGGTCCGAACAGATCGAAACCGAGCTCCGCTCCGGCAAATCGAACGCTGTTTCGCCCGACGCGACGCCCTGGATCCGGCAGAAAACCAACTCCGGCGACACCATCATCGGCGCCCGCGCCATTCTCAACCAGGGCCTGGAGATGTCCGACGCCGTCTTCTTCGTCCTGTCTGCGCAAGGCGACATCGTCGAACGCAAGGATGCGGCGCGAGCCTTCCTGCGCGACGGCTACTGGGAGCTGCAGGACGTCAAGGTGTTCAGGAACGGCACCGTGCAGTCGCTGGCCAGCGACCGGGTGGTGACCAATCTCAAGCCGGAATTCGTGCAGGAGAGGCTGGCGCGCCCGGAAACAATCCCATTCTACGAGCTGCCGGGCAAGATTGAAGTTGCCCGTTCCTTCGGGCTGAAGGCAAATGCCTTCGCCATGCAGTTTGATTCGCTGGTGGCGTTGCCGTTCCTGCTTGTCGCCATGACGCTGATTGCGGCAACAGTATCAATGCGATTTGCGAGGATGGGGCAGTCGGCAACGATGATTCTGGGTGGCGTCCTGGCCGGCTTTCTGCTTTATGTCGTTTCGGTGCTGGTCAAGGCATTCGGCGTGGCGGGATTCGTTCCCACAGCCGTGGCTGCATGGGTTCCGGTTGTCGTGGCTATGTTCTTTGGGGTGACATTCCTGCTATACAAGGAAGACGGCTAGTGAGGGAGGCGGTTTTGCGCAGCCATAGGCAGGCCGGTTTGGCGCGCCTTTATGGGGCGAGCGCCTTGGCATGCCTGCTCGCCTGCGCCGTGCCGATGGCCCCTGCGCTGGCGCAGGACGTCACCGACATGGCGTCGAAGGTTCCGGCCGGCACGCAGATGCTCTTGGCCGCCGACACGCTTGTCTACAACAACGACAACCAGACCGTGACCGCCGTTGGTGGCGTCCAGATCGACTATGGCGGCAATCGCCTTGTCGCCCAGCGGGTCGTGTACGACCGCAACACCAAGCGCCTGGTTGCCAGTGGCGCTGTTGAAATCGTCAACAGCGACGGCACCAAGATCAATTCGGACCATATCGACATCACCGACGATTTCGCCGACGGCTTCGTCAATGCGCTGCGCGTCGAAACGCCGGAAAAGGCCTATTTCGCCGCCGAGAGCGCGGAGCGGATGGGCGGCGTGCTGACGACCTTCCACAATGGCGTCTACACCGCCTGCGAGCCGTGCGAGGACAAGCCGGACAAGGCGCCGACCTGGCGCGTCAAGGCCAGGAAGATCATCTGGAACGGCGAGAAGAAGACGGTTCGCTTCGAGAACGCGAATTTCGAGTTTTTCGGCTTTCCGCTGGCCTACCTACCGGCCTTCGAGATCGCTGACCCGACGGTCAAGCGCAAGAGCGGCTTCCTGATCCCCGGCATCACCTACAACACCGATCTCGGTGTCGGCGTCAAAATCCCCTATTATTTCGCGCTGTCGCCGACTTACGACCTCACCGTCACCGGCAGCGGCTACACCAAGCAGGGTTTCCTCGGCGAGGCCGAGTGGCGCCAGCGCTTCAACAATGGCGAGTACAGCTTGAAGATCGCCGGCATCCGGCAAGAAAATCCCGACGAATTCATCGACAGCAGTGGCCACAATGTCAATTCCGGTGCCGCTGGCGACCCGAACAAGTTCCGCGGCATGATGGGCACCAAGGGCCAGTTCGCCATCAACCCGCGCTGGGATTTCGGCTGGGACGTCCTGCTGCAGTCCGACAAGAACTTCTCGCGCACCTATGCCATCGACGGCTACAAAGACGCCGTCCATCAGTCGACGGTCTACCTGACCGGCCTCAACGGCCGCAATTATTTCGATGTGCGCGCCATGCGGTTCCAGGTTCAGGAAAACACGCTGGTCAACGATCCGACCGCGCGCGCCGGCAAGCAGCCCTGGGTGCTGCCATCGCTCGACTATGCCTACATCCCCGACATGTCGGTGGCCGGCGGCCAGTTGTCGCTCAACGTCAATGCGCGGGTCATCAGCCGCGACAGCTTGGACAAGGCGCTTGATTCGGCCTCAAACGTCGAGCGCGTGCGCGGCATCGAGGGCCAATCCGGCCGCCTCACCGCCGAGGCCGAGTGGAAGCGCACCTTCACCACCGATGGCGGGCTGCAACTGACGCCGCTGCTGGCGCTACGCGGCGACGCCAGCTACCTCAATGCATCTTCGGCCTCACTCGCCGCGATCAACCAGATGGCGACAAACCTCGGCGAGAACGACGACATGCGTTCGTCGCTGGCCCGTTACATGGCAACCGCCGGGCTTGAAATGCGTTGGCCGGTGCTGTTCTCGATGCCCAGCTCCAGTCATATCGTCGAACCGATGGCACAACTCTTCGTGCGCCCGAACGAGCAATATGTCGGCGGCCTCAGCGTTCCCAACGAGGACGCACAGAGCTTCGTCTTCGACGCCACAACGCTGTTCGAACGCGACAAATTCTCCGGCTACGACCGCATGGAAGGCGGCAGCCGCGCCAATGTCGGGTTCCGCTACTCCGGCGCCTATGACAATGGCTGGAGCACCAACGCGCTGTTCGGCCAATCGTATCAGCTAGGCGGGCAGAACTCGTTCGCCGCGCCAGACCTGGTCAATGTCGGTGCCTATTCGGGCCTCGAGACCTCGACCTCCGACTATGTCGGCCTCGTCGGCTTCAACAGCCCCAGCGGCTTCTCCGGGTCGCTCAGCGGCCGTTTCGACGAGCAGAGCTTCGAGATCCGCCGCGCCGAGGTGAAGGCGGCCTATTCCGGCCTGCCGGTTTCGTTGAGTGCAAAATACGCCTTCATCCAGGCGCAGCCGCTGTACGGCTTCACCACCGACCGTCACGAGGTCACGCTTGGCGCCTCGACGCACCTTAACGAGAACTGGCGCATCTTCGGTACCGGAACCTATGACCTGCAGCAAAGCGTGCTGGTCAAGGACGGGGTCGGTTTTGCCTACAATGATTCCTGCTTCACCTATTTGATGACGTTCTCGGAATCGCGCGACTCGGTCACCAAGGAAGTGTCGCAGAATGTCGGCTTCAACCTGTCGTTCCGCACGCTGGGCGATTTCGGTTCGTCCACCAGCGCCGTCGACACGATCCAGTAACAGGCGACCGGCTTGAGCGTATTTTGTGCGTCCAGGAGTGGGCGCACGTGGCTTCAGCGACATCGTTTTGCCGCATAAAGCAGGCACGGGTTTTGGCTCCCTGGCATGGGGTTGGGCGGGAACCAGGATAGATTTGGGATGCTTTCGATGAGAAAATACCTCTTTTCGGCAGGTTTCGCGCTGCTTGTGGCGGCGACTTCGGTTTCGATCACCGTGATGACACCGCCGGCCTTCGCCAGCGAGATCAAATACGTCGTCAACGACGTACCGATCACCACCGGCGACATCGCGCACCGGGCCGCGTTCCTGCGCCTGCAGCACAAGAAGGGCGACGCCGCCAAGGAAATGGTCGACCAGACGCTGCGCGTCACCGAAGCCAGGCGCCTCGGCATCCGCGTTAGCGACGCTCAGGTCGAGGCCGCCTATCAGCGCTTTGCCTCGACCAACAAGATGCAGCTCAAGCAACTGGACGGTGTCATGGCGCAGTCCGGTGTCAGCAAAGAGCATTTCAAGGAGTTCATCCGCGCCCAGATGGCCTGGAACCAGGCGCTGACCGCGCGCTACCACTCCGGCGACAGCGGCGGGGCGGTCAGCGAACAGGACCTTGTCAAGAAGATGCTCGAAAAGGGCGGCGCAAAGCCAAGCGCCACCGAATACATGCTGCAGCAGGTCATCTTCGTTGTGCCGGCGGCCGAGCGCAGCGCCACGCTGGCCAAGCGCAAGCGCGAGGCCGACGCTATGCGCGCCCGCTTCAATGGCTGCAACAGCACGCGCGAATTCGCCAAGGGCCTGATCGACGTCACCGTGCGTGATCTTGGCCGGGTGCTGGCGCCGCAATTGCCACCGGACTGGGCCGAACAGGTCAAGGCCACCAAGGTCGGCGGCGCCACGCCCACGCGCGCGACCGACCGCGGCGTCGAGTTCATCGGCATCTGCTCGTCGCGAGAAGTCTCCGACGACAAGGTCGCGCAGATGGTGTTCCAGGCCGAAGGCAGTACCGACAAGGACGCCGACGCGCTCAGCGAGAAATATGTCGAGGAGTTGCGGAAGAAAGCCCGCATCGTCCAGCGCTGAGCTGGCTTGGCCGTGCTTGACGCAGAGCTTCCGCTGGCGCTGAGCGTCGGCGATCCTTCCGGCGTCGGGCCGGAGATCGCCATTGCGGCGTGGCAGGCGCGCGACAGCGCTGGCGTACCGCCATTCTACCTTCTCGCCGACCCGTCGCTGATTGCCGCGCGGGCGCGTCGGCTCGGCGCCGATGTGGCGATCGTTGAGACGACGCCGGCGCAAGCGGCGCGCGTCTTTCACCGCGCCCTGCCCGTCGTGCCGCTGGTTGCCCGCTTCACCGACAATCTCGGCCGGCCGGACCCGGCCAACGCCGCCGGCACCATCGAGGCCATCGACCGCGCCGTGGCCGACTGCCTTGCCGGCCGGGCCGCGGCCGTCGTCACCTGCCCGATCGCCAAGAAGCCGCTCTACGATGCCGGCTTCGGCTTTCCCGGCCACACCGAATATCTGGCGCATCTGGCGTCGCTTCACGGCGGCGTCGAGGTGACGCCTGTGATGCTGCTTGCCGGTCCCGAGTTGCGCACCGTTCCGGTGACCATTCACATCGCGCTGGCCGAGGTGCCGAAGGCGCTGACGACAGAGCTGATCGTCACCACCGGCCGCATCACCGCCGCCGATCTTGCAAGTCGTTTCGGCATCGCCAAGCCAAGGCTCGCCATTGCCGGGCTCAATCCGCATGCCGGCGAAGGCGGCGCGATGGGCACGGAAGACGAGCGCATCATCTGCCCTGCGATCGACATTTTGCGTGCGCTTGGCATCGACGCCTTCGGGCCGCTGCCGGCCGACACGATGTTTCATGCGCGCGCCCGCGCGGGCTACGATGTGGCGATCTGCATGTATCACGACCAGGCGCTGATCCCGGCCAAGGCACTGGCCTTCGACGAGGCGGTCAACGTGACGCTTGGCCTGCCCTTCATTCGCACCTCACCGGACCATGGCACCGCCTTCGACATCGCCGGCAAGGGCATTGCGCGCGCCAACAGCCTGATCGCGGCGCTGGTCCTCGCCCGCAGGCTGGCCGATACCGGAACGAAGGTCGCTGCCGAATGAGCCCTCGAACATGAGCATCGACGGGCTGCCGCCGCTGCGCGAGGTGATCGAGCGCCATGAACTGCAGGCGAAGAAGGCGCTCGGCCAGAATTTCCTGCTCGACCTCAACCTCACCGGCAAGATCGCGCGCGCCGCCGGCGAGCTGGCAAACTGCACGGTGATCGAGGTCGGCCCCGGCCCTGGCGGGCTGACCAGGGCGCTGCTGCTTGCCGGCGCCCGCCGTGTCGTCGCCATCGAGCGCGACGAGCGCTGCCTGGCGGCGCTGGCAGAGGTGTCGGACCACTATCCCGGCCGGCTCGAGATCATTGCCGGCGATGCGCTGAAGACGGATTTCGCCGCCCTTGCGCAGGAGTGGTCAGGGGGCGACATGCCTGGAAGCGGGGGGCCGGTGAAGATTGTCGCCAACCTGCCTTACAATATCGGCACAGAACTGCTGATCCGCTGGCTGACAATTGCCGAGTGGCCGCCCTTCTATGTCTCGATGACATTGATGTTCCAGCGCGAGGTGGCCGAGCGCATCGTGGCCAGCCCGGGCAGCGACGCCTATGGCCGGCTGGGCGTGCTGGCTGGCTGGCGGACAGAGGCGAGGATCGCCTTCGACGTGCCGCCGCAAGCGTTCACGCCGCCGCCCAAGGTGACGTCCTCGGTGGTGCATCTGGTGCCGCGTGCCAGCCCCTTGCCCACCGAGGTGAAGAAACTCGGCCGCGTCACCGAAGCGGCCTTCGGCCAGCGTCGCAAGATGCTGCGGCAGAGCGTCAAGAGCCTCGGCGGCGAAGCTCTGCTGACCCGCGCCGGCATCGATCCGACACGGCGCGCGGAAACCTTGAGCGTCGAGGAATTCGTGCGGCTGACCAACGCGGTGTAAGGAACTGCCGATCTCCCCCCTAGTGGGGGAGATGTCCGGCAGGACAGAGGGGGGCGTGAAGGATCGCTGCCTCTGTCTGGACCTGCCAACGGCCGTCAGCCGGCTCAGGATGTAGTCTAAATTACTCAAACGCCGGCGGGACAGCGCCCCCCTCTGCCCTGCCGGGCATCTCCCCCACAAGGGGGGAGATTGGCACTCCACCGCAGCGCCCCTAATCCGTCTTCTCGTCCAACAGCCCTGAAACGAAGTCGAACAGGCCCGGCCGGCGGTCGCGTCTCAGCCGCTCGGCGGTGACGATGCCGCGCACCTCGGCGAAGGCGCGGTCGAGATCGTCGTTGATGATGACGAAATCATATTCCTTCCAGTGCTCGATCTCGTTGCGGGCGTTTTTCAGCCGCATCTCGATCACCGATTCCTGGTCCTCGGCCCGGCGCTTCAGCCGTGCCTTCAATTCCTTCATCGACGGCGGCAGGATGAAGATCGAGACGATGTCGGCGCGCATCTTCTCCTTGAGCTGCTGCGCGCCTTGCCAGTCGATGTCGAACAGCATGTCGCGGCCTTGCGCCAACGCCAGTTCGGCCGGCTCGCGCGGCGTCGCGTAGCAATTGCCGTGCACCTCCGCCCATTCGAGCAGCGCGTCGGAATCGCGCAGCCGCTCGAACTCGCGCATGGTGCGGAAGTGATAGTGGACGCCCTCGATCTCTGAGCCGCGGCGCGGCCGCGTGGTGACGGAGACCGACAGTTCGAGGCTTGAATCGCTTTCCAGCAGATTGCGCGCGATCGTCGACTTGCCGGCTCCGGACGGCGACGAAAGCACGAGCATCAGCCCCCGACGGCGAATGCGGGAACCTACATCCTTGGCGGCCATCGGGGTTACTCCAGATTCTGGACCTGTTCGCGAAACTGGTCGACCACTGCCTTCAGCTCCAGCCCGATGGCGGTCACCGCCGCGGCGTTCGACTTCGAGCACAGCGTATTCGATTCGCGGTTGAATTCCTGTGCCAGAAAATCGAGCTTGCGGCCGACGGCGCCGCCCCCTGCCAGCAGTGCCCGGCCCGACGCCACATGCGTCTTCAGCCTGTCGATCTCTTCACGGATGTCAGCCTTGGTGGCGAGAAATGCGGCTTCCATGTGCAGGCGGCCGGCGTCGAGATTGGCCGACGCATCCATCAGCAGTCGGACCTGCTCGGCAATGCGTTCGCGGATCGCTGCCGGCTCGCGCGACGGATCGGCCTCGGCCTGCAGCGTCAGCGCCTCGATGGCGTCGATGTGGCCGGACAGCAATGAGGCTAGTGCCGCGCCCTCGCCCTGGCGCGCCAGCTCCAGCCCGCCCAGCGCCACTTCCAGTGCCGACACGATCGCCATATCGAGGGCTGCCCGCGCCTCTTCGGTTTCAGTGCTTTCAGGGATGTCGAGCACGCCGCGCAGTGCCAGCAGTCCGTCGGCTGTCGCGGGTGCCACGCCGAACTGCTCCTGCAGCCGCTTGGCCAGTCCGGCCAGATCCTTCAGGAAGACTTCGTTGACCACCGGCTGGACTTGCGCGCCGGCGGCGCGGCCAATGGTCAGCGTCGCCTGGAAATTGCCGCGGGAAAAGCGCTTCTGCAGCGTCTGCCTGACCGCAGGCTCCAGCCGCTCAAAACCTTGCGGCAGCCGCAGCCTGACCTCGACGCTCTTGCCGTTGACCGACTTGACCTCCCAGGCGATCGACGTGCCGTCCTGTTCGGCGACAGCGCGCGCAAAACCGGTCATGCTCTGCAAACTCATGGTTTCCGTACGTCCCCCTGGCGGTATGCCCCGAAAGCGCTCCGGACATGCCTGGCTTCAAAATGCCGGAGCGTCCCATGCGTGTTTAATGCGACGCCGGGCGCTCTTATAAAGTTTTAGAGCGTCCCTGGCGCGTTCAAATGGACACGCGAGGGGCGACTTTAGAAATCAGCGCTACTGGGCGGCTCCGGCATCGCCGCCAGCGTCGCCATTGTCACCGGTATCGCTGCCGTCACCGTCATCGCCGGTTTCGGCCGGCTTGTCGGCGCCAGTCTGGTCGGTGCCTTGGGCTGCCTTGGCGGCATCGTCGGCCTGCTTCTTCTGCAGCGCTCGGTAACGGGCAACGTTCTCGTTGTGCTCTTCCAGCGTCGCCGCAAAGACGTGGCCGCCTGTGCCGTCGGCGACGAAATAGAGATCATCGGTTTTCGACGGATTGGCGACGGCTTCGAGCGCGGCGCGGCCGGGATTGGCAATCGGCGTCGGCGGCAGGCCGTTGATCAGATAGGTGTTGTAGGGTGTCGGCTTCTCGATGTCTGACTGGTAGATCGGACGATCGGCGGGTTTGCCCTTGCCGCCGAACA
Organism: Mesorhizobium sp. P2_E10; assembly: GCF_056404235.1. Taxonomy (NCBI): domain Bacteria; kingdom Pseudomonadati; phylum Pseudomonadota; class Alphaproteobacteria; order Hyphomicrobiales; family Phyllobacteriaceae; genus Mesorhizobium; species Mesorhizobium sp. P2_E10. The sequence goes on from NZ_JBFUEK010000010.1 coordinate 121,290, forward strand.
GGCCGTAGATGATGGTCGGATCCGACTGCAGCCGCATGCCCTTGGCCAGCCGGTTGAGGAAGACGGCGGCGACGCGCGAGCGCTCATCCCCCTTGCCCGTCTCCTTCTCGACGATCGAGGCCAGCGTGACGAAGTCCTCGACATTGGCCAGAGGCAAGTCGGGCGCGCGCCGCTGCCAGACGTCGTCGACCAGCTTCTTCTGGTCGGCCAGAAGCTTGTCGACCATCTGCTGGCGCGTGGCGCCACGGGTGAAGCGCAGCGTGTCGGTGGCGAGGCTGCCCTCCAGCGGCAAGGCCGCCGGCATGTCGCCGGTCAACGCGGCCTGATCGGCGATGCGCTGCATCGCCTGCTCGACCGTCAGCCCTTCGGGAATGGTCAGCGAATACATCACCGACTTGCCGCTCTTCAAAAGTTCCATGATCTCGCGCATCGAGGCCTTGGGCTTGATCTCGTATTCGCCGGCCTTCAGCGCGGAATCGTTGCCGTAGGCGCGCACGCCAAGGCGGAAGATGCGGGCGTCGCTGATCAGTCCGCGGCGCTCGAGCTGGTCGGCGATATCCTGGACGCCGGAGTTCGACTTGACCAGGAAGGTGTCGCCATTGACCGACGGGCCGGCCTCGTTGAACGCCTGCTTGCCAAAATAAAGCGAGATGCCGGCCGCCAGAACCATCAGCATCACCGAGGAGATGACGAAGTTCATGAACACGACGACCTGGCTGCGCGAGGCGCGCGAACGCCGCGGCGGTGGCGTGCCGGCTTCAGGCCGCAATGCCTCGCTGGCCGTCTTCGGCACGATCGGACCGGGCGCAGCCTGTCGCTGCCCAAATTCCCCGTTGCCTGCCGGATTTGTGTTCATAGCGCCCTGCCGTTTGATCTCTCAACGAATCCCCTCGGGCAGAGTAGGGGCGAATATGGCAAAATTGACGACAGGCTGTTGGCGGGCCGGTCAGCCATTGTAGCGCTGGAAGACGAGCGAGGCGTTGGTGCCGCCGAAGCCGAAGGAATTGGACAGCGCCACATCGATCTGGCGAGCCCGCGGTGTGTTCGCGACCAGGTCGATCGCTGTCTCGCGCTCCGGGTTGTCGAGATTGATGGTCGCCGGCGCAATGTTGTCGCGGATGGCAAGGATCGAAAAGATCGCCTCGGCGGCACCGGCCGCCCCCAGGAGATGACCGATTGACGACTTGGTCGACGACATCGAGATTTTCGACGCGGCATTGCCGACCAGCCGCTCGACGGCGCCGAGCTCGATCGTATCGGCCATGGTCGAAGTGCCATGGGCGTTGATGTAATCCAGATCGGACGGGGTAAGCTTGGCCCGGTTCAGCGCCGCCGTCATGCAGCGGAACGCGCCGTCGCCATCTTCGGCAGGCGCGGTGATATGATAGGCGTCGCCGGTCAGCCCATAGCCGGTGACCTCGGCATAGATTTTTGCGCCGCGCGCCTTGGCGTGTTCGAGTTCTTCCAGCACGACGACGCCGGCGCCCTCGCCCATGACGAAGCCGTCACGGTCACGGTCATAGGGACGCGAGGCTTTTTCCGGCGTGTCGTTGCGCTCGGTGGACAGCGCCCGGCAAGCGGCGAAGCCGGCAAGCGAAAGCCGCGTCACCGGCGATTCGGCACCGCCGGCCAGCATCACGTCGGCATCGCCGAAGATGATCAGCCGGGCGGCATCGCCAATGGCGTGCGCGCCGGTCGAGCAAGCGGTGACGACGGCGTGGTTGGGGCCTTTCAGCCCATGCCGGATCGACACTTGTCCGGACACAAGGTTGATGATGTTGCCAGGAATGAAGAACGGGCTGATGCGGCGCGGGCCGCGTTCCTTCAGGATGATGGCGTTTTCGGCGATGCCTTCAAGGCCGCCAATGCCGGAGCCGATCATGACGCCGGTGGCGCAGCGCGCCTGCTCGTTTGCAGGCTCCCAGCCGGAATCCTTCAGCGCTTCGTCGGCGGCCGCGATCCCGTAAAGGATGAAGTCGCCGATCTTGCGCAGTTCCTTCGGCTCGAGCACGGCTTCGGGATTGAGCGTACCGTTGGAGCCGTCACCGCGAGGAATGACGTGGGCGATCTTGCAGGCAAGATCTTCCACTTCGAACTCGGTGACGCGCTTGGCCGCGCTGCGGCCGGTCAGAAGTTGCTTCCAGCTGTGCTCGAAGCCCATGCCGAAAGGCGAAACCAGGCCAAGGCCCGTGACGACGACACGCCTCATCGCAGGTCCTCCCCGGTGATGCCTGCGAAAAGCCTCAGGCCGAAGCCTTGTCGATGTACTTCACAGCGTCGCCGACGGTCAGGATGGTCTCGGCCGCATCGTCCGGGATTTCGACGCCGAACTCTTCTTCGAACGCCATGACGAGTTCGACCGTGTCGAGGCTGTCTGCGCCCAGATCATCGATGAAGCTCGCCTGCTCCGTCACCTTGTCGGCTTCGACGCCAAGGTGTTCGATGACGATCTTCTTGACGCGCTCTGCGGTGTCACTCATTTGGGGCATCCTCGTCTTTTGTTTGTCTGTCTTCGTTAGCGGGCAGAATGCCGCTAATCAAGCTGAAAGATGGTCCTGCCGGAAACGCAACGACAACGGACCGGTTTTTGCCCGAACCGCCGGGTTGCGGGCCGCATTACACGAAAAATAGCGCGCGTCCAAGCCGAAATGGGGTGTTTTCCCGCAACTGTTAGATCATTGCCATGCCGCCATTCACATGAATGGTCTGGCCGGTGACATAGGCCGCCTCGTTGGAAGCGAGATAGGCGACGGCCGAGGCGACTTCGGCGCTGGTGCCCATGCGCCGGGTCGGGATCGCCGCCATGATCGCATCTTTCTGCTTGTCGTTGAGCTTGTCGGTCATTGCCGATTCGATGAAGCCGGGGGCGACGCAGTTGACGGTGATGTTGCGGGTGGCGATCTCCTGCGCCAGCGACTTGGAAAAGCCGATCATGCCGGCCTTGGTGGCGCAATAGTTGGTCTGGCCGGGATTGCCGGTGACGCCGACCACCGAGGTGATGTTTATGATGCGGCCGTGCCGGCGGCGCATCATCGGATGGGTGAGTTCGCGGGTCAGCCGGAACACGGCGGTGAGGTTGACCTCCATCACGCTGTCCCAGTCGGCGTCGGCCATGCGCACGAACAGCCCGTCCTTGGTGATGCCGGCATTGTTGACCAGAATGTCGACACCTTCGAGATCGGCCTCCGCCTTCTGGCCGAGCGCCTTGACCTCGTCGCGGTTCGACAAATTGGCCGGAAACAGCTTGACGCGATCACCGAGCTCGGCGGCCAACGTCTCCAGTTTCTCGACGCGCGTGCCGTGCAGGCCGACAATGGCGCCTTGCGCATGCAGCACCCGCGCGATCGCCTCGCCAATGCCTCCCGAAGCGCCGGTGACGAGTGCCTTGCGGCCGGTCAATTCGAACATTTTTGTCTCCCGATCTCAGAGAACACCCTTGGCACGGGTGCGATCAAATCGCCAGTCTCAACCAAGCCCCGCCAGCGCCGCCTCGACATCGGCCGCCGTGCCGACGGCGCCGGTGGCGATGTCGCGGTTGATGCGCCGCGCCAATCCTGACAGCACCTTGCCGGCGCCCACTTCGTAAAGCGTGGTAACGCCGTTTTGGCCGAACCACTCCACCGTTTCGCGCCAGCGCACGCGGCCGGTCACCTGTTCGACCAGGCGGCTGGCGATGACACCGGGATCGCTGGTCGGGGTGACCGACACGTTGGAGACGACGGGAACGACCGGCGCGTTCTTCGTCACGCCTGCCAGGGCCTCGCGCATGACCTCGGCCGCAGGCGCCATCAGCGCCGAATGGAAGGGCGCCGAGACCTGCAGCATCAACGCCCGCTTGGCGCCCTTTTCGGTGCACAACTTGGCCGCCAGCTCGACCGCGGCCCTGGCGCCGGAGATGACCAGCTGGCCGCCGCCATTGTCGTTGGCGATCTGGCAGACTGAGCCCTTGGCGGCCTCCGCGCAGGCGGCTTCGACATCGGCCTGCTCCAGGCCGATGATCGCCGCCATGGCGCCCTCGCCGGCCGGCACCGCCGCCTGCATGGCGTTGCCACGGATGCGCAGCAGCCGGGCGGCATCGGCGACAGACACGAAACCGGCGGCGGCAAGTGCCGAATATTCGCCGAGCGAATGGCCGGCGACATAGGCGACCTTGTCCTCCAGCGAAAAGCCGCGCGCTTCAAGCGCCCGGACCGCCGCCAGCGACACCGCCATCAGCGCCGGCTGGGCATTGGCGGTCAGCGTCAGCGTCTCCTCCGGTCCTTCCCAGATCAGCTTCGACAGGTTTTCGCCGAGCGCTTCGTCGATTTCCTCGAAGATCTGGCGCGATTCAGGAAAGGCGTCGGCAAGGTCCTTGCCCATGCCGACAGCCTGGCTGCCCTGTCCCGGAAAGGTGAATGCGACGGCCATGTGAGGCTCCAGAGGCTGGTTTTTCCTGCCTGTGACGCAAGGCGGGCGGCCAAGTCAAGTCCACAGGGGGCCATTCGCGACCGGTTTCGGAACGGCGACACTGGGCGAGTGCCTGATCCAAAAGGCTTTTTGGCGATCACTCATGATGAAAACCGAACACGATTCGTTTGCTGGCTCTTCTCATTTTCGCCACAGGCGCTAGCTTTGCGTGACAGTTCGATGACAATTCGATGACGCATTTGTTGCGGGCCGGGGATTTTAAGGTGGCAAACCGTTTGAAGCGCGCTGGCAAGGCCGCGCCGCAGTTTCTGGAAGGCGATCCGTCCACCGGCTATCTGCCGGGCCGGAAATGGCCTGTTATCCGCTATGGGCTGCTCAGCCTGCTCGCGTCCGCAATCCTGGTTTTCGCAATCGAACTGATCGTGCGCGGCGACTTCATGGGCACGGTCGGCTTCTTCCTGCAGCCGTTCAAGCCGGGTTGGACCACCATCATCATCTTCGCGCTGATCCTCATCGGCCTCGATGCCGTGCTCGGCCGCAGCCACCAGAGCCTGATGATCGTCGCACCGCTGACGTTGGCGCTGGCGTTTGTCGGCCACCAGAAGTCGCTCTATCTCGGCGACCCGCTCTATCCCACCGACTTCCTCTACTCCCGCCAGATCGTGGCGCTGATGCCGCTTCTGGTGCGTGATCGCCCGGGAACCGCCATCATGATGGCGGTTGGCATCGTCGGCGGGCTGTCGCTGCTGGTCTATGGCTGGCGGCTATGGCGCCGCCGGGTGCCGGCGCTCAGCCACAAGGGCCGGCTCGCCCGGCTGACGCTGACCGTGCCGCTGCTCGCCTTCGTCGTCTCGATCATGGACTATGCCACTTTCTCGTGGACCCGCGACCGGCTGCAGATCATCCCGATCATGTGGGACCAGAAGGAAAACTACGCCTCCAACGGCTTTGCGCTCGCCTTCGCGCTCAACGTGCCGATGGCCCATGTCTCGGCGCCGGCGGGCTACTCCGAAAAGGCGATCGCGGCGATCGACAGATCCGATGTGACGGCGTCGGTGCCGGCAGAGAAGCCCGACATCATCATCGTCATGAGCGAATCCTTCTGGGATCCGACCAAACTGCCCGGCGTCACCATCACGCCCGACCCGATCCCCAATGTGCGGGCACTGCGCTCCGGCTATATGTTCTCGCCCGAATTCGGCGGCATGACCGCCAACATCGAGTTCGAAGCGCTGACCGGCTTTTCCAACGCCTTCCTGCCGGCCGGCAGCATTCCCTACCAGCAATATGTACGCACCCCGACGCCTTCGCTGGCGACGTTCCTGAAAGGCCAGGGCTACAGGGCGCGCGCCATCCATCCCGGCACCAACTGGTTCTGGAACCGCGGCGCGGTCTATGCCGATTTCGGCTTCAACGACTTCAAATCGGAAGAAAACCTGCCCTATCTGGAAAAGCGCGGACCGCTGGCCTCCGATGCGGCGATGACCGACGAGATCATCCGCGAGGCCGACGCCAGCGACGATCCGGTATTCTTCTTCGCCGTCAGCCTGCAGAACCACGGGCCCTACGAGCCGCATCGCTATTACAATCCGACCCACAAGGTCGACGCGCGGATCAGCCCGTGGGCGCGTGAATCGCTGTTGAGCTATGCCGAAGGCTCCGCCGACGCCGACCGCGGCCTCGAGCGGCTGATCGAATGGGCGAAGAAGCGCGACCGGCCGACGGTCATCGCCTTTTTCGGTGACCATCTGCCGCCGCTCGGGCCGGTCTATGTCGAGACCGGGTTCCTCAAGGACAATGTCGCGCCGCGCAAGGAACCGTCGGCCGAGGCGGCGCTCGAGCACCACCAGACACCGCTCATCCTGTGGTCGAACCGGACCGGTCCGGCCGAGGACATGGGCGCGGTCAGCCCAGCCTTCCTGCCCTATCATATCCTGACCATGGCCGGCATCAGCCACCCCTACTACACCGGCTTCCTTGGTGCCTTGCGCGAGCACTACCGTGTCGTCGACCGCAATCTCTTGCTGACACCGGCAGGCGACGCCACGCCCGACTGGGCACGGCAGAAGACGATCGATCCGGCGATCAACGATTTCCGCCTGTTGCAATACGACATGATGTTCGGCAAGCGCCACGCAGCCCCCGACTTCTTCCCCGAAACGGTCGACAAGCTCGTCGCTCATACGAGCTGAACGACGGCGTTTTTCGACCCTGCGACGCCAAGGACACTGCGTGCAACGCTGCTTGTGCTTGCCTTCCAGCCGGATTGCTGTATAGACGCCCGCAATCTGCCGGTCCTTGCTGGGGGCTGAACGGAGGGCCGGAGGTTTTATCCAAAACCTTCGTGTGAAGCCAGAAGCGCTTCCGCCTCCCGTGTCTCCGCTCTCGACCGTCTCGAAATGCTCCTTTCTTCCCCGCCCCCTTTCGGGATCAGCGGGTCAGAGAAGTTGCAGAGGCTTTTGCCGCCGGGAACCGGGAGAGAAACGAAGAAAGGCACTGAACCACTATGGCTCTATACGAACATGTGTTTCTTGCCCGGCAGGACCTCTCGCAGCAGCAGGTCGATGCGCTTGTCGAACAGTACAAGGGTGTCATCTCCGCGAATGGCGGGTCCGTCGGCCGGGTCGAGAACTGGGGACTGAAGTCCCTCACCTACCGGGTCAACAAGAACCGGAAGGCATACTACACGCTTATGGACCTCACCTGCCCGCCGGCCGCGCTCAACGAGATGGAGCGCCAGATGGGCCTGTCCGAGGACGTGCTGCGTTTCCTGACTGTCAAGGTCGAGGCGCATGAGGAAGGCCCGTCGGCCATGATGCAGAAGCGCGAAGAGCGCTCGGAACGCGGCGGCTTCGGCGACCGCGACCGTGGCGATCGTGGTCCGCGCTCGTTCGGCGACCGTGATCGCGGTGGCGATCGTCCGCCGCGCTCGTTCGGCGACGCTGGTGCCGATCGTGGTCCGCGCCGTCCGCGCGAAGGCTTTGAAGGGGGTGCAGAATAATGGTCGACATCAATCAGATCCCGACCCGGCGCCCGTTCCACCGCCGCCGCAAGACCTGCCCGTTCTCCGGCGCCAACGCGCCCAAGATCGACTACAAGGACGTGCGTCTGCTGCAGCGCTACATTTCCGAGCGCGGCAAGATCGTGCCGTCGCGCATCACCGCCGTCAGCCAGAAGAAGCAGCGCGAGCTCGCCAAGGCGATCAAGCGCGCCCGCTTCCTCGGCCTGCTGCCATACGTGGTTCGCTAAGACTTTCGAGCGGGCGGTTCGCCGCCCGCTTTTTTCTCCCACGGCGACGGGCGCCGCAGGGTTTCTCTTCAAATCCCGGGTTGAGGTCAAAGACCTCTAACTGCCGCGACAGGCAGGACAGCGACACCAGCGCCAAAGGCGCTAGAAGCTTCCTGACCTGTTCCAAACAATTCGGCGTCGATCCCATGGATTGGCACCCAAACTGAAGGAACAAAACCATGGAAGTCATTCTTCTCGAACGCGTTTCCCGCCTCGGCCAGATGGGCGATACCGTCAAGGTCAAGGACGGGTTCGCCCGCAATTTCCTGCTGCCGCAGGGCAAGGCGCTGCGCGCCAACGAGGCCAACAAGAAGAAGTTCGAGGGACAGCGCGCCCAGCTTGAAGCCCGCAACCTCGAGCGCAAGTCGGAAGCCTTGCAGGTTTCGGAAAAGCTCGACGGCAAGAGCTTCATCGCCGTGCGTTCGGCTGGTGAAACCGGCCAGCTCTACGGTTCGGTGTCGACCCGCGACATCGCCGATCTGCTGACGGCTGGCGGCTTCTCGGTCAACCGCAACCAGATCCTGCTCAACCAGCCGATCAAGACCATCGGCCTGACCAATGTGGCGATCGCGCTGCATCCGGAAGTCGAAGTCACCATCACGCTCAACATCGCCCGCACGGCCGACGAAGCCGAGCGCCAGGCCAAGGGCGAGACGCTGACCACTGCCGAAGCCATTTATGGCGACGACATCAACGACAACGCCCGTCCGGAAAACTTCTTCGACCCGAACACCGAGTTCGAAGGCGGCGAAGAGAACGCCTGATCAAGCATGAGGAAGCGCCAGAGCGGCGCTCCCTCATCACTTTGTCGGCATCCAGCCTTTGTGGACCAATGCCCGGGCCTCTCGCCCGGGCATTTTTGTGCCAAGCGGAACTTTTCGAAACCCTATATATTGGTGCAGAATTTAGACAGGCTGTCTGACCGAAAGGGGACAATTGGTCATGAATATTCTGCTCAAACGCGTTCTCGATCGCCTGGTTCGCACAGGCAGTCTCAAGGTCACCGGGCCGAGAGGCTCGACGGTGGTGTTCGGCGACGGCAGCGGCGAAATGGTGCACATGCACATCAAGACCGCGCATGCCGAGCGCGCCATCACCTTCGACCCGATGCTGGCGGTGCCGGAAGCCTATATGGACGGCGAGCTCGACATTATCGAGGGCGGCGTGCTGGGCGTGATGCGCATCGCCTTCCAGAACATGGGCAGCGGCGGCATCGACGCCACCTGGGCGAAGGCGATCGAAGGCCTGCGCCACGCCTTCCGCCGCCTGCAGCAGATCAACACCGCGGCCCGCGCGCGCCGCAACGTGCAGCGCCACTATGATCTGTCGGGCGACCTCTACCGGCTCTTCCTCGACGAGGACATGCAATATTCCTGCGCCTATTTCGAGCAGCCTGACATGACGCTGGACGAGGCGCAGGCGGCCAAGAAGCGCCATATCGCCGCCAAGCTTCGGCTGAAGGCTGGCCAGACGGTGCTCGACATCGGCTCCGGCTGGGGCGGACTTGGTCTCTTCATGGCAAAATCCTTCGACGTCGACGTGCAAGGCGTGACGCTGTCGACCGAGCAGCATGGCGTCGCCACCGACCGTGCTCATGCGCAAGGCCTGGAAAACCGCGTGCATTTCGAACTGAAGGACTACCGCGAGCTCAACGAGCGTTTTGACCGCATCGTCTCGGTCGGCATGTTCGAACATGTCGGCGTCAACCACTACCGCACCTTCTTCGACAAATCGGCGACGCTCTTGAAGCCGGACGGCGTCATGTTGCTGCACACGATCGGCCGCTCCGGCGTGCCGTGGGCAACCAGCGCCTTCATCCGCAAATACATCTTCCCGGGCGGCTACATCCCCTCGCTCTCCGAAGTGATGCCGGCAATCGAGAAGTCGGACCTCATCGTCACCGATGTCGAGATCCTGCGGCTGCACTATGCCGACACGCTGAAGCACTGGAGCCAGCGCTTTGCCGCCAACCGCGACAAGGCCAAGGCGATCTATGACGAGCGCTTCTGCCGCATGTGGGAGTTCTACCTGGCGGCTTCCGAAGCCGCCTTCCGCTGGCAGGATTTGGTGATCTTCCAGATCCAGATCGCCAAGAAGAACGACACGCTGCCGATGGCCCGCGACTACATGGCCAAATGCGAGAAGGCGCTGGAAATGCGCGAGATCGGACACCGCCAGCAACAGCCGGCCGCCAAGCCGGCCCGTCGCCGCAAGGTGGCGGATCCAGAATAGAACTACCGCGGCAACCAATCGGCCATTGTTCTTGCCATTGCCTGCCCAACCATGAAAAAGGTCTCGTTATCGCGAGACCTTTTTCATGACCTATCTCCTCTACGTCGCTGCCGCGCTGGCCGAGATCGCCGGCTGTTTTTCGTTCTGGGCGTGGTGGCGGCTGGAGAATTCGCCGCTATGGCTGTTGCCCGGCCTCGTCTTGCTGGCCCTATTCGCCTTCCTGCTGGCACTGGTCGACACGTCAGCAGCCGGCCGCGCCTATGCCGCCTATGGCGGCATCTACATTGCCGCGTCGCTGGCCTGGCTTTGGCTGGTCGAAGGCGTGCGTCCCGATCGCTGGGACCTTGCTGGGGCCACGCTCTGCATTGTCGGCGCCTCGGTCATCCTGCTCGCACCTCGAGGCGCCTGAACGATGGAGTTGCCTGCCCCACTGCGACAAGGCGTCGAGCGCATTCTCGAAAAGGTGCCGTTGCCGGTCCTCAAGCAAGCGGCAAAGACGCTTTCGGACCGCTACCGCGCCGAACTGCGCGACGGCCGCCTGCACATGGCGGAGGACATGGCGGTGAAAGCCTATCTGGCGACGCGGCTGCCGGCGACCTATGCCGCCGTCCGCGCCAGCCTCGATCAGCTGAGCGCTGCCCGACCGGACTATGCCCCGAAGACCTTGCTCGACGTCGGCGCCGGCCCGGGCACGGTGCTTTGGGCCACGACCGATCTCTGGCCTGACCTCGAACAGGCGGTGCTGCTGGAAGCCAGCGCCGCGGTGCGCAAGGTCGGCGAGACCCTTGCCGCCGACACGATGGGCGCCAAAATCGCCTGGTTGGCTGGCGACGTCACCATCGACCTTGCCGATCTCAAGCCGGCCGAACTGGTCACTTGCGCCTACGTGCTCGACGAGATCCCGCCGGCGTCATTGCCCAAACTCGTCGACCGGCTGTGGCAGCTGACCGCAGATACGCTGCTGATCGTCGAGCCGGGCACGCCGGCCGGCTGGCAGCGCATCCTTGCCGTGCGCCGACAACTGATCGAGGCCGGCGCGCATGTGCTAGCCCCATGCCCGCATGACGCGCCCTGCCCTGTCAGCCCGCCCGACTGGTGCCATTTCGCCCGCCGTGTCGCCCGCTCGCGCCTGCATCGGCTGGCCAAGGACGCCGACGTGCCGTGGGAGGACGAGAAGTTCATCTACGTCGCCGCCTCGCGGCAGCCCGCGTCCTCACACCTCGCACGGGTGATCGCGCCGCCGAAATCGGGTTCCGGCAAGGTGTTGCTGAAACTTTGCCAACCAGACGGCAGCGCTGACGAGAAACTGTTCACCAAGCGCGACGGCGGGCTGTTCAAGGCCGCGCGGCGCCTGGACTGGGGCGATGCGCTGCCCGAATAAGCCATAGATGTGGATTTTCTTGTTTTGTTCTCCTTCGAGAAACGCTACGCTCCCCAACTCGATTCGAGTCAATGACGATTCTTTCCACCGAAATATCTTGGCTGTGAATCGCGGGCATCAACGCTGATTGGACGCGAGTGATGCATATAAGTCAGCACCGGATTTTTCGCGTTCTGATATCGAGAAGCCGGGATCGAAATCGGGGACATCATGGCTGAGGCAGCACGCAAATTCGGCGTGGCGGAAACACCGCTCTATCGCGAGGCACCGAACAACATCGAGGCCGAGCAGGCGCTGCTCGGCGCCATCCTCGTCAACAATGACGCCTTCTACCGTGTCTCCGACTTTTTGAAGTCCGGCCATTTCTATGAGCCGCTGCATCGCAGGATATTCGAGGTGGCGGCCGAGCTCATCCGCATGGGCAAGGTGGCGACACCGATCACGCTGAAAACCTTCCTGCCGGCCGACGAGAAGGTCGGCGAGATGACGGTGGCGCAATATGTCGTGCGGCTGGCGGTCGAGGCCGTCACCGTCGTCAACGCCACCGACTACGGCCGCGCCATCTACGATCTGGCGACGCGGCGCGCGCTGATCACCGTCGGCGAGGACATGGTCAACATCGCCTATGACGCGCCGGTCGACATGTCGCCGTCCGAGCAGATCGAGGATGCCGAGCGGCGCCTGTTCGAACTGGCCGAGACCGGGCGCTACGATGGCGGCTTCGAAAGTTTCACCGATGCGGTCAAGACCGCCGTCGACATGGCCAATGCCGCCTATATGCGCGACGGCCATCTTTCGGGCCTCGCCACCGGCATGCGCGATCTCGACCGCCGCATGGGTGGCCTGCAGGCGTCGGATCTGATCATCATTGCCGGCCGCCCGGGCATGGGTAAGACATCGCTCGCCACCAACATCGCCTTCAACATCGCCGAGATGTATCAGCCGGCGCAGCAGGCCGACGGTTCGTTCAAGGCCGCCAATGGCGGCGTCGTCGGCTTCTTCTCGCTGGAAATGTCGTCGGAGCAGCTCGCCACCCGCATCATTTCCGAACAGACGGAAATTTCGTCGTCAAAAATCCGCCGCGGCGAGATTTCCGAGATGGATTTCGAAAAGCTGGTCGCCTGCTCGCAGACCATGCAGAAGATTCCGCTGTTCATCGACCAGACCGGCGGCATCTCGATCGCTCAGCTCTCGGCGCGCGCGCGTCGCCTGAAACGCCAGCGTGGCCTCGACCTCATCGTCATCGACTATATCCAGCTGATGCAGGGTTCCAGTGCCAAGTCCTCGCAGAACCGCGTGCAGGAAATCACCGAGATCACCACCGGGCTGAAGGCGCTGGCCAAGGAACTCTCAGTGCCGATCATCGCGCTGTCGCAGCTGTCGCGTCAGGTCGAAAGCCGCGACGACAAGCGCCCACAGCTCTCCGACCTGCGTGAATCCGGTTCGATCGAGCAGGACGCCGACGTGGTGATGTTCGTCTATCGTGAGGAATACTATCTGAAGAACCGCGAGCCGAAGCCCGGCACCGACGAATACATCAAATGGGAACACGAGATGAACGAGATGCGCGGCAAGGCGGAAGTCATCGTCGCCAAGCAGCGCCATGGCCCGACCGGTTCGGTCAGCCTTGCCTTCCAGGGCGAATTCACGCGGTTCTCGGATCTTGCCGAGGAGCATCATCTGCCGGATCGGTTTGAGTGATCTTTTGATCTACGCTCGCGTTCCGTCACACCCCCCTCTGGCCTGCCGGCCATCTCCCCCGCAAGGGGGGAGATTGGATGTTGCCATCGATTTCGCCAATCGCCAGCGTTGCAAGGAAAACGCCGCCCGTGAAGCTGCCAATCTCCCCCCTTGCGGGGGAGATGTCCGGCAGGACAGAGGGGGGTGGGCAGGATCGCCGAGCCTCTGCCACTTCCACACAGCATCAATCTAATGGCCAAATCCCGCGTCCAGTTCATCTGCCAGAATTGCGGTTCGGTGCATCAGCGCTGGGCCGGCAAATGCGATGCCTGCGGCGAATGGAACACGCTGGTCGAGGAAGGCACGTCGGGCGGCATCGGCTCGGGTCCGGCCAACACGCGCAACGGCCGCAAAGGCCGCGCCGTGGTGCTGACCACGCTGTCGGGCGACATCGAGGATGCGCCGCGCATCATCTCCGGCATCGGCGAACTCGACCGCGCCACCGGCGGCGGCTTCGTGCGCGGCTCCGCCCTTCTGGTCGGCGGCGATCCCGGCATCGGCAAATCGACGCTTTTGACCCAGGCGGCCGCGGCGCTCGCGGCAAAAGGCCACCGTATCGTTTATGTCTCGGGCGAAGAGGCGGTCGCCCAGATCAGGCTGCGGGCGCAGCGGCTCGGCGTCGCCGACACACCGGTCGAACTCGCCGCCGAGACCAATGTCGAGGACATCCTGGCGACAATAGCCGACGGCAAGCGGCCGGACCTGGTGATCCTCGATTCGATCCAGACGCTGTGGACCGATATGGCCGATTCGGCGCCCGGCACCGTCACCCAGGTGCGCGCCTCCGCCCAGGCGATGATCCGCTATGCGAAATCCACAGGGGCGGCGATCGTGCTGGTCGGCCATGTCACCAAGGAAGGTCAGATCGCAGGCCCGCGCGTCGTCGAGCACATGGTCGACGCGGTGCTCTATTTCGAGGGCGAAGGCGGCCACCACTACCGCATCCTGCGCACGGTGAAGAACCGGTTCGGGCCGACCGACGAGATCGGCGTCTTCGAAATGTCGGACAAGGGCCTGCGCGAGGTCGCCAACCCGTCCGAGCTTTTCCTCGGCGAACGCCATGCGAAATCGCCGGGTGCCGCGGTTTTCGCCGGCATGGAAGGCACCAGGCCGGTGCTGGTCGAGATCCAGGCGCTGGTGGCGCCGTCGTCGCTGGGCACACCGCGCCGCGCCGTCGTCGGCTGGGACGGCGCCCGGCTGTCGATGATCCTGGCGGTGCTCGAAGCCCATTGCGGGGTGCGTTTCGGCACACATGACGTCTATCTCAACGTCGCCGGTGGCTACCGGATTACCGAGCCTGCCGCCGATCTCGCGGTCGTGGCGGCGCTGGTTTCCTCGCTCACCGGTCTTGCCCTTCCCGCCGATTGCGTCTATTTCGGCGAAATCAGCCTTTCGGGGGCCGTGAGACCGGTGGCGCATGCGCTACAGCGCCTCAAGGAAGCCGAAAAGCTGGGGTTCGCAAGTGCGGTTCTGCCCTTGGGCAGCGAGGAACTTGCCGGGGGGATAGGGGCCGGCGCTTTCCAGCCCACCGAGCTTGCCGATCTCGTGGCGCGCATAGCCGGCTCACGGCGCAGCCGCGCCGACGAGGAAGAGTGACGCGGCTCGTCGAGCCGTGAAATAGAAAATCGGAGTGGGGCGAAAGACATGCCGATTACGCTGCTTGACGGAATTCTTGTCGGCTTCACCCTGGTTTCGGCGATGCTCGCCATGGTTCGCGGCTTTTCACGCGAGATTCTGTCCGTCATCTCCTGGGCAGCGGCGGCAGCGGCGGCGTTCTTCTTCTACAAGCCGGTGCTGCCCTACATCCAGCCCTATGTCGACAACGACAAGATCGCCATGGCGGCTGCCGCCGGCGTCGTCTTCATCATCGCGCTGATCGTCGTCTCCGTCATCACCATGAAACTCGCCGACTGGATCATCGATTCCAGGATCGGCGCGCTCGACCGCACGCTCGGCTTCCTCTACGGCGCGGCGCGCGGCATCCTGGTGGTTGCAGTGGCGCTGTTGTTCTTCAACTGGCTGGCCGGCGCCAAGGCTCCGGCCTGGATCGCCAACGCCAAGTCGAAGCCGCTGCTGGAATCGATCGGCGCCAAGCTCGAAAGCCTGCTGCCGGAAGATCCGGAAAACGCCATCCTCAAGAAGCTCAATCCGAATCAGCCGGCCGCGCCGGAGACGCCCCCTGCAGCCGACGCGCCGGCAGCGGATGCGCCTGCGGCCGGCGACGATGCCGATGCTCCGGCACCCGACGACAGCGAGACCGACGCGCCTCCGGCCGAAAATGCACCGGCCGCTCCGGCCCCGGCTGCGCCGGCAAACTGACTTTTGGGCAAGGTGGCACCTGCCAGACGGCGCCATCTCGCGACTGACGATCATGTGAACGGCGCACAGCATGCGTTGCTTTCGACGCACTATCACCTTATATGGCGATTTTAGCGGAGCTTGAGCCCCATGGCAGTTTCGAAGGCAGACGCAGACGACGTGCTTTCCGCCGAAGCCGACGATCATTTTCATGACGAATGCGGCGTGTTCGGCATTTTCGGCCGGCAGGATGCTGCGGCGATCGTCACGCTTGGCCTCCATGCGCTGCAACATCGCGGCCAGGAAGCGGCCGGCATCGTTTCCTACGACGGCACCCAATTCCATGTCGAACGCCATGTCGGCCTGATCGGCGACACGTTTACCAAGCAGCGCGTCATCGACAGCTTGCAAGGCAACCGCGCCATCGGCCACACCCGCTACGCCACCACCGGCGGCGCCGGCCTGCGCAACATCCAGCCCTTTTTCGCCGAACTTGCCGATGGCGGCTTCGCCGTCGCCCATAACGGCAATTTGACCAACGCCATGACCGTGCAGCGCGCGCTACAGAAACAGGGCGCGATCTTCTCGTCGACCTCCGACACCGAGACGCTGCTGCATCTGGTTGCCACCAGCAAGGAGCGCGACCTGAATTCGCGCTTCATCGATGCGGTGCGTCAGGTCGAAGGCGCCTTCTCGCTGGTGGCGATGACGTCCAAGAAGATGATCGGCTGCCGCGATCCGCTCGGCATCCGCCCGCTGGTGCTCGGCGATCTCGACGGCGCCTGGATCCTGGCCTCCGAAACCTGCGCACTCGACATCATCGGCGCGCGCTTCGTGCGCGACCTGAAGCCGGGCGAGATGGTCGTCGTCACCAGCAAGGGCATAGAAAGCCTGTTCCCGTTCGAGCCGCAGAAGACCCGTTTCTGCATCTTCGAATATGTCTATTTCGCACGCCCGGATTCGTCGGTCGAAGGCCGCAACGTCTATGAGGTGCGCAAGCGCATCGGCGCCGAGCTGGCGCAGGAAAGCCCTGTCGAGGCCGACATCGTCGTGCCGGTGCCGGATTCCGGCACGCCGGCGGCGATCGGCTTCAGCCAGGCCGCGGGCATCCCCTTCGAGCTTGGCATCATCCGCAACCACTATGTCGGCCGTACCTTCATCCAGCCGGGCGATTCGATCCGCCATATGGGCGTCAAGCTCAAGCACAACGCCAACCGTCGCATGATCGAGGGCAAGCGCGTGGTGCTGGTCGACGACTCGATCGTGCGCGGCACCACCAGCCAGAAGATCGTGCAGATGGTGCGCGACGCCGGCGCCAAGGAAGTGCATATGCGCATCGCCTCGCCGCCGACGCGCGCTTCCTGTTTCTACGGCGTCGACACGCCGGAGAAGTCGAAGCTTCTGGCCTCGCGCATGTCGATCGAGGAGATGGCTGAGTTCATCCGCGTCGATTCGCTCGGTTTCCTCAGCATCGACGGGCTCTACCGCGCCGTCGGCGAGGCGGGCCGCGACAATGAGCAGCCGCAATTCTGCGACGCCTGCTTCACCGGTCAGTACCCGACGCGCCTGCTCGACTTCGAAGGCCACGACAATGTGCGCACTTTGTCGCTGCTGGCGACGAGCGGGGCATAGGATTGCCGGACGGCCATTTTCCCTAGTCAGATTTCCGGAATCCATCGCATGACCCTCGACCTTTCCGGCCGCGTTGCGGTCGTCACCGGCGCCTCGCGTGGCATCGGCTACTTCATCGCCAAGGAGCTTGCCGCCGCCGGCGCGCACGTTATTGCGGTCGCCCGAACGGTCGGCGGGCTGGAAGAGCTCGACGACCAGATCAAGGCCGAACGCGCGAAGACCGGCAAGGGCGAGGCGACGCTGGTGCCGCTCGACCTCGCCGACATGGCTGGCATCGACCGGTTGGGCGGCGCCATCCATGAGCGCTGGGGCAAGCTCGACATCCTCGTCGCCAATGCCAGCGTGCTCGGCGTCATCTCGCCGATCGGCCATGTCGAGGCAAAAACCTTCGAGAAGGTGATGACCATCAACGTCACCTCGACATGGCGGCTGATCCGCTCGGTCGACCCGCTTCTGCGGCTCTCCGATGCGGGCCGCGCGATCCTACTGTCTGCCAATTCAGCCCATTCCGCGCGCGCCTTCTGGGCGCCCTATGCGGCCTCGAAGGCGGCGGTCGAGACCATGATGCGCTCTTGGGCGCATGAGACGGAAAACCTGCCGCTCAGGGTCAACGCCGCTGACCCCGGCCCCACCCGCACGGCGATGCGCGCGCAAGCCGTGCCCGGCGAAGACCCGGAGACGCTGCCGCATCCATCCGAAATCGCCAAACGCATCGTGCCGCTGGCCAGCCCGGACCTGAAAGAGACCGGGCTGATCTTCCAAGCCAAGCACAACCGGTTCGTCGCCTACCGGCAGCCAGAATAGGCCAGCTTTGGGGTGCCAGACATCACGGGGCTGTGATGTCATCGTGGAAGGCTGCGCGACGGCCACGCTTTCGCCATCGGTGCGAAGTTGATAGGATCAACCCGACTCCCACAACAAGCAAGCGAGGAATTCCCATGGCTGCTCCGAGCGTAGCGTTGGTCTGGTATCTGGTGATCGCCGGGCCGCAAGGCGGCATGGTGGTGCTGCCCAGCACCTTCGACACCCGCGAACAGTGCACCAACGCCGTCACCGAATATCAGAAGCAGCCGACGCCGGCCGGGTGGGCGGTGAACTGCGTGCCGAGCGCCTCGCCATTCACCGACGAGGGTGATGCGGAAGAGCCGGCGGCGCAGTAATTCATATCTCCCCCCTTGAGGGGGTTGAGAAGCGGTTCGCGTAGCGGACGGAAAGCCAATTGCTTGGCTTTCCGAGCGACGAAAGCCGGCAGGCCAGAGGGGTCGGTTCGACCGGGCTCGATCTCCTGTGGCAGATGGAGGTTGGCGCTTTACGCGCAACGACCCCCTCTGTCGCCTTGGGCGACATCTCCCCCTCAAGGGGGGAGATCAGCGGCGCGCACTCACCGTCAATTCCGGCTTGGTGTTGATGGTCTGGAACACCACGCAATAGCGTTCGGTCAGCTTGATCAGCGCGTCGATGCGCTCCTGCGGCTCATCGGTGTCGAGGCCGAAATTCAGCCGGATGGCGCGAAAGCCGACCGGCGCGTCCCTTGCCACGCCCAGCGTGCCGCGAAAGTCGAGATCGCCTTCGGCCTCGACCGTGGCAGCGCCCAGTTTGAACTCCAGCGCCGTCGCCACCGCTTTCAGCGTCACCCCGGCGCAAGCCACCAGCGCCTCCAGCAGCATGTCGCCCGAGCACAGTTCGAGCCCGGAGCCGCCGGTTGCCGGATGCAGACCGGCCACCGCCAGCGCCCTGCCCGTCTCCACCTTGCAGGCGATCGACTGGTCGTCGATCGAACCCTTGGCCTTGAGCGTGATCAGCGCCCGCGAGGCATCGTCGCGATAGGCCTCCTTCAGCGGCGCCTGCATGGCCTTCAGTACGGTGGCGTCCATTTCCGATCCTTTTCGATAGTCCCTTGGCGCCATGGCGCCCGCGAGGGTTTGGAACGAAGCGATTGCGCGAGGCATCGTTGCGACAGGCCTCCTTCAGCGACGCGGCATGGCCTTCAGGGCGGTTGCGTCCATGTCCGCCTCCATGGCGACCACATGCTGATGCCGGTTCGGTCGGCCAAGACCAATGGCCAGGTTCGGGAACAACTACATGCCAGATTTCGCGAGCCTTCCCCCTTCAAGGCCCAAATACCCCTTGGGCGCCCAGCGAAGCTGTCTCCGCCGCGGCGCTGTGATGAAGTCAGGAACCGGTTCCACTGCTGGCTGTTGGCGGACGGCGCCCGGAGAGGGCTTCAACCGCCTCTTCGATGCCGACAACCTGCCGCTCGACGTCCTCCAGATACAGGCGCCCGGCCACAATCCGACCGTCGATGATTTCGAACAGCGTGACCCCGCGCACCTCGAAGGTTTGCCCGTCGCTGCGAGTACCTGACCAATGCCATTCGCTCCACGTCGTGTCACCGTCTTGGACGGAGCGCGTGACCGCAGCATGGAAGTCAGGTATTCCAGAGAACATGGCCTCCCAGTTGGCGCGCATCTGGTCCCGCCCGACAAAGGCTCTGCTCGGGTGCGCCGGCTGAACGCTCCTATAGTTCTCGTGGATGAGAGCGGTGACAGCATCGAGGTGATGCGCGTTCATCGCCATCACCAGTCGATCGATCACTTCAGTCATCGAAACTCCCGGATTTATGCAGCGCACGCTCCAGCAAGCCCTCTCCATGGTCCGGGACGCGCCACGCCATTCGTGGGCTCAAAATTACCCGATTAAGCTGTAGCCGTCCAGCATTGCAACACGCCGAGAACGCGCGTCCGCCTCCTCGCATAACAGCATCGGCCGAATGAAAGGCCGCCAGACCCTGCCCCAACGCAAGCCGAAGTTGGCGTAGAGCCGTATCAGCCCTTGTCATAGGATCGTAACTGCTGCTGACAGCAAGGTGTCAAGACAGGAAGTGTAGTCTGGTGACATGACGGACTCTCTCGATCGACCTGAGACGCAGATGCAAGGCGCGCCCGAGCTCGCCGCCGAGCGCACGCTGGGCATCATCCTGGTGTCGTCGTCGGCGGCCGTCTTCGGCCTCACCGGTGTCTTGACCAAGTCGATCCGTGCGGAACCGCTGACCATCATCTGCTGGCGCGGCTTCGTGGGCTCGATCCTCGTCGCACTCTATGTGCTGTGGCGGCGACACCGTTCCGGCGGCCGCGAACGCCTGCGGCTGGGCTGGCGCGGCTGGCTGCTGGCGGTGGAAGGGGCGCTGGCCAGCATCGCCTTCATCTCGGCGTTCAAGTTCACCTTCGTCGCCAATGTCGCCATCATCTACGCCACGGTGCCCTTCGTCACCGCGCTGCTTGCCTTCCTGCTGGTCGGCGAGCGGTTCCGCCTGCAGACGCTGGCCGCCGCCGCCGTGTCGCTTTGCGGCGTGGCGATCATGGTGTGGTCGGGCTTCGGCAGCGGCAATCTCTTTGGCGATGGACTGGCGCTGCTGATGACGATCGGCAGCGCGCTCTACATGATCATGGTGCGCGCCTTCCGCGACACGCCGGTGGTGTGGGCCGGCGCGGTGTCGGCGTTCCTTTTGTTCGTGCTCGGCTGGTTCGTCACCGATCCGCTGGCGGTCTCGTCCAGAGATGCCGTGCTGCTTGTCACGTTCGGCGCCTGCTTCGCGCTGTCCTCGATCCTGTGGACGGAGGGCGCGCGGCTCATCCCGGCGGCTGAATCCGGCCTGCTCGGCTCGGCCGAAGTGCCGTTCGCGATCCTGTTTGCCTTCCTGTTCCTGGGCGAGATTGCGCCAGCCGCCAGCCTGATCGGCGGCGCCATCGTGCTCGCCGCGGTGTTCGCGCATGCCGGCCGCGACTGGCTGGTGGCCAGACAGAGAGTGGTCGACACGCAAAGCGCGCATGTTCCCTGAAAAAAATTTTCGAAGTCACGGAACCATCATCAGACTCGGGCATTGTTGGTGCGACGGGCCACCCCCAAGTCCCCCCAAACCCCTCGGCCCGTCCTACTTTGAAGCCGACCGTAAGGTCGGCTTTTTCTTTGCGTTCAGGCCGGAGCGGCCGACAAAGCAAGGTTGCCGCTGAGCAGCGCCGCAAGATGCTGCGCCGGCCGGTCGGCATCCTCACGCAGGCGGATGGCGAATTCGGCGACAGGAACCGGCGGCAAGCCAAGCTCGCGCGGCGCTTCGACAATGCCGGAATGGGCAAAGCGCGCCGTCCGCAGCGTCAGCGCAATGCCGGCGTTCACCGCCGTGCGCAAGCCGGCCAGGCTGGCGCTGCCGGCGGCGATGCGGTAGCGGCGGCCGGCGGCGTCGAATGCTGCAATCGCCGCTTCGCGAAAGCCGCAATACGGATCGAGCAGTGCCAGCGGCACCTCGTCCTGGCGCGGGACCAGCCCCTTTTGCGAACAGAGCCAGATCATCGGCTCGCGCAGCACGCCGACTTCGTCCGGCGTCGCGGCCTGGCGCATGGCGATCGCCAGGTCGAGAGCGCCGGATTGCAACCCCTGCCCAAGTTCGGCGGAGCGGCCGACACGCAATTCGATCCGAACGCGCGGATGGCTGACCGCAAAGGCTCTCAGCAGGTCCGGCAGGCCGCTGTCGGCGAAATCCTGCGTCGTGCCGATGGCAACGCGGCCGTCGGCGCGCGCGCCCTTCAGTGCCAGCCACGCCTCGCTATGCACGGCAAGGATGCGCCTGGCATGTCCGACAAGGTCCTCGCCGGCCGGCGTCAGGCCACGCCCCCGCCCCTGCGCGATAAGCAGCGGTTCGCCGACGATCTCCTCCAGCCTCTGCATCTGCGTCGTCACCGCCGAAGGCGAACGGCCGACGGTCGATGCCGCCTGCGCCAGCGAGCCGCCATCGACGAAGGCGAGGAAGGTTTTCAGAAGGTCGGGATCGAGTGTTTGCATAATTCGATTATATCGAATTATAAGTTAAAAACAATTCGATTTTTTTGATTCATGGGCTGTGAGATGGTCTCTCCAACGGCGAACAGATGCCGCGAGAAACCAAGGAGACAAGACCATGCCGATCATCAATGTGAGCGTCACCGGTAAGCCCAACGCCACCCTTTCCGCAACAATCGCCAAGGAAGTGACCGAACTGACCGCGACGCATCTGCGCAAGGATCCGACCATCACCGCGGTCGCGATCACCTATCTCGACCCGGAGCACTGGTTCGCCGGCGGCAAGTCGCTGGCCGAACACGGCGCCAGCACGTTCTGGCTCGACATCAAAGTGGTCGACGGCACCAACACCAAGCTCGAACTGGAAGCCTATCTGAAGGCGATCTTCGCTGCCTTCGGCCGCATCCTCGGTTCGGTGCATGAGGAAAGCTATGCTTTCGTCCACGAAGTGCCGGCTGCAGCCTATGGCTATGGCGGCAAGACGCAGGAGTTCCGCTTTATTAGTGGGCGGCTGAAGGCGGCGTAGCGCCTCTTTCCCTTCTCCCACAAGGGGAGAAGGGAAGACCGCACTCATCTACATTGACCTTGCCCGCACTTCGGCTAGGCTCTGCCCCGAAGCGGCCGAAAAGAGCCGCAGCGTGTAAACGCTGGGAGAGATGCGGCATGTTCCTGACACTGGCGCTGCTTGCGGGTCTGGTTGTGGCCTGGCTGCTGATCGGCGTGGTGGAGAAATTCCGCCTTGGCCTGCGCTTTGCCCAGGCGCTGCTCTATGTGCCGTTCAAGCTCGCCTACCGGATCGAAGACGATCGGATGAAGATCGCGCGGGCGGCACCGGCGCCGGTCATCTACGTCATCTCGCACCAGTCGCGTTTCGAACCGGCGCTGATGCTGTCGCTGCTGCCCGAGGACACGCTGCACATTCTCGACGAGGTCTCGGCGCGGTCGCCATGGCTTGAGCCGTGGCGCGAGCTTGGCCGCACCATTGCCTTCAATGCCGAGCATCTCTTCGTCAGCCGCAGGCTGGTGCGGGTGCTAAAGGGTAAGGGCCGTCTCGCCGTCTATTTGCCCGACGCGGTCGAGCCCGACGTCAAGGCGTTTCGGCTGTTTCGCGCCGTCACCCGCATCGCCATGCAGGCGGATGCCCGCATCGTGCCGATCTTTATCGGCGGCGCGCGCAGCCTGCCGGTGTCACTGACGCAGGCCGACAAGGCACCACGGCACTGGTTTCCGCGCCTGTCGATCAGCGTGCTGGAGCCGATGACCATCGCCGAACTGTTGGCGCAAAACCCCGACCAGGCCTCGAACACCAATGCGCTGTTCGATCGTGTCGCCGAGGCCCGGCTTTTCGGCACAAATCTCAATCGCGGCCTGTTCCTGGCCATGCGCGATGCCGCCGACTGCGTCGGCGCCTCGCATCCGATCATCGAGGACGTCATCTCAGGCGCGCTGAGCTACCGCAAAATGTTCATCGGCGCGCGGGTGCTCGGCCGCCGCTTCGAAGCGGTGACGGCGCCGGGCGAAGCGGTGGGGATCTTGCTGCCCAACGCCAATGGCGTGGTGCTGTCGTTCGTCGGCCTGTTGTCGGCCGGCCGGGTGGCGGCGATGATCAACTACACCGCCGGCCCGGCCAGCGTCACCGCCGCCGTGCGCACGGCGGTGATCCGCACCGTTATCTCTTCACTTGCCTTCGTCGAGAAGGCCGACCTCGCCGACATCATCGCGGCGGTCGAAAAGGGCGGCGCCAAACTGCTTTGGCTGGAGGATGTGCGGACCAGCGTCACCACGCTGGAGAAGCTCACCGCGGCCTTGCTGTGGCGATTGCCCCTGCAGCGGCAGGACGCTGCCAAACCGGCGGTGATCCTGTTCACTTCGGGTTCGGAAGGCACGCCCAAGGCGGTGGTGCTGTCGCACAAGAACCTTGTGGCCAACGCCATGCAGGCAGAGGCGCGCGTCACCATCTCGCCGGTCGACATCCTGCTCAACGTGCTGCCGGTGTTCCACTCGTTCGGGCTGACCGGCGGCACCATCCTGCCGCTGGTCACCGGGGTAAAACTGTTTCTCTACCCCTCGCCTCTGCACTACAAGATCATCCCCGAGATCGCCCGCAAGGTGAAGCCGACGATCATGTTCGGCACCGATACGTTCCTGGCCAATTATGCGCGCACCGCCAAGGATGGCGACTTCTCCAGCCTGCGCTTCGTCGTCGCCGGCGCCGAAGCGGTGAAGCCGGAGACGCGCCGCGTCTACCGCGAGCGCTTCCAGGCCGAGATCATCGAAGGGTTCGGGTTGACCGAGGCGGCACCCGTCGTTGCCGTCAACACCGCCATCCATGGCCGCGACGGCACGGTTGGGCGGCTGCTGCCAGCCATGCGCATGAAGCTCGAGCCAGTCGAGGGCATCGAGGATGCCGGCCGGCTGTGGCTCGACGGACCGAACCTGATGATGGGCTACATGACCTCGGACCGGCCCGGCGAATTGCAGCCGCTCGAGGGTTGGCACGACACCGGCGACATCGTCGCGGTCGACCGCGAAGGCTTCATCACCATTCGCGGCCGCGCCAAGCGCTTCGCCAAGATCGCCGGCGAGATGGTGTCGCTGGGCGCGGTGGAAATGCTGGTGCAGTCGCTGTGGCCGGAAGAGCGGCATGCCGCAGTGGCGGTGCCGGACAAACGGCGCGGTGAGCGCATCGTGCTGGTCACCACCGCCGACGACGCCAATCCCGACGAGTTGCGCAAGTTCGGCAAGCAGGCGGGCGCGGCCGAGCTGATGGTGCCCAACGACATCGTCAAGGTCGAGGAAATCCCGGTGCTGGGCTCGGGCAAGACCGACTATGTCTCGACGCGGAAGCTGGCGATCGAGAAGCTGGGGCTGGGTGTGGCGGCCTGAGAGTCCCTTGTCTAAAGGACCACCACCGACAATAGCAGGATAAGGCCGACCCCCATCATTAGCAGACCCGGCCAGTTCTGCGACAGACCAAAGAAACCGAGCCCGCGCCGCCGCGGCTCAAGTGTCGGGCCTGTCGTTGCGAGATTTGGCGTCGGGCGCTCCGGCGTCGCGGCAGAGGGCCTCGGATCGCTGAGCCGCCCGCGCCCGAGGACCGCGCCCGCCATGTACACAACGCCGCCGATAGTGAGTAACGCGCCGATGAGGATGACAGCCATTTCTCCTCGCTCTTCTTCAGGGCTTGTCTGACGCAAGTCGCTCTCGGGATTAGCGTTTCCGCTACGCCGCGCCTCGCCGCTCATACCTGCCGACATAGCGCGACGGCCTGTTCCGATCGCCTACTGAGATACAACGCCAAGGTGCCCGGCAGGTTCCGACAGGGACCTGTCAGCCAATATCCGAAGGCGGAACCTTCTCGCCTTCGCGCTTGGCGCGTTTCGAGTACGCCCGTACGGAAAACGGCAGGAAGATCAGATAGCCGGCGACCGACGCGGTCAGCGTGTACCAGGGATAGGTCATCAAAAGCAGGATGTAGAGCACGACAGCGAGGATGATCGGCAGCACCTTGTCGCCCGGCACTTTCAGGCTCTTGCCGGAATACACCGGCAGCCGGCTGACCAGCAGGAAGGCGACCAGGACGGTGAAGCCGGTGGCGACGAAAGCGGCGGGACGGCTGGGCTCGACGCCAACCCTGAGGAACGACAGATAAAGCGGCAGCATGACCAGCACGGCGCCTGCCGGCGCCGGCACGCCGACGAAATATTCGCTCTGCCAGATCGGGCGATCGTGGTCCTCGTCGAGCACGTTGAAGCGCGCCAGCCTCAGCCCGCAGGCGATGGCGAACAGCAGGACTGCGATCCAGCCCGGCGATCCCGCGCGATCGAGCAGGAAGGCATAGAGCACCAAAGCGGGCGCGACGCCGAAATTGACGATGTCGGCCAACGAATCCATCTGCGCGCCGAATTTCGAAGTCGCCTTCAGCATCCGCGCCAGACGCCCGTCAATGCCGTCGAGGAAGGCAGCGAGCAGCACCATCACCACCGCCGGCTCGAAGCGGCCTTCGAAGCCGAAGCGGATGCCGGACAGGCCGGCGCAAATGGCGAGCACGGTGACCAGGTTGGGCAGCACCATGCGCATCGGGATTTCGCGGATGCGCGGACCGCCGCTGCCATGCGCCTCGAATTTCTTGAACGGCGCGCCCATCGCTTACGAAATCCTGACCAGCGGCGTTCCGGCAACGCCGCCAAATTCGGCGATCACGGTTTCGCCGCCGACAGCGGTCTGGCCGACAGCGACGCGTGGCACGGCGGTCAAAGGCAGGAACACGTCGACGCGCGAGCCGAAGCGGATCAGTCCGAAACGCTCGCCGATGGCGATCGAGCCGCCGGTCTCGGCCCAGCAGACGATGCGGCGCGCCACCAGCCCGGCGATCTGGACGGCGACAACCGTGCCGTTGGGGCTGTCGATGATCAAGCCGTTGCGCTCGTTCTCGGTGCTGGCCTTGTCGAGTTCGGCGTTGAGGAATTTGCCCGGTCGATGCTCGATCCTGGAGATGCGGCCACGCACCGGGGCGCGGTTCACATGGCAGGAAAAGACATTCATGAAGACCGAGATGCGGGTCATTTCGGCGCCGCCAAGGCCAAGTTCGCGCGGCGGCACGGCCGGGCCGACGGCCGAGACGATGCCGTCGGCAGGGCTGACCACCAGCCGGTCGTCGACCGGCGTGACGCGCTCGGGGTCACGGAAGAAATAGACGCACCAGGCCGTCAGGATGAGGCCGACCCAGAACAGGATCGAGGAGAAATAGCCAAGGAAAAGCGTGCCAGCACCAAAGGCGGCGATGAACGGATAGCCCTCGCGATGGATCGGAACGAACGCATTCTTGACCGTGTCGACGAGGCTCATGGGATGGGGACAACCCTTGTTTCAGGTTCGGCCTCAATAGCGGAAACACCCCCTGCCCGCAACGCAACAATGGCGGCGCCCAAGGCATCGGACAGATGCGTTCTGGCCGGCTGATAAAAACCAACGCTATTGTCGGGGCGAGCCACGCTCGCTCGTCCTTGGGAGATAGCGCTCCTTCGAAGTGCTGCCGAACCAACCACGGAGCCCGCAATGCCGTCGCAGAAATCAGCAGTCCATGAAGCGCGTATCGTAACGACTGGCCTCGCCTTCGGGGAATCGCCGCGCTGGCATGATGGACGCCTGTGGGTCTGTAACTGGGGCACCGGCGAGATCGTCGCTATCGATGGCGACGGCAACAGCGACATCATGCTGACCGTGCCGGCCGTCCTGCCCTATTCGATCGACTGGTTGCCGAACGGGCGCCTGCTCGTCGTCTCCGGCCGCGACGGGCTGCTGCTGCGACAGGAGCCTGACGGGACGCTGGTCACCCATGCCGATCTGAGAGGGCTTTCAAAGAGCCCGTGGAACGAGATCGTCGTCGACGGGCGCGCTAACATCTACGTCAATGGCGGTGGCCCGGCGCCGGCTGCCGGCGAGCATTTTGGACCAGGCACCATCGTGCTGATCACGCATGATGGGACGATCCGCCAGGTGGCGGAGAACATCGCCTTTGCGAACGGCATGGCGGTGACACCGGACAACAGGACGCTGATCGTTGCCGAATCGCACGCCAACCGGCTGACCGCTTTCGACATCGGCGCCGATGGCAGCCTTGCCAACCGGCGGGTCTGGGCCGATCTCGGCAACGGCTTTCCCGACGGCATCTGCATCGATGCCGAGGGCGCCGTCTGGTATGCCGACGTGCCCAACCGGCATTGCGTGCGGGTGCGCGAAGGCGGCGACGTGCTGCAAAGCGTCGACGTCGATCGCGGCTGCTTTGCCTGCATGCTCGGCGGTCCGGACGGCAAGACGCTCTTCATCGTCGCCGCGGAGTGGCGCGGCTTCGAACATATGATCAGCGATGCCCGCACCGGCCAGGTGGTCAGCGCCGAGGCGCCGGCACAAGGGGCCGGCTGGCCGTCCTACAGCTCGGGCAAGCGCTGATAGTTGGCGATGTCGGCCCGGACACCGAGCCGGGCGATCGTCTCCTGCGGGTTGAAGGCGATGCGCTCATGCGCAGCCTTGACGATCGGCACGACCTTGTCGACGGCGGCCTGGCTTTCCCATTCGACGATGGTGACGAGGTTGAACTCGCCGGGACCCGAGAACTGCTCGAGCAGGAAATCCTGGACGAAGCCCTGCTGCCGGCGCAGCAATTCATGCGTCGTCCTGACCTTGGTGAGGATCTCTTCGCGGGCAGCGGCCGGGACGACAAACTTGTCGACCCGAAACACGCTGCCATTGTGGTGATTTTTGGTACTCATTTCATTCATCTCCGATTTGGAAGGTTTGTTGGTCAGGAGGCTCGGAGATGGTTTGCAAGCTCAAGGTAAGTTGAGGTCAAGGGGATTTTTGCGGGGCGATGATGGCGCGGCGGCGGAGCTGCCATCTCCCCCTTGAGGGCAGGGGAATCGCATATGGGGATTTTGGGCTTGAAGTTGGTTTGAGAAGGGATTCTTTGGGAAGGCAGTCTTAGCGAAGGAGCGACTGCCATTTCCAGCCTTGAGAGCTATTTCGGCGCGGTGCCAGATCCACGCGCAGCCAACGCCACGCACCGGCTTGGCGACYTGATCGTGATGATGATCGCGGCAAGCCTGTGTGGCGC
>NZ_JBFUEK010000011.1:0-141710 GCF_056404235.1 Mesorhizobium sp. P2_E10
CATGACGAACGTAGTCCTGCTGCGTATGCGGTCCCAGGCCCCGCATCAGCATGTCCTGCTGCATGCGCTGGCGAAGCGGCGTGATCGGAGCATCGGTCGACAGGGTAGCCATGGCAAGTTCCTCTCGTTGAAGGGAACTCCATGGTCGGATCGCGGTCTCTACCCGCTCAAGGCCTATGAATACCGCGCCATCTCAGAACAGGCGACACTCCCGCGAAGCGGGTTCGTGCATGAGGCGCAAAGCGGCCAGTCATGCCCGCTTTGAGCTAAACTGCAGGCGAATGCGATTTCCGAGGCCGAGACCCGATCTCGCCGCCGCCCCTCACGCCCCCAGCGTCGGTTCCGTATTCACCTCCAGCGCGCCCTCCGCCTCATCCTCCTCGCCAAGCACCTCGCCGTGCACGCCCAGCGGGCGGCCTATCCAGATCGGGTCCACCAGATGGTCGCGTTTGGGGTTGGTGGTGTTGGGGTGGATGAGGATGCTCAAGCCACCGTGGTTCAGCATCAGCCACGGAACCAGCGATGCGAAAATGTCGTTCGCGAACGAGACCTGGTACATGGCCTGCTCATGCGGGCCGACCGGCTCGTCGCGCCAATTGCCGAGGCGCACGCGAAAACGTTCGCCGATGCGCAGGCGCAGCCATTCGGCGTGCTGTCGCTCGGCCGCTCCGCCATAGTAGATATGGGCGTGATAGCTGGCGATCTCCGCGAGCGGCCTTGGCGAGCTTGGGCTGTCTGCGTTCACCTCGATGGCTCCCTCGATGATTGTCGTGCGGGCAGCCTATACGCGCGACAAATGCCTGTCACTTGGACTCGAGAAGCGGCTCGAGCATCCGCCTGCACCCGCCTCCCCCCTCCCCCGCAAGCCTGCCACAAGCTTGTTGAGGCATGGTCCAGCCACGGAAAACCGGCAAAAGGCGGACTTTCTTGGCGATTTCTCCACCCAGCGACATCGTTATGGATGTAGCCCGAGCCGTCGACCCCGCCGACATCGAGGCGGCTCGCGCCGCGCTGACCAAGCGTGCCGGCGGCGTGGCCGGGACCTTTTCGGTCGACACCACCGCTTCGATCGATGCCGGCTCGATCCTGTCACGCGCCACGGCTGACAAGGCCGCGGCGAACGCCGACCCGGCCAAGAAGTTCAAGAAGTTCGAGGCGATGGTGCTGCAGACCTTCATCCAGAACATGCTGCCCAAGGACACCGAAGGCGTCTATGGCAAGGGCCTGGCCGGCGACATGTGGAAATCGCAGCTTGCCGAGAGGCTGGCCGACGTCATGGCCGATCGCGGTGGCATCGGCATCGCCAAGTCGATCCTGGCCGACCACTACAAGGACGGCAAGCGCACCGTGCCGGTCGGGCCGGTTTCGGGCGGGCCTGAGAAGACCGAGATCGACCAGCAGGCCCGGCTGTCCACCTCGCTGGTCCAGGAACTGCAGCGCAAGGTCGCGCGGTCGATGACCGGCGACGAGACGACCATCAAAACCGACATCAAAATCTAGACCAGGATTATCATGGCCGATTATTCGGAATTCTCTTCCAACCTGCCGGCGCGCACGACCGAAGCGCCGATCCCGTTCGCACGGCCGGGCAATTTGGCCGCCATCATCGGCCGCATCGAGGAAGCGGTCGAGGAAGAGACGGCAGGTATCCGCAGCGACACCAGTTATGACCTGAAGGCATCGAACGCCCGCAAAAGTCGCTATCTCTATGAGCTGACGCGGGCCATGAAGGGCGGCAGCGAAGCCGAATTCCTCGAACAGCACCGCGAGGGCCTGACGCGGCTGCGCCAGAAGCTAGCGAAGAACGAGGCGGCGATCCTGGCGCACCTCAACGCCGTCAACGAGGTCGCCAATCTGTTGAAGAACGCCATCCAGCGCGCCGAAGCCGACGGCACCTATTCGGCCGGCGAATTCGGCTGGGCACGAGCATGAAAAGAACCGGCCCGGGCAGAACGGGGACTCCCCGGTGATCAAATTCATCGCCGCCGCGATCTGGATCTGCGCCGCCACGCTCGGCGCCGTGTTCTATTCGTTCCAGGCGGCCGGCGAGGCCGGCGTCGGCCAGACACCCAAGCCGATGCTGGGCGGTCTCGACTACGTCAAGACCGACATGATCTCGGTGCCGCTGATCCGCGATTCCAAGATCGACGGCTATTTCCTGACCAAGCTCGTCTACACGGTCGAACCCGCCGAGATAAAGAAGCTGTCGATACCGGCCGAAGCGCTGATGACCGATCAGGTGTATTCCTATCTCTATTCCAACCCGCAGATCGACTTCACCAAGAAGGAGACGATCGACCTCGACGCCTTCCGCGCCGCCATCCGCGACACCATCAACGCCAGAGTCGGTGCCGAACTGGTGCATGAAGTGCTGATCGACCAGGTCAACTTCCTGACCAAGGACGAGATCCGCGACAACGCCATGCGCCGCCGCAAGGACCCGGCCACGCCGGAGGCGGAAACGCCCAAGCCTGCCGCGGAACATTGATCTGCCAACAGGCGGATTGGCCCTGCCCGAGGGGCTCTGCAAATCATCAACGTGACAAAGCCGATGGCTTGCTCCGTCCGTCATCGGAAAAATGACGCAGGCAAACTGCGTTGACGTAAACGTCAACCCGAAGCTATATGCGCCAGCGATCATGATCGCAAAGTGCCAATGCGCATCAAAAGCAACGAGACGAGGAGAACAGCCATGAGCGTTCAGGAGATTGCCGACAGGATGAGGTCGCGCGTGGCGAGCGCCGGGTTCGAGCATTCGGTGAAGTTCGACACCGGCAGCGACGGCGTCATCGTCATCGACGGTGCGACCGTTTCGAACACCGATGCACCGACCGACTGCACCGTGAAGCTTTCACTCGACGATCTGGATTCGCTGATCGCCGGCGACCTCAACCCGACCATGGCGTTCATGTCCGGCAAGATAAAGGTCGAAGGCGACATGACGGTCGCCATGGCGCTGAGCCAGCTGCTCGGCTGACCCGTACGGATAGAATAAGACGCCGCCCGCCCTGAAATGCAAAGGACCGGCGGCGTTTTGTTTTCGGGCGATCAGGCGGCCAGCGACAGTCTCTGCGCCTTCAGCCTGCGCCCCGCCGCTTTCAGCGTGCCCCGCGCGCCGTCGAGCGCGCCGTCCGCCAGTTCCAGCGCCAGCAGGCGGTGCCGTTCGTAAGGTCCGGGCATGGCGAGCGAGCCGGTCTTTGCCGCCGAGAAGCCGAACCGCCCATAATACGGCGCATCGCCGACAAGCAGGATCGCCGCGTGGCCGAGGCGCGCGGCTTCAGTCACCGCATGACGCATCAGCGCCGAGCCGATGCCTGCGTCCTTCAGCGCCGGATCGACGGCGAGCGGGCCAAGCAGAAGCGCTGCCGGACCGCCGTCGCCCAGCCGCACATCCCACAGCCGCACGGTGCCGATAACCGCGCCCGCCGCATCGCGCGCGACAAAGGCCAGACCTTCGGACGGCCGGCGGCCGCGCCGCAGCTTCTCCGACGATTTCTTGCGACGCTTCGGACCCATGGCACGATCGAGCAGCGCCTCGCGCGCCGCGACATCGGCAGGGGTTTCGGCGGTGATGAGGGCGCAGGCAATCTCCCCCCTCGAGGGGGAGATGTCGCCAAAGGCGACAGAGGGGGTCGGTTCGACTGCCGCGACCTCACTTGGGCCGTGTAGGGCCGGCGCTTCACGCGCGGCGACCCCCTCTGGCCGCTTCGCGGCCATCTCCCCCTCGAGGGGGGAGATTCCGCGCGCCGCGCCGTCAACGATAGAATTTGCAATGTCCATTTCCGCGATCCTTCACGAGCGGAGACTGTTCCACAGGCGAGCCCGGATGGGCGACAGTCGCCCACCTGGGATGATCTGACCGGCTCTATCGAGCCGTCAGATCACGTAGGATCGGAGAGGCTCGAAGCCGTTGAAGGCGACCGAGGCGTAGGTCGTCGTGTAGGCGCCGGTGCCCTCGATCAGCACCTCGTCGCCGATGGTCAGCGACAGGGGCAGCGGGTACGGCGTCTTCTCGTACATCACGTCGGCCGAATCGCAGGTCGGGCCGGCGAGCACGCAGGGTGCGGTCTCGGTGCCGTCATGCGCGGTGACGAGCGGGTAGCGGATCGCCTCGTCCATCGTCTCGGCGAGACCGCCGAACTTGCCGATGTCGAGGAACACCCAGCGCACATTGTCGTTGGCGGCCTTCTTCGAGATCAGCACGACTTCCGACTTG
Source organism: Mesorhizobium sp. P2_E10 (assembly GCF_056404235.1). NCBI lineage: Bacteria > Pseudomonadati > Pseudomonadota > Alphaproteobacteria > Hyphomicrobiales > Phyllobacteriaceae > Mesorhizobium > Mesorhizobium sp. P2_E10. The sequence continues at coordinate 4,217 of NZ_JBFUEK010000011.1, forward strand.
ATGACGCCGGCATTGCCGACCATGCCGCGGCCCGGCTCGATAATGGTCTCGGGAAGCGCATTGCCGAAATGCTTGCGCAGCGCCGAGAAGATCGCCTGGCCATAGGCCTGTGCCACCGGCACGTCCTTCAGGTAACGGGTCGGGAAACCGCCGCCCATATTGACCATCTTCAAGACGATGCCTTCGTCGGCGAGCGTCGCGAACACCTTCTTGGCGTCGCCCAGCGCACGGTCCCAGGCCGTCAGGTCGGTCTGCTGCGAGCCGACATGGAACGACACGCCATAGGCGTCGAGGCCGAGCCCCTTGGCATGGCGCAGCACGTCGACGGCCATGTCAGGCACGCAGCCGAACTTGCGCGACAGCGGCCATTCAGCGCCCTCGCCGTCGGTCAAAACGCGGCAGAACACGCGGGCACCTGGAGCGACGCGGGCGATCTTGTCGACCTCCTCGACGCAGTCGACCGCAAACAGCCGAATGCCGAGCTGGTAGGCGCGTGCGATGTCGCGCTCCTTCTTGATGGTGTTGCCGAAGGAGATGCGGTCCGCCGGCGCACCAGCGTCCATCGCCATCTCGACTTCGGCAACGGAAGCGGTGTCGAAGGACGAGCCCATCGCAGCAAGCAGGCGCAGGATTTCCGGCGCCGGGTTTGCTTTCACCGCATAGTAGATCCTGGAATCGGGAAGCGCCTTCTCGAAGGCGCGGAAATTGTCGCGCACGACATCGAGGTCGACGACGAGGCAGGGGCCGGACGGACGTCGGGTGGCGAGGAAGTCAAGGATGCGCTGGGTAGCCATCGGGGTCTCTCCATCAGCGCCTTGCGGCGCGCAATAAGGCTGCGGGACGCGGGCTGTCAGCCTCGCGAACACGCGGTGGACAAAGGCGGGACGGAAATCCATGGAACCAGCCGGTGGAGACCCCGGAACCATGAAGCGCCGTCTCGCGGCGGTGAACCTTGGCCTTGCCCGGCCTCGGTTCGCTTTGTCTGCCTTGGCTTGGATGGGAGACCCGTCCGCACTGCCGGCAATGAAGGTGTGCCTCTTCAGTAACCCCGGTCTTTGGACGACCGGCAGAACACCAGAAAGGCCCGCACCGTCGTTGCTTCAAGGTGTCCTCGGTCTTGCGGTTGGCCGCTAAACCGACTGGAGGGGTTGGCTCCAGTTACCTTACCGATATCCCTCACCATTTGAGGATCGGCGGACACCCACAGGCACGTGCGACTTTGGGCAAGCGCGATATAGGGTCGAAAGATTTCACAATCAATAAAAATCGTATCCCAGGTTGTAAAATTTCTGGCATCGAACAATGCTGCGGCAACCGTATCCGGATAGCGAACGATGACAGGAACGCACGGCCCGCTCAACGCCTTTCTCGACCTGCGCCGGATGCCGGTGGCGAATGCGGAACTGGGCCCGCTTGCGGGGCTGAGGCTCGCCGTCAAGGACATCTATGACGTTGCCGGCTACCGCACCGGCTGCGGCAATCCGAGCAAGTCCGTCGAAGGCCACGCCGCCTCCGGTACCGCCGCGGCCGTGCAGATGATCCTCGACGCCGGCGCACGATTCGTCGGCAAGACGCAGACCGACGAGCTTGCCTTCTCGCTGATGGGCCAGAACGCGCATTTTCCTTTTCCGGTGAACCCGGCGGCGCCTGATCGCGTTACCGGCGGCTCCTCGTCGGGATCGGCGGCAGCAGTCGCTGGCGGGCTTGCCGATATCGCCGTCGGCTCCGACACAGGCGGCTCTATCCGCGCGCCGGCGAGCTTCTGCGGGCTGATCGGCCTGCGCACCACGCATGGCCGCATTTCGCTCGAGGGCGCCATGAAGCTGGCGCCGAGCTTCGACACATTCGGCTGGTTCGCGGACGACATCGAGACCTACGAGACGGTCGGCAAGCTGCTGCTCGGCCGCGATCCGCACCAGCAGCCGCTCAACCGTCCGCTCTCGATTGGCTGGCTGGACGCTTTCGTGGCCGGCCCCTCCGAGGCGGCCGAATATGCCAGGATGAAGGCATTGGCCGCCACCGTCATCGGCGAGCCGACGCCGGTGGAATACTCGTTCGCGTCCTTCCCTGACGAGCTCTACTGGTGCTTCCGCCGGCTGCAGGCCTTCGAGGCCTGGCGCGAGCATGGCGACTGGATCGCCGGCGGCAACCGCCAGCTCGGGCCCGGCGTCGAGGAACGCTTCGGCTTCGGCCGGGCGGTCGACATCAAGACGGCGCAGGCCGAGGCGGCGCGCCGGCTGACCTTCCGCGCCGAGCTCGACCGCTTGCTTGGCAGCTACGGGTTTCTGGTCATGCCGACGGTTCCAGGCCCGGCGCCACTCGTCAGGAGCACACCGGAACAACTGCAAGCGTACCGCGAAAAGGCTCTGCATCTCTTGTGTCTTTCCGGCCTGTCGGGCTTCCCGCAGATCACGCTGCCGCTCGGCCAGGTCGATGGCGCACCCTTCGGCCTTTCGCTGCTCGGCCCTTCCGGCAGCGACGTCGCCCTGATACGGCTCGGCCGTAGGATTCTCGACGCCGCACGAAAGGCCTGACAATGGACACACTGACCCGCATGCGCGCCTTCATCGACGTGGTCGAGGCCGAAGGCTTTTCGGCCGCCGCACGCAAGATCGGTCGCTCCAAGGCGCTGCTGTCGAAATATGTGCGCGAACTGGAGGATGAGCTCGGCGCGCTTCTGCTCAACCGCACCACAAGACAGTTCTCGATGACCGAAGCCGGCCACACCTATTTTCGCCGCGCCTCCGAGATTGTGCGCGAGGTCGACAGCCTCGCCGATGCGGTGCGCGAATCCTCCGGCGACGTGCGCGGCCGAATCAAGCTCTCGGCGCCGCGCACTTTTGCCGACGCGCCGATCGGCCAGTCGCTGATCGACTTCGCCAAGCAGCATCCCGACATTGTGCTCGACATCCATCTCGACGACCGCTTCGTCGATCTGGTCGAGGAGGGTTTCGATCTCGCAGTGCGCATCTCGCGGCTGGAAAACTCCTCGCTGATCGCCAGGCGCCTGGCGCCGTTTTCGGTGCGCCTGTGCGCATCTCCCGAACTGATTGCCAAGCACGGCATGCCGTTGCGGCCGCAGGATCTTGCCCGTGTGCCTTGCATCGTCGACACCAATGGCCGCTCGCTGACCAACTGGCCGTTCAAGGGCGACAATGGCGATGCGGTGAGCGTTTCGGTGTCAGGTCCGATCGAGGTCAACAGTCCGATGGCGGCAAGAGCCGCCGCCGTGTCGGGGCTGGGCTTCACCATATTGCCGGATTTCATCGCCGCGCCCGACCTCGAGAGCGGCCGACTGGTGACGGCGCTGGATGATCGCATCCTGTCGGGGGCCGGCATTTTCGCCGTCTATCCGCACCGCCGCTATCTGCCGGCGAAGGTGCGCGTTTTTGTCGATTTCCTGGTGCAATGGTTCAAGACGCGCGAAGCGGCATGACCTGTCCGACCGCGATGCGGTCCCAATTTCGCCCCGTTTCTGGTAACTCTCCAAACCCTCTGAAGTCGATGGAATCGCGACCGGGAATGCACCTCAAACGGCAAGCTATCATGATGGCTTCGGCCATGGCGGCGACCTTTGCCGCGGTCGAACCGGCCGAGGTGCATCCGCACGTCTTCGCCGAGGCGCGTCTCGACGTCATTTTGAGCGAGGATCACCAAAGTGTGAAAGCGCTGCGCCATCTCTGGCGCTTCGACGATCTGTTTTCCAGTACAGTGATGATGGAGTTCGACAAGAATTCCGACCTGAAGCTTGACGACAAGGAGCTGAAGGATGTCGCCGACACCGTCCATGCCTCGCTGGCCGAGTTCAACTATTTCCAGCTCGTCACCGTCGACGGCAAGGACGTGGCGATGACGCCACCGCCCCATCTGATGGCTAATTTCGACAACGACCAGCTGATCATCCTGTTCGAATCCGAACCGAAAGAGCCGATCAAGCTCGCCGGCAAGATCGATTTCGGCGTCTACGACCCGACCTTCTACACCGCGATCGATTTCACCGAAGACAGCAACATCACGGTCGAAGGCCTGCCCTCGAATTGCACCAAGAGCGTCATCCGGCCCGACCCGGACGAGGCGATCAAGGAAAACCAGAAGACCCTGACGGAAGCCTTCTTCAACGATCCGACAGGCACCGACATGAGCAAGATCTTTGCCACCAAGCTCGAGCTGAACTGTCAGCCAGAAGGATAATCCGGTGACGAAACCGTCCCTGCGTTTGGCACTCGCCCTTTTGGCCGTCACCGTCGTGATGACGCACTTCCTCGGCTCCGCCCATGCCCAGAGCTCGCTCGGCATCGGCACCAATGACGGCATGGCCCCCACCGCCACCGGACCGTTCGCTCACATCCTGATGTGGATCAATCTGCGCCAGCAAGAATTCTACCGTGCGCTGGCAACCGCGATGAAGGCGATGCGCCAGGACGGCAGCAAGCTGTGGCTGCTCATCGGGCTGTCTTTCGCCTATGGCATTTTTCACGCCGCCGGCCCCGGTCACGGCAAGGCTGTGATCTCGTCCTATATGGTGGCCAACGAAGTGGCGCTGCGGCGCGGCATCATGCTGTCCTTCGTCTCCGCACTTTTGCAGGGACTGACCGCGATCGCGGTCATGCTGCTCGCCTACTTCATCCTGCGCGGCACCACCGTGTCGATGACCGACGCGGCATGGTTCCTCGAAATCATGAGCTATGTTTTCGTCACCCTGTTCGGCGCCTGGCTTTTGTGGCGCAAGGCCGGCCCCGCCATCCTGCGCCTGTTCGGCGCCAGTCCCGCCTACAGCCTCTCGGCCGCCCATGCCGGCCATTCCGCCGGTCATTCGCATACCGGCCACGCGCATTCCGCACATGCGCACTCGACGCATTCCCACGCACTTCACGCACATGACGATCACGACCATGCGTCACACGATCATTCTCACGCGCACGATCACGGCGCGCATGATCACGATCATGGCGGGCACGATCATCACGATCATGGCCACGCCCATGCGGCGGGTGAGGTCTGCGACACCTGTGGGCATTCGCACGCGCCCGACCCGGCGCTGCTTTCCGGCGACCGCTTCGACTGGCGCACCGCCTGGTCGGCGGTGGCCGCCGTCGGCATCCGCCCCTGCTCCGGCGCGCTGATCGTGCTGAGCTTTGCTCTGCTCAACGGACTGTGGTTCGGCGGCATACTGTCAGTGCTGGCGATGTCGCTCGGCACCGCGATCACCGTTTCGGCTCTGGCGACGATTGCGGTGACGGCCAAGAACTGGGCGGTGTATTTCGCCGGCGACGGCCGAATGGGCAACCGCATCCACTCGATCGTCGAGATTGGCGGCGCCGCCTTCGTCTTCCTGTTCGGACTGCTGCTTTTGTCGGCGAGTCTGGCGACCGGTACAGTGCTTTAACTTATCTTGCCGCCCAGCTCGTCCTCGATATGGGCGCGGATGATGTCATCGAAGTTCCTCTCGGCGCTGAAGCCAAGGTCCCTTGAGCGCCGCGCCTCGAAGCGCGTCGGCCAGCCCTTGACGATCGCCCAGATCGTCGCGTCGGGCTCCTCGCGGATCAGCTTCACCACCGCGGCGCCGGCAATGCGCTCCAGAGCCTCGATCTGCTCGCCGACGGAGACGGCTACGCCGGGCATCGTTAGGTTGCGGCGTGGCCCGACGGCATTGCCGTCGATCCCCGCGGCATGGATCAGAAAACCCACCGCCGAGCGCGGGCTGGCATGGGTGTGGACCACCGAGCGCGGCACCGGCAGGATCGCCTCCTGGCCGCTCAACGGCTCGCGGATGATGCCGGAGAAGAAGCTGGAAGCCGCCTTGTTGGACTTGCCTGGCCGCACACAGATGGTCGGCAGCCTGATGCCGATGCCGTCGAAGAAGCCGCGCCTGGAGTAATCTGCCAGCAGCGCTTCGCTCATCTGCTTTTGCGTGCCATAGGAGGTCAACGGCGTCGGATGGAACTCGTCCGGGATTACATCAGGGAACGGCGCGCCGAACACCGCGATGGATGAGGTGAAGACGACACGCGGCGCAAATTGCGCCAGCCGGATCGCGTCGAACAGCGCCCTCGTGCCGTCGAGATTGACGCGGTAGCCGAGATCGAAATTGGTTTCCGCTTCGCCCGACACGATGCCGGCGAGATGGAAGACGATATCGGGACGCGACGCGACCAGGCTTGCCGTAGCACCGGGTGCCGCGAGATCGCCGGTATGGATGGAAACGGCCACGCCGTCCATCGCCGGCGCCTGCGGCGGCACGATATCGTGCAGGTCGAGCGCGGTGATCTTGCGGCCGTTGAGCGTACCGTCCTTTGCCAGCCGGGTGATGAGTTTGCGGCCGACCATGCCTGCCGCGCCGGTGATCAGAATGCGCATTGTCAAAGACCCTTTTTGCGTTGGCTGCGGGCGCGCAGCCAGAACACGGCGAAGAACGCCACCAGGAAGATGGCCGCGACGATGCCGGCCAGGACGGTGGAGACGCTGCCAACGGCCAGCATCACCGTTGGCAGCCAATAGGCGGCGAGGCCAAACAGCAGCATGATCCACGCCGCAGCGATAAGCGCATTGCGCGTGTCGCGATCCACTACGCGCGCCCGATGCGGCGGGAATTCAGTCTCGTTGCCAATGTCATGGGATTCCCTGCGTCAGTGATAATGGCCATGATGCGGCACCGTACCATGCGCATGATCATGGTCGTTGTCATGCTGGTCGTCGGCGCAGTGGCCGAATTCCGGTTCGACGGTGGCATGACTGATGCCATGCTCGGCGGCAAGCCGTTTCTTGATGGCGCTGACCGCCATGTGCGCATCGACGCCGTCGTTGAGACAGGCATGCAATGTCGCCATGTTGCTGGAACCGTCGAGCGACCAGACATGCATGTGATGCACCTCGCGCACGCCCTTGACCTTCGCCTCGATATCCTTGGCGATCAGGTCGCGATCGAGGCTGGCCGGCACGCCTTCGAGCAGGACATGGGCGGCCTCGCGCATCAGCGACCAGGCCGTGGACAGGATCAGCAGCGAGACCAGCACCGACAGGATCGGATCGATCGGCGTCCAGCCGGTTGCCAGGATGACCAGCGCCGCGACAATGGCTGCCGCCGAGCCGAGCAGATCGCCGAGCACATGCAGGATGGCGCCGCGCATGTTCAGGCTGTCGCGGTCGCCGCCATGCAGCACGAAGAACGAGCCGATGTTGACCAGCAAGCCGAGGATCGCAACCACCAGCATCGGCCCGCCGAGCACCGGCGCCGGCGTCAGCAGGCGCCCCCAGGCCTCGTAGACGATCCACAGCGCAATGGCGAAGATGGCGATGCCGTTGGTGTAGGCCACCAGGGTTTTGACCCGGCCGAAACCGTAGGTGAGACGGACTGTCGCCGGCCGTCCCGCCAGATGAAACGCATACCAGGCGAGGCCGAGCGCGATCGCATCGGCGAGCATGTGGCCGGCATCCGCCAGCAGTGCCAGCGAGCCCGTGAGCAGGCCGCCAAGCGCTTCCGCGACCATGAAGCCGGCGGTCAGGCACGCCGCAATCAGCGCGCGTTTCTTGTCGGTCGAGCCGTGCACATGACCGGCGCCATGGCTGTGGTCATGCCCTTGCGCACCATGGTCGTGGCTATGCGCCATCATCCAACTCCCGCTAGAGCCTGATCCATCCCGATAAGATCGGGATGGAGGCTCTATCTTCTTGTTTGACCATGATCTTGTCCGAAAACCGGTTTCCACTTTTCAGGATCATGGTTAGGCGCCAAACTCGGCGCGGAAATCCTCGAGCCGTCGCTTCTGCCCACCGTCACCATCGAAATTGGCCGGATCGAGCCATGCCTCATAGGCAATGCGCAACGCTGGCCATTCCTTGTCGATGATCGAATACCACGCCGTATCGCGGTTTTCACCCTTGACCACAAGATGCTGGCGGAAAATGCCCTCGAACTTGAAGCCGAAACGCTCGGCAGCGCGCTTCGACGGCTCGTTGCGGTTGTTGCATTTCCATTCGTAGCGGCGATAGCCGAGGTCGTCGAAGATGTATTTCATGAACAGGAATTGCGCTTCGGTCGCCGCCGGCTTGCGCGAAATCAGCGGGCCCCAATAGATGTTGCCGATCTCGATGACGCCACAGGCGGCATCGATGCGCATCAGCGTCTGGCGCCCGGCGACCTTGCCGCTGGCCTTGTCGATGACGGTGAAGAACAGCGGGTCCTCGCTCGCTTCCACTCTGTCCAGCCATGGCTGGAAGTCGGCGCGGGTCTGCGGCGGATAGTCGGGCAGCCACGCGAAGCGGCCGCCTATATCGGCCACCGACGACGCCTCGTACAGGCCGTCGCCATGCTTTGCGGCGCTCAACGGCTCGAGCCTGGCATAGCGGCCGTCGATGACCTTGCGTTCGGGACGCGGGCGAGGCTGCCAATTCTTGAGATTTTCCGACACGCAAGACTCCAATCCGTTTGACATTTGCGAGCGGACGCTCACAAAAACGCACGCCTAGGGAAAGAACCACACGGACGGGAAAAATGCTCCACACGATTTCGGCCTTCGACCGTCTCGGCGAGGAAAATGCTTTTGCGGTGCTGGCGCGGGCGACAGCATTGGCGCACCAAGGCCGCGATATCGTCAATCTCGGCATCGGCCAGCCCGACTTCAAGACGCCGCAGCACATTGTCGAAGCGGCGATCAAGGCGCTGCGCGACGGCCATCATGGCTACACGCCGGCCAACGGCCTGCTGGCGACGCGCGAGGCGGTGGTGCGGCGCACGCTGACCACCACCGGCATCGAGGTCTCCCCGGAGAATGTGATGATCCTGCCCGGCGGCAAGCCGACCATGTTCGCCGCGATCCTGATGTTTGGCGAACCGGGCACTGAGATCCTTTATCCCGATCCCGGCTTTCCGATCTATCGCTCAATGATCGAATTCACCGGTGCGGCGCCCATTCCGGTGCCGATCCGCGAGGAGAACGGCTTTGCCTTTTCAGCCGAGGAAACGCTGGCGCTGGTCACGCCCAGGACCAGACTCCTGATCCTCAACTCGCCGGCCAACCCGACCGGCGGCGTCACGCCGCGGGTCGAGATCGAGAAGCTGGTCAAGGGGCTCGAGGCGCACCCGCATGTCGCCATCCTCTCCGACGAGATCTATGACGTCATGACCTATGATGGCGAGACGCATTGCTCGTTGCTCACCTTCCCGGAAATCCGCGACCGGCTGATCGTGCTCAACGGCTGGTCGAAGACCTGGGCGATGACCGGCTGGCGCATGGGCTGGTCGATCTGGCCGAACGGCGACAAGGGCGCCCATCTCTACGACAAGGTGCGCAAGCTGGCGGTCAATTGCTGGTCCTGCGTCAACGCGCCGAGCCAGTATGCCGGCATCACGGCCATCGACGGCCCGCAGGACGACGTCGACAAGATGATGCGCGCCTTCGACAACCGCAGGAAGGTCGTGGTCGAGGGGCTGAATGCGCTGCCCGGCGTTTCCTGCATCACGCCGAAGGGCGCCTTCTATGCCTTCCCCAATGTCTCGAAGACTGGCTGGAAAGCAAAAAAACTTGCCTCGGCGCTACTCGAAGATGCCGGCGTGGCGCTGATCGGCGGCCCCGATTTCGGCATTCTTGGCGAAGGCTACATCAGGCTGTCCTACGCCAACTCCGAAGAGAACATTTTGCGCGCGCTGGAGCGGATCGAAGTGTTCCTGGCGAGGTGACGCTCAGCTGTCCAGATAGGTTGTTGCAATCGCTCGCAGTTCGTTCTGATCGATCATCTCGCCGTGCCCGCAATATGCCCGGCTGAATTCTATTTCCAGAAGCCGTTGCATGGTTTTCCGATAGGCCTGCACGTCCGAACCCGGAAGATCGTCGACCAATCGCCCGCGATAGATCGCATCGCCGGCCAGGAAGTCGCCGTTGCGTTCATCAAGAAGCCCGAGCGACCCCGGCGAATGACCCGGGAGGTGAAGGACCAGAAACGACCTGTCGCCTGTCTCTATGATGCTGCCTTCATCCACAATTCGGGACAATGGCGCTGGTCTGATCTGGAAACACTTGGGCGACCATGCCCGATACGGCGACCTGCTTACCGCATCCGGCTGCTCGCGGAAGAGATGAGCCAATGTGTGCTCATCCGCCATGGCTTCGAAAAGCGCTGACTCGTCGCGATGGCCGACTCTCGCCTCGAACTCGCTCAATGCCCCGACGTGATCGACATGGATGTGCGTTGCAACGGCTACAACCGGCTTGCCAGGCATGAGGTCCAGAACCGGCCTGAGGGGCACGAGACCCATCCCGCCGTCGATGACGAGATCGACATCGCGCCCGCGAACATGAAAGACATTGCTTCTGAAATAGGGATGGACGTGCGGCTCCCATATCCGCGTAATGCCTTGCCCCAGAGCTTCGCGTGAAAACCAGTCGGAAGCACGCTGCATCTCGCCGGCGGCAGTGAACGACATCAACGATGTCCCCGCGCAAGCATCCGCTCGATCTTCATCTGGAAGACGGTCAGAACCGAAACCATCGACATGTAGTAGATCAGTGCAGCGCCATACCATTCCAGGAAGCGAAAGCTGGTAGCGATGGCGAACTGGGTGACGGTCATGAGTTCCTTCAAGGAGATCACCGTCGCCAGCGAGGTCGCCTTCAGCAACGAAATGAACTCGTTGACCAGGGACGGCAGCGCGACGCGAAGCGCCTGAGGCAAGACGATCAGGAAGAATATCTGGCCTCGGTGCAGTCCAAGAGCCGCCGCCCCTTCCGATTGTCCCTTGCCTATGGATGCGTATGAACTGCGAAGGATCTCGGTCAGGTAGGCAATCTGGATCAGCGTCAAGGCAAGAAACGCCGCGAGGAACGGCGTGAACCAGCTCGATCGGAAGACCGTCGAGATTTGCGGCAGCCCGTTCCACACGAACAGTAGGACGAGCAGCGCCGGCGCCCCGCGAAAAAGCCAGACAAAGGCGGCAATCAAGAAACGCACCCAGCGCCGCTTCGACGTCGCCAACGCCGCCGTTGCCAGCGATATCGCCAGGGCAACGGACATCACGAGAACCGAAAGCATCAAGGTCAGCAAGGCCCCCTTGGCGAGGGGCCAGCCGAACAATGCCGTCAGGAAGAGCTTGTTGTCGAACACGGCAGCCCTTCCCTCAATTGGTCGCGTGCTTGACGTCGGTGGCAGTCGCGGGGAGGTTCCACTTCTTCAGCAGCGTCGTCATCTCGCCGCTCGCCTGCATCGCCTCGATCGCCTTGACCAGTTGCTGGCGATCATCGCTGCTTTTTCTCAGGTAGATTCCGTAGGTTTCACCGCCGCCATAGTTGTACGGAATTTGCAGCTGGCCCGGCATCTGCTGCATGCGAAATGCTGCCGTCGTGTCCTGGGTGATTGTTGCAGCGGCTCGCCCGACCAGGATCTGCTGGATGACGCCAGAAGCAGAGGGGTAGGTCTGTATTTCGGCTGGCGCCTTGCCGGCCTTCGTCAATTCGGCGTTCAGATCGGCGGCTGTCTTTTCGTAATTAGTACCGGCCTCGATCGCCAGCACCTTGCCGCTCAAATCCTGCGGGGTCTTGGTTGCCTCATCGGCGACAGCCGTCACCATAACGACATTGGAGATGAAGTAGGGAACCGCATCATAGGCCTTGAGGCGCTCGGCGGTGACCAGGATGCCGGAAGCGACCAGATCGCAGCGCTCGGCGCCGAGCGACGGCAACAGCCCCTTGAAATCGCCAACGACATATTTGGTGGTGGCGTTCCACTGCTTGGCGATCGCATCGACGACATCGACTTCGAAACCGACAAGCTTCTCGTCACCCGGATTCTGGTAATATTGCATGGGCGGGAAATCACCACCGGTGCAGACATTCAGCACGCCGTTCCGGACCAGATTAGAATCCGTGGCCCGTGCCGCTGGCATGGTGATTGAAAGAGCAATGAGGATCGTTCCGCCAAGCGCAAATTTGGCTGCGGCAGAGATCGGCGCATGAAACATTTCGAGGTCCCCTTTTGTTCTTGTGACGGCCGGATGGCAGCGCGGGGACGTTATGTTGCTAGTTTTTTTCAAACAAGCTAAATCTTTAGAGTAAAATATGAGCAGTTTTTCTAAACTATTAAGGTCGAAATGAGCCTGCCATCCCTTCATTCGCTTCGTGCTTTCGAGAGCGTTTCGCGGTTGGGCAACATCGCTGCCGCAGCCGCCGAACTGCATGTGACGCCGGGGGCCATCAGCCAGCAATTGCGGGCGCTGCAGTTGTCGCTCGGCCTCGACCTGCTCGAGAAGCGCGGTCGCCGCCTCGTGCTGACCGAGCGCGGGGCTGCGTTGCAGAAGAGCGTGGGCATCGCCATGCAGCAAATATCGGAATCGATCCGTGAAATATCGGCCGATGCCTACAGCACGGCCGCCAAGGCGACTCTCAGCGTGTCGGTGCCTTCGGTCTTCGGAACCACATGGCTGGCGGCCCGGATCTTTCGGTTTCTCGATGCGAACCCGGATATTCGCATGCGGATGCATACGGCGGTGGCCTTCGAGGAGATCGACTGGCGAAAAGTCGATGTCGCCATCGTCTATGGGAATCCACCCTGGGCTGGATTTTGGTGGCGGATGCTGCACAGCATCTACGCGGCACCAGTGTGCAGTCCGCAATTGCTGCGGGGCCTAAACGCCATTCGAGAACCCCGCGACGTTCTGAAACACCGCCTGCTCCACGAAGACGACGGCGATCAGTGGAGGCGTTGGCTAGCGGAAGCGCGCGTGCCACATTCCGTGGAGTCCGATATCTATTTCGACAACTTTGCCATGGTGCTACAGGCCGCGCGCGACGGTCATGGTGTCGCTCTGACAAACGACATCATTTCCTTCAGAGACCTTGATGAGGGCCGACTTGTGCAACCCTTGACGCTCGGCGTTCCCTCCGCACGAAACTATCACTGCATCTGCCATGAGGAGGGTCTGGCAAATCCGGCGATCGGCCGGTTTGTCGACTGGCTGGTCGATCAGGCGTCACGACGGTCAGGCTGACGTGCGATCACGGCGCCAGGGTCAAATCACCCGCGCCCGACGAACGGCATCTTGGTCGCCATCACGGTCATGAACAGCACATTGGCATCGAGCGGCAGGCTGGCCATGTGGACGACGGCGTCGGCGACGCGCTGAACATCCATCACCGCTTCGGCGGCGATGCTGCCATTGGCCTGCGGTACGCCAACCGTCATGGCTTGCGCCATGTCGGTCAGCGCATTGCCGATGTCGATCTGGCCACAGGCGATGTCAAAGGGCCTGCCGTCCAGCGCCAGCGTCTTGGTGAGGCCCGTCATGGCATGCTTGGTCGCCGTATAGGGCACCGAGCCCGGCCGTGGCGCATAGGCCGACACCGAGCCATTGTTGATGATGCGGCCGCCCATCGGCTTTTGCTTGCGCATGGCGCCGAAGGCAGCACGCGCGCACAGGAACGAGCCAGTGAGATTGACGCCGACGATGTCGTTCCACACCTCGACCGGGATCTCGTCGATCGGTGTCGACTTGTAGCTCATGCCGGCATTGTTGAAGAGCAGGTCGACGCGCCCGAAAGCCGCAAGCACCGTCTCGAACAAGTCATCGACCTGATCGGCCTTGCTGATGTCGCAGGCAACCGCCAATGCCTTGGCCTGCGTCGGCCCGGCTTCCGCGATCGCGGCTTCCAGAACCGGCTTGCGGCGGCCGCAAAACACCGTGTTCCAGCCGGCCTTGAGCAGTGCCGTAGCGACGCTCTTGCCGATGCCCGTGCCGGCGCCGGTGACGATGGCGGTTTTCTTAGTGATGGCTGTCATCGCCGTCCCCCCTGATCATGGCTGGAAGAACATGTGGCATCGCAAATGATGACAGCTATGGCAAGCTGCTCGAAGGGAGCGTGCCCGACAAAAAGGGCGGTCATTGGCGACCGCCCCTGATCTGAATCGGGCTTGGGAGGAGGAAAAGCCGATCCGACTGGCTAGAATCATGCGCTTGCTAGGTTAACGAGACGTTAGCGCGAAACGGTGTCCGACTCCGCACTCTCGTTTGAAGCCTACCAGCGTGGGTTCGGCGCCGTCCCGGCCTTGGCCTTGCCTGAAGCCGGCACCTGTGCCGCCGACACGGTCGCTTCGACATGGTCGACCAGCGCGTCAGGCAGGCCGAGCCGGCCGGCCAGCAGGTCGAGATAGCCGCGTTCGGCACGCGTGTCGGGATCGATGGTGAGGCGCGACGCGGTGTAGAGCTCAAGCTTCTGCGCGTCGGTCTTGGCGCCGGCGACCAGCGTATCGAGGTCGAGCGGGCTCTCCAGCTCCGACATCAGGAACTTCTCCGCTTCCGTGCCGATGCCCGCTAGGCTGAGCTTGCCGGCGATCTTCTGGCGTTCGTCATCGTCGACATGGCCGTCGGCCTTGGCCGCCGAGATCATCGCCCGCACCAGCGTCAGCGTGAACTCATCCTCGCCCTGCGGCGCTTGCGAGGGATGGAAGGGGGTGTCGGCGGGCGGCGGCAGCAGTTCCGGCTCGCCGGCGGCCGGCGCCTGCTCGGGCGCATTGCCGGCCTTGTAGTTCTGGTAGGCCTTGTAGGCGAGGCCGCCGATCGCGGCCAGTCCGCCGAGCTTGATGGCGGTGCCCGTTACCTGGCGTCCGGTGCCGGTCCCAAGCAGCACCGCGGCCAGCGCGCCGGCCGCCAGCGGATTGTCCTTGGCCATCTGCACCGCCTGCCCGGCCTTGTCGCGGACGGTGCCGCTGGTGCCGGGAATTTGCGAGCCGAGCAGATCGTCGAGGAGCTTCTTGGGATCGAACATCAATGCCTCCAGAATTTGCCCAGCCAAACGGGCAGGTTTCGAACGTCAGAGAGGTAGGCCCCGCATATGGACATTACAATGACGGGCGAGCGCTTTGCCAGCAGCGGCGGAAATCGACGTGTCGAAACAGACTTCGGCTTCGGCTAGTGTCACGCTCCCCAACTGGATTGTCTGGAGCGTCGCATGACTGATGAAACAAGCCGTGAGCCGGCGCTTGATCCGCAGGATCTCGAGCGCCTGTTGATTGATCGGCAGTGGGTGGGAGACATTGACGGCATGGTTGCGTTGTTCGAACCCGATGCCGTCATCGATAGCGGCGAGGCTGAATTGACGCGCGGCCGCGAAGCGATCCGCGCGCTGTATGCCGCGTTTGCCGCGACCGGGCGAAAATTCCAGCGCGGAGAGCAGCGCCCGGCGGCGATCAGCGGTGACCTGGCGCTGACGTCGACCCGGCTTCCCGACGGCACGGTGACCTCCGAGGTCGCCCGTCGGCAAAGCGACGGCACGTGGCTGTGGGTGATCGACCGCTATTCCGTCGCCTGGTGACGCAATCAGAGTCCGCGCCGGCGCTCCGCCAACGCTAGCTGCCGATATGCGGCCCCCTGCCCTGGGCCTGCGCCAGCTCGACCTGGCGCTGCCGCTCGGCATAGCGGGCGCGATCCTCGTCCGAGCGAGCCTCGAAGCAATGCGGGCATGAGACGCCGGCGGCATAGTTCGGCGACAGGCGATCCTCTAGCGTCAACGGATGGCGGCAGGCGCGGCAGAGTTCGGCATCACCCTCGGTAAGGCCGTGCGACACCGAAACGCGCTCGTCGAAGACGAAGCACTCGCCTTGCCACAGGCTTTCCTCGGCCGGCACCTCTTCGAGATATTTCAGAATGCCGCCCTTGAGGTGAAACACATCCTCGACGCCCAGCGACTTCACATAGGCTGTCGCCTTCTCGCAGCGTATGCCGCCGGTACAGAACATGGCGACCTTCCTGCCGTCGAATTCGTCCCGATGTTTTTCGACCCAGGCCGGGAATTCACGAAAGCTCGCCGTTGCCGGATCGACCGCGCCCTTGAAAGTGCCGATCGACACTTCGTAGGCGTTGCGGGTGTCGATGACGATCGTGTACGGGTCCGCGATCAGCGCGTTCCAGTCCGCCGGCGCGACATAGGTGCCAGCACTTCTTGCCGGATCGATATCCTCGACACCCATGGTGACGATCTCGCGCTTGAGCCGCACCTTCATGCGGTGAAACGGCATCGTCTCGGCGCTACTGTATTTGACTTCGAGACCGGCGAGACCCTCGATGGTTTCCAGGTGATCGATCAGTTCAGCGATTGCCGCCTCGCTGCCGGCAACCGTGCCGTTGATGCCCTCATGCGCCAGAAGCAGCGTGCCCTTGATGCCGCGTCCGCAGCAGAAGGCGGCGAGCGGCGCAGGCAACGCCTCGAAGGCATCGAGTCGCACAAACCGGTAGAGCGCCGCAACGCGCAAAGGTTGATTGGACAGTGTCATTGCCAAGCCACTAAACGCTTGCGAAAGCCGATTCAAGGCAAGGCCAGCACACCAGTCTTTCCATGATTGGCGCAGCGACTCGATTCAGGGCATTGCCGGCCATGCGTGACATCGCGACACGCCTGCCTTCGTGGACAGAAAAACGGCCTTCTGCTAATCGGTTGAATTGTTCGAAGCCGGAGAGACGACAAATGCCCAGCAAGACCGAAAAGCTCCTGTCGCTCCTCAATGGCCAGCCGGTCATCCCGGTGTTGAAGATCGCCAATGTCGCCGACGCCGTGCCGCTCGCGCGGGCGCTTGCCGCCGGCGGCCTGCCGGCGATCGAGATCACGCTCAGGACAGCCGATGCCCTGGAGGCGATCCGCCGCGTCGCAGGCGAAGTCGAGGGCGCCATCGTCGGCTCCGGCACCATTCTCGATGCAAAGCAGTTCGACGAGGCGGCGGCTGCAGGCTCGAAATTCATCGTCAGCCCCGGCATCACCCGCGAGCTTCTGGCGGCGGCGAAAGACAGCGACGTGCCGTTGCTGCCCGGCGCCATCACGCCGGGCGAGATCATGGCGGCGCGGGAAGCTGGACTGCGTTTCCTGAAATTCTTCCCGGCCGAACAGTCGGGCGGCATCGCCTCGCTGAAGGCATTCGCCTCGCCGCTCGCCGACGTGAAATTCTGCCCAACAGGCGGCATCACTGGCAAGAACGCCGCTGAATATCTGAGCCTGCCCAACGTCGTCTGCGTCGGCGGCTCCTGGGTGGCTCCGGACGAATTGGTCAAGGCCGGCAAGTGGGATGAGATCGAAGCGCTGGCGCGGGCCGCGAGCAAACTCGGGAAGTAAGCCCAAAAAAGCCCGGCCGGCTTTCGCCGACCGGCTCGCTGCTTCGAATGCCTCAGTTGCAGACTTTGACCTTCTCGACGACCCTGTGGTGGTGGACCCAATGCGTAACCCACTTGGTCCTGCAGTGATGCTTTCCGGTCTTGATGATCCCGGTTTCAGCCTGCGTTGGAGCGATCGCGGCCGAAACTGCCGCCAGCGCCAGAACTGACGCCAATAGAAAGTTTTTCATTGAAATCCCCAGGTTGGAACAAACCTAGCCCCAACCCGGAAAAGGCTGGGGTGTTCCACCATCACGGGACGTTCAGTCCTGCGTGATCTTGCAGGCCCAAGGGGCGCGAAAAGCATCATTTGAGGAAGCTGGTTCCCGCTCATGGGCTCGAACCACGATTCACGCCTTCAAAGGGCGCTGTCCTACCATTAGACGAAGCGGGAGAAAGGTGGCTTGGTGGTTAGCATCCCAGCGCGATGAAGGCCAGCGCCGTGTGGAAAAGACCGACCAGTAGAATTTCCTTAAAACAAAAAACCGCGCGGGTTGCCCGGCGCGGCTTTGGTGGCATTCGGCCAGACGTTACTTGGTCTGGAAGCGGGCGACAGAAAGGAACTTGATTGCGTTGCCGGTGAACCGGTTGGCGTCGGCCATCTGGTTGTCCTGCTGGAAGCCGGCCGTGTAGACCTCGCTCGGCGCCGTACGCACCAGGTTGTAGGCAAAGCGCGGCGCCGTCGTGGAGTCTGAAACGGTGGCGACATACTCGCCGCTGTGCAGCGCCCAGCGCGCCGCCTGCGGCGCGGCGGCAACCACCACCGCTTTCGGTCCCGGCTTCAGGTCGCGGGCGGTGGCCCTGGCTTCCTTGCGCGTGGTCTTCACACCGGCGCCGATTGCTGCAGCCGGATCGGAACCGGCCGGGCGGGCGGCGATGGCATCGCGCGGCGAAGCGGCATCGACACCGGACGGGTCGTTGAACGCCGAGCGCGGCTGAAGCGAGGCGACCTGATAGCCGTCGGTGACGCCGGCCTGCTCGAGAACAGCCTTGACCTCATCCGGACGCTGCGACGGCAGCACCGAGAAGGCGTCGGTAGCGGTCTGGTTGTGTGATGCCGTATCCGCCAGCGCCAACAGCACGTCCTTGTCCTGCGGCGCGAGATCGGCCGGCAGCGAACGGTCGGGACGCCAGGTCGGCAGCGGAATGTTGTTGACCGCGACCTGCGCCGGGTCGGCGATTGTGGAGGGATCCGCCATGCCGAAAGGAACGCTCGTCGGCGCTTGCGCCGTCGCCACCGTCTGCTCGGTTGTGGCGGTGGCATCGGCGGTGCCGAACGGAACATTTTCAGGTGTCTGTGCGCCGACATCGGCCTTCGGACGCGGTGCGAAATCAGGCAACGGAATCTCTTTGGCCGGCAGCGCCGCGATGATCGTCGCCGGCGTGTCCTGCTGCGGCTCCGAATCGGCGGCGTCATCGGCAAGCTGCGGAATCTCGGCACGCTGCGCATCCTGCGGCGCCACAATGGTTATGCCGGGAAGGTTGCTGCTCTTGGCGGTCGGCTTCACGCTCTTCAACTTGGGAGCGGGGGCGGCCGAAGCCGTCTCGACATCGGCGCTGTCATCGGCCTCGTCGTCGCCGCCGCCAAAGAAAGCAGCAAGGAAGCCACCGGACTTCTTGGTGCTGCCGCCAGCACTTGCCAGTTCGATGGCGGGGGCGCCAGAACCCTTGCGCGCCTTGTAGGAGGCGAGCGCCTGCGCATAGCCCGGCAGCGGCTTGCCGTCGCTCGGCACATGCAGCGTCTTGCCGTTGGGAAATACACTCACCAGTTCCTGACGGCTGATGCCGGGCCAATGGCGCACATTGCCGACATCCATGTGGACGAAGGGCGAGCCGGAGGTCGGATAATAGCCGACGCCGCCACCTTGCATCTTGAGACCGATGTTACGCAGCTTCTTCAGCGGCACGCCGGGAATGTAGAAGTCCATTGCCCTGCCCAGCATATGCTGGCTTTTCTCGGCAACGCCCCGGCTGCGGCTGCGCAGCATCGAGTTGGTGGCCGGCGAGCGATAGCCGCAGACGACCTGGATGTAGTCGGTGGCACCGCTTTCCCGGTAGGCTTCCCAGACCAGGTCCAGCAAGCGCGGATCCATCTTGGTCGGCTCGTTGCGACGCCAGTCGCGCAGGATGATGTTGATCTTCCGGAGCCCCTCGGGGACATAGCGGCCATTGCGCTTGTAAACGATCTCGGCCTTTTCGTGCGTGTGGAGATGATACAGCTTGAGCGAACGTGTTTCCGCGCTGGCGCCGGTTGCAGCCGCGGAAAGGAAACAAACAGCAAGAATCACCGCTGCCAGCCATCTCGGCCAGACGCTCATGTGATAGTGCCGCCCGTTTGTGTGTCGTTCGACTCTGTTCAAATCAAAAGGCCCTGCAGGCTGCCGTTTGTCCCCGGATTTGCCCAAACGGATGCGTCGTTTTCACATCCGAATATCGATCCTAATGGTTAATCATCGCTTATTGAAGCCGAAATGCGGTAACACCGTGGCGATATCCCGTCAAAAATATTGCACAGGGTTTCTTGGTAAACTGCTGGTTTAGATCAGGTTTCAGCCTTTTGCAGCAACACGATCTGTTACCGTTGGCCTTAATGCGTGAACAGCAGCACACATACGTCGTCCCAGCCTGCCACATTCCGGCTTTGACGCCTGAATCAAGGCCGCATTATGATTGGGGAAACTGGTCCCGGCCTTGCGCCGTCAGGATGCTAGCCGGTCGACGCGGCCGGTTTCCGGGTCGATACCGTATTCCTTGAGCTTCCGGTAGAGCGTCGAGCGGCCAATGCCGAGGCGGCGGGCGACCTCGCTCATCTGGCCGCTATAGTGGTCGATCGCCAGCTTGATCATTTCCAACTCGACATCGGCCAGCGCGCGCACATTGCCGCGCTCGTCCAGCGCCCGCAGCGTGCCGAAACGCGGCTGCAGCCTGGCCGGAGGATCGAGTTCGGTCGCAACGGCACCGCCATCGTCTTGCGGCTCGCTGCCCGGGATCGAGCCGGGTTGGGGCAATGCGGCATACGCATCGAGATTGACGGTGCCGTCCACCTGCGCCCGGATCTGCGGAAACTCCTCCGTGGTCAACACATCGCCTTCGGCAAGCACTGAGGCCCTGAACACTGCGTTTTCCAGCTGCCGGATGTTTCCCGGCCAATCATAGGCCTGCAGCATGGCAAGTGCTGCATCCGAAATGCCGAGCAGTCGGTGGCGCGAATCGACGGGCGCAACCTTCTCCATGAAGTGCGTGACCAGATAGGGAATATCGTCGCGACGGTCGCGCAGCGGCGGTACGAAGATCGGATAGACATTCAGCCGGTAGAACAGGTCCTCGCGGAACTTGCCGTCCTTGACCTGCTGCAAAAGGTTCCGGTGCGTTGCCGAGATCAGCCTGATGTCGACCCTGACGGTCGAACGGCCGCCGACCGGATCGACCTCGCCATCCTGAACGGCGCGCAGAAGCTTGACCTGCACGTCGAGCGGCAGGTCGCCGATCTCGTCGAGGAACAGCGTGCCCGAATGCGCCTCGACGAACTTGCCCGTGTGTTTTTCGGTGGCACCGGTGAACGACCCTTTTTCGTGGCCGAACAGGATCGATTCGACCAGATTATCGGGGATGGCGCCGCAATTGACGGTGACGAAGGGTCTTGAGCGGCGGTCGCCGCTGCCCTGGATGGCACGCGCCACCAGTTCCTTGCCGACGCCCGACTCGCCCTCGATCAGGATCGGGATGTTGGAGGCCGCCGCCTTCTGGCCGAGACGGATCACCCGGTCCATCGCCGGGCTGTGCGTGATCATGTCCTTGAAGGTCAGATGGCCGCCGCGCCGTCGCGACGTGCGCTTGACCTCGTCCTCGACCGCCTCGACCTTGAGCGCGTTGCCGATCGACGTCTGCAGTCGGTCGGGAGAAGCCGGTTTGACGACAAAATCGAAAGCACCGTGCCGCATCGCCGAAACGACGGTTTCGATGCCGCCCTGGGCGGTCTGCACGATAACAGGGATATGGATGCCGCGCTCGCGCATGGCCTTCAGCACGCCGATGCCGTCGAGGCCCGGCATGACAAGATCGAGGATGATCGCCGACACATCGCCTGCATTGGGCCCGTCGAGGACCGCGAGCCCGGCTTCGCCGCCATCGGCAACGATCGCGGTGTGGCCGAACCGCGTCACTGCCGCCTCGAGCAGCCTGCGCTGCACGGGATCGTCATCGACTATGAGTATGGAACCTGTCATGACTGCTCTGAATTACCCGCCCGATTGTATCCGCCCTATGGATCATCTTGGCACAGGGTTCTAAATAAGGTTTCAAAAAACCCGGTGAATGAATTCCTTAGGATTTGACCGGCTTGTCCTTTCCCCTTGATTCCGGAAGGTTATTGTTGATGCGCATGGTTCCAGGTGGGCAGCTTGCTGCGGCGGCGTCCGGTCAGGGCGCAGCGGAGCTTGGCGATCTGCCGGAGTGGAACCTCGCCGATCTCTATCCCGGCATGGAAGCGCCCGAGCTGAAGCGCGACATCGCCAAGGCAGCAAGCGATGCCACCGCCTTCGAGAATCGCTGGAAAGGCACGCTGGCCGCCGAGGCCGGACGTGGCAGCGCCGGCAAGTTGGGCGAGGCGCTTGCCGCCTATGAGGCGCTCGAGGAACTGATCGGCCGCATCGTCTCCTATGCCGGTCTGGTCTATGCCGGCAACACGGCCGACCCGCAGCGCGCCAAACTCTATGGCGACATCCAGGAGAAGATGACCGACGCCAGCGCGCATCTCCTGTTTTTCGCGCTCGAACTGAACCTGATCGACGATGCCGCGATCGAGGACGCGCTTGCATCCGACCCGGGCTTCGCCCACTACCGGCCTTGGGTGCTCGATCTGCGCATGGACAAGCCTTACCAGCTCGAGGATCGCGTCGAGCAGCTCTTCCACGAAAAGTCGATTACCGGGCGCGGTGCCTGGAACCGGCTGTTCGACGAGACGATGACCGATCTGCGCTTCGACATCGACGGCGAGGAACTGGCGCTCGAGCCGGCGCTGAACCGCCTGCAGGACGCCGACAGTGAGGTGCGCCGCCGGGCTTCCGAGGCGCTGGCCGCAACCTTCCGCAAGAATTTGCGCACCTTCACGCTGATCACCAACACGCTGGCCAAGGACAAGGAGATTTCAGACCGTTGGCGCGGCTTCGAGGACATCGCCGATTCACGCCATCTCGCCAACCGCGTCGAGCGCAGCGTGGTCGATGCGCTGGCGTCGGCCGTTCGCGACGCCTATCCGCGCCTGTCGCATCGCTATTACGCGATGAAGGCGCGCTGGCTCGGCATGGACGTGATGAACCATTGGGACCGCAACGCGCCATTGCCGGAGACGCCGCAGGCGGTGATTGGCTGGGACGAGGCGAAGAACACGGTGCTGTCCGCCTACCAGCGCTTTTCACCCGACATGGCGGAAATCGCCAGGGTCTTCTTCGACCGCAACTGGATCGACGCACCGGTCAGGCCGGGCAAGTCGCCGGGCGCGTTTGCACATCCGACGGTGCCGTCGGCGCATCCCTATGTGCTGCTCAACTATATGGGCAAGCCGCGCGATGTGATGACGCTGGCGCACGAACTCGGCCACGGCGTGCACCAGGTGCTGGCCGGCGGCCAGGGCGCGCTGATGGCCTCGACGCCGCTGACGCTGGCCGAGACGGCATCCGTCTTCGGCGAGATGCTGACCTTCCGCTCGCTGCTCGACCAGACCACCGACAAGCGCGAGCGCAAGGCCATGCTCGCGCAGAAGGTCGAGGACATGATCAACACGGTCGTGCGCCAGATCGCCTTCTACGAGTTCGAGCGCAAGGTGCATGCCGAGCGCAAGAACGGCGAACTGACCTCCGACAAGCTCGGCCAGTTCTGGCTGGAAGTGCAGGCGGAGAGCCTCGGGCCGGCGATCAAATTGCGCGAGGGCTACGAGGTCTTCTGGACCTACATCCCGCACTTCATCCACTCGCCCTTCTACGTCTATGCCTATGCCTTCGGCGATTGCCTGGTGAACTCGCTCTATGCCGTCTACCAGAATGCCGAACGCGGTTTTCAGGACAAGTATTTCGAGATGCTGCGCGCCGGTGGCACCAAGCACCATTCGGAGCTTCTGGCGCCCTTCGGCCTCGACGCCACCGACCCCGCCTTCTGGCAGATCGGACTTGGCGTGATCGGCGGACTGATCGACGAACTGGAAGCGCTGGACAACTGACCCGCACCGGCATGGCGTCAGCTGGCGGGTCGACCAGAACAGTTTACCGGGAATGCATGTTGAGACGCTCTATTCTTGCTCTAAATATTTGTTCTTGAACAACTCTGCGTGGAAATTTTCCGTTAGCTTTCCGTAGGCTGTATGGTAGCGTCGCGCTTGAAGCTCAGCCGGGCTCGCGGCTCCGGCCGGCAAGATTTCGGCCGGTCGTGGCGGCTCGGCGAATGCGACAACGACCGTTGGCCATGGGCGGGAAGCCGATCCCCGACAGTCGATCAAGAAGCCGGCTGTTCTGCGAACCGCCGAACCACCATTGATTGATCCTTCGCCAAGGTCATGACTTTTAGGCCACGGCGGGCGGATCTGACCGGAGAGAGACAATGGGCACTTTTATCTACATCCTCCTGGCGTTCCTTGTAGGCGTGTTGGTTGGCTGGTTTCTCTGGGGGCGTCTGCGCGGCGAGCTTGACAGCCTGCGCGGCGACATGGACCGCACGCGCAGCGAGCGTGACAGATTGCGTGCCGATTCCGACCGCCTGACCGGCGAGCTGAATGCATGCGGCAAGACCCGCGCCGATCTCGAGCGCCGGCTGCGCGAAACGCAAGCGGCACCCGCCAAGCCCGGCCCGGCAAAGGCAGCTGGCCAGGCGCCGGCAGCCCTGATGTCAACGCCGGCGGCGGCCAAGTCCGCACCGGCCAAACCTGCGGCGGCCAAATCTGCGGCGGCCAAGCCCGCGCCAGCAAAGCCGGCGGCTGCCAAGCCTGCGGCCGCAAAACCAGCCGCAGCCAAGACGGCAGCCGCGCCAAAGGCCGCCGCCCCCAAGGCGGCCGCGTCAAAGGCAAATGCCGCACAGGCCGCGCCAGCGGCAACGACAGCAGCGCCGGCCGCCGGCAAGGCCGACAATCTGCGCCGCCTGATCGGCATCGGCCCGGTCAACGAGAAACTGCTCAAGGGCCTTGGCGTCACAACCTACGCCCAGATCGCCGGCTGGACCGCCGACGACGTCAAACGGATCGAGGACGTTCTGAACTTCGACGGCCGCATCGCGCGTGAGCACTGGATCGAGCAGGCGAAGCTTCTGGCCGCCGGCGACGAGACGGAATTCGCCAAGCAGTTCCCGACCGCCGGAACCGCCAACAACACCTGAGCCCGGCAACAAGACTGCATTTGGAACAAGGCGGCGTCCCCGGACGCCGCCTTTGTCTTTTGGCCGTAACCACCTTTGCGTCTTCAGACGCCGTTCCCTCGATTGCGCGCGGTCACCCCCCCATATAGAGCCATCACTGGCGCCATCGACTGCAGCATCCGAGCCTCATGTCCCTGCCCTCTGCAATTTTCCGCAATGATGAAAGCGGCCGTCAGCTCGTTTTCGACCGTCCGGCTGAAATCATCGTCGCAAACACGGCTGAGGATTTCCTGCCGGCGTTGCAGGCTGCGCAGGCAGCAACCGATGCCGGCAAATGGCTGGCTGGCTATTTCTCCTACGAGGCCGGCTATCTGCTCGAGCCAAAACTTGTTCCGCTGCTGCCGGCAGGTCGACGCGCTCCACTCGTTTGTCTGGGTGTCTTCGATGCTCCGGTCGAACAGGCGCTGCCGCTTCGTGGCGCGCCGGCCACCAACGGTCCGATCTTCGACGCCAAAGCCGACTGGTCTTCAAAGGACTACGCGGAACGCTTTGCGCGGCTGCACGACCACATCCGCAAGGGCGACTGCTATCAGGGCAATCTGACCTTTCCGATCCATGCGCAGTGGTCGGGTGATCCGCTCGCCGCCTTCGACGCGCTGACCGAACGCCAGCCGGTGAAATATGGCGCGCTGGTCGCGCTCGGCGACCCGATCGTTCTGTCGCGCTCACCGGAGCTGTTCTTCGAGATCGGCACTGAGGGCAACATCGAAACCCATCCGATGAAGGGCACCGCACCGCGCGGCGCGACCAAGGCGGAAGACGCGCGGCTGAAAGCGTTTTTGCGCAACGACGAGAAGAACCAGGCCGAGAACCGGATGATCGTCGACCTCTTGCGCAACGACATCTCGCTGATCAGCGAGGTCGGCACGCTGGAGGTGCCGGAGCTGTTTCGCATCGAAAGCTATCCGACCGTCCACCAGATGGTCAGCCGCGTGCGGGCAAAGCTTCTGCCGGATCTCACCATCCGCCAGATCTTTGCGGCGCTGTTTCCCTGCGGCTCGATCACCGGCGCGCCGAAAATCCGCGCCATGGAAATCCTGCACGAGCTGGAAGGCGTGCCGCGCGATGTCTATTGCGGCGCCATCGGCTGGATCGCGCCTGAGGGCATGATGCGCTTTTCGGTGGCGATCCGCACCATCTCGCTCTTCTCCAGCGGCGAAGCCGTCTACAATGTCGGCGGCGGCGTCGTCTTCGATTCGACGGCCGAGGAGGAGTACCAGGAGTGTCTGCTGAAAGCGCGCTTCGCGACGGGAACGCCGCCGACTTCGAACTGATCGAAACCATGCGCTGGGAGCCTGGAACAGGCTTCCTCCGTTTCGACCGCCACCTTGCACGCCTCTATGGCTCGGCAGCTGAACTCGGCTTCGCCTGCGATCCGCAGAAGGTCGGCGAGGTGTTGATGGATACGGTCGGCCGACAAGGCATCGCCCTGCGTACTCGGCTCGTTCTCTCGCGCAACGGCAAGGCGACGGCTGCTGCCCAGCCTTTTGAACCACTCGCCGCCAACAAGGTCTGGCGGCTGCAGCTGGCGCGGGTGCGGCTGGACTCGAACGACACGCTGCTGCGCCACAAGACCAGCCGGCGGCATACCTATCAGCGGGCGCGTGCCGAATACCTGATCAGCCAGGCCGACGAAGTGCTTCTGGCCAATGAGCGCGGCGAAATCTGCGAGGGCACGATATCAAATGTCTTCGCCGATTTCGGCGATGGCGTGCTGGCGACGCCCCGGCTCGATTGCGGCCTGCTGCCTGGCGTATTGCGCGGCGCGTTGCTGGATGAAGGCCGAGCCCGGGAAGCGATCTACACCTTGGATGATCTGAAGTCGGCCAAGGCGCTTTTTGTCGGCAATTCCTTGCGCGGTTTGATCCCCGCACGGCTAGGCTGACCGAAGCCATCGGGAGAAAAGAATGTTCGTGGTTTCGCTGAACTACAAGGTGCCGCTGACCGAGATCGACCGCTTGGCGCCCGCGCATGTCGAGTGGCTGAAGGCCTGCTATGCCGAAGGCGTCTTTGTCGCTTCCGGACCGAAGAAACCACGAACCGGCGGCATCATCATCGCACGCGGCCCTCGTGACGCACTCGACGCCAGGCTGGCCGCCGATCCTTTCGCCAAGGCAGGCGCCGCTGACTACGATGTCACCGAATTCACGGCAAAAATGACCGCCGCCGCATTGGACGCCTACAAAGAGGCATGAGCGTCCGCCAGCCCACCCACACGCCCTATGACGGCTCCTCGAAGCTGTTCACCATCGGGCTGAAGCCGCTCGACCTCGACAGCTGGATCGAGGTCGACGAACACCTGCAGCCTTATCTCGCCGAGAAGCGCCGGCTTTATGCTGACATTCCTGACAAGGTCTTTGTCGAGGAGGCAGGCACGCGCGACGCCCAGCGCGAAGTGCTCGAAATGCTCGGCCAACATCTCACGGCAAAATTTCCCGAGACCTACAGGCGCACGGCGGCGGGGATCGAAGTGGTCGACGCCGCAGGCAATCTAGCCGGCAGCACCACCGCCAGTTTCAGCAACGCTCCGCTTGTCGCGGCCTCCTTGCTTGTCCAGGAAGACCTGATCCTGATGCGGCGCGACGACAGCGGCTGGCGACTGGCCGCCGGCTCGCTGTGCTTTCCCTCGTCATGGTCGCTGATCGAAAAATTCGGCAGGCCGCTGCAGCAGATCCACGCGCCGGTGCCGGGTTTCGGGCCGGGCACGCGTTCGGCCGACCTCATCAACCGCATGTTCAACGGCCTGCAGGGCCAGGCGGTCGAGCGCTACAATTGGTCGATCCAGGCCGACGACGCGCTCTATCATCCGCTGTCCAACGTCGAGCGCATCGATCGCGCCAGCAACCGCCCGACCCGATTTCCCGATGGCGACGTCAACGCTCATGCCTTCATCCGCGTCGAGCGGCAGACGCTGCGCAAACTGCCTGTTTCGCGCGACATCCTGTTCACCATCCGCATCCATCTCGACCCGCTCAAGGTGCTGGCGCGGCATCCCGACAGGGCCACGCTGGCGGCGTCCTTTGCCGCCCAGCTCCAGGCGCTGGACCAGGCGCAGCTTGACTATAAGGGCCTGACCGCCGACCGTGACAGGCTGGCGCAAAGCCTTGATATCATGGCTCGGGGGAACAATGATCCATCATCTTAGCAAGCCGGTCGCGCTTGCCTGCGTGCTGTTCGGCCTGGTGACGGCGGCTCTGGCCGAGCCGGTAACCTATGCCGGCGAGATCGGACAGACCGACATCGTCGTCGAATTCACCAGCGATCCGTCGGCGCCGGACGGACCACTCGCCGGCCGCTATTTCTACCGCTCGAAAGGTGTCGACATCCCGCTGCAGGCCAGGCCGCTGAAGGGGCGCCGGTTCGAATTGGCGGAGGAGGAAGCGTGCGGCCCCGAGAAATGCGGAGAAGGCCGGGCCGCGAAAGTGGCCGCGATCTGGCGCCTCGCCTCCGCCGACAAGGGCAAGACATTGGAAGGCACCTGGATCGGGAAAAAGACGCGGCCGTTGAAGCTGACCCGGATTGCAGAGCGTGAGCAGACCGAGCCGCCGGCCTCGAGCCCGCTCGATCTCTATAGTTTCACTGACAGCATATTCTTCAACGATGCGCCGATCACCATGGAAGCGTCGCCCTACGATTATCTACGGCTGGATTTTGCCCTCAGGACTGACGACCCAAAGACCGGCGACCCACAAACCGGCGAAACAAACGGCTGGCCGGATGCGGCCTATAGCTATGTCGTCGATCCCCGCACCAGATTCACCGTGCCGCGCATCGTCAAACTGTCGGGCGGCGCGCCGGTCGAGGCGGCGAATGCCTTGCTTGAGAATCGGCACCGGCATGCCAGCCTCGGCGCGTTGAGCTGTGCGGCGTTGCGCTACGCCGGCTTTCACGAGGACAGCCCGATCGACAGCATGGATGACGGTTCGCTCGGCGGCTATGAGGACTCGACGTCAGAGGTCAGCTCGCTGACGCCGCAACTGATGAGCTGGCGGGAGTCCGGGACCCTGTTTTGCGGCGGTGCGCACCCGACCATCTATTCGGATACCTATGTGATGGACGTGCGCCGCGGCGTGTTGCTCGGCCTTCAGGATATGTTTTCCGATACGGTCGACGGCAAGCCCGGTCCCTCGCTCATCACCTTCATCGCAGAACGGCGCAAGAAGCCGACCGATCAGACCCAAATCGATTTCGAAACCGAATGCGGCACCGACGATCTGATCACCGAATATCTCGCGGCAAGCCTCTGGCGCGACGGCGACAAGGAGGTCCTGCTCTTCGGGCTCCAGGGCCTGCCGTATGCCATCCAGGCCTGCGGCGACGGTGTGCTGGACCTGCCGGTCTCCGAGGCCCGTGATCTTTTCAAGCCGGAATTCGCAAAATTGCTCGGCCTATAGGCCCGATGGCGCCCGGCAAAGCCGGCCATTTCCCGCTTTTTCCTTTATTGTGACAATGATCTATGGTTTGTCGCGCCGCGGCCAGGCGGCCGGTGTGAAGCGTTCTTTTGAGGAGTGTTCGATAGATGGCGACTGAAAATTGGCCCGTTTACGGTGAGATCACCGGCCCTGTCGTGATGATCGGCTTCGGCTCGATCGGACGGGGAACGCTGCCGCTGATCGAGCGCCATTTCAAGTTCGACAAGTCGCGCATGACGGTCGTCGACCCGCGCGACACCGACCGCAAATTGCTCGACGAGCGCGGCATCACCTTCATGCAGGATTCGGTGACCCGGAAGAACTACAAGAAGCTTTTGACGCCGCTTTTGACCAATGGCGGCGGCCAGGGCTTTTGCGTCAACCTGTCGGTCGACACCGGCTCGGTCGACCTGATGCGGCTCTGCCGCAAGCTCGGCGTGCTTTACATCGACACCGTGGTCGAGCCGTGGCTCGGCTTCTATTTCGACGCCAAGGCCGACAATGCAAGCCGCACCAACTATGCGCTACGCGAGTCGATGATCGAGGAAAAGCGCGAAAACCCGGGCGGCGCTACCGCCATCTCCACCTGCGGCGCCAATCCGGGCATGGTCTCGTGGTTCGTCAAGCAGGCGCTGGTCAATCTCGCCACCGATCTCGGGCTGGAGTTTTCCGAACCGGCGCAGCAGGATAGCGAAGGCTGGGCCAAACTGATGAAGAAGGCCGGCGTCAAGGGCATCCACATCGCCGAGCGCGACACTCAGCGCACCAAGAAGCCAAAGCCGATGGATGTGTTCTGGAACACCTGGTCGGTCGAAGGCTTCATCTCGGAAGGGCTGCAGCCGGCCGAACTCGGCTGGGGCACGCATGAGAAATGGATGCCGAAGAACGGCAAGAAGCACAAGCACGGTTCGCAGGCGGCGATCTATCTGGAGCAGCCGGGCGCCAATACGCGCGTACGCAGCTGGTGCCCGACGCCCGGCCCGCAATACGGTTTCCTGGTAACGCATAATGAGTCGATTTCGATCGCCGATTTCTTCACCGTGCGTGGCAAGAAGGGCAAGGTTCACTACCGCCCGACCTGCCACTACGCCTACCATCCGTGCAATGACGCCGTGCTGTCGCTGCACGAGATGTTCGGCGCCGCCGGCAAGGCGCAACCCGTGCATCACGTGCTCGACGAAAACGAACTGGTCGACGGTGTCGACGAGCTCGGCGTGCTGCTCTACGGCCACGACAAGAATGCCTACTGGTATGGCTCGCAGCTGTCGCTGGCCGACGCCCGCAAGCTGGCGCCGTATCAGAACGCCACCGGCATGCAGGTCAGCTCGGCGGTTCTCGCCGGCATGGTCTGGGCGCTGGAAAATCCGCAGGCCGGCATCGTCGAGGCCGATGAGATGGACTACAGACGCTGCCTCGAAGTGCAGAGCCCCTATCTTGGACCGGTCAAGGGCTACTATACCGACTGGACGCCGCTCGATAACCGCCCCGGCCTGTTTCCCGAAGACCTCGACAAAAACGACCCGTGGCAATTCCGCAACATCCTCGTTCGATAGCGTTTCCCTAGGCATGCCTCACTGCCTTGCAATCGCCCGGAAATCGGGCGATTGAAGGGATGCGGACTGAGGAGAGGATTCTCACATGACGATTGCGCGCAAAGTTCTTTCGATGGGCGTGGCCGGCGCCTTGGCGACGATGCTTGCCGCCTGCGTGACCGGCGGCCCTGACGAGCCACCGATCGCCTCTGCATCGAAGGGGGTCGAAGGCTCCTGGCTGAACGCCGAAGGCAACGCGGTG
Source organism: Mesorhizobium sp. P2_E10 (assembly GCF_056404235.1). NCBI lineage: Bacteria > Pseudomonadati > Pseudomonadota > Alphaproteobacteria > Hyphomicrobiales > Phyllobacteriaceae > Mesorhizobium > Mesorhizobium sp. P2_E10. The sequence goes on from NZ_JBFUEK010000011.1 coordinate 34,943, forward strand.
TCGACATTGAATGGCGGAAATTTCACCACGGTTTCCGCCGAGACCGGCGAGAAATTTGCCGATGGCAGCTACTCCAAGACCGGGCCCACCTCGGTCGAGATCAACGGCACCTCGTTGATCCGGCAGCAGACCATAGCCTTCAACTGTCTGCTGGTATCCATCAATCAGCTCAATTGCACCAGCGCCGCCGGGCAGAACTTTGTGCTGACCAGGCGCGGCTGAGCCCGACCTCGAACAGCTTCTGCGAAACGACGGCGGCGTAGGCCGCCGTCTTTTTTGTGCCGGCAAATCGATCCCGATTCCGCTCGCCCTGATTCTTCTTGCATCGCCAGAAACGCGATGTGAACATGACTGAAAAGCTGGCTGTTATGCTCCAGTCAAGCAAGAGCGTTAAACGCGTCTGGTCAGGCCATCCGGGAGACAAAGATGAAGAAGTTTGCTGCCATTGCCGCTCTGTCGGCATCCACGCTCGGCCTGTCGGCCGGGGCATCCTTTGCCGACTACACGTTGAACATCCTGCATTTCAACGATTGGCACAGCCGCATCGAAGGCAACAACAAATACGAGTCGACCTGCTCGGCGGACGAGGAGACCAAGGGCGAGTGCATTGGCGGCGCCGGCCGGCTGGTCACCGCCATCGCCCAGGAGCGCAAGAAGCTCGAAGGCCAGAACGTGCTGCTGCTCAATGCAGGCGACAGCTTCCAGGGATCGCTGTTCTACATCACCTACAAGGGCACCGCGGAGGAGGAATTCCTCAACCAGATCAAGCCAGACGCAGTAACGCTCGGCAACCACGAGTTCGACGACGGCGAGAGTGCGCTGGTGCCTTACCTTGACAAGGCGAAGTTCCCGATCGTCAGCGCCAATGTCGTGGCCAACGACAAGTCTGGCGCGGCGGGCAAGATCAAGCCGTCGATCGTACTTGAGGTCGGCGGCCAGAAGATCGGCATCATCGGCGCCGTGACCAACGACACCCCGGAGCTCGCCTCGCCCGGCCCCAACATCACCATCGCTGATGACGTCAAGTCGATCACGGCCGAGGTCGAGAAGCTGAAGGGAGAAGGCGTCAACAAGATCATCGCGGTGACCCATATCGGCTACAAGCATGAACGCGACGTCATCGCCAAGATCCCGGGCATCGACATTGTCGTCGGCGGCCACAGCCATTCGCTTTTGTCTAACACCGACCCGAAGGCCGAAGGCCCCTACCCCACGATGGTCGACAATCCGGACGGCTACAAGGTTCCGGTCGTCCAGGCGGCGTCCTATTCGAAATATCTCGGCGAGTTCAAGGTCGTGTTCGACGACAATGGCAACGTCAAGGAAGCCAGCGGTGACCCGATCTTCCTCGACAAGTCGATCACGCCCGATCCTGCCGTGCTTGCCCGCATCAAGGAGCTTGGCGCGCCGATCGAGGCATTGAAGAACAAGGAGGTCGCCGAGACCACCAAGGCGATCGACGGCAGCCGCGAAAATTGCCGCGCCCGCGAATGCGAGATGGGCAACCTCGTCTCCGATGCGATCCTCGACCGCGTCAAGGGCCAGGGCGTCGAGATCGTCATCTCGAATGGCGGCGGCCTGCGCGCCTCGATCGACCAGGGCACCATCACCATGGGCGAGGTGCTGACCGTGCTGCCGTTCCAGAACACGCTGGCGACCTTCCAGATTTCCGGCAAGGATCTGGTCGCCGGGCTGGAAAGCGGCCTCAGCCAGCTCGAGGACGGTGCCGGGCGCTTCCCGCAGGTCGCCGGCCTGAAATATTCGTTCGACAAGTCGGTCGCGCCCAATGCCGGCCGCGTCAAGTCGGTCGAGGTCATGGAAGGTGGCGCCTGGACGCCGATCAATCCGGACAAGGACTATCTGGTCGCCACCAACAATTATGTCCGCCAGGGCGGCGACGGCTACAAGATCTTCGCCGAGAAGGCCAAGAACGCCTATGACTTCGGTCCGGGCCTCGAACAGGTGGTTGCCGACTATCTTGGCGCGCACAAGCCCTACACGCCAAAGCTCGACGGCCGCATCACCGAGATCGCCGCCACGGTTGCCGCGGCGCCTGCGGCTCCCGCCGCCGAACCGGCCAAGCCCGCGGAGGCTGCGCCAGCTCCGGCTGCAGAACCGGCAAAACCGGCTGAAGCGGCACCCGCCGAGCCGGCCTTGCCTGCGCCGCCGGCTGGTTCAAGCGACATCGCTGCAACACCGCCAACGGTCCCGGCGGAAACCGCGCCGGCGACACCGGCGCCCGCCGAACCGGCCAAGCCAGCCGAGGCTGCCCCTGCGCCGGCGACACCAGCACCGCCTCCGGCCGAGCCGGCAAAGCCGGCCGAGGCCGCTCCCGCTGAAGCCAGCCATGTCATCGTTGCCGGCGATACCTATTGGGACCTGGCCAAGCAGGCCTATGGCGATGGCACCAAATGGAAGGTGATCTCCGAGGCCAACAAGGGCTACGAGCCACGCCGGCTTCCCGTCGGCGCGACCTTGACCATTCCGCCGAAGTAACAGCGCTCGCGCCTTGCGACTGGCAAAACCCGTCCGGGAAACCGGGCGGGTTTTCTGCTTTCAGGCTAAGGTGCGGCCAGACGCAGCATTGAAAACTCGCGCCGCATCGCTAGTTTCGCCGCGACATCGCCGGTTTCGCGCGGTGTCGGGAGATCTTTATGACGCTTACCACGCCTGTCGATCCCAAAGCCGCGAAGGCGCTCGGCCCGCTGCCGGCAGGGCATCCGCCGGTCAGAACCGGCAAGATCGGCGTCATGCTGGTCAATCTCGGCACGCCTGACGGCACCGATTTCAAGCCGATGTGGCGCTATCTCAGGGAATTCCTGTCCGACCCGCGCGTCATCGAGCTCAACAGGGCGATCTGGTATCCGATCCTCTACGGCCTGGTTCTGACCACAAGGCCGAAGAAGTCCGGCGCCAACTACGCCAGGATCTGGAACCGGGAGCGCAACGAGTCGCCGCTGCGCACCTTCACCCGCGCCCAGGGCGAAAAGCTTGGTCAGGCGTTGCACGACCTGCCCAATGTCGTCGTCGACTGGGCGATGCGCTACGGCAATCCTTCGACCGAGAGCGTCGCCAAAAAGCTGATCGAGCAAGGCTGCGACCGCATCCTTTGCTTCCCGCTCTATCCGCAATATTCGGCGACGACGACGGCGACCGCCAACGACCAGCTGTTTCGCGCGCTGATGAAGATGCGGGCAGCCCCAGCCATCCGCAGCGTGCCGCCCTACTATGACGAGCCGGTCTATATCGAGGCGCTCGCCCGTTCGATCGAACGGCATCTGGCGTCGCTCGACTTCGAACCGGAGGTGGTCATCGCCTCCTATCACGGCATCCCAAAACCCTATTTCGAAAAGGGCGATCCCTACCACTGCCACTGCGTGAAGACGACGCGCCTGCTGCGCGAAAGGCTCGGCTGGAGCGACAAGAAGCTGATCACCACCTTCCAGTCGCGTTTCGGCGCGCAGGAGTGGCTGCAGCCCTACACCGACAAGACGGTCGAGAAACTCGGCCATGACGGCGTGAAGTCGATCGCCATCGTGAATCCGGGCTTTTCCGTCGACTGCATCGAGACACTGGACGAAATCGGCCGCGAGGCGGCCGAAACCTTCCATCACGCCGGCGGCGAGAAATTCGCCCATATCCCTTGCCTCAACGACAGTGTGGAAGGCATGGCGGTGATCGAAGCGATGGTGCGGCGCGAACTGTCGGGTTGGATCTGAAGCCGACGCCTCCCGCAATCAGCTGTGCATAGACATTTCGCGATCACCAGATTGTAACATTGTTGAAACACACTTAAGTGTTTGGTGAAGTCGGTAGCACGGAAACGTCTCCGTGGCCGGCGTCTGAGGGAGAGCCAAATGGATTTCAGTGGTTTCGGCATTGCGATTGGTGCGCTTGCCTTTCTGGTGTTGGTGCTGCTTATCAAAGGCATCAGGACAATCCCGCAAGGCTACAATTATACGGTGGAGCGCTTTGGTCGCTACACCAAGACACTGAGCCCCGGTCTCAATTTCATTACGCCGTTCGTCGACCGTATCGGCGCCAAGATGAACATGATGGAGCAGGTGCTCGACGTTCCGAGCCAGGAAATCATCACCCGCGACAACGCCATAGTGGGTGTCGACGGCATCGCCTTCTACCAGATCCTCAACGCGGCGCAGGCAGCCTATCAGGTCTCAGGCCTGCAGAACGCCATCCTCAACCTGACGATGACCAACATCCGTACCGTCATGGGCTCGATGGACCTCGACGAACTGCTGTCCAACCGCGACGCCATCAACGAGCGCCTGCTGCGCGTCGTTGACGAGGCGGCGCACCCGTGGGGCATCAAGATCACCCGCGTCGAAATCAAGGACATCAACCCGCCGGCCAACCTCATCGAATCGATGGGCCGCCAGATGACCGCCGAACGCAACAAGCGCGCGCAGATCCTCGCCGCCGAAGGTCTCAAGCAATCGCAGATTCTTGAGGCCGAGGGCCGCAAGGAAGCCGCCTTCCGCGACGCCGAGGCGCGCGAGCGTTCCGCCGAGGCCGAAGCCCGCGCCACGCAGGTCGTGTCGGAAGCCATCTCCAAGGGCGACGTGCAGGCGCTCAACTACTTCGTCGCTCTGAAATACACCGAAGCGATGGGCAAGATCGGCACCGCCAACAACAGCAAGGTCGTGCTGATGCCGATGGAAGCCTCGGCGCTGATCGGCACGCTCGGCGGCATAAGCGAGATCGCCAAGGAGGTGTTCCGCAGCGAAGGCACGGCCGGCGCCGCGCGGCAGGCCGCCCGCCCACCGGTGGTTCGCCCAAGCGATAACTGAGATCAGGCGACAATTGAGATCATAGGAGCGCACTCCCATGTTCGACCGCATCATTTCCGAACTTGGTCCGTGGAATTGGATGGTTCTGGGCTTCGTCCTGCTGGTGATGGAAGTCATCGCGCCAGGCATCTTCATGCTGTGGATCGGTATTGCCGCGCTGCTGATCGGCGTGGTCTCACTGCTGATCTGGGATACCGGCTTCTGGACCTGGGAAATCCAGGTTCTCGCCTTCCTGGCGCTGTCGCTGGTCTCTGCCTTCGTCGGCAAGAAGCTGGTCGGCGGGCGCAATGACACGACCGACCAGCCGCTGCTCAACCGCCGCGGCGCCCAGATGGTCGGCAAGATGGCTACCCTTGCCGAGCCGATCAAGGATGGTCGCGGCCGCATAAAGCTCGGCGACACGCTGTGGCGCGTCTCCGGTCCCGACCTGCCGGCCGGCACGCAGGTGCGTGTAGTCAGTTCCGCCGACACAGATCTGGAGTTGACGGTCGAGCGGGTCTGAATTTCAGGCCGCGCCGATGCGCAACAGGTCGTGGAAATGAACCACGCCCAGCGGCATGTTGTTTTTGGTCACCACCAGCGCGCCGATATTGTAGTCGTTGAGGAGCGCGATCGCCGTACCGGCTAGCGTCTGCGGATCGATCGTCTTGGGCGTGCGGGTCATGACCTCATCGACGATGACGTTGGCCAGGTTACGGTGCAGATTGCGCGCCACGTCACCGTCGGTGATGATACCGGCCAATTCACCATTCGTATCGACGATCAAGACGCAGCCGACCTTCTTCTTCGACAGCGTCATGACCGCTTCCGGCATCTTGGTGCCGAGCACGGCCAGCGGAATCTGGTCGCCGACCCGCATGATCTCGGAGACCATGGTCAGATTGGCGCCGAGCTGGCCGCCGGGATGGAAGGTGCGGAAATGGTCCGGGGTGAAGCCGCGTGCTTCGAGCAGCGCAATGGCCAACGCATCGCCGATCACCAGTTGCAGCAGCGTCGACGTGGTCGGCGCAAGGCCGTGCGGGCAGGCTTCGGGCGCGCGCGGCAGCAACAGCACCACGTCCGCCTCGCGCGCCAGCGCCGATGTCTCGCCGGCGGTGATCGCGACCAGCGGGATCGAGAAACGCCTGGAATAGGCGATGATGCCGTTGAGCTCCTTGCTCTCGCCCGACCACGACATGGCGATGATGGCGTCGTCCCTGGCGATCATGCCGAGGTCGCCGTGATTGGCCTCGGACGGATGGACAAAGAAGGCCGGCGTGCCGGTCGAGGCGAGCGTCGCGGCGATCTTGGAGCCGATATGGCCACTCTTGCCGACGCCGGTGACGATGACGCGGCCTCTGGCCTGCGACACGATATCGACGGCGCGCGCGAACGGTTCGGACAGCCCATTTTCGAGCGCCGCGGCCAGAGCCGCCACACCGGCCTGCTCGGTTGCCACCGTCCTGAGCGCCGATTCTATCGAAGCTTGCTTGTTCAGCCGCTTCTTTTCTGGGGATCCCGCATGCATGGCTGATGCGATTAGCGCTTTGGCGCTCGCCTGTCCAACAGAAATGCCACCTCACGCCTGTCGCCCAAAGGCCTGCCCCAGGCCTGCACCAAGGCCATGCAGCGGTTTTGGGACGGCGAGCTGAACGAAAACAGGAAGCTTGAAGCGCGCCGCATGAATCCCTTCGGACATCAGCGCTTTAAGGGTCATTGGCCCGCCGCCTCAACCCTCCGTTAACCATCCCCATTTACGGTTCGGTAAGTATGGCGCGCTTGCGCCGCGCAAGCAGTGGTGACGATGTCGCGGGCCCAGCCTGAAAGCAAAAGAGGTCGAAACGGCAAAGCCATCAGCGCACTGCTGCTGGCCGCCAGCGTTTTCGCTTTGCTGCGGCCAACATCGCTTTGCGCCCAGGAGACCGAGCTTCGCGGCGAGGTTTCGGAATCGGCGATCCTGTTTGACCAGCAGCGCAAGGTGAGACAGCTGAACGCGGCCGGATCTCAAGATCAGGCAGCAGCCGATGCAGCCGCTCAGGCCAACCCGCCAACCCCGACGACCTATCTGCCGGCAAGTGCCGGCGCCGTGCCGGATGACACCGGCGCCACGCCCGCGACCGGCAGCATCTTCGATCCGCTGGCGGCCAGCGATGGCAGTTTTGGCGACAATCCACCCCCAGCTAAGCCGCGCCGGCCGTCGACCGCAAAACAGCGCGCCGCCGATGCGGACAAGGCTAAAGACAAGGCCGCCGACAAGAAGAAGCTCGGCAAGGCAACGGACCCTACCACGACCGGAACCACTTCGACCGACGCAGCGGCAGACGACACCGACCAGGACACAGCCAATCGCCGTGCCCTCACCGTCGACAGCGCCGACCGGCAGAAGCTCGATCCCGGCGCCGAGCGCACCGGCTCCATCGAGGGCCTGAAGAAGAAGCCCGAAGAAGATCCCTACGCCGCACCCGGCATCAAGGTTGGCTCCTTCCTGCTCCGGCCGACGCTTGAGCAAGGCGTGACCGCAACGTCGAATGCCGATTCCAGCAGTGGCGGGACGTCGGCAGTGCTGTCCGAAACAGCGCTGCGTTTTTCCGCCGCCTCTGACTGGCGCGAGAATTCGGCGGTCATCGACGGATACGGCAACTTCCGCAACACCATTTCGGGCAAGAAGATCAATGAAGGGCGCGGCCGCATCGAAGGCACCCTAAACGTCGATCTCGACAATGAACTGCGCGCCATCGCCAAGCTCGGCTACGAAATTGCGCCGGAATCAGCCTCCTCGCCCGACGCCATTGCCGGTGTCAAATCGCAGCCGATCCGCCAGACCATCGACGGCAGCCTGGGCGTCGAGAAGGACGTCGGCAAGCTGCGCTTCGCGCTGACCGGCGCGGTCTCTCACGACATCTATGGCGACGCCGAGCTGACAGACGGCACTGTGCTGTCGCAGAAAGACCGCAACTCGACGCTGTATACCGCCACCTTGCGCACCGGCTACGAGATCTCGCCCGCGATCACGCCTTTCGCCGAGGTCGAAGTCGGCCGCCGTGCCTATGATCTGCGCGTCGATTCGGGCGGCTTCGAACGGTCGTCCACCCGCCTCGGCGCGCGTGCCGGGGTCGAACTCGATATGGGCGAGAAGCTGACCGGCGAATTCTCCGCCGGCTGGCTCAGGGAAGCGATCGACGACGACCGTCTGGCGGCGATCTCTGGCGCAACCGTGAATGCCGACCTCAAATGGTCGCCCGAGCGCGGCACCATTATCGGCCTCACCGGGAAGACCACCGCCGAAGGCACCACGGCCGCCAACGAAAGCGGCGATATCCTCTATTCCGGATGCCTCACCGGTGAGCGGCAGATTCGCGCCAACTTGACTGGAAACGCGGCTCTGGGCCTCGACTGGCGCGATTACACCGGCTCCGACGGGCACGACCTGACGCTGAGCGCCGAGGCCGGCCTGACATGGTGGCTGAACCGCTATGTCGGCCTCACCAGCCGCGCCCGCACCGAAAAGCTGACCAGCAACCTGCCCGGGCGCAACTACACCGCCAACAGCATCTACCTCGGCCTGAAGCTGCAGCGGTAGGAAGTCTTAAGCGGCGCCGCGCCGTTCCGACGGTTTTATCTCATCGAGCAGCGTACGGATGACGCCCGACATGTTCTCGTTCATGTCGCTGCGCCACAGCGCGAAGGCCACATTGGCCTCGACGAAACCTTCGGGCGAACCACAATCGAAGGTGCGGCCCTGGTAGTGGTAGCCATAGAAGGGCTGCTGCTTTTCCAGTTTCAGCATCGCGTCGGTGAGCTGGATCTCGTTGCCGGCGCCCTTTTCCTGACCTTCGAGAATGCCAAAGATCTCCGGCTGCAGGATATAGCGGCCGTTGATGTAGAGATTGGACGGTGCGGTGCCGGTCTTCGGCTTCTCCACCATCCCGGTGATGCGGAAACCGTGATGCGTATCCTCGCCGCGGCCGACAATGCCGTATTTGTGCGCCTCGGCCGGGTCGCATTCCTGCACGGCGATGATGTTGTTGCCGGTTTCCTCGTAGAGCTCCACCATTTCCTTCATGCAGCTCTTTTCTGACTGCATGATCATGTCGGGCAATAACAGCGCGAAGGGCTCGTCGCCGACCAGTTCGCGCGCGCACCAGACGGCGTGGCCGAGCCCCATCGGCACCTGCTGGCGGGTAAAGCTGGTCTGTCCCGGTGCCGGCTGCAGCCGCTGCAGGCGGGCGAGCTGGTCGTCCTTGCCGCGCTGCGCGAGCGTGTCGTAGAGCTCGAATTGGACGTCGAAATGGTCTTCGATGACCGCCTTGTTGCGGCCGGTGACGAAGATGAAATGCTCGATGCCAGCCTCGCGCGCCTCATCGACAACATACTGGATGACCGGTCTGTCGACGACGGTCAGCATTTCCTTGGGGATGGCCTTGGTGGCCGGGAGAAACCGCGTGCCGAGACCGGCGACCGGGAAAACTGCCTTGCGAACTCTCTTCATGCTGTCAATTATCCGTTTGAGGGCCTGCTCCGCAATCCCGCTCCGAGACATTTTCACGCCGGAATCGAGGATTACGGAAGGACTGGTGAGAAACTGGCAGTGCGTAAAAGCAACGACGCGTCTTTTCGTTCCCAACGGCTCCTATGGTAAACTAATTCCTAACCGGGTTCGGCGATGAATGATCTTCCTGAGATAATGAAGGAGGAAAAGATGTCCGTTCGCAATGCCGCAAAACTTTTCACCAGCGTCATGACGGCCGCCAGCCTCTCGCTTGCCTTGCTGATGCCGGCCGGACCGGCTTTTGCCGATGCCGGCTTCCGGCAATGGGTCGCCGGCTTCCGCGCCACAGCCGTGCAAGGCGGCGTTTCCGGCGCCGTCTATGACCAGGCGTTCAAGGATATCAGGGATATCGACCCGGTGGTGCTGGAAAAGGCGCGCACGCAGCCTGAATTCACCGCGCCGGCCTGGGATTATTTTGACAACCGCGTCCATGACCAGTCGGTCGCCGTCGGCCAGCAGATGGCGAAGAAATGGAAGCCCTGGCTCGACCGCATCGAGGCAAGGTTCGGCGTCGACCGCGACATCCTGCTCGCCATCTGGTCGATGGAATCGAACTATGGCGAAATCCTCAAGCGCGACGACATCATGCGCAATGTCGTGCGCTCGCTGGCGACCTTGGCCTATGCCGACCCGAAAAGGGGGAAATTCGCCCGCACCCAGCTAATCGCGGCGCTGAAGATCCTGCAGACGGGCGACATCGACGAAAGCCATCTGAGCGGATCCTGGGCCGGCGCCATGGGCCACACCCAGTTCATTCCGACCAGCTATCAGCACTATGCCGTCGACATGGACGGCAATGGCAAGCGCGACATCTGGAATTCGATCCCCGATGCGCTGGCGACCGCCGCCAATCTGCTGAAGAAGAATGGCTGGCAGGCCGGCAAGACCTGGGGCTACGAGGTCACGCTGCCGGCGGGCAAGCTTCCCGGCGGCTCGAAGACGCTGGCGCAATGGCAGGCGCTCGGCGTCGTCAGGGCCAATGGCATGCCGTTCAAGAACGTTGCCGACAAGGCGACGCTGAAGGTGCCGGACGGCCGCGGTGGCCCAGCCTTCCTGATGATCAAGAATTTCTCGGTCATCAAGGCCTACAACAACGCCGATAAGTATGCGCTGGCCGTCGGTCTTCTTGCCGACGAAATCGCCGGCTCCAGTGGTCTCGTGCAGGACTGGAAACGGCCCTTTACCAAGCTCAGCTTCGAGGAAAGGCAGGAGCTGCAGAAGCGGCTTTCGCAGCACGGGCTTTACGACGGCAAGTTCGACGGCAAGATCGGTGATGGCACCAAAACCGCCATCATGACCTATCAAGCAAAGGTCGGCTTGACCCAGGACGGGTATCCGAGCATGGAAGTGCTCAAATGGCTCCGACAAAAATAGAGCCGCCGCGCGATCCCGATTTCGGGGTCATGCGCCAGGGATGGAGAGGGTGATTGGTTTCGGTCGCGTGTATCCGGGTCATCGTCCGTCGCATGCCGATCCTGATTCTGGCCATTGCCGTTTTGGCGGTCGCCACCGCCAGCACCTTTCACACGCCGGCCATGGCGCAGGAACAACAAAACCGGGGTTGGTCGCTGCGCGACCTGTTGTTCCCGCGCAGAAGTGAGCGGGTCGAGCCGCCGCTCGACATCCAGAAGCCGCGGCCCAAGCCAAGAAAGAAGGCGCCTCGCCCACCGGCCGAACCGGCAATACCGATTGTCGAGAAAACACCGGATGCCCGTGTGGTTCTGGTGGTCGGCGATTTCATGGCAAGCGGCCTTGCGGAAGGCCTCGATACTGCCTTTGCCGAAAATCCCGGCGTCAGGATCGTCGTTCGCGCCAACGGTTCGTCCGGTTTCGTGCGGGATGATTTCTACAACTGGCCCGAACAGATCAAGTCGTTGATTGAGACCGAGAAGCCCGCGGTCGTGGTCGTCATGCTCGGCTCCAACGACCGCCAGCAGATGCGCGTCAACGATGTGCGCGAACAGCCGCGATCCGAGAACTGGACCAAGGAATATGAACGCCGGGCCGATGCGCTGGGCAAGGCCATAGCGTCGACCAAGGTGCCCTTCCTGTGGGTTGGCATGCCGGCTTTCCGGGTGCCGAGAATGACTTCCGACATGCTGGCCTTCAACGACATCTATCATTCGGCGGCCGAAAGCGGTGGCGGTGAGTTCGTCGACATCTGGGATGGATTCGTCGACGAGAACGGCGCCTTCGTCACCACCGGACCTGACATTAACGGCCAGGCGGTGCGCCTGCGCTCCGATGACGGCATCAACGTGTCGAAGGCCGGCAAGCGCAAGCTCGCCTTCTATACCGAAAAGCCGCTGATGAAGATCCTTGGGCTGACGGCACCCGGTGGTGTGGTGACGGCGTCCGCACCGGCTGGCGCCCCGGTCGAAGTGCCGTCGCCGATAGCTGCCCCCATCGTGGTCGACCGCACCGTGCCGATGCTGCTCAGCGATCCGGCGCTCGACGGCGGTTCGGAACTTCTCGGTGCAGCGCCACCGGTAAAGGCCGATGTGAACCTGCCCGGCGAAAAACTGGTCGTCGAGGGCAAGGCGCCCGCTGCCTCGCCCGGCCGCGCCGACGATTTTTCCTGGCCGCCCAAGACCCAGCCCGCGACAGCGGCCGCCGGCGACACGACGACGGCGATCAACCCTTAGCGGGGCAGAACAGTCGATCCCATCAGTGCCTCGTCGATCGAGCGCGCCGCCTGGCGACCCTCACGGATCGCCCAGACGACCAGCGACTGGCCGCGCCGTACGTCGCCCGCCGCATAGAGCCTGTCGACGCTGGTCTTGTAGTCGCGATCGTTGGCCTCGACGTTTTTCGAACGGCGGCTGTCGGTGACGATCTTCATCTGACCATCCAGCTCCGACACCAGTCCGGCAGTGGTCGGTCCGGCAAAGCCGATGGCGATGAAGGCGAGATCGGCACGGATGACGAATTCGGTGCCGGCGATCGGCTTGCGCTTGTCGTCGACCTCACAGCATTTGACGCCGGTCAGCTGGCCCTCTTCGCCGATGAATTCGAGCGTCGCCACCTGGAATTCGCGCTCGGCGCCTTCGGCCTGCGACGACGACGTGCGCATCTTGGTTGCCCAGTAAGGCCAGACCGAGAGCTTGTCTTCCTTTTCCGGCGGCTGCGGGCGGATGTCGAGCTGGGTGACGCGCACGGCGCCCTGGCGAAAGGCGGTGCCGACGCAATCGGAGGCGGTATCGCCGCCACCGACGACGACGACATGCTGGCCGCCGGCGACGATCGGCCCCGAGTGCCAAGCCACCGACTGGATCGGCTCGCCGCCGACGCGCTTGTTCTGCTGCACCAGATACGGCATCGCATCATGCACGCCGTCGAGATCGTCACCGGGAATGCCGGCCGCGCGCGGTGTTTCCGAACCGCCGCAATAGAGCACCGCATCATATTCGGCGAGCAGTTCGCTGACCTTCTTGTCGACGCCGACATTGACGCCGCAATAGAACGTCACGCCCTCGCCCTGCATCTGCTCGATGCGCCGGTCGATATAGTGCTTCTCGATCTTGAAGTCGGGAATGCCGTAGCGCATCAGCCCGCCCGGCCGGCTCTCGCGCTCATAGACATGGACGTCATGGCCGGCGCGGCCCAGCTGTTGGGCAGCTGCCATGCCGGCCGGTCCCGAACCGATGATGGCGACGCGTTTTCCCGTCTTCTTTTCCGGCGGATAGGGCCGGATATGACCGGTCTCATAAGCCTTGTCGGCGATCGCCTGCTCGACGGTCTTGATGGCGACCGGAATGTCCTCGAGGTTCAGCGTGCAGGCTTCCTCGCAAGGCGCCGGGCAGATACGGCCGGTGAACTCAGGGAAATTGTTGGTCGAGTGCAGGTTGCGGATCGCATTGTCCCAGTCGCCGTTGTAGACGAGGTCGTTCCAGTCCGGGATCTGGTTGTGGATAGGGCAGCCGGTCGGCCCGTGGCAGAACGGAATGCCGCAATCCATGCAGCGCGCGGCCTGTTTCTCGACCTCCTTGTCCGACATCGGCAGCGTGAACTCGCGGAAATGCCGGATGCGGTCGGAGGCCGGCTGGTACTTGTGCACCTGCCGGTCGATTTCGAGAAAGCCTGTTACCTTGCCCATAGTCCAGTTCCTGCTGTCCAGATGGTGCGGTTTTCGCCGCACCCGTTAACCTCTTGAGGCAGCCATGGCAACCTTGCGCCCGAGGTCAAACTGTCGATGAAGGTGTGGGCCGGGAAACCCTGGGGCCTCCCGGCGATGCATCAGTCTATTCCGCCGCCACGCCCATGCGCATGCGTTCCATCTCGATCAGCGCACGGCGGTACTCGACCGGCATGATTTTCCGGAATTTCGGCCGGAAAGTCGTCCAGTCGTCGAGGATCTCGCGACCCCTGACCGAGCCCGTGTAATGCACATGGTTCGAGATCAGCTGGTAGAGTCGCTCCTCGTCATGGCTGGTCATGTCGCCGGAGACGTCGACGCGGCCCTTGTGGTCGAGGTCGCCGCCGTGATGGAGCAGCTTTTCCATCAGATCGTCTTCTTCCGGCACCGGCTCCAGTTCGACCATCGCCATGTTGCAGCGCTCGGCGAAATCGCCTGCCTCGTCCAGCACATAGGCGACGCCACCCGACATGCCGGCGGCGAAGTTGCGGCCGGTCTGGCCGATGACGACGACGATGCCGCCGGTCATGTACTCGCAGCCATGGTCACCGACGCCTTCGACGACGGCCGCAACGCCCGAATTGCGCACCGCGAAACGCTCGCCAGCGACACCCGCGAAATAGGCCTCGCCCTCGGTTGCGCCATAGAGCACCGTATTGCCGACGATGATGGAGTCCGCCGCGACGATCTTGGCCTCTTCCGGCGGCCGGATGACGATGCGCCCACCAGACAGGCCCTTGCCGACATAGTCGTTGGCCGCACCGACAAGCTCGAACGAAATGCCGCGCGCCAGGAAGGCGCCGAACGACTGGCCGGCGGTACCGGTCAGCTTCACCGAGATCGTGTCTTCGCGCAGGCCCTTGTGCTTGAAGCGCTTGGCCACCTCGCCTGACAGCATGGCGCCCGTCGAACGGTCGACATTGCGGATGTCGACCTCGATCTTGACCGGCAGCTTGCTCTCGAGCGCCGGCTTGGCCAGTTCGATCAGCTTGCGGTCGAGCACGTCGTCGATCGGATGCTTCTGCCGTTCGGTCCAGTGCACGGAAGCATGCGGCGCATCGGGCTTGAAGAACATCTTCGAGAAATCGAGGCCCCGCGCCTTCCAGTGCACGATCAGGTCGCGCTTTTCCAGAAGGTCGGTGTCGCCGATGATCTGGTCGATATGGGTGTAGCCCATCTCGGCCAACAGCCCGCGCACCTCTTCCGCCACATAGAAGAAGAAGTTGATCACGTGTTCCGGCGTGCCCTTGAAGCGCTTGCGCAAGACCGGGTCCTGCGTCGCGACGCCGACCGGGCAGGTGTTGAGGTGGCACTTGCGCATCATGATGCAGCCGGCCGCGATCAGCGGTGCGGTCGAGAAGCCGAACTCGTCGGCGCCAAGCAGCGCGCCGATGATGACATCGCGACCGGTACGCAACCCTCCATCGACCTGCAGCGCCACGCGCGCTCGCAGACCGTTCAGCACCAGCGTCTGGTGGGTCTCGGCGAGACCCATTTCCCACGGGCTGCCGGCATGCTTGAGCGAGGTCAGCGGCGACGCGCCGGTGCCGCCATCATAGCCGGAGATGGTGATGTGGTCGGCGCGCGCCTTGGCGACGCCGGCCGCAACCGTGCCGACGCCAACTTCCGAGACCAGCTTGACCGACACGTCGGCCGCCGGATTGACGTTCTTCAGATCGTAGATCAGCTGCGCCAGATCCTCGATCGAATAGATGTCGTGATGCGGCGGCGGCGAGATCAGGCCGACGCCCGGCGTCGAATGCCGGACCTTGGCGATCGTCGCATCGACCTTGTGACCTGGCAGCTGACCACCCTCGCCGGGCTTGGCGCCCTGCGCGACCTTGATCTGCATCATGTCCGAGTTGACCAGATACTCCGCCGTCACGCCGAACCGCCCGGAGGCGACCTGCTTGATCGCCGAGCGTTCGGGATTCTTGCCGCCGCCAGGCAGCGGCAGATAGCGATCGGCCTCTTCGCCGCCCTCGCCGGTGTTCGACTTGCCGCCGATCTGGTTCATGGCGCGCGCCAGCGTGGTGTGCGCCTCGCGTGAGATCGAGCCGAAGGACATCGCCCCGGTCGAGAACCGCTTGACGATGTCGGCCGCCGGCATGACCTCATCGAGCGCGACCTTCTTGCGGCCGCTCTCTTCCGCCAGCTTGATCCTGAACAGGCCGCGAATGGTCTGGGCCCGCGCCGTCTCGCTGTCGATCTGGGCGGAATAGTCCTTGAAGGTTTCCCACGAGCCCTGACGCACGGCGTGCTGCAGGGTGGCGACTGCGTCGGGCGACCAGATGTGCGCTTCGCCGCGCATGCGGAACACGTATTCGCCACCCACTTCGAGGCTGTTGCGCAGCACGGGGTCATTACCGAAACCGTCGGTGTGGCGGCTAAGTGTCTCGGCCGCGATCTCGTCCAGTCCGACGCCTTCGATCAGTGTCGCGGTGCCGGTGAAATATTTTTCCACGAAATCGGTCTTCAACCCGATGGCGTCGAAAATCTGCGCGCCGCAATAGGACTGGTAGGTAGAGATGCCCATCTTGGACATCACCTTGAGGATGCCCTTGCCGATCGACTTGATGTAGCGCGAGACCACTTCGTAGGCGTCGACTTCCTTCGGCAGTTCGCCACGCTTGTGCATGTCGGTGAGCGTGTCGAAGGCAAGGTAAGGATTGATCGCCTCGGCGCCATAGCCGGCAAGGCAGCAGAAATGATGCACTTCGCGCGGCTCGCCGGATTCCACGACCAGCCCGACCGAAGTGCGCAAGCCCTTGCGGATCAGATGGTGGTGAACCGCCGCTGTCGCCAGCAGTGCCGGGATGGCGATGCGGTCTGGCCCGACCTGGCGGTCGGACAGGATGATGATGTTGTAGCCGCCGGCGACCGCAGCTTCCGAGCGCTCGCACAGCCGGTCGATGGCGCCCTGCATGCCGCCAGCGCCTTCGTTCGAGCCATAGGTGATATCGATCGTCTTGGTGTCGAAGCGGTCCTCGGTGTGACCGATGGAGCGGATCTTTTCGAGATCGCCATTGGTCAGGATAGGCTGGCGCACCTCAAGCCGCTTGCGGCGCGAATTGCCGACCAGGTCGAAGATGTTGGGCCGCGGCCCGATGAAGGACACCAGGCTCATCACCAGCTCCTCGCGGATCGGATCGATCGGGGGGTTGGTGACCTGGGCAAAGTTCTGCTTGAAATAGGTGTAGAGCAGCTTCGACTTGTCCGACATCGCCGAGATCGGCGTGTCGGTCCCCATCGAACCTACGGCTTCCTGGCCGGTGGTCGCCATCGGCGACATCAATAGCTTGGTGTCTTCCTGGCTGTAGCCGAACGCCTGCTGGCGGTCGAGCAGGCTGACGTCCCTGCGCAGTTCGCGCGGCTCGACCGGCTTCAAATCTTCGAGGATGAGCTGCGTGTTGGTCAGCCAGGTCTTGTAGGGATGCTTGGTGGCGATCTCCGACTTGAGCTCCTCGTCGGAGACGATACGACCCTTCTCGAGGTCGATCAGCAGCATACGGCCGGGCTGCAGCCGCCACTTCTTGACGATCCTCTCTTCCGGCACCGGCAGCACGCCGGCTTCCGAAGCCATGATGACGCGGTCATCGTCGGTGACGATGTAGCGCGCCGGACGCAGTCCGTTGCGGTCGAGCGTGGCGCCGATCTGACGGCCGTCGGTAAAGACGACCGCCGCCGGTCCGTCCCACGGCTCCATCAGCGCTGCATGATATTCGTAGAAAGCCTTGCGGTCGGCATCCATGAGCTTGTTGCCGGCCCAGGCTTCGGGGATCAGCATCATCATGGCGTGACTGAGGCTGTAGCCGCCCTGGAACAGGAACTCGAGCGCGTTGTCGAAACAGGCGGTGTCGGACTGGCCCTCATACGAGATCGGCCACAGCTTCGAGATGTT
Organism: Mesorhizobium sp. P2_E10; assembly: GCF_056404235.1. Classification (NCBI taxonomy): domain Bacteria; kingdom Pseudomonadati; phylum Pseudomonadota; class Alphaproteobacteria; order Hyphomicrobiales; family Phyllobacteriaceae; genus Mesorhizobium; species Mesorhizobium sp. P2_E10. The sequence continues at coordinate 52,315 of NZ_JBFUEK010000011.1, forward strand.
GTTGCCGAACAGTTCGGAATCAACGGACGCCTGGCGCGCCGCCATCCAGTTGTTGTTGCCGCGCACGGTGTTGATCTCGCCATTGTGGGCGACCATCCGGTAGGGATGCGCCAGCTTCCACGACGGGAAGGTGTTGGTCGAGAAGCGCTGGTGGACGAGGATCAGCGCCGTCTCGAAGCGCGGGTCCTTGAGATCCTTGTAATAAGCGCCGACCTGGTAGGCCAGGAACATGCCCTTGTAGACGATGGTGCGCGCCGACAGCGACACGCAGTAGGAACCGATGTCCTTGTTGTCGTTCTCGGCGTAGATGCGGCCCGATATGACCTTGCGCAGCAGATAGAGCCGAGCCTCGTATTCCTCGTCGTCGGTGATGTCGGCCGTGCGGCCGATGAAGATCTGACGATGGAACGGCTCGGACGCGACGATATCAGGCGCCTTCGACAGAGACGAATTGTCGACGGGCACGTCACGAAAACCGATGAGCGGAAGCCCCTCGGACTGCGCCGATTCGGCGATGATGTCCTCGATGTGGGCGCGCAGTGCTGCATCCTGCGGCATGAACCAGTGCCCGACGCCGTATTGACCGGCCGGCGGCAGTTCGATGCCCTGGGCTGCCATCTCTTCGCGGAAGAAACGGTCCGGAAGCTGCACCAGCACGCCGGCGCCATCGCCGACCAGCGGATCGGCGCCGACGGCGCCGCGATGCGTCAGGTTTTCGAGCACGGCGAGGCCGTCCTTGACGATCTGGTGCGACTTCACGCCCTTCATGTTGACGATGAAGCCGACGCCGCAGGCATCATGCTCGTTGCGCGGATCATAAAGGCCCTGCGCGGCAAAGCCGTTGGCGGTTCGGCCAATAGTGGTCAGGCCAGTGGTGATAGACGCATTTTTGACGGCTGCCGCTTTCGTCTGCGCGGCCTGGCCGTTCGTCGCAGAGAGCGTCATGTCCGTCATCGTCCTGTCCTCCGTTCCCAGCCGTTCGGGCGCTGGTTTGCCTCGGGAAGCGCTTGGCTCCCCCTTGATCCTTGCGGCACGTCTTGCGAAATCTTGGGCTGAACCATGCGGCTTTCCACATGGTTCGTATCTGGTATTCGTACAGGCCAGAGCCAGTCTGTCTACCTGTCGCTCGCGGCAACGGCCGGAGAGGCCCAACGATACGCCAATCCAGCCTGTTTTGTGCGACAAAATAAGACAGCACTACTGTCCTAAATTTTTATGACAGAAATCCTGAGAGCGCACAAGACCGATTCACAAAAATCTTGGACATTCCGCGACAGAAAATTACGTGAAGCATGGTGAAAACGTAACCTTCAATCGCCGTCTCTATCCGGACGGCTCCGTTGGCTTTACCGATTTTCCAGCGCCTGGCTCTTGCGAGCGGCATGCGAAAGCAGCCAAGGTCGGCTCGATTTTCCCAGCACAGGCAGATACATGATTTTCGCTTCCGACAATTGGGCAGGCGCCCATCCCAGCATCGCCGCCGGCCTGTCGGCCCATGCCGGCGGATTTTCCACCGCCTATGGCGACAGCACCCTCGACCAGGCCGTGTACCAGCGCTTCAACGAAATCTTCGAGCGCGAGGTCGCGGTGTTTTTCGTCGCCACCGGCACCGCCGCCAATTCGCTGTCGCTGACCGTGTACAACAAGCCTGGCGGCCTTTCCTTCTGCCACCGCGAATCGCATATCGTCGAAGACGAATGCGGCGCACCGGAATACTTTTCCGGTGGTTCGCGGCTTAGTGCCGTCGACGGCGCGCTGGGCAAGATCGATCCCCACAATCTGGAAAAGACCGTTGGCCGCTTCGCCTCGGAAATCGTCCATTGGGGACGGCCGATGGCGGTGTCTATCACTCAGTCGACCGAGGTCGGCACCCTCTATTCCCTTGATGAAATCGCGCGGATTTCGGCGATTGCCAAACACCACAAGCTGCCGCTGCATATGGATGGCGCCCGCTTTGCCAATGCGCTGGTCGGGCTCGACACCACGCCGGCCGAAATGACCTGGAAACGCGGCGTCGACATCCTCTCTTTCGGCGGCACCAAGAATGGCTGCTGGTGCGCCGAGGCGATCGTGCTGTTCGATCTCGACCGCGCCAAGGAATTGGCCTTCCTGCGCAAGCGCGCCGCACAATTGTTCTCGAAGTCGCGTTTCATCGCCACGCAGTTCGACGCCTATTTCCGCGGCGGTCTGTGGCTCGACACGGCCCGCCACGCCAATGCGATGGCGGCGCGCCTTGCCGCTGCACTCGAGGATTCGCCCTCGGCGCGGCTGGCCTGGTTGCCGCAGGCCAACGAGGTCTTCGCGGTCATGAAAAAGGCTGAGGCCGAGAGAGTTCAGGCGGCGGGTGCCGCTTTCTACGATTGGCACATGCCCCACGGTTTCGACGGCCATATCGGCGAGGACGAAGCGCTATATCGCTTTGTCACCAGCTTCGCCACGACCAGCGAGGACGTCGCGCAGTTCGAGGCGCTGATAGGCGCATAATCGCCGGGGGATCTAGGCGAGGACAGGCCTGAGCAGAAGCTCAAGGCCAAGCAGGATCAGAAATATCAAAAACCAGCGACGGAACGTCTCCGGGCTGATCTTTTGCCTGAGGATCTGCCCCAGCCACATGCCGAGCAAGGCCGGCGCGACGGCCAGCGACGACGTGACGATATGCTCGACCTGGAACGCGCCATGCGAGGCAAGGCCAACCGCAAGCGCGATGGTCGACACGGTGAAGGACAGGCCGAGCGCCTGGATCAGATCGTCGCGGCTCAATCCCAGCGCCTGGATGTAGGGAACGGCGGGAACCACGAACACGCCTGTGCCGCCCGTGACAATGCCGGTGATGAAACCGACCGCCGGCGACATAAAGCGCTCGGCGGATGCCGGAACCGTCAGCTGCCGCGCCAGCAATGTGTAGGCGGCATAGACAATCAGCGCTGCACCTAGGCCTGCGGTCGTCCATTTGACGTTGTCGCTGGCCAGCAGCCTCGAGCCGGCCATGGTGCCGATGACGATGCCGGTCATCATCAGCCACAGCCGGCGCAGGATCGACGCGAAGCTCGGGCCGGCGAACAGCTGCCAGACATTGGTGACGAAGGACGGCACGATCAACAGCGAGGCCGCCGCGACCGGCGGCATAATCGTGCCGAGCAGCCCCATCGCCAGCGTCGGCAGGCCCATGCCGGTGACGCCCTTGACGAGGCCGGCAAGCAGGAAGGTGATGGCAATGGTGGCCGTCAGCGCCAAGGAGAAATCAGGCGAAAAATCAGTCATCGCCCTTCATGGGAAGACGACGCGCACTGCAAAAGAGCCAGAACTCGTGGTTCTGGGTGACAGAGATTTCGGCGCAACAAAAAAGCGGCGCCTTTCGGCGCCGCTTTCGTCTCGGGAGGAGACGCTTTTTATTCCAGGTTGCGTTAGGCGGCGGTCTTGGCCTCGATCTGCTTGGCCTTCGCCGAAGACGCCGTGATCGCGATCTTGCGCGGCTTCAGCTCTTCGGGAATGTTGCGCTTGAGGTCGACGAAGAGCAGGCCGTTCTTCAGCGAAGCGCCGACGACTTCGACGTGGTCGGCAAGCTGGAAACGGCGCTCGAAGGCCCGCGAGGCAATGCCTCGATAGAGCAGTTCGGAGCCTTCGCCGGTGCCCTCTTCCTTGCGCTCACCCTTGACGGTCAGCACGTTGCGATGGGCTTCGATCGAGATTTCCTCGTCCGAGAAGCCGGCAACCGCCATCGAGATGCGATAGGAATCCTCGCCGGTGCGCTCGATATTGTAGGGCGGATAGGTCTGTGCGCTTTCGGGCTGCGCTAGCGAATCGAGCATGGTGAAGAGGCGGTCGAAACCGACGGTCGAGCGATAGAGCGGGGAAAAATCAACGTGACGCATGAGGTGTTCTCCTGTTGAGCAACATGGTTTGCGTATGGCCGGTGCGAAACCCTTGAGCGGCGTTTCGGCTGGACCAGCGGCCCCGACATTGGCGACCGCATCCAACATTTGGGGAGCGGTCGAAAGCATTTCAAGATTTCGCCTGCTGATGGGTTTTGCCCCTCGATGAACGGCAGATGAACCGCGGCTTCGGCACGCGTTCAGCTACCCGGCGCTAGAGTGTGTTCAAGACTAGGAACAAGCGGCGCCCGACAAGGCGCCGCAACGGGGCCGAACCGGGTGTAACGTCCCTTCCTCCCGGATCGACAGAGGCCGGAAGCATGCCGCAGGCGGCTTCCGGCCTTGCTCGTTGCCGGGCCCGGCTCTCCCCATCTCCCGGAAATCCTTTGCTTTTGCCGCATGGCCGTCTATCACCATGCGACGCCTCGCTTGGCCAGGCGAGACACCAAAAGACAAAGCGCCGAATGACGGACCTCTTCCACCAGACTCCAGACAATCCGTCACCGGAAAACGCGGCCGGCGGCTTTTTCACCACCCGCGACCGCAAGAGGATCCGCTACGGCCTCTTTCCGGCCGTTGCCCGCCCGTTGAAAGGCACCGTGGTCCTGCTCACCGGCCGCAACGAGTGCATCGAGAAATATTTCGAGACCATCCGCAACCTCGCCGACCGGGGCTTCGGCATTGCCACCCTCGACTGGCGCGGCCAGGGCGATTCCGACCGGCTGATCCGCGACCGCCAGCGCGGCTATGTCCGCAGCTTCTATGACTACACCGGCGATCTGGAGCAGTTCTTCGAGGAGATCGTGCTGCCCGATTGCCGTGGGCCGTACTACATCCTGGCCCATTCGACCGGGGCGGTGATCGCGCTGCTCGCCGCGCCCTCGATGGTGAACCGCGTGCGGCGCATGGTGATGATCGCGCCCTTCTTCACCGTGCCAGACCTGCCGGTATCGATAAAAACGGTGCGCCGCGTCTGCTCCGTTTTGTGTCTTCTCGGCCTCGGCCGGCTTTACGCGGCATGGGGTCCGCGGCCAAGGGAAACAGCACCGTTCGCCACCAACAAGGTGACATCGGACCCGGAGCGGTATCGACGCAACACTGGGATCTACGAGACCTATCCTCAACTCGCGCTTGGCGGCCCGACGATCCGTTGGCTGAAAGCCGCCGCCGAGGCGACCGAAATCGTCAGCGACCCGGATTTCATGGCCAGGATCCAGGTGCCCCTGCTGATGATCGCCGCCGGCGGCGATCAGGTCGTCTCGACCAAGGCGGTGGAAGCCTACGCCAGACATTTGCGTCTCGGCTCCCTGCTGATGATCGACGGCGCCCGCCATGAAATCCTGCAGGAACGGGATATCTACCGCGAGCCGCTGCTCGCCGCGTTCGATGCGTTCATCCCCGGAACCGACGACAACGCGTGACCGCAAGAAGCGCCCCGGCGTTCATGTCTGGCCGGCGAAGTCCATGATCCAGTTGGTTTCCCACGTCTTGCCGCCATCCGGTGAAAAGGCCTGCTCCCAGCGGGGCGAGTCTCCCGTGATCCGCGACCAGAGAAAGCGAACCTGGATCGGACGGCCTTCGAAGACGTCCTCGCACAGAAACGTGCCGACGCCGTCGGCAAAGGTGCCGCGCATCGGCACATCGATGGTCAACGGGTTGCGGCCGTCGATCCACCAGATCGACCATTGCCTCGTCTCCGGATCGAAGGTCCGGAGCGTGGCGGCGCGATAGCTGCCACCGAGCAAGTCGATGACGTTGTCGTCGAAATTGCCGAGGCCGCCGAGGATCGGCCGCGTGTCGCACGTCCCGCCAAATGCATCCCAGTTGGTGTCGCCGGCAAGCCGCTTGCGCAACCGTCGATGACTGACAGCCCAGCGACCGAAGAAAAAATCGAAATCGGCCCGGCCGTCGGCCGGAGCATTGTCGGAGCGGCTGGCTGTTGACGGCGTCGGCATGTGTAGTCCTCCCTCTGGCGATACCTCCATAGCGGAACCCTCCTGACACCTTCCTGTCAGGAGGGTTGGCTAATCGCCTGAGGATTTAGCCACTGTGGCGGCGCGCTATCCGCGCAGCGCCGCCATCGCAGCAGTGTGAAGCTCCGGTGTCGCCGCAGCCAGGATGTCGCCACCCTTTTCCGCCGGTCCGCCCTCCAAAGTGGTGACGACGCCGCCTGCCTTCTCGATGATCGGGATCAGCGCCACGATGTCATAGGGCTTCAAGCCGGGATCGGCGACGATATCGACGCTGCCGGACGCGATCATCGAAAAGGCATAGCAATCGGCGCCGTAGCGGACGAGTTGGACCTGCTTTTCGAATGCGTCAAAGCGCTTGCGCGCCTCGCCCTTGAACAGCGCCGGCGTGGTTGTGAACAGCGTCGCTTGGGAAATATCCGTCGTCTTGCGTGTCGCCAGCTTTCGCGGTCCTCCGGGACCCTCATAGTAGGAACCGGAAGCGTTGGCGTAGAAAAGCTCACCGGTGAAGGGCTGCGACATCATGCCGGCGACGGCATCGCCGTCGACCGTCAGTCCGACCAAAGTTCCCCACACCGGCAGGCCGGAGATGAAAGCGCGCGTGCCGTCGATCGGATCGATCACCCAGACATGCCTGCTGGAGATGTTCTCGCTGCCATGCTCTTCGCCAAGAATGCCATGGTCGGGATACTCCGCTGATATCAGCGCCCGGATGACGCGCTCGGCTTCACGGTCAGCCTCGGTGACCGGGTCGAAGCTCCCCGCCTCCTTGTTGGCGACCGCGCCTTGCCGGCGAAAGCGCGGCAACGTCTCGGCGGCGGCGGCATGAGCAATGCGCCGCATGAAGTCGATGCTGATGTCCAACTGATTCTCCCGCTTTGCGGCACGCCCGAGCGGGCTCTGCCGGCACTTTCCTGACAAAACAAGCCCATTTATCGATTTATCCGTCGCGACAACTGTTGCCAGAATGTCACATCATCGTCATCGAAACGCAATTTCCACATCACTCTGAATTAAAAAAGCCTGAAGGTCGCTTGACATTTGTGCAGCGCACAATACCCTCGACCTCGGACAGGTTTTCCTGTCCATGCCCTCCTTGGGCGTTTCCTCCCTAGACTTCGACCGTGTCGTGCAAACGATGCGGTCTTTTTTTGCGCCCCGGCATGGCTGGCGGACCGCAGCGGGCTCGCAGCGCTATTCGGCGGCAAGCGGCAGGTCGATAAAGTGGTGATCGGGCATCGCCATCAGGTCAGCCGAGAACCGCGCCAGATCGTCGGCAAGCGCATCGAAGCCGGCGGTTTTCTGGAACGTCCGCTCGTTCATGTAAAGACCGCGATTGACCTCGATCTGCAGCGCGTGGAGATGGCGCGCCGGCCGGCCATAATGCTCGGTGATGAAACCTCCGGCATAGGGTTTGTTGTGGGCAACGGTATAGCCCATGCCGACGAGCAGGCCGATCGCCATCTCGGTCAGCGCCGGCGAGGCGGAAATGCCGAACCGGTCGCCGACGATGAAATCCGGTCGCACCCCGTTGTCGCCAACCCTTATGCTGGCAGGCATCGAGTGGCAGTCGATCAGCACGGCATAGCCGAACCGCGCATGGGTTCTGGTCAACAGCCGCTTCAGCGTCTCGTGATAGGGTTTGTAGACGGTTTCGATGCGCGCCACCGCCTCCGCCAGCGGCAAGCGGCCGGAATAGATGTCGAGCCCCTCCCCCACCAGCTTGGGCACGGTGCCAAGCCCGCCGGCCACCCGCGCCGAGCGGATGTTGCAGAAGGACGGCACCGGTTCGGCGAACATGCGCGGATCGAGTTCCCACGGCTCGCGGTTGACGTCGAGATAGGCGCGCGGAAAATTCGCCGCCAGCATCGGCGCGCCAAGCGCGACGGCGCCGCCGAACAATTCATCGACATAGCAATCCTCGGATCGGCGGATGGCGTTTCGATCCAGCCGTGCCATGGCCAGGAAGCGGTCGGGGTAATAGCGGCCGCTATGCGGCGAATTGAAGAGGAAGGGAACGCGCTGCTCGGCGCCCGATCGGATTTCGAAGGGTGGAACGACCGAAAAATCCTCGGCTGCCGTCTTCAATTTGATCGAACCCGGAAACACCAGTGCATCATGATGGGAAAGTGCCATCTCGCTCGCCCTATGTCCAGCATTTCGGCGGCCAAAACACTTTGTAGAATGCGGATTTGGCTTCTCCTCGTTCACTTGATCTTTACCGTCACCTCCTCATATACAGGATGGTTAACAGGCTTGCCCAACGGCAATGTCTGGCGGGTGATTCGGACGGGATAAGATGGCACGCATTCTTCTGGCGGAAGACGATGACGATATGCGCCGGTTCCTCGTCAAGGCACTGGAGCGCGCCGGCTACCAGGTCAGCGATTTCGACAATGGCGCCAGCGCCTATGAGCGGCTGCGCGAGGAGCCTTTCTCCTTGCTGCTGACCGACATCGTCATGCCCGAGATGGACGGCATCGAACTGGCCCGCCGCGCCACCGAGATCGACCCCGACCTCAAGGTCATGTTCATCACCGGCTTCGCCGCCGTTGCGCTGAATCCGGATTCCAAGGCGCCGAAAGACGCCAAGGTGCTGTCGAAGCCGTTCCATCTGCGCGACCTCGTCAACGAGGTCGAAAAGATGCTGCACGCAGCCTGAAGCGTTTTTCGCGGCCTTTGCCGGCGCGACAAAGCGAGCCTCTCTTTCCCTTTTCCTGCTATTGACGCGCTGGATCAAAAATGGTGTATGCGCGGCTTCGGATGGGCGTGTAGCTCAGCGGGAGAGCACTGCATTGACATTGCAGGGGTCACAGGTTCAATCCCTGTCACGCCCACCATCCAAAACCAGCTTTTGTCTCTACCGCATGTGGCCGTAGGTTGATCGACCTCGGAGACGTCGATCGCGGCCTCGACTTTTCGGGCTCCGGTCCAGTGCCAACTCTGGTTGGCAACGCTGGCCGGCGCCCGTGAACCCGCCATTTGGATGCAGACCGTCCCAGCCAAGGCCGGGACGGTCCGCAGCGATCAGATCACTGCGGTGTAGGGTTGGGCGTGTGACTCTGCGGCGGGCTATTCTTGCCTTCCTTGCAGGTCGCATCGCCAAGGCCGCAGCATTTGCCGTTGTAGGTGACTTTCGGCTTCAGGTTGTCGCATTCCGGTGGGGTGGTCGTCTTGCAGCCTGCCAGCACCGAAACAGCGATGGCGGCAAGAAAGACGTTTCTTGAAACCATAAACATGGGACGTTCTCCTTGAGGGATTGCGTTTCTTCGCAGCGCTATGTCGCGTCCCGAAACGGATTGGTTCAAAGGAACCCCAAATTTGTCGGCGGAGTCTTTCCCCGGGGCGTAGGCAGGCGGGCACAGCAATGCCACCGCCGCTGAAACTTCACAGCCGTAACGCACGGACTTATGGGGCTGCGGCGATCAGATACCTGCCACGGTGCAGAAGCTTCTCATCCGGGCGACCGCAAGCTCCGGATCGGCCAGCAACCCAGCCTGATCGGCAAGCCGGAACACGTCGGCATAGTGGCATATGCCGCGCGCCGACTGCATGCCGCCGACCATTGAAAAATGCTGCTGATGGCCATTCAGCCACGCCATGAAGACGATGCCGGCCTTGTAGTATTCGGTCGGCGCCTCGAAGATTTTCCGCGACAGCGGCACGGTCGGCGCCATCAGCGCGTCGTAGCCGGCGTGGTCGCCGGCAGCCAGTTTCGCCAAGGCCGCATTGGCGACCGGCGCAATGGCGTCGAAAATGCCGAGCAGCGCGTGCGAGTGTCTTTCGCCGTCGCCGGCAATCAGTTCGGGGTAGTTGAAGTCGTCGCCAGTGAACATGATGACGCCGTCAGGCAGCCGATTGCGCAGCGCGATCTCCTTGCCGGCATCGAGCAGCGAGATTTTTATCCCCTCCACCTTGTCGGCATGGCGTTCGATGATGGCGACGACCGTATCGAGCGCGGCATCGAAATCATGGCTGCCCCAGTAACCTTTCAGTGCCGGGTCGAACATGTCGCCCAGCCAGTGCAGGATGACCTTGCCGGAGGCCTGGCTCAAGATTCGATCGTACACACGCACATAGTCGTCCGGGCTCCTGGCAACGGCCGCGAGCGCGCGGCTGGCCATCATGATCGCCTTGCCGCCCAGGCCTTCGATGAAACCGAACTGTTCTTCATAGGCCACGATGACATCGTCGAGCGTCCTCACAGCGCCCGGCGCCAGGTGGTCGGTGCCGGCGCCCGAGGCGAGATCGGCGCCCTCGACGGTTCGCGCCTCGGCGATCGAGCGGCGGATCAACTCTTGTGCATTCGACCAGTCGAAACCCATGCCGCGCTGCGAGGTGTCCATCGCCTCGGCGATGCGGAAGCCGAGCCGCCACAGATGATGGCGAAACGCCATCGTGCGCTCCCAGTCGACCGCCGGCTTGGACCACGGATCTGCCATGGCGAACGGATCGGCAACAACATGAGCGGCGGCATAGGCGATGCGCGAGAACCGCGCGCCGACCGCCGGCTGCACCGGCTGGCCGACAAGGCGATAGCGGCTGCTGCGGCCGTCCTCTCCAGGCAAGGAAATGTCCATCGATCTCTCCCTTGGTTGCGCCCTATAAATGGAACGTTCCAATAAATCAAGAGCCTTTGTGGCTCGTGGTTCGATGCGCCGCAAATGCTGCAACGCAACACGAAAACCCTTGATCGCGGCCATGTTCAGGCGTTCTCTGATCAAATTTTCAGATTTTGAAAATTCCCGATTGACTCAAATCCATGACCGGTATTAGAACGTTCCAATAAATTCGATCAAAAGTCGGGAGGATGCATCTGGATGGCCAGCCGGGCCAAGTCGACGATACTCGACATCGCTCGCGAGGCGGGCGTGTCCAAGTCGACGGTGTCGCTCGTGTTGCAGGGCAGCGGGCTGATCCGGCCTGAAACGGCCAGCAAGGTCCGCAAGGCGATCGAGGATGTCGGCTATGTCTACAATCGCGGCGCCGCCAATCTGCGCAAGTCTCATTCCAACGTTATCGGCATGGTCATCAACGATCTCACCAACCCCTTTTTCGCCGAACTGGCGGTCGGCATGGAGCGCGTCTTCCAGTCGGCCGGCATCGTGCCGTTCATCGCCAACACGGCTGAAAATCCCGTGCGCCAGGAAGAAGTTCTGAAGTCGCTGATGGAGCAAGGTGTCGCCGGTCTGATCGTGTCGCCGGCCCGTGGCACGACGCCGGGAGCGTTCCGGCGCATCGAGGCGGCGGGCCTTCCGGTGGTCTTCGCTATGCGCCGCTTGCCTGAAAGCCGGATCCCAGTGATCGCGCCGGACAATCATCGCGGTGCCTATCTCGCCACCGCCCATCTGATCGGCAAGGGGCATCGCCGGCTGGCCTTCTTCGGCGGCTCGTCCGACCTGGTTGTCTATCACGAGCGGCGGGGCGGATTTCGCGAGGCCTGCGCGACGCTTGGCATCGCCGCTGCAGACACGCTGGTCGTCGAAGGCGAGACCAACCGCAGGGGCGGCATTGCTTGCCTCGAGACGGCCTTCGCAATGGCCGAGCCGCCGACTGCTGCGCTGTGCTTCAACGACGCCGTTGCCTTCGGCGCCATGCTGGCGCTGCGCAAGCGCGGGCTGGAGCCCGGCGCGGATTTTGCCGTCGTTGGCTTTGACGACGTGGCCGAGGCCGAGCATTACATGCCGGCGCTGACCAGCGTCGCCGTGGACTCCGCGGGCCTCGGCGAGCGCGCCGCCCATGTCATGCTGAAGATGATCCAGTCGCGCACCACGCGCGCCGAGGACCATATCGGCGCCGTCAACCTCGTGGTCAGGGACAGCTGCGGCCCCGATCGCAATGCAGGACATCATCGTGCGGGATTGGGAGACGCGGCATGAGCGTCAGATGGGGACTGATCGGCGCCAGCACGATCGCGAAGCAATTCATGATCGGCGCCATCCGCGCGCAGGCCGACGGCGAAATCACCGCGGTGATGAGCTCCAGCCCGGAGCGCGCCAATTCCTATGCCAGCGAAAACAGCATTCCGCTCGGCGTCTCGACGCTGGATGCCTTGCTCAGATCCGATGTGGACGCCGTTTACATCTCGACCACCAATGAATTGCATCTCGAGCAGGCGCTGGCCGCCATCAAGGCGGGAAAACATGTGCTGTGCGAAAAGCCGCTGGCGCTGACCAGCGCCGATGCGCGCAAGATGCTCGCCGCCGCCAAAACCGCCGGCATCGTGCTCGGCACCAACCACCACCTGCGCAATGCCGGCTCGCACCGTGCGATGCGCGAAGCGATTGCAGCCGGCCGCATCGGCAAGCCGATCGCCGCGCGCGTGTTCCATTCCGTCTACCTGCCGGAAAACCTGCAGGGTTGGCGCATCACCCGGCCGGAGGCCGGCGGCGGCGTGGTGCTCGACATCACCGTGCACGATGCCGACACGCTGCGCTTCGTGCTCGGCGACGACCCCTCGGAGATTTCGGCCTTCACGCAGACCGCGGGCATGGCCGGCGGCGGGCTCGAAGACGGCGCCATGTGCATCTGGCGTTTCAAGTCGGGCGTCATTGCCCAGTCTCACGAAGGCTTCACCACCAAGTTCGCCGGCACCGGTTTTGAGGTGCATGGCTCTGAAGGCTCGTTGATCGCCAGCAATGTGATGACGCAGAAGCCGATCGGCTCGGTGCTGCTGCGCACCGCAAAGGGCGAGGAAGAATTGAGCTTCGACCGCGAAGATCTTTATGCCCGTTCGCTGCGCCAGTTCCATGCCGCGATCCGTGGCGAAGGCCAGCCATCCGCCACCGGTGAAGACGGCGTCTGGTCACTGACATCGGCCGAAGCGGCATTGCAGTCGGCCAAATCCGGCAAGGCGGTCGCGATCGATCCGAAACTCGGGAGTGCCGCTTGAGCAAGCTCGTCTCAGCAGCGCAGGCAGCCAGCCTGATCAAGGACGGCATGGTCGTTTCCGTGTCGTCGTCGAGCGGCCTTGGCTGCCCAGACGCCGTGCTTGCCGCCATTGGCGAGCGCTTCGACGCGGAAGGCCATCCGAAGAACATCACCACGCTGCACCCGATCGCCGCCGGCGACATGTACGGCATCAAAGGCATCGACCATCTGGCCAAGCCCGGCCTGTTGAAGCGTACTTTGTGCGGCTCCTATCCGTCCGGCCCCTCCTCGTCCGAGCCGCCGCAGATCTGGAAGATGATCGGCGACAATTCGGTCGCCGCCTACAATGTGCCGTCCGGCATCTTGTTCGACATGCACCGCGAGGCCGCAGCCAAGCGGCCCGGCGTGCTGACCAAGGTTGGCCTCGATACTTTTGCCGACCCACGCCACCAGGGCTGCGCCATGAATGCAGCCGCCAGCGAGCCGATCGTTTCGGTGCAGCAGTTCGACGGCGAGGAATGGCTCTATTTCCGTTCGATCGTGCCGCATGTCTCGATCATCCGCGCCACCACCGCCGACGAGCGCGGCAACCTCACCTACGAGCACGAGGGCGCCTATCTCGGTGGCCTTGAGCAGGCGCTGGCCGCCCGCAACAATGGCGGCGTCGTCATCGCGCAGGTCAAGCGCGTCGTCGAGAACGGCACGCTGAAGCCGCATGACGTGCGCGTGCCCGGCGTGCTGGTCGACCATATCGTCGTCGCGCCCGACCAGTTGCAGACGACGCTGACGCCCTACGACCCGGCCATATCAGGGGAAATCTTCCGGCCGCTGTCGAGCTTCCGCAACGCGGAAATGAACGTCCAGAAGATGATTGCGCGCCGCGTCGCCCTGGAGTTGCGCGACGGCATGGCCGTCAACATCGGCTTCGGCATCTCCGCCAACGTGCCGCGCATCCTTCTCGAGGAAGGTCAGCACGGCAAGGTCACCTGGGTGATCGAGCAGGGCGCCGTCGGCGGCGTGCCGCTGCTCGACTTCAAGTTCGGCTGCTCGTCCAATGCCGATGCCTTCATGCCGTCGCCGCACCAGTTCATCTACTTCCAGGCCGGCGGCTTCGACGCCTCGCTTTTGTCCTTCCTGCAGATCGACCGCCATGGCTCGGTCAACGTCTCGAAGCTCTCGGCACGGCCGCATGTCACCGCCGGCGCCGGCGGCTTTGTCGACATCACCGCTCGGGCGAAAAAGATCGTTTTCTCGGGTTTCTTCAACGCCGGCGCCAAACTCTCGCTGGCCGATGGCGGCATCCGCATCGACGCGGAAGGCAAGGTCAAGAAGGTGGTCAACGAGGTCGAGCACATTTCGTTCTCGGGCAAACGCGCGGTCGCGCAGGGACAGGACATCACCTACGTCACCGAACGCTGCGTGATGAAGCTGACGCCCGACGGTCTGATGGTGACCGAGCTCGCGCCCGGCATCGACCTGCAGCGCGACGTACTTGCGCAGGCAGAGATTCCGCTCGGTGTCGCCAAGGACCTGAAAGTGACTCCGGCCGCCCTCTATCGGGACCAGCCTATCGGCCTGTCGCTGAATGGCGGCGCCTCGCTTGGAGGCGCACATGGCTGAGCGTCTCGTCACCTTTGAAATCGACGGCGCCATCGGCATCGTCACGCTGCGGCGGCCGGAAAAATTCAATGCGCTGGACATCCCGATGCTGCGGGCGCTGGAAGCGGCGCTCGACGAGGCGGAGGCCGCCGATGGCGTCCGCGTCGTGCTGCTCTGCGGCGAAGGCAAGGGCTTTTGCGCCGGCGGCGATGTCGAGGCCTGGGCGCAGATGAGCGCCGCCGATTTCCAGATGCAGTGGGTGCGCTACGGCCACCGCGTCTTCGACCGGCTGGCGCGGCTCAGGCAGCCGACCATCGCCGTGCTGTCCGGCCACGCTCTGGGCGGCGGGCTGGAACTGGCCGTCGCCTGCGATTTTCGTGTCGCCGAGGCGCAGGTGAAATTGGGTTTCCCTGAGACATCGATCGGCGTCGTCCCCGGCTGGTCCGGCACGCAGCGCGCCGTGCGCCGCTTCGGCGCCCAGACCGTGCGCCGCATGGCGCTCGGCGGCGAGGTTTTTCTGGCGGCTGAAGCGCTGGCGCTGGGCATCGTCGACCGGGTGGTTGAAACCGGCAAAGGCCATGCGGAAGCCAAGGCCTGGGCCGAAAAAATCGCCGAGCGCGGCCCCCTGGCGACGGAAGCCGCCAAGCTGATGATCGCTGTGGCCGAAGGCGAAGAAAACGCTGCCGCAGTCGAGGCATTGGCCAGTGGCTTCATCGCCCTGACCGGCGATCTCAAGGCCGGCGTCGACGCTTTCAAGACCAAGCAGAAGCCCGCATTTTCAAGATCCTAGAGAAGAACAAAACGTGATGAACGCACCCCTCAAGATCGCCATGCCCGCCGAGGCATCCGCAGCGCCAAGAACCTACCGGCTGCTGATCGACGGCAAGCATGTCGATGCCCGCGACGGCCGCACGCTGGAACGCAAGAGCCCCGGCCATGGCTTCACCGTTTCGCATTATGCGCAAGCTGGCGAGGCGGAAGTCGAGCAGGCTGTGCTCGCCGCGCACAAAGCCTTCGAGACCGGCCCGTGGCCGCGCATGAAGGCGGGCGAGCGCGCCGCGATCCTGCTCAGGGCAGCCGACCTGATCGAGGCGCGGCTGGAGGAGATCGCCCGGCTGGATGCGTTGGAATCCGGCAAGCCGATCGCCCAGGCGCGCGGCGAGATCGGTGGCGCCGTCGACATCTGGCGCTATGCGGCAGCACTTGCCCGCACACTACATGGCGAGACCTACGCCAATCTCGGCGACGCCATGCTGGGCGTCGTGCTGCGCGAGCCGATCGGCGTCGTTTCGATCATCACGCCATGGAATTTCCCCTTCCTCATCGTCAGCCAGAAACTGCCTTTCGCGTTGGCCGCAGGCTGCACGGCAGTGGTCAAGCCGAGCGAGATGACCTCAGCCTCGACCTTCGTGCTCGGCGATATCCTGATGCAGGCCGGCGTGCCCGCCGGCGTCGTCAACATCCTTGCCGGTCTCGGCGCCGATGTCGGCGCGCCGATGGTCAGTCACCCCCTGGTCGAAATGGTGTCGTTCACCGGCTCCACCCGCGTCGGCAAGATGACCATGGCTTCCGCCGCGCAGTCGCTGAAGAAAGTCTCGATGGAACTCGGCGGCAAGAACGGCCAGATCGTCTTCCCGGATGCCGATCTCGAGGCCGCTGCCGATGCGGCGGTGTTCGGCGGCTTCTTCAACGCCGGCGAATGCTGCAATGCCGGCAGCCGGCTGATCGTGCACGAGGCGATCGCCGACGACTTCCTCGCAGCCGTTAAGGCACTCACCGCCAAGGTGATTGTTGGCGACCCGCTGGACGACCGAACCAAGGTTGGTGCGATGATCTCGTCGGACCATCTGACCAAGGTCGCCGGTTACGTTGCGGCAGCAGCAAGCAACGGCAGCAGCGTCTACAGCGGCGGCAAGCAGCTGGCCTCGAATGCCGGCCAGTATCTCGATCCGACCATCATCCGTTGCGTCACCGAGGACATGGCCATCGCGCGCGAAGAGGTGTTCGGGCCGGTGCTCTCCGTGCTGACTTTTGGATCGATTGAAAAGGCGTTGCACATCGCCAACAACACGCCCTATGGTTTGTCGGCGGGTGTGTGGAGCGCCAGCATCGACACTTGTATGTCGGTGGCGCGTGGAGTGCGTTCGGGGACCGTCTGGGTGAATACGTTCATGGAAGGTTATCCCGAGTTGCCTTTCGGAGGCTACAAGCAATCCGGTCTCGGACGCGAACTCGGCAAACGCGCTGTCGAGGACTTTACCGAAGAAAAGACTATCCAGTTTCATCGCGGCCAGCGCACCGGTTGGTGGGTCGGCTGAGTTTGGAAGAAACCGGTGGGCTTCCACCGGTCGTGTGACTGCAACAAGGGAGGTAGTACATGTTGCGCAAACTGCTTATCGGAACGGCTCTCGCATCGGGCCTAGCTTTCGCGGCCCATGCCGAGGACGTCAAGGAAGTGCAGATGCTGCATTGGTGGACGTCGGGCGGCGAAGCGGCTGCTCTCAACGTCCTCAAGGGAGATCTGGCCAAGGAAGGCTATGCCTGGAAAGACGTGCCGGTGGCCGGCGGTGGCGGCGACGCTGCCATGACCGCGCTGAAGGCGATGGTCGCGGCGGGCAACTACCCGACCGCGTCGCAGATGCTCGGCTACACCGTGCTCGACTATGCCGCTGCCGGCGTCATGGGTGACCTGACCGAGACGGCGAAGAAGGAAGGCTGGGATAAGTCTGTTCCGGCAGCCCTGCAGAAGTTCTCGGTCTATGACGGCAAGTGGGTCGCGGCTCCGGTCAACGTCCATTCGGTCAACTGGGTGTGGATCAACAAGGCGGTGATGGACAAGATCGGCGGCACCGAGCCGAAGACCTTCGATGACTTCGTTGCCCTGCTCGACAAGGCCAAGGCGGCAGGCGTGATCCCGCTCGCGCTCGGCGGTCAGAACTGGCAGGAAGCCACCATGTTCGACTCGGTCGTGCTGTCGACCGGCGGACCTGAGTTCTACAAGAAGGCCTTCAACGACCTCGACGACGCGTCGCTCAAGTCCGACACGATGAAGAAGTCGTTCGACAACCTCGCCAAGCTCGTCACCTATGTCGACCCGAACTTCTCGGGCCGCGACTGGAACCTGGCCACCGCCATGGTCATCAAGGGCGATGCCCTGGTGCAGGTCATGGGCGACTGGGCCAAGGGCGAGTTCCACGCCGCCAACAAGACCCCGGGCACGGACTTCCTGTGCTATCGCTTCCCGGGCACCGACGGCTCGGTGGTTTATAACTCCGACATGTTCGGCATGTTCAACGTTCCGGACGACCGCAAGGCCGCCCAGGTCGCGTTGGCCACCGCCACCCTGTCGAAGAGCTTCCAGTCGGCCTTCAACGTCGTCAAGGGTTCGGTTCCGGCCCGTACCGACGTTCCGGACACCGACTTCGACGCTTGCGGCAAGAAGGGCATCGCCGACCTGAAGGCTGCCAATGATGGCGGCACGCTGTTCGGCTCGTTGGCCCAGGGCTATGGCGCGCCTCCGGCGGTCGCCAATGCCTACAAGGACGTCGTGTCGAAGTTCGTCCACGGTCAGATCAAGACCTCGGACGAAGCCGTGACCGAACTGGTCAAGGCGATCGACGACGCCAAGTAAGCGCTACGCCTGAAAACACCTTCCCCGCTTCGGCGGGGGAGGTTCCATCTCGCAATTGGCCGGCCTCGACAATGTGCCGACCGGAAACCCGTATGCACGGGGCCGCCTTGCCGCCATGCGGTCGAAGACGGATGGCCCGAAACGGGAGGAGCTCATGAGCACGGTAGCAACAAGCCAGATCAAGCTGACGCCGGAGCGGTCGCGCGCCTCGGTGCGTTCGCGCCTGCAGGACGCCCTGCCCAAGATCGTGCTGGCGCCGAGCTTCGCCATCACCATCGTCTTCGTCTACGGCTTCATCCTGTGGACGGTCTATCTGTCCTTCACCAACTCCAAGACCTTCCCGTCCTACGTCATCACCGGCTCGCGCGCCTATCAGCGGCTGTGGGGCTGGACCTTCGACACCGACCCGCCATCGAGTTGGTACACGTCGATCACCAATATGGGCGTTTTCGGCTTTCTCTACATCTTCATCTGCCTGGCGCTCGGCCTGTTCCTGGCCATCCTGCTTGACCAGAAGATCCGCGGCGAAGGTGTGCTGCGCCCCATCTATCTCTACCCGATGGCGCTGTCCTTCATCGTCACCGGCGTCGCCTGGAAATGGTTCCTCGATCCCGGTCTCGGCCTTGAGCAGACGCTGCATCAGTGGGGTTGGACAAGCTTCCATTTCGACTGGATCAAGAACAAGGATTTCGTCATCTACACCGTGGTCATCGCCGGTGTCTGGCAGGCCTCCGGCTTCATCATGGCGATGTTCCTGGCCGGCCTGCGCGGCATCGACGGCGAGATCATGAAGGCGGCGCAGATCGATGGCGCCACCACCTTCCAGCTTTATCGCCGCATCGTCATTCCGATGCTGCGGCCGATCTTCCTGTCGGCCTTCATCGTGCTCGCCCACCTCGCCATCAAGTCTTATGACTTGGTCGTCGCGCTGACCAGCGGCGGGCCGGGCGGCTCGGCATGGCTGCCGTCCAACTTCATGTATGAGTACACGTTCAAGCGCAACGAGATGGCCGTCGGCTCGGCCAGTGCTGTGATCATGCTGATGACCATCGTCGCCATCATCGTGCCCTATCTCTATTCCGAACTCAGGGAGAAACCGCGATGAGCGCTGTCGCCACCCCTGCCCGCCAGGCCTCTGGCGGCATGAGCACCAAGACTCTCAACCGCGTCGTCATTTACGGGCTGCTGGCGCTGTTTGCGCTGTTCTACCTGATGCCGCTGTTCGTGATGCTGGTGACCTCGTTCAAGACCATGGACGAGATCCAGAACGGCAACATGCTGGCCCTGCCCAAGGCACCAACCTTCGATCCCTGGCTGAAGGCCTGGGGCGAGACCTGCGTCGGCCTCACCTGCGCCGGCATCAAGGGCTATTTCTGGAACTCCATCAAGATGGTGGTTCCCGCGGTGCTGATCTCGACCATGCTCGGCGCGCTCAACGGCTACGTGCTGACCAAATGGCGTTTTCGCGGCGCAACGCTGGTGTTCGGGCTGATGCTGTTTGCCTGCTTCATCCCGTTCCAGTCGGTGCTGTTGCCGATGGCGACGATCCTCGGCAGCGTCGGCCGCTTCGGCGTGACGCTGCAGAACTCGGTCGGAACAAGCTTCGGTCTCGGCAACTCGACGGTCAATCTCATCTTCGTCCATGTCGTCTACGGCATCGGCTTCACCACTTTGTTCTTCCGCAACTATTACGAGGCCTTCCCGACAGAGTTGATCAAGGCCGCCCAGGTCGACGGCGCCTCCTTCTTCCAGATATTCCGTCGCATCATGCTGCCAAACTCGATGCCGATCTTCGTCGTCACCGTGATCTACCAGTTCACCAACATCTGGAACGACTTCCTGTTCGCCTCGGCCTATGCCGGCACCGGCGACGCGATGCCGATGACGGTGGCGCTCAACAACGTCGTCAACACCTCGACCGGCGTCGTCGAATACAACGTCAACATGGCGGCCGCGATGATCGCGGCACTGCCCACCCTTCTCGTCTATGTGCTCGCCGGCCGCTACTTCGTACGCGGTCTCATGGCTGGCGCCGTCAAAGGATAATCCGATGGCTTTTCTGGAAATTGATGGTTTGAGGAAGCGCTTCGGCCAGGTCGAGATCCTGAAAGGGATCGACGTCGAACTGGAAAAAGGCGGCTTCCTGGTGCTGGTCGGCCCGTCCGGCTGCGGCAAGTCCACGCTGCTCAACACCATTGCGGGGCTGGAGACGATCACGTCGGGCGAAATCCGTGTCGACGGCCGCCAGATCAACGATCTGCATCCTTCGAAGCGCGACATCGCCATGGTGTTCCAGAGCTACGCGCTCTACCCGAACATGACGGTGGCCGGGAACATCTCCTTCGGCATGGAGATGCGTGGCGTGCCGGCGGACGAACGCCAGAAGGCGATCGACAAGGTGGCCAAGGTGCTGCAGATCGGCCACCTGTTGCAGCGCAAGCCAAGCCAGCTTTCCGGCGGCCAGCGCCAGCGCGTCGCCATGGGCCGGGCGCTGGTGCGCGACCCCAAACTGTTCCTGTTCGACGAGCCTTTGTCCAACCTCGACGCCAAATTGCGCGTCGACATGCGCATCGAGATCAAGCGCCTGCATGCCACCACCGGCACCACCATCGTCTACGTCACCCACGACCAGATCGAGGCGATGACGCTGGCGACCAAGATCGCTGTCATGCGCGACGGCGAGGTGCAGCAATTCGGCACGCCGGCCGAGATCTACAACAACCCCAGCAATCTGTTCGTCGCCGACTTCATGGGCTCACCGGCGATGAACCTGATCCCGGCGACCATCGCCACCTCGGGCAATGCGCTGTCCGTCGTGTTGCAGCGCGAGGCGCGCGAGCCAATCTCGCTGCCGATGGCCAATGCGCCGGCGGGTCTCTCGGCATTCCAGGGCAAGCCGATCATTTTCGGCGTCCGCCCGGAAGCGCTGACCGATCCGGAGGGCGCTGAACGCAACGCCTCCAACATCGCCACCGCCGACCTGCACATCGAAGTGGTCGAGCCGGCAGGCTCCGACACTTTCGCGGTCACCAATCTCGGCGGCAAGCCCGTTGTAGCGCGGCTGCGCGCCGACGCCAACATCCAGCCCGGCACCAGCACGCCGCTCGCCTTCAACCTGACCAAGGCAGTGTTCTTCGATCCGGCGACCGAGAACCGCATTCGCTGACGACGATGGCAAATCCGGACATCGTCATCATCGGCTCCGGCATTGGCGGCGCCACGATCGCCTCCGGCCTTGCCGGCAGCGGCGCGTCGATCCTGATCCTGGAGCGCGGCGAGCCATTGCCGGCAACGGCGCATGCGCGCGACACGCGCTCGATCTTCGTCGACGGCCATTACCGGCCCAAGGAGATGTGGCGCGAGGCCGGCGGTGGCGCCTTCAACCCAGGCAACTACTACTATGTCGGCGGCAACTCGAAATTCTACGGCGCGGTGCTGATCCGCTACCGCAAGGAAGATTTCGCCGCCATGGAGCACTTTGGCGGGGTCTCACCGGCCTGGCCGTTTTCCTACGAGGAATTCGAGCCCTGGTATTCGAAGGCCGAGCAATTGTTCCGCGTGCGCGGCACTCTGGGCGAAGACCCGACCGAGCCGTTCCACTCGGTCCCCTATGCCTTCAAGCCGGTGCCCGACGAGGCGCCCATTGCGCGCGCCCGCGCCGAACTCAAAGGCCTCGGCCTGCATCCGGCCTCGCTGCCGCTTGGCGTCGACATCGACACCTGGCTGAAGGAAGGCAAGACCGGCTGGGACGCGTTCCCGAACACCGGCCAGGGTAAGGTCGACGCGCAAACTGGACCGCTGACGGCGGCCCTTACCGACCAGAACATCAAGCTCGAGACCGGCGCCTACGTCGAATCTCTCGAAGCCTCGGCCGACGGCAAGACGATTGCCGCTATCCACTACCGGCAGAATGGCACGTTGAAGAAGGTGTCGCCAAAATTGGTGATCCTCTCCGCTGGCGCGGTCAATTCCGCCGTCATCCTGCTGCGCTCACCCTCGCCCATCAATGGCAAGGGGGGCGGCAAAGGTCTCGCCAACCGTTCCGACCAGGTCGGCCGTAATTTCATGAACCACAATTCGAGCGCCATGCTGGCGATCGATCCGCGTCGAAGGAACGATGCCGTCTATCAAAAGACGCTGATGCTGAACGACTACTATCTCACAGACGGCAAGGGCGGCAAACCGCTCGGCAACGTCCAGCTGCTCGGCAAGATCGACGGCAACATGCTGACGGCCAATGTGAAATACGCGCCGAAATTCGCGCTGGATTACATGGCCGGCCATGCCGTCGACTGGTATTTGATGTGCGAGGACCTGCCCGATCCGGAAAGCCGCATCATGATCGACGGCAAGGACATCGTCATGCAGTGGCGGCGCTCGAACATGCAGTCACTGGACGGCCTGACCAAGGTGATGCGCGAAAACTTCCGCGCCTGCGGTTATCCCCTAGTGCTGTCGCGCCCCTTCGACAAGCGCACGCCCTCGCACCAGTGCGGTACGGTCAAGATGGGCGATGATCCGGCGACCTCGCCGCTCGATCCGTTCTGCCGCGCCTTCGACCACGAGAACCTGTTTGTCGTCGATGGGAGCTTTTTGCCGAATTCGGCGGCGGTTAATCCGGCACTGTCGATTGCAGCACAAGCGCTGCGCGTCGCCGACCACATCCGCAAGACGGAGCTTGCGGCATGACCCGCCCGGCGGCCATCGTCACCGGCGGCGCGCGCGGCATCGGCCTTGCCTGCGCCGAGGCGCTGGCCGATGCTGGCTTCGATATTCTTGTGGCCGACCTTGCCGAGAGCGCTGATCACGGGCTCGCCGCCAATATCACCAAACGCGGCGCAAAATTCGCCTACCATCGTTGCGACATCGCCGATCTCGACGGCCACGCCGCGTTGGTCGACGCCGCGTTGAACGCCTTCGGCCACGTCGACTGCCTGGTCAACAATGCCGGCGTCGGCGCCGTCGTGCGCGGCGACCTGCTGGAACTGAAGCCGGAGAATTTCGACCTCGCCCTCGGCATCAATCTGCGTGGCACCGTGTTCCTCAGCCAGGCCGTCGCCAAGGCGATGCTGGCCACACCGGGCGATCATCCGAAATCGATCATCACCATCACCTCGGTCAGCGCCGAAATGGCGTCGCCGGAACGATCCGACTACTGCATCTCCAAAGCCGGGCTTTCGATGTGGGTGAAAAACCTCGCCCTGCGGCTCGCCCCTGAAAACATCGGTGTGTTCGAGCTGAGGCCGGGCATCATCCGCACCGACATGACGGCGGGCGTCACCGCCAAATACGATGCGCTCATCGACAGCGGGCTGGTGCCGGCAAAACGCTGGGGCGAAGCATCAGACATTGGCGCCGTGGTGGCGACGCTCGCCAGCGGCAAGCTTGGCTTCTCAACCGGTTCAATCATCAATGTCGACGGCGCGCTCTCTGTGCCGAGACTGTAAGTGGATGGTGTCATGACCGACTATATCATCGTGGGCGCCGGCCCGGCCGGCTGCGTTCTGGCCAACCGGCTGAGCGAAGATCCGTCCAATTCGGTGCTGCTGCTTGAGGCCGGCGGCAAGGACTGGCATCCGTACATCCACATGCCGGCGGGCTTTGCCAAGATGACCAAGGGCATCGCCTCCTGGGGCTGGTCGACCGTGCCGCAGAAGCACATGAAGGACCGCATCTTCTGGTACACGCAGGCCAAGGTCGTCGGCGGCGGCTCCTCCATCAACGCCCAGATCTACACGCGCGGCAATGCCCGCGACTACGATTCCTGGGAGAAGGAAGAGGGCCTCGCCGGCTGGGGCTATCGCGATGTGCTGCCCTATTTCAAACGCGCCGAGAACAACCAGCGCTATGCCAACGATTTCCACGGCGATCAAGGCCCGCTCGGCGTGTCGAACCCGATCTCGCCGCTGCCGATCTGCGAGGCCTATTTCCGCGCCGGCCAGGAGATGGGCATTCCCTTCAACCCGGACTTCAACGGCGCCACCCAGGAAGGCGTAGGCTACTACCAGCTCACCCAGAAGGACGCCCGGCGCTCCTCCGCTTCGGTGGCCTATCTGAAGCCGATCCGCGCCCGCAAGAACCTCACCGTCAGGACCGATGTGCTGGTCACCCGCATCGTTGTCGAAAAGGGCCGCGCCATCGGCGTCGAGATCGTCGACAGGCCAGGCGGCGAGAAGACGATTCTGCGCGCCGAACGCGAGGTAATCGTCTCCTCCGGCGCCATCGGCTCGCCGAAACTGTTGATGCAGTCGGGCATCGGCCCCGCCGATCATCTGAAATCGGTCGGCGTCACGCCGGTCCACGATTTGCCCGGCGTCGGCTCCAACATGCAGGACCATCTCGACCTGTTCGTCATCGCCGAATGCACCGGCGACCACACCTACGACAACTACGCAAAGCTGCACCGCACGGCCTGGGCCGGCCTGCAATATCTGCTGCTGAAGAAAGGGCCGGTGGCCTCCAGCCTGTTCGAGACCGGCGGCTTCTGGTATGCCGACCCGACCGCCGCCTCGCCCGATATTCAGTTCCATCTCGGTCTCGGTTCCGGCATCGAGGCCGGCGTCGAGAAGTTGAAAAACCCCGGCGTGACCCTCAACTCGGCCTTCCTGCGCCCGCGCTCGCGCGGCACGGTGCGGCTGAAGAGCGGCGATCCGGCCGATCACCCGCTGATCGATCCGAACTATTGGTCCGACCCCTACGACCGCGCCATGTCGATCAAGGGTCTCAGACTGGCGCGCGAGATCATGCGCCAGAAGGCACTTCAGCCCTACGTGCTGCGCGAAGTGCTGCCGGGGCCTGCCTTGCTGAGCGACGACGAATTGTTCGACTATGCCTGCCGCAGCTCGAAGACCGACCACCATCCCGTCGGCACCTGCCGCATGGGCCATGACGATATGGCGGTGGTGACGCCGGATCTCAGGCTGCGCGGCATCGCGGGCTTGCGTGTCTGCGATGCCTCGGTGATGCCGCGCGTGCCGTCTTCCAACACCAATGCACCGACCATCATGGTCGGTGAAAAGGGCGCCGATCTCATCCTTGGCCGCGAGCCGTTGCCGCCGGCGGTGTTTTCCGGCAATCGTGCTGCGTAAACCTGAGGGGCAGAAAAATGATCAGGCACTGTGTCTTCGCTCGATTCCGCAACGATGTCGACGCCGCCGAGCGCACTGCGATCCACGCCGATCTCGAGGCATTGCGCTGGGCGATCGACGGCATGGACAAGGTTGAGTTCAGCGCCAATGCCAGCCCCGAGCCTTTCGCGCGCGGCTTCACCCATGGCTTCACCATCGACTTTCGCGATGCCGCCGCGCGCGACGCCTATCTGGTGCATGAAGCGCATCAGCGCGCCGGCGCAAGACTGGTGGCGGCGCTCGAAGGCGGCACCGACGGGCTGATGGTGTTCGACCTCGAAATCAACCCATCCTGAGCGCGACGACGCCGGCGACGATGCTGAGCGCGGCGGCAGCGCGCCATCTCGTCATCTTCTCGCCGAGCGCGAACACCGAGATCATCATGGCGAACAGGATCGAGGTTTCGCGCAGCGACGCCACCGAGGCGATCGGCGCCTTGGTCATCGCCCACATCACGATCCAGTAGGCGGCACCGCTGAGCACGCCGGTGAAAAGCCCCGCCTTCCAGTCGCGCGCCAGCACCGGCAGCGACTGCGGTCCGCGGAAGACGACGCACAGAACAAGCGCCCATGTGGCGTCGCAGATGAACAGCCAGGCGGCATAGCTCTGCGCCGTGGCGGCCAGCCGCGCGCCGCTGCCGTCAGACAGCGTATAGCTGGCAATGAAGATCGAGGTGCCGAGCGCAAAGCCGACTGCGCGCAGG
This sequence comes from Mesorhizobium sp. P2_E10, assembly GCF_056404235.1. Classification (NCBI taxonomy): domain Bacteria; kingdom Pseudomonadati; phylum Pseudomonadota; class Alphaproteobacteria; order Hyphomicrobiales; family Phyllobacteriaceae; genus Mesorhizobium; species Mesorhizobium sp. P2_E10. The sequence goes on from NZ_JBFUEK010000011.1 coordinate 78,087, forward strand.
TTGAACTTTTCCAGATGCACGCCGCCGCGAAACGACATCACCAGCGTGCCGGCCGACAGCAGAACGATGCCGGCTATGGCGAATGGGCCGGGAATCTCGGCAACGACGAACATGCCGCCAAAGGCTGCCAGCAGCGGCGCGGTGCCGCGCGCCAGCGGATAGGTCTGGGCGAAATCGCCGGCCTTGTAGGCGCCGATCAGGAAGGTCCGGTAGCCCATATGGAACACCACCGAAGCGAGAATGAATGGCCAGACCTCGGCCTTCGGGAACTCGACAAAAGGCAGCACGAAAAGCGCGGCAAATCCCATGCCTAGTGTCATCAGCGTAATCGACAGGAAGCGGTCGAGATGCACCTTGACCAGCGCGTTCCAGGTCGCATGCATGGCGGCGGCGGCAAGCACGGCGAAGAAGACGAACAAGCTCATTGGCGGCTCATCCGCCGCCCTGCATGGCGAGTGGCGTTTCCAGGTCGATGTCGACGCGCAGCGGAAAATGGTCCGAGGCGATTTCGCCGATGTCGGCGCCGACCGAGCGCACGCGCCCGGCAAGCATGCCGCCGACAAAGCAATGATCGAGCCGGCGCTTTGTCAGCCTGCCGTCAATGGTCTTCACATGAGTGTGGAAATCCGCCGGAGCTTCGCTGGCAACCGCCGCGGCATCGACGAACCCGTCGAGATAGGCGGCACCGCGATGATAGGGCGTGCTGCCGACGATGCGCCTATACTCGGCGCTGTCCGGCTCCATGTTGAAATCGCCCATCCAGATCGCCGCCAGTGGGTTTTCCGGCTCCGCTTCGCCATTACTCCAGTTGCGCGCCGGTTCGTCGTCGACGCCGCTCCATGGGCCGCCGTCGGACGGCGCCCGGCGATGCTCGGCGAGCAGATAGTCGATCTGCTCCAGCCGCTCCTCGGCGGCGATATGCGCGAGATGCAGGGACAGAAAACGCACCGGACCGGCCGGCGTGCGGATCATGCATTCGAGCGCCGCGTTGCGGGTGTTGAGCGGACGCAGCGTGCGGCGCAGCGGCAGCGTGTGCAGGCGTGACCAGACGATCGGCAGCTTCGACAGCACCATGGTGCCGAATTGCCGACGCCGGTTGAAGAGGCGGCCGTCGCGCTGCTCGCTGGCGTCCATGTCGAAGGCCGGGCCATAGACCCAGTGGTAGTCCGGTAGCAGGCGGGAAAGCAGCTCCGGCTGATCGTCCTCGTTGCTCCGCTGCCAGTGCCGCTCCACTTCCTGCAGCGCGATAATGTCGGCGCCGTCAACGATGCGTGCCGCGCGCGCAAGGTCATAGCGGCCGTCGCTGCCGAACCCGTACTGGATGTTGTAGCTGACCAGCTTCATTGCTTATCCGGCTCAATTTTCGGATTGAAGTAGCGGTTCGCCGATTTGCTTGCAATGTGCAGCGGGATGGACGGAGCTTGGGCCAGCCTAATTCGTCGTCAGCGGCTGGAACCGTCCTGCCGGCGAGGCCGCCAGTTCCGTCCAGTCGATTTCTTCCTCCAGGCGGTGATAGGCTTCGTCGCCGATGGTCCCGTTTCGCCGCAGTTCCTCCAGCGCATCGCGCTGGCTGTTGATGGCATAGAGGCGCAGCCTGTCATACTCCGTCGCCGCCTGCGCGTTTTCAGGGTTTTCGGCGATCGTGCGCTGGGCCGTATATTGCTCGCGCACCGCAGCAGCGGCATTCGACGTCTTGCCGCTCAACACGTTGAGCGCGGCTTGCATGATGGCGACACGTGCCTGCGCCACTTCGCGGTCGATCGTCGTGTCCGGATCGAAGGCGAGCCAGCGCAGCAGCGGCTTCAGCGTCATGCCTTGCAGCACCAGCGTACCGAGAACGACCGCGAAGGCGGCCAGCACGATCGGATCGCGTCCCGGGAAGTTGGCCGGCAAGGCAATGGCGGCCACCAGCGTCACCAGCCCGCGCATGCCGCACCAGCCGACAAGCACGCCGCCGCGAACCGTTGGCGCATCTCGCCTTTGTTCCTCACTGCCGAAGCGGGCAAACCATCGCATGATGACGCCAAAACCCAACACCCAGACGAGGCGTGACACGACGACGACGCCCAGCACCGTTGCGGCGAAGACGAAGGCTTCGCCCTGTCCGTCCCCGGCAAGCCGGCCGACGATCGACCGTGCCTGCAGGCCCATCAGCACGAAGGCCAACACATTGAGCACGAAGACCGCCGACTCCCACACCGAATAGGTGCTGACGCGCCGCCTTGCCGACATGCGGCGCGGCGCCCTGCGGGCCAGGGTCATGGCATAGACGACGATGGTGATGATGGCCGAAAGTCCCAGCCTGTCGGCCAGAATCCAGACGCCGAACGTCCCGGCGAACTGTATCACCGTGCTGCTCGCCGCATCCTCGATCCGGGTGAGCGTCAGCAATGAGAAGCGGCCCAGCAGATATCCCGCGACCAGGCTGCCGATCGTTGACAACAGGATCGTCGGAATGGCGCTGCTCAGCATGATCGCGCCGAGCGCTGCCGAAACCGCCAACCGGTAGATCAGGAGCGCGGTGGCATCGTTGAGCAGGCTCTCACCCTGCAGAATGGCGGTGATGCGGTGCGGCACCTTGAACTGCCCGAGCACGGCGCTTGCCGCCACCGCGTCGGGCGGCGCGACGATGGCGCCGAGTGCAATGGCCGCCGCGATCGGCAGCCCGGCCATTTTCCAGCCGACGAAAGCAACGATGGCAGTGGTGAAGATGACGGCGCCGAGCGCCAGAGCCACGAGCGGCAGCCGGTAGCGGTTGAGATCGCGCAACGACGTGTCGTAGGCGGCATCCAGAAGCACCGGCGCGATGAACAGCGCCAGTGCCAGCTCCGGGTCGATCTCGATCGTCGGTGCGCCAGGCACGAAGGCGAGGCCAGCCCCTGCGAGAGCCAGCAGCGAAGGGTAGGGAATCTCCAGACGCCGCGACAGTCCGGTCAGCGCGACAGCGATCAGGAGGAGGACGAGTGTCAGTTCGAAAAGCGCCATGACCTATCGTAGCCGCGAAGCGGCATTGTTGGCAGGGGTGAGTTGGCAAGATGCTGTTGATTGTCCAGCAAGCCCCTGCCAGCCGGCAGTATGCCCGGCCTCGGTTGCCAGGATATGAGCCTCGGTCATGGAGGCGCTGCCGGTCTTTCAGGCTGTATTGTAGCCGTTCATTGCACCTGCTGGAATCGACCGTCTCAGTTCCCTGAGGATGCTTACTAGTGCAGCACCAGCATGTCGCTGGACGAGAACGATATCTCAGCCTTCTCGCCGACAGCCGGCGGCGGAGCGGCTGGGCTGTTGAAGGTGTCGAGTGACACCGTGCTGCCACCGATGCCGACACGAACCCGGATGACCGAGCCGAGGAAATGCACCTCGGAAATTTCACCGGACAGGCTGGAATCGCGGCCGGGCTGGCGGCCAAGCGAAATCGCTTCCGGCCGCAAAGCCAGCGACAGCGTGTCGCCTGACTTGGACCCGTTGAGCTTGCCCTTGAGCAGAACCTCCTCGCTGTTGACGCGCACCGTGCCCGCCGCTGCGTCGGTGACAGTGCCTTCCAGCACGTTCAGCGTGCCGACGAAGTTGGCGACGAACTTGGTCGCCGGCCGGTTGTAAATCTCGAACGGCGTGCCGACCTGCTCGGCCTTGCCGCCATACATGACGGCGATGCGGTCGGAGATCGATAGCGCTTCTTCCTGGTCATGCGTGACGAAGATGGTGGTGATGCCGAGCTTCTTCTGGATCGAGCGGATTTCCTCACGCAGTGATACGCGCACCTTGGCGTCGAGTGCCGACAGCGGTTCGTCGAGCAGCAACAGTTTCGGCTTCGGCGCAATCGCCCGCGCCAGCGCGATGCGCTGCTGCTGGCCGCCGGAGAGCTGGTAGGGATAGCGGTCGGCCATCTGCGGCAGCTTGATGATGTCCAGCATCTCGGCCACGCGTCTATCGATGTCCGCCTTGGGCATGCCGGCGACCTTCAGGCCGAAACCGATGTTCTGCGCCACCGTCAGGTTGGGGAACAGCGCATAGGCCTGGAACACCATGCCGACATTGCGCTGGTTTGGCTTCAGCCTCGTGATGTCCTTGCCTGCAACGACAATCTTGCCGGCGCTCGGCTCTTCGAAACCGGCGACCATGCGCAGAACGGTGGTCTTGCCGCACCCGGACGGCCCGAGGAAGGAAACGAACTCGCCCGGCTCGACATCAAGATTGAAATCCTCGACCACTGTGGTGGCGCCGAAGGATTTTCGCACATGCTGGATGGAGAGGAATGGGTCGGCCATGGCTTTTTCTTTCGATCAGTACTTTGTCGATCAGTTTGGGCGGTTCGCCGATCTCGGCGCAAAGCGGGACAGTATCTGGATCAGCGACATGCAGCCCCAGGTGATGGCGAAGGCGATGATGGCAAGCGCCGCCGGCTCATAAGCGCGGTTGGCGCCAACGTTTTGCAGATAGGGGCCGAAGGCGGGCCGGTTGAGCAGGCTGGCCATGGTGAATTCGCCAATGACGATGGCGAAGGTGAGGAAGGCGCCCGATAACACCGCGATCAGCACATTGGGCAGGATCACTCGACCAATGATCGTGCCCCAACCGGCGCCCAGGATCTGGGCCGCTTCCGTCAGCGTCCTGACGTCAATGGTGCGAAGGCCGGTATCGACGGCGCGGTACATGTAGGGCAGTGCCAGCATCGCATAGCCGATGACCAGCAAGGCATTGGTACCCATGTCGGTCGCCAGGAACGGCAGCGGCGAATTCGAACCGTACATCCTGATATAGCCGAAGACGATGACGATGGCCGGAATGACCAGCGGCAGCAGCGTGATGAACTCGACGATCGGCCGCAGTTGCGGCAGGCGCAGTCGAATCCAGTAGGCGGCGGGAACCACGATCAGCACACCGAGGATGATGGTGAAGATGGCGGCAACCACGGAATAGCCGAACGTCGCCTGGAAATGGGCGTCGCCCAGCACGATTTTGTAGGCGTCAAAAGAATACTCGCCACGCCGCATGCGCATGGAAAATTCCACCGTCGCGATCAGCGGGATGAAGAAATAGGCCGCGCCCAGCGCGAAGACGACCCAGGCCCAGAATTTGCCGGACTTCATTTCAGCCACCTCTCCGAACGCGTCCGGAACCAGATGTAGAACACATTGGCCAGTCCGGTGATGACAATCATGCCGAAGGCGATTGCATAGCCGAGATGAGCGTTGTGCAGCACGTCGCCGCGGATCTGCGCATAGAGCAGGATCGGCACGATGTTGAGCGAGGAGCCGGTCAGGGCATAGGCCGTGGCGATGGCGCCGAATGCATTGGCAAAGAGCAGGATAACAGTGCCGAGAAAGCTCGGCCAGATCACCGGGATCACCACCATGCGCCAGTATTGCGCCTGGGTGGCGCCGAGCGTCGCGGCGGCCTCGCCCCATTCCTTCTTCAAGCCGTCGATCGCCGGCGTGATGATGACCACCATCAGCGGGATCTGGAAATAGACATAGGTCAGCGTCAGGCCCCAGAACGACAGGATGTTAAAGCCGTGCGCGTAGATGTTGAGGCCGAATACGGTGTTGAGGAGCACCGTCGCGAGACCGAGCCGTCCGAGTGTCGCGAGGAAGGCGAAGGCCAGCGGTACGCCGGCGAAATTGGAAGCAACGCCGGAGAAAGTTAGCGTTGCCGAGCGTATCCACTCCGGCAGGCCGCCGCGCACGATGGCGATGGCGATGGCAAGACCTGCGAAGGCGCCGATCAATGCCGAGGAAAGGCTGACTTTGAGCGAGATCCAGTAGGCGGCGACAATCGATGGCTGCGCCAATGCCGCTATGTTTTCGAACGTGAATTCGCCGGCATCGTTCTGGAAGGCGCCCAGCATCAGGTAGAGCGTGGGCAGGATCAGGAACATGATGGCGAAGATGAAGAATGGCGCAACGCCGAGCCATTGCGTCGGCAGTCGCAATGCGCGCGCCTCGCTGGGCGGCGCGGTCTTCCCGGCAACTGCGTGATCGGAAAGCGAGAGATCTGTCATGCGCCGGCTACCGTCTCCGAGGAACACCGGGCGGCCGCTGGGCCGCCCGGTTGGTTTCAAGCCTTACTTGACGTTGGCGCCGACGACGGCATCCCAGTTCTTGGTGACGGCTTCCTTGGCCTTGCCCTGCTCGTCGAGCGTCGGGAACACTGCCGAGGCATAGGCCTCGGCAGGCGGCAGTTTGGCCATCACGTCGGCCGGGAGCTTGCCGTTCTTGGCAAGATCGTTGAAGCGGATCGGGTGGCAATAGCCCTTCAGCCAGCCGATCTGGCCTTCGTCGGAGTAGAGATACTCCAGCCAGAGCTTGGCAGCGTTCGGATGCGGTGCGAAAGCGCTGATCGCCTGCACGTAAACGCCGGCAACGACACCCGTCTTCGGCACGACGACGTCGACGGGCGGATTGCCCTTCAGCGTGTCGCGGCCGGCAAGTGCATTGTAATCCCAGGTCACCAGGATCGGCGTCTGGCCTTGAGCCAGGGTCGCCGGCTTACCGATGACCGGCACGAAATTGCCGGCGGCATTGAGCTTCTTGAAGAAGTCGAGGCCAGCGGTGCCGGCAGCTTCGCCCGCAGCCGCGCCGCCGGAAAGGCCGGCGGCATAGACAGCCTGGATGGCCTGGTTCGAGGCGCGCGGGTCGCCGGCAAGCGCCACGGTGTTGGCGAATTCCGGCTTCAGCAGGTCAGCCCAGTCGGCCGGCGCTTCCTTGACGAGGTCCTTGTTCACCAGGAAGGACAGCACGCCGTAGTAGTCGCCGGTCCAGAAACCGTCGGCATCCTTGGCGCTGTCGGGGATCGAGTCCCAGGTCGACACTTTGTAGGGCTGGATCAAGCCGTCGGCCTTGGCGGTTGGACCGAAGGACAGGCCGACGTCGATGACGTCAGGCGCCTGCGGGCCCTTGTTGTCCTTGTTGGCCTTGATCGCCTCGACCTCGTCGCCGGAGCCGGCATCGGGGTTGAGTTCGTTGATGGTGATTTCAGGATATTTCGCCTTGAAGCCGTCGATGACGGCGCCATAGCCGCACCAGTCATGCGGCAGGGCGATGGTGGTGAGCTGGCCTTCCGCCTTTGCGGCCTTGACGAGATCGTCCAGCGACGCTGCGGACGAAATCGCCGACGACGCAAAAAGGGTCGCGGCCGAGAGGGAAAGCACTTTCCCCGTGAATTTGAACATGTGTTCTCTCCATTGAACTGACGCCGTTGGACGCCTGCGATGCGGTATCGTTTTCATGTGACAGCCAGATGAAAGCTTTGTGAAACCGGCGCCCGCAGTACGAAAAAGTAAACTCTTTTTAACCGGTCGTAGCAATCGCCTCGCGATTATTTTTCCGGCTAACTAGTTTCTGCATGCCTTTCGCCCCTTCCCCTTCCTTTCCCCTCGTTTTCCAAATCATATTCCGGCACCAAATCCGCCTCAGACGGTGCCGGCGATAGCATTTTCCAGCAGCGTCAGCGCCGCCTTCTTGGTCAGCTTGACCGGGTTGCCGCCGGCGGTAGGATCGACCACCGCCATGTCGGCGATCAGGCCCTTGCGCTTCTTGTCCATGTCGAGCCCCTTGATCAGGCCCGGCAACGCATGCGGCACCTTCAGTTCCTTGCGCAATTTGATGACCGCCTTGGAGAAACCGTCGAACCCGCCCTTGATGCCGCAATAGGCGGCCAGCCGGGCGATGCGCTCGTCGATTGCATCGCGGTTGAAGGCCAACACATAGGGCATGAACACGGCATTAGTCATGCCGTGATGGGTGTCGTAGAGCGCGCCGATCGGATGCGACAGCGAATGGATGGCACCCAGCCCCTTCTGGAAAGCAGCCGCGCCCATGGCCGCCGCACTCATCATGTGGGCGCGTGCAACGAGATCCTTGCCGTTGGCATAGGCCTTCGGCAGGTTCTCGAACACCAAGCGGACGCCTTCGACGGCAATGCCGTCAGCCATCGGGTGATAGCCAGGTGCACAATAGGCTTCGAGGCAATGGGCGAGTGCGTCCATGCCGGTGCCGGCGGTGATGAAGCCCGGCATGCCGACCGACAGTTCCGGATCGGCAATCACGATGGCCGGCAACAGTTTCGGATGGAAGATGACCTTCTTGGTATGCGTCGCCTCATTGGTGATGACGCCGGCGCGGCCGACCTCCGAACCGGTGCCGGCGGTGGTCGGGACGGCGATGATCGGTGCGATCGCATCGGCATCGGCGCGCGTCCACCAGTCGCCGACATCCTCGAAGTCCCACACCGGCCGCGTCTGCCCGGCCTGGAAGGCGATCAGTTTGCCGAGGTCGAGCGCCGAGCCGCCGCCAAAAGCGATGACGCCGTCATGCTTACCCTTCTTGAACACGGCGATGCCAGCCGTGAGATTGGAATCGACCGGGTTCGGCTTCACTTCGGAAAACACTCCGTAGGGCACCTTGGCATCGTCGAGGATCTTCAGTGTCGAAGCAACGACCGGCAGCTTGGCCAATCCCGGATCGGTGACGAACAGCGGCCGCTTGATGCCGGTGGCCGCCAGCACATCCGGCAGTTCCTTGATGCGCCCGGCGCCGAAGCGGACGGTGGTGGGAAAATTCCATTTCGAGATGAGCTTGGACATTTTTGTCTTTCAGAAAATCAGATGGTTTCACGCAGGTGGAACGACTTCGGCCGGGTCAGATTGTCGTAACCGATGGCCGACAGGGCCGCGCCCTTGCCGGTGTCCTTGACGCCGGTCCACACCAGCGCCGGATCGAGATAGTCGCAACGGTTCATGAACACGGTGCCGGTCTCGACGCGGTCGCCGATCGCCGCGGCATGGTCGGTGTCGCGCGTCCAGATCGAGGCCGTCAGCCCATAGGGGCTGTCGTTCATCAGCGCGATCGCCTCCTCGTCGTTGCGCACCTTCATGATGCCGACGATGGGTCCGAAGCTTTCTTCGCGCATGACGCTCATCTGGTGGTCGACTTGCGTCAGCACCTCCGGCGCCAGATAGGGCGAGCCTGCCTGGTCGTTGGCCACCTTCATGTTGATGTGCGCCTTGGCGCCCTTGCGCAGCGCCTCGGCTTTCTGCTCGCGGATCAGATCGGCGAAGCGTGCCTGCGCCATCGGCCCCATTGTGGTTGCCTGATCAAGCGGGTTGCCGACGACATAGTTCTTGGTCTCGGCGATGAAGCCTTCGACGAACTCGTCATAGACCCTCTCGTGGACATAGACGCGCTCGATGCCGCAGCAGCACTGGCCGGAATTGAAGAAGGCGCCGTCGACCAGATTGGCAACGGCATGGTCCATCTTGGCATCGGGCAGCACATAGGCCGGGTCCTTGCCGCCAAGCTCGAGGCCGAGCGTCATGAAGGTGCCGGCCGCCGCCCTTTCGATGGCGCGGCCGCCGCCGACCGAGCCGGTGAAATTGACATGGTCGATCTTGCCCGAACCGAGCAGCTTCTCGGTCTGGCTGTGGTCCAGGACGATGTTCTGGAACAGCCCCTTGGGCAGGCCGGCCTTGTCGAAAGCCTGCTGAAAACGTTCGCCGACCAAAAGCGTCTGCGCCGCATGCTTGAGGATGACGGCGCTGCCGGCCATCAATGCCGGCACGATGGTGTTGACGGCGGTGAGATACGGATAGTTCCACGGCGCGATCACCATGACCACGCCGAGCGGCACCTTCTTCACATAGCGGCGGAACCCGTCCTTCGGATTCGAGGCCAGAACCGGCTTGAGAGCGGCTTCCGCGATCTCGACCATGTAGTTGGTGCGTTCCTTGACCCCGCCGAACTCGCCGCCATAGCGCACCGGGCGGCCCATCTGCCAGGCGATCTCCGGCACGATTTCGTCGGTCATCGCGACCAGTGCTTCCAGCATAGCCAGCATATACTTGCCGCGCTCGACGACCGGTGTCAGCGCCCACTTCTCCTGCGCCGCCTTGGCCCGCTCGACGGCGGCGTTGATGGCCTGGTCGGTGGCGACAGGCCGTTCGGCATAGATCGAGCCATCGATGGGGGATTTTATCTTGACCGTTTCGGTCATTCTTTAAGTCCTCGCACTTTGTAACAATCGAAAATCATATGACTTGGCGCTGCCCCTCATCCGCCTGCCGGCACCTTCTCCCCGTATGGTGACGGGGGGAAGAATGGAGCTCCGGCATCGGCGCCCCTGTTGTCCACGGCGAGAGGGCAAGGGCGTTCAGGGCAAGCTTAGTACCGCTCAAACCCCCGGTGCAGTTCCCAATCCGTAATCCGGCGGTCGTATTCGAACTGCTCCCACTTTGCGGTGTGGACATAGTGTTCGAGCACGTCCTCGCCGAGCGCCTGCTTCAGCATCTTCGATTTCGCCAGCGTCTCGGTGGCGTCGCGCAGCGTCTTCGGGATCTCCGGCAGCCGCGACGCCTGATAGGCATCGCCGACGAAGGGCTTTTGCAGTTCGAGCTTTTCATCGATGCCGGCCAGGCCGGCGGCTATCAATGCTGCGAAAGCGAGATAGGGGTTGAGGTCGGCGCCGCCGATGCGGCATTCCATGCGGATGCCCTTGGTGCCCTCGCCGCACAGGCGAAAGCCGGCGGTGCGGTTGTCCTCGCTCCACATGATCTTGGTCGGCGCGAATGTGCCGGCCTGGAAGCGCTTGTAGGAGTTGATGTAGGGCGCCAGGAACCAGGTGAACTCCTTGGCGTATTTGAGCTGACCTGCTCCCCATTGCTGGCCAAGCGTCGACAGCGTCCAGTCCGCCTTCTTGTCGAAGAAAAGCGCCGTCTTGCCGTCGGCGCTCCACAGCGAATTGTGGATGTGGCTGGAATTGCCGGCCAACCCGTAATTGTACTTCGACATGAAGGAGATCGCCTTGCCTTCAGACTCGGCGATTTCCTTGGCGCCGTTCTTCAGGATGACGTGGCGGTCGGCCATCTCGAGCGCCTCGGCATAGCGCACATTGATCTCTTCCTGGCCCGGACCCCATTCGCCCTTGGAGTTCTCGATCGGGATGCCGGCCGCATCCATCTCATTGCGAAGCCGGCGCATGACGCCTTCTTCCTTGGTGGTGATGCCGATCTGGTAGTCGCCAATATAGGGCGAGGCCGTGTCGAGGCCCTGCCAATGCTTCTTGCGGGCGGAATCGTAGGTCTCGTTAAACAGATAGAATTCGAGCTCGGAGGCGAAATAGCCGATATAGCCGCGCTCCGTCAGCCGCTTGACCTGCTTCCTGAGGATCGCGCGCGGCGAATGTGGCAGGTCGTCATGGGTGTGATGGTCGAGCACGTCGCAGATCACCAGCGCGGTCTTTTCCAACCACGGAATGCGCCGCAGCGTCGCCAGGTCCGGCTTCATGACGAAATCGCCATAACCCTTCGACCAGCTCGCCGCCTTGTAGCCCGGGACCGGCTCCATATCGATGTCGGCTGCCAGCAGATAGTTGCAGCCATGCGTCTCGTCATGGGCGGAATCGACGAAATACTGGGCCAGGAAACGCTTTCCCGCCAGCCGGCCCTGCAGGTCGACTATACAGGCCAGCACCGTGTCGATCTCACCGCTGGAGACCGCTTTCTTCAACTGATCGAACGAGAAATTTCCGGCCATTCTTTTGGCACTCCAGCGCTTGGTCTTTTGAACGAGTTGAATGAAACCATGGCCGGCACGATGCCGGCCATGGCCATGATGAGTGATCTCAGTGGCCGGTTTCGCCGACCGCCTGTTCAGCGGCCTTGATGGCTGCCTGACGCGCCGCGATGATGTCGCCGAGCGGCGGGCCCTGGAAGCGATTGCGCTCGAAAGCGAACCAGATGATTGCCGTCAGGATGAAGAAGCCGACAGTGATGTAGAGCGCCCAATCGTTCGGCGGCTGGATGCCGATGATGAAGATCAGGATCATCGACAGGATCGACAACACGGCAAACAGCATGAAGATGCCGCGACCCATGTTCCACGGACCCATCTTGTCCCACTTCGGCGTTCCCCAGGCCAGCATGCCAAGCACGATCGGCACGGTGAAAGAGAGGAACAGGAAGATGACCGTACACGACACCACGATGGTGTAGGCCGAGGTACCGGCGACCGAAACCAGCGTCGAACCCCAGACGAACAGCACTGACAGGATGGATGCCGTCCAGATCGCCGCCACCGGCGTGCGATAGGTCGGGCTGACCTTGGCGAGTGCCGAAGAGCCCGGCAGGCCGCCGTCACGCGAGAACGCGAAGATCATGCGCGAAGCCGAGGTTACGGTGGCGAGGCCGCACAGCAGCTGCGCGATGAACACGACGAGATATACGAACTCCTTGAGACCGGGGCTGACGCGCTGGTCGAAAGCCCAGAAGAACACGTTCCAGCCCTGCTTGGCTGCATCGTCCATGTTTGGGATCATCAACACGAAGGCAGCTAGGAACAGGTAACCGAAGATTGCCGACCAGACGACCGACATCACCATCGCGCGCGGCACCGAAGAGGCCGCCTTGATGGTTTCCTCGGAGGTGTGCGCCGAAGCGTCGTAGCCGGTGATGGTGTAGATCGGCAGCAGCAGGCCGAGCGCGAATACCCAAGCGTTCGAGACGGACGGCCAGACGCTGGCGCCAGCCTCGCCGGAGTAGTTGTGGAATGTGAAGAGACGGCTGAAATCCCAGGTCTCGGCAGAGGCCAGGCAGACGACAGCGATCAGGATCGAGCCGAAGAAGATCAGGTAGCCCGAAAAGTCGGTCAGCTTTGCCGTCAGCTTGATGCCGAGATGGTTGATCAGTGCCTGGGCGCCGGTGATGATGACCAGGAAGATCATCTGATTGAGCAGCGTGCCTTCAATTCCGAGCGCCGGGCCAAAGGCGCCGACGAAGAACGTCCAGGTGCCAACATTGATGGCGCCGAGCACGGTGATCAGGCCGAGCAGGTTCAGCCAGGCCGTAACCCAGCCTGTGCCGCGATTGCCGAGGATCGAACCCCAGTGATAGAGGCCGCCGGCCGTCGGATAGGCCGAGCTGATCTGCGACATGGCGACCGCGAAAGTCAGCGAAACGAAGCAGCCGACCAGCCAGCCGATGCCGATGCCGATGCCACCGGCGCCGGAGGTTGCCTGGGCCAGCGAATTGATGCCGCCGGACAGGATGCAGATGATCGAGAAGGAAACGGCGAAATTCGAAAAGCGGCTAAGCCGCCGCTCCAGTTCCTGGGCATAGCCCATGCTGTGGAGGTGCTTTACGTCCTCCGCCTTGTCAACGTCTGTATAACCCGGTGCTGCCATTTGAAGTCCCCTGATTGTTGTTAGACGCCCGATCGACCTCAGCCGATCGGGCGATTGTGTTTGCATTACACCGTCTGGCCGACGGCCTTTTCTGCGGCCGCGATCTCCACCGCGCGGCGAGCAATGTCGGCGCCGATCGGCGGGCCCTTGAAGCGGCGCGATTCGATGCCGAACCACAGAACCACAAGCAGAATAATCAGGCCGACGGCATAGTTGATCAGGATGTCGAAAGGCGGCTGGATGCCAGCATACATCAGGACCAGAACACCAAGTACCGTGATGACGGCGAACGGCTTGGACCAGATGCCAAGACGGAATGGACCGAATTCGGTCCAGCTCTTGCCCTCCGCAAGCAGGCCGGCAGCTACTGGCATGGCGTAGGACACATAGAGGAACAATGCACAGCCGGCAGCCAGTGCGGCAAACGCCGGCGAGTACAATGTCGCTGCGACTGCGAGTACCGCTCCGAGCCAGATCGCCGCCACCGGCGTACGCCATGTCGGGCTGACAGTCTTCCACACCGACGAACCGGGCAGCCCGCCATCACGTGCAAAGGCAAAGATCATGCGCGAGGTCGACGTGAGCCCAGCCAGCGCGCAGATGAAGTTCGCCAGTACGATCGCGATGGCAATGATGCTCTTCAGCCAGAATGGTGCCGGCAGGTTGTTGAAGAGGTTGAACCAGGCATTGGCGCCATCCTTGGCCGTTGCCGCCAGATCGGGGCTGGCCAGCACGAACGAGACCGCCATGACCAAGCCGAAAACCAGCGACCACAGAACCGAATGGATCATGCCGCGAGGCACCGCCACGCGGGCATTGTGGGTCTCTTCGGACGTGTGGGCCGAAGCATCGAAGCCGGTGATCGTATAGAGCGGGTAGAGCAGGCCGATCAGGAAGGCGACGAGTGCCGTCCGTGCGGTGGGAACATAACCGGCGCCTGCATCACCGGTGTTGTTGACGAAGGTTGTGAGCCGCGAGAAATCCCAGCTTGCGCCCCAGATCAGGAACATCGCGGTCAACACGACGGCGACGACCAGAATGAGGTAGCCCGAGAAGTCCGTCAGTATGGTGGTGAGCTTGATGCCGAAGTGGTTGATCAGTGCCTGCGCGACCGTAATGATCACAACGCCGATCACCTGCTCCTGATACCCCCAGGGGGATACGTCGTGACCGAACACGCCGGCCCAGACAAGGTCCTTGAAGAGTGCATAGACACCGACATTGACCGAGGCGACGACGAAGACCAGCCCGAGCAGGTTGATCCAGGCCGTGGCCCAGCCCCAGCCGCGCCCGCCAAGAATTGACGACCAGTGGTAGAGGCCGCCGGCCGTTGGGTAGGCCGAGCCGATCTGGCCAAGGGACGCAGCGACGATAAGTGCAAAGACGCCACCGATTACCCAGCCTACAGTCGCCTCGAAGCCGCTTCCGGTCGCCATGGCCAGCGGGAAGGACGTGATGCCGCCCGCCAGAATGCAAATGATCGAAAAGGAAATTGCGAAGTTTGAGAAGCCGCTCATGCGGCGAGCCAGCTCCTGGGCATAGCCCATGCTATGGAGGGTTTTTACGTCCTCCGACCTCTCATGGTCTGATGTATCCGGTCCTGCCATTTTCGTCCCCTGTTGTTTCTAGCTGGCCGATTGAACTGACTTTCCGACTGCGCTTGTTCGAGAGCCCTTGGCCTCCTCGGGCTCCAGATCCAGAAAAATGCCTGTGAGCAGATCCGCCCATTTCCGCTGCCCGGTCTCGCCGGAGATTTCGTCATTGCGGATTTCGATCATCGCGCAGGCAAGGCCGCGCGAGCGCGCATGGCGCTCCAGTGTGAAATAGACCCGGTCGGCCGGCGAATAAGGCTCGTTGACGCCGACGGTGACGCCGGCGAGCCGCTTGAGCGCGGCGATCAGCGGCGACGCCAATCGGCGATCCTCGTCATGGATGATACCGATGTGCCAGGGCCGGTTTTTGCCCTTGTAGATCGGGGTAAAGGAATGGACCGAAACCAGCCGGGTTTCCCGACCGCGCGCCAGTCTAGCGTCGACGATATTTGCGACCGCGTCATGGAAGGGCTGCCACGACAAGGCGATGCGCTGGGCGCGCTGCTTTTCCGAGAGACCAGTATTGCCGGGTATTGCGGTGGTTTCGCTGACCGGCGGCACCAGGTCGGGCGCGTCGAGCGGGCGGTTGCAGTCGATGACCAGGCGCGAAATACGCGTTTCGACCAGCGTCGCATCGAGCGCCTCGGCCATGCGGTGGGCAACCGGCAGCGCGCCAGGATCCCAGGCGATGTGACGGGTAAGGTCTTCAGCAGGAAGGCCGAGCGTTCCGAATTCCGGCGGCAGGAAATTGGAGGCATGGTCGCAGGTCAGCACGAATGGGCTCGATCCACCCGGGTTCGTCACCCTGACGGAGTTTGACGATGCAAGGCTGGCGGGCCGTGCTGTCTCCATTGTCTGTCGTCCCCTGGGGAGCGCTGTATCGTATGTTACGTATTTTGCCTCATTGCGTCCCTGTGGATGATTTCATACAGTTTGACCGGCTTTGTCAAATGCGAATTCGGGAAAGCAGTGTCGGCCAGGCCAAGGGTGGGGAAAACATGATTTCCAGCATTGCCGAACTGATCTCGGACCGCATCGGCACGATGCCGGCAAGCGAACGGCGCGCCGCGCAAACGCTGATTGCCAACTATCCGCTGATCGGCCTGAAGACGGTCGCCGAATTCTCGGCTGCGGCCGGCGTATCCTCGCCGACCATCCTGCGTTTCGTCGCCCGGCTCGGCTTCCAGAACTACCCGGAGTTCCAGTCGGCCCTGCAGGACGAACTGGCGGCGCAATTGCAATCGCCGGCTATTCGGACGCTCAATCCACAGTCGCAGGGCGGCGGCCCGGTATCGCCGATGCTGGAAGCAACACTCGACAATATGCGCGAGACGTTCAGGCACCTGTCCGACAAGCAACTGGCCGACATCGTCGCCAAGCTTGCCGACCGGCGCGGCAAGACCTTCCTGATCGGCGGCCGCTTCACCGATCCGCTGGCGCGCTACATGGCCGCTCATCTCGCCATCGTCCAGCCCAATGTCTTCCACCTCGCCGGACAGGAAAGCGTCTGGCGCGACCGGCTGATCGACATGGGCAAGCGCGACGTGCTGGTGATCTTCGACATCCGGCGCTACCAGGACAGCCTGGTCCGTCTTGCCGAAACGGCGCACCAGCGCGGTGTGCAGATCGTGCTGTTCACCGACCAATGGCTGTCGCCGATCGCCCGCTTCGCTCGCCATGTCATCGCAGGGCGCACCGCCGTGCCGTCAGCCTGGGACTCCTCAGCAGCGCTTTTCGTCGTTGTCGAAACGCTGATCGGCGCCGTCACCAGACAGCTCGAGGCCGATGGCGCCAAACGCATCCGCGAACTGGAAAGCCTGCGATAACGAGGCAACCCGCTGACTATGGCTTGATGAACACCTTGCCATTGGGCTTGGCCAGTTCTGCCGGCACTTTCGCCATCGCATCAGTCAGCGGCACCACGGCCGTCACGTCGGTCGACCAGCGGCCGTCGGAAAACCGCTTCTGCGCCTCCAGGATCGCCGGACCGCGGCGGTCGCGGAACTGGCGCATCCATTCGCTCAGCCAGAAGCCCTCAATATGCTTGTGCTGGAAAATCAGCTGGCCGGGCTCGCGGATGACCGTCGTGTCTGCATCGAGCTTGCCATAGATGATCCAGCGCGAGCGCTTCGGCATGGCATTGAAGATGTTCGAGGCCAGCGGCCCGGTCACCGCGTCGAGGAAGATGCGCGGTTGCTCGGCTTTGATCACCTCGCGTAGCGTCGCCTCGAAATCCGGCGCCTTCTCGTTCAGCACATGCGCCGCGCCGATCTCCTTCAGCGGCGGGATCTGCTCGTCGCGCCGCACGGTGACGATCGGCCTGTATCCCTCCTCCTTGGCAAGGCCTGCGATCAGCTTGCACAGCTGGCTGGCGCCGGCGGTCATGATGAAGGCCTTCTCGCCCTCCTGCTTGACGATGTCGAACATGGCGATGGCGGTGATCGGGTTGACGATCATCGCCGCGCCGTCCTCGTCTTTCACCGTGTCGAGAAGCGGGATGCAGGCTGCGGCTTCCGCAACCGCGTAGTCGGCCCACGCGCCCCAGTTCGACAGGCCGGTGGCGAAAGCGATGCGCTTGCCTGCAAGGCTCTTGGAGTAAGGCTCGTCTCCGGTCGCCGCGACGGTTCCAACACCCTCGAAACCGGCTGGCCGGCCCTTGACGCGCGGCTGACCGTACTGACCCTTGATGAAGGCGACATCGGACGGATTGATCGCGGCGAGGCTGACCTTGATCAGCACCTGGCTAGGCCCCGGCGTCGGCACCGCGACCGTGCCTTGTTCGAGATAAGGCTCCATTGCCTCCAGCACGCTGCCGCTCGGCGTCTTGGTGTAGCCGTCGCCGACCAACAGCAACGCTTTCATCTCGGAGGGGATGGCCATCGGGATACTCCTTGGTTACCGCCAGAACACCGCAACGCGGCCAGCTGAGCCGTCGCTCAGACCTTTTCCTGCGTGTATTTCTTCAGCTCGGTCCGCGCCACCTGCCGGCGATGCACGGCGTCCGGCCCATCGGCTAGGCGCAGCGTGCGCAAATGCGTCCAAGAGCGCGCCAGTGGCGTGTCCTGGCTGATGCCTTGCGCGCCGAACATCTGCACCGCCTCGTCGGTAACCCTCAGCGCGACGCGCGGCGCGATCACCTTGATCTGGCTGATCCACGGCGCGGCAGCCCGCGCATCGCCCTGATCGATCATCCACGCCGCCTTGAGGCAGAGCAGCCGCGCCATCTCGATCTCCATGCGGCATTCGGCGATGATGTCGAAATTGGCGCCGAGCTTGGCCAGAGGCTGGCCGAACGCTTCGCGGCGAACGGAGCGCTGGCACAGCATCTCCAGTGCCATCTCGGCCTGGCCGATGGCGCGCATGCAGTGGTGGATGCGGCCGGGCCCAAGCCGCCCTTGCGCGATCTCGAAACCCCTGCCCTCGCCGAGGATCAGGTTCGCGGCCGGCACCCGCACATTGTCGAACCTCAGATGCATATGGCCGTGCGGCGCGTCGTCGTCGCCATAGACCTGCATCGCCCGAACCTTGGTCACGCCCTTTGCGTCGGAAGGCACCAGGACCATCGAATGCCGGCGGTGCTGCGGCTCGCCGTCGCCGCCAGTCCGGACCATGACGATGTAGATGGCGCAGCGCGGATCGCCGGCGCCTGACGCCCACCATTTCTCGCCGTTCAGCACATAGTCGTCGCCCTGCCGCTCGCAGCGCATGGCGATGTTGGTGGCGTCGGAGGAGGCGACATCCGGCTCGGTCATCAGATAGGCCGAGCGGATCTGTCCCTCAAGCAGCGGCTCCAGCCACGCCTTCTTGTGGTCCACTGAACCGTAGCGTTCCAGCACCTCCATATTGCCGGTGTCGGGCGCCGAGCAATTGAAGGTCTCGGCGCCAAGATGCGCCTTGCCCATCTCTTCGGCGAGGTAGGCGTATTCGACGGTGGAGAGGCCGTAGCCGCGCTCCGAGCCGGTCAGCCAGAAATTCCACAGGCCGCGCTCTTTCGCGGTCTTCTTCAGCCCTTCGAGGATTTCGGTCTGGCGCGCAGTGTAGACCCAGCGGTCGCCATCCTTGCCGATTTCGGCCAGGAATTCCTCGCCCAGCGGCATGATTTCGTCGCGAACCATCGCCGTGACGCGCGCGTGGATCGGCTTTAGCCGCTCGGTCATGCCGAGATTCATCTCCGCCATCGGTCTCTAACCCTTTCACGCATCTGGGCACTTTACCCGTGGCAAGGATGACCGTACTTCGGGTAGCCTTGTCAACGCGAGCCCTTTCGCCCCGAGGGGAGAGGCGCGGAGGAACTGCGATGAGCTATCTGGACGAGCTTTTTTCGGTTGCCGGCAAGACCGCGCTGGTCACCGGGGCCGCAACCGGCATCGGCCGCATGGCGGCAACTGCGCTGGTCAAAGCCGGCGCCACGGTGATGATCGCCTCGCGCAAGGGCGAGGATTGCATCAAGGTCGCCGAAGAATTGAATAGGCTTGGCAGCCCCGGCCGGGCGGAAGGCTTTGCCGGCGACGTCTCCAGCGAGGCTGGGATCGCGGCCCTCGTCGCCGAGGTCAAGGCACGCACCGAAAAACTGCACATCCTGATCAACAATGCCGGCGTTTCCTGGGGCGCGCCGCTGGAAACCTTCCCCTACCCTGCCTGGGCAAAAGTGTTCGGCGTCAACGTCACCGCCGTCTTCCATCTCACGCGCGAATTGCTGCCGCTGCTCGACGCCGCCGCCAGCGATGCCGATCCGGCACGGGTGATCAATCTGGGTTCGGTGATGGGCACCCAGCCGCTCGCCGAAGACGCCTATTCCTACACCGCCTCCAAGGCGGCGGTGCACCATCTGACGCGCACGCTGGCAATCGAGTTCGCCGCCCGCCGCATCACCGTCAACGCTTTCGCCCCGGGGCCTTTCCAGAGCCGGATGACCGCTTTTGCCACCGGCAGCGAGGAACAGGCCAGACATGTCGGCGGCCATGTTCCGATCGGCCGTATCGGCGCGCCGGATGACATTGCCGGCGCAACGCTCTATTTGTGCAGCCGTGCTGGCAGCTATGTCACCGGCGCCATCCTGCCGATCGATGGCGGGCAGTCGGTGCAGCATGGGCTGACGCTGTTCAAGGAATGATACAACCGACCGGAACGCCGGCGGCTGAAGTGGAGGACATCGCAGTGGAACCGATCAGTCTCGATGTGCTTCTGGCCAGTGTCGGCAAGGAAGTCGGCGTGTCGCCGTGGCGGGTGGTCTCGCAGCGCATGATCGACCAGTTCGCCGACGCCACCGACGATCACCAGTTCATCCATTGCGATCCCGAGCGCGCCAGGCTGGAGACGCCGTTCGGCGGCACCATCGCCCACGGCTTCCTGTCGCTGTCGCTGTTGTCGGCGATGACCTTCGAGACCATGCCGCCGCTCGAAAACGGCAAGATGGGCGTCAACCACGGCTTCGATTCGCTGCGCTTCCTGGCGCCGGTAAAGACCGGCGCGCGCATCCGCACCCGCTTCGTGCTCGCCGACGTCAAGGTCCGGCCGTCGGGCTGGGTGCAGACAGCGCATGACGTGACCATCGAGATCGAGGGTTCGAAGAAGCCGGCGCTGACGGCGCGCTGGCTGACGCTGACGCTGATCGAGCGCCAGCCTGAGACCGCATGAGCGGCAGCGACCCGAACGCGCTCGACCAGGCAGCGCTTGCGCCTTACCTCGAGGCGGAAATCCCCGGTTTTGCCGGACTTCGTTCGATCGAAAAGTTCAAATCCGGACAGTCGAACCCGACCTATCTGCTGACGGCGGCAAGTGGCCGCTATGTGCTACGCGCCAAACCACCGGGCCAGTTGCTGAAGTCCGCCCATCAGGTCGATCGCGAATTCCGGGTAATGAAGGCGCTTGCCGGCACAGCGGTGCCCGTGCCCGACATGCTGCATCTCTCGAACGAAGACTCGCCGATCGGCCGCATGTTCTATGTCATGGCCTTCGTCGATGGCCGCATCTTCTGGGACCCGGCGCTGCCGGAGGCCTCCGGCAATGATGAACGCGCCGCCATCTACGATGCCATGAACGCGACGCTTGCCGCCTTGCACGATGTCGACGTCGAAGCAGCCGGGCTCGGCGATTTCGGCCGCCCGGGGAATTATTTCGAACGCCAGCTGACGCGCTGGACCAGCCAGTACCGCGCCGCCGAAACCGGGGACGTTGCCGACATGGATCGGCTGATTGCCTGGCTGGAGACGCACATGCCGGCAGATGACGGTCTGGTCTCGCTGGTGCATGGTGACTACCGGCTGGACAATATGATGTTCGCCCCCACTGAGCCGAAAGTATTGGCGGTGCTCGACTGGGAACTGTCGACATCGGGCCACCCCTTCGCCGACATCGCCTATCAGTGCATGCAGTGGCGCCTGCCGCATGCGTCAGGCTTTCGCGGCCTTGACGGCATCAACCGTGCCGCCCTCGGCCTGCCCTCCGAGGAAGCCTACGTCGCCGCCTATTGCCAACGCCGCGGGCTGGCCGGCATCGGCAACTGGACCTTCTTCCTCGCCTTCTCCTTCTTCCGGCTGGCTGCCATCTGCCAGGGTGTCTACAAGCGCGCTTTGGATGGCAACGCCTCCAATCCGGACAAGGCCAAAACCTATGGCGAGGCGGTCAAGCTGCTCGCCGGTCTCGCGGTGAAACTGATCGACAAGGAGACGTGATGGGCCGTTTTGACGGAGCAACGGTGCTGATCACCGGCGCCGCCGGCGGCCTCGGTCGCGGCGCGGCAAAAGGTTTTGCTGCTGAAGGCGCGCGGCTGATCCTTTCCGACGTGGATCACGCTACGCTGGAAAGCCTCGCTGCCACGCTCAGTACGGAGACGGCGATCCTGCCCGGCAACATCGCCGACGAAGCGGTGTCGGAAGCGCTGGTGGCACTGGCGGTCGAAAAGTTCGGCAGACTGGATGTCGCCGTCAACAATGCCGGCATCGTCCAGAGCTTGGTGCGCCTGCCGCAACTGGCCTCGGATGAGGCGCGCCGCGTCCTGGAGATCGACCTGCTTGGCGTCTTCTACGCCATGAAGCACCAGATCCCGCAAATGGAGCGGCAGTTCAGGGCGACCGGCAAGGGCGGCGCCATCGTCAACATCGCTTCGGTCGCCGGGCTGGTCGGCGCCCCGAAACTCTCGGTCTATGCCGCCGCCAAGCATGGCGTCGTCGGCCTGACCAAATCGGCGGCGGCCGAATACGCCACCAAGGGCGTGCGCATCAACGCCATCTGCCCGGCGCACACAAGAACGGCAATGGTCGACGGCTTCGTGCGCATGTCCGGCGCGCCGGAAGCCGAGGCGCTGGCCGAGTTGACGCGCGGCGTGCCGATGAAGCGGGTCGGCGAAGTCGACGAGATCGTCACCGCCATCCTGTTTGCCGCGGACCCCGCCAATTCCTTCATGACCGGCCATGCGCTGGCGGTGGACGGCGGCGTCGGCGCGATCTGACGCATGCCGCATGGGAACTTCCCGCGCCCTTGTCCGTTTTCGTACAGCGTATATAATTTGGCCAGGCACCAACCAACCAAAGGCACAGACATTGCCGCTGAGTGTCCAGAAACGCCGCGAGAAACAAAAGGCCGAACTGCGCTCGGAGCTTGTCGAGGCGGCCCACAAGCTGGTGCAGGAAGAAGGCTATGAAGGCCTGACCATCCGCAAGCTGGCAAAGCGCGTTGGCTATGCACCGATGTCGGTCTATTCCTACTTCGCCGACAAGCAGGACATTCTTTTCGCGCTGGCCGAGGATGCTTTCGAGACCCTCGCCAAACGCATCGAGGCGCACCCGTCCGACGATCCGATCGAGGCGTTGCAAGCGGTGATGACCGAGTATGCCGCCTTTGGGCTCGGCAATCCCAACGAATACCGCACCGTGTTCATGACCGAGAAGACCAAGCTGCCGGAAGGCAGGAGCTACGAGGACATGGAAGAAGGCAACCCGGCGATGAAGGTGCTGATCTCAAGGGTCGAGGCCTGTGTCGCCGCCGGCAAATTGCAAGGCGACCCGCGTGCCATCGCCACCATGTTGTGGGCAGTCGGCCACGGTACGATCTCGCTGCTGATCACCTTTCCGTTTTACCCCTTCGGCGATCCGCAGGCTTTCGTGAAGCGGATGTGCGATTTCACGCTGGCCACGCTCAGCACGCAAAACGTGACGCCACTGACCGAGACGCCCGTCAACTGCTGAACGGCCTTTCGTCTCCCTATTTCCTCGCCAACCTCCCAGCCAAACCAAGGGCGAGTTTCTTGGTTAACAAAAAATTTATCGTACGCGTACGATTTCGGCTTGAACTTCGCGATCTGCAGGCGTATCTGTACGTCACACCGTACATGTACGGAAGAGAATTCAACGGTCGAAAACGGAGACTGACGATGAAAACGACAATCCTCACCCTCGCCGCAGTACTGGCATTCTCGGGCGCCGCTTTCGCCGGCACGAGCCAGCCAAGCAAGCACGTACCCGCTGCTGTCTGCGTCGACACCAAGACCAATGTGAAGCTCGATTGCAGCGCGACCGGCTCGGTCGAAAAGTCCGACGCCAAGGCCGACAGCAAGGGCCCGCGGCTCGGCATCGAGATCAATCCGTGGATCGTGCCCAGCTCGTTCTGAGCCGACCCGGTAGCCCGACCACGAACGGCACAACGACAAAGGGCGGCAGGATATCCTGGCCGCCGTTTTCCTAACCGTTTCGGCCCGCTCCGCTGCAGCCCGCTGGGATCTATTTCTTGGGTTTCTTCATTCCCGCCACGACCTTGGCCTTGCCGGGTCTTGCTGGCGCACCGGAAATGGACGTTGCGGTGATCGACACCGGATCGCTGGCCGGAAACGTATCCTCGAGACCTTCCTCGAGTTCCTCCTCGGCACTCACTTCGTGATGCTGCTCATGTTCGAGCGAGCGGACGGCCGGCGTCTTCTTGGCCGGTGATTTCGGCGCGGATTTCGACGGCATCGGCCTTCTCCCTCGACTTGCTGACGCAGAACGATCCTGCGCGGCAGACGTTCCCGGAGCAATCCGAAGGGATTGCGCTACGCCGCCGCGTCGACTGCCGCCTCCGACAGGAAAGTAAAGACATAATCGGAGAAAGAACGCCAGCATTCGACCCGGAAGGCGTCGGTTGCGGTGCGCAACAGCACGATCTCGACCTTGCCCAGAATGGTGCGCGAGCACGCGCCCACCGGAAACGCTTCGAGCGACAGATCCTGCGGACAGCCGGCATTGACGGTCGTAGCGGCGGCCGGGCCGGTGACCGATATGGCGATATTGCGGTGCGAGATTCCGACCGCCGAATGCAGCGCGCCAACCTTGGCGCAATCGGCGAGCGGGTCTTTTCCGGCCTCGTCGATGACCAGCCATTCGTCAGGACCGAGCCACAAAGCCGTACGCCCGGCCTTTGTCGCCGAGGTCTTTGGCTTCTGTGGCACGGTCACGCCGAGCGCCTTCGACAGGGCTGCAAGCGAAGCCTCCGGCGCGCGCAGCGAAATCCGCTCCGCCGGCGGCAGGATAGCCAGCTTGACGCCGGTGGCGGAAAGCTCCTGACCGGCGAGCGCGGCGCGGCGTTCAACCGAAGCCGTGGCAGTGGATGTGGTCTTCGCAGCAGCCTTAGCCATTGAGGCGCCCTCCCGTCTCGTCGAAGAACACCATGCCGGTGACCTCCACCTCGATGACGCCGTTCGGCATCGGCACATAGAGCGTGTCGCCCATCCGGTCGCGGCCGCCGGCGACCAGCGCCAGCGCGATCGAGCGGCCGCAATTTTCCGACCAGTAGCTGGAGGTGACGTGGCCGATCATCTTCATCGGGATCGCCTGCTTCGGATCCTCGACGATCTGGGCGCCCTCTTCCAGCACCACTTTCGGATCCTTAGTCTTCAGGCCGACAAGCTGCTTACGGCCCTTGGCGACCAGATCCGGCCGCGCCATGCCACGGATGCCGACGAAGTCGGTCTTCTTCTTGCCGACCGCCCAGTCGAGCCCGGCATCGTTCGGCGTCACCGTGCCGTCGGTGTCCTGGCCGACGATGATGTAGCCCTTTTCGGCGCGCAGCACGTGCATGGATTCGGTGCCGTAGGCGGCCGCACCATGCTTCTGGCCTTCGGCCCACAGCGCTTCCCAGACCGCCTGGCCGTAGTCGGCCGGGACGTTGACCTCAAAACCGCGCTCGCCGGTGAACGACATGCGGAACAGCCTTGTCGGCACGCCGCAGATCTTGCCCTCGCGCACCGACATATGCGGCAGCGCCTCGTCCGACATGTCGATGCCTTCGACCAGCGGCGCGATGATGTCGCGCGACTTCGGCCCCTGCACCGCGATGACCGCCCACTGCTCGGTGATCGAGGTCAGCCAGACGTTGAGATGCGGGAATTCGGTCTGGAGATAATCCTCCATGTGGTTCATCACGCGCGGCGCCCCGCCAGTCGTCGTCGTCACATGGAAACGATCCGGCGCCAGTCGGCCGACGACGCCGTCATCATAGATGAAACCGTCCTCGCGCAGCATGATGCCGTAGCGGCAGCGGCCGGGCTCGAGCTTCTCCCACGGATTGGTGTAGAGCAGTTCCATGAATTTGGCCGCATCCGGCCCGACCACCTCGATCTTGCCCAGCGTCGAGGCATCGAACAGGCCGGCCGTCTTGCGCACGGTGACGCATTCACGGTCGACGGCGGCATGCATGTCCTCGCCGCCCTTTGGGAAATACCAGGCGCGCTTCCATTGGCCGACATCCTCGAACACGGCGCCCTGGGCTGCCGCCCAGGGATGGATCGCCGTCTTGCGGGTTGGATCGAACAGCGGACCCCGCGCGTGGCCGATGATGGCCCCGAAGGTCACCGGCGTGTAGGGCGCCCGGAACGTCGTCAGGCCGACCTCAGGGATCGCCTTGCCCAGCGTCTCGGCGGCAATCGCCAGCCCGTGCATGTTGGAGGTCTTGCCCTGGTCGGTCGCCATGCCGTTGGTGGTGAAGCGCTTGACGTGCTCGATCGAGCGCATGCCTTCATGCACCGCCTGGCGGATGTCCTTGGCGGTGACGTCGTTCTGGAAATCGACAAAGGCTTTCACAGTCGTATCCGGCCCGGCGCCGGGTGCAGCGCCCAGCATGCCGCGCGACCAGCTCTCCGAGGCGTCGACCTTCGGCTTCGTACCCTTTGCGGTTTTCGCACCGGCATCCTTCGCCGCCTTGGCGCCGGCCGCATAAGCCTCGTCGATCGTCGCCGACAGCCCGTCCGTGCCGTTGCAGGCGCCGACCGAGACGCAATCCTGCGCATAAATTCCAGGCACGAAGCGCTTGGTCTCGTCGTTGAAGGCGACCTTGCCGCGTGACTGCGAGAACAGATGCACCGACGGCGTCCAGCCGGCCGACATCAGGATCGCGTCGACCGCAATGGTGCGCTCGCCGCCGCCATTCTTCGGCTGCACGGTCATCGACGACACCCGCAATTTGCCGCCGGCACGGATCACCGCGCGGCCGAAATTGACCTCGATGCCGAGCGCCCTTGCTGCGTCGATCACCGGTCCTGTCGGATTGTCACGCAGGTCGACAATGGCCGCCACATTGACGCCGGCCTTCTTCAGGTCGATCGCCGCCGCGTAAGCCGAGTCATTGGCCGTGTAGACGCCGACATTTCTGCCGACCGCGACGCCGTAGTGGTTGAGATAGGTGCGTGCGGCGGACGCCAGCATGATGCCCGGCCGG
This sequence comes from Mesorhizobium sp. P2_E10, assembly GCF_056404235.1. Classification (NCBI taxonomy): domain Bacteria; kingdom Pseudomonadati; phylum Pseudomonadota; class Alphaproteobacteria; order Hyphomicrobiales; family Phyllobacteriaceae; genus Mesorhizobium; species Mesorhizobium sp. P2_E10. The sequence continues at coordinate 104,534 of NZ_JBFUEK010000011.1, forward strand.
TCATTGTCGGCAAACACCATGTGGCGCTCGATGGCACCGGTCGCCAGCACGACGCGCCTGGCGCGAACCTGCCAAAGCCGCTCGCGCGGCAGGTCGCGGCCAGGGTTTTGCAGATGGTCGCTGACGCGCTCGACCAGACCGACGAAATTCTGCGCGTAGTAGCCAAAGGCGGTCGTGCGCGACAGCACGCGGACATTGTCCATCGCCCTGAGTTTGGCCACCGTGGCTTGCGACCAGGCATAGCCATCCTGGCCGTCGATCTTGGCGCCGGACTCGAAACGCAGGCTGCCACCGAAATCCGCCTGTTCGTCGGCAAGAATGACGCGCGCGCCGGTCTCGGCTGCGGCGAGCGCCGCGGCAATGCCTGCAGCGCCGCCGCCCACCACCAGCACATCGCAATGCGCAAAGCGGGCGGAGTAGTGGTCGGGATCCGGCTTGTCGGGCGCGACGCCGAGACCGGCCGCGGCCCGGATCTTGGGTTCGTAGAGGTTCTTCCAGGCCGCCTTCGGCCACATGAAGGTCTTGTAGTAGAAGCCGGCCGAAAACAGCGGCGAGGCAATGTCGTTGACCGCGCCAACGTCAAAGGCCAGCGACGGCCAGCGGTTCTGCGAGCTCGCGTCGAGCCCCTCATACAGTTCCTGCACGGTGGCGCGGATGTTCGGCGCCTTGCGCGCCGCATCGCGCTTGATCTCGACCAGCGCGTTCGGCTCTTCGGCACCGGCGGACAGGAAGCCGCGCGGCCGGTGGTATTTGAACGAACGTCCCACGAGATGGACGCCATTGGCGAGCAACGCCGAGGCCAGCGTGTCGCCTTCGATGCCGGTGTAGGCCTGGCCGTCGAAGCTGAAGCGGGCGGTCTTGGCCTGCTGGAAGCGGCCGGCGCCGGGAATGCGGAACGCGCCGCTCATTTGGCAACTCCCGGCAGCTTTGACGGCTTCGGTTCGCCGGCCTTGTAGGTCAAAAGGAACTTGTCGGTGACGGTGTCGCGCACGGCGTTGAAGAACCGGGCGCAGCCATGCATGTGCCGCCAGCGCTCATAGATGATGCCTTTGGGATTGGAGCGGATGAAGAAGAACTTCTCGAAATCGTCATCGCTCTCGCCGGCCATGTTGGCCGAGCGCGCAATATGCGCTTCGCCGGCGTTGCGGAACTCGAGCTCCGGACGCTCTTCCTCGCAGTAGGGGCAGCGGATGAGAAGCATTCTATTTCGTTCCTACAATTCGCCGTGGCCGATGGCCGGTTGATTGCAAAGCCTGCGGTGCTCAGTGCGCCACCGCCGCCGCCGCCGCCTCGTCGATGAGACGGCCGGTGCGGAAGCGCTCGATGGTGAAGGGCGCGTTGATCGGGTGCGGATCGTCCTTGGCGATGGTGTGGGCAAAGACGTGGCCCGAGCCCGGCGTCGCCTTGAAGCCGCCCGTCCCCCAGCCGCAGTTGACGTAGAGGCCTGATACCGGGGTCTTGGCCAGGATCGGCGAGCGGTCGGGCGTCACGTCGACGATGCCGCCCCACGAGCGCAGCATCTTCATGCGCGTGAACATCGGGAACATCTCGCAGATGGCATCGAGCGTGTGCTGGAGAATGTGCAGGCCGCCGGTCTGCGAATAGGAGACATACTGGTCGGTGCCGGCGCCGATCACCAGTTCGCCCTTGTCGGACTGCGAGATATAGGCGTGCACCGTGTTCGACATCACCACGCACGGGAATACCGGCTTGACCGGCTCCGACACCAGCGCCTGCAGCGGATAGCTTTCCAGCGGCATGCGCACGCCGGCCATGTTCATGATGACAGAGGAGTGGCCTGCGGCAACCACGCCGACCTTCTTGGCGCCGATGAAGCCGCGCGTCGTGTCGACGCCCATGACCGCGCCGTTCGGCGCCCGCTTGACCCCTGTGACCTCGCAATTCTGGATGATGTGGACGCCGCGCGCCGAAGCGCCGCGCGCATAGCCCCAGGCGACCGCATCGTGGCGGGCGGTGCCGCCGCGGCGCTGCAGGGCAGCACCCACCACCGGATAGCGCGCGTCCTTGGAGATGTTGAGCGGCGGGCAGAATTCCTTCGCCGCTTCCGGCGATAACCACTCATTGTCGATGCCGTTCAGCCGGTTGGCATGGACGTGGCGCTTCAGCACCTGGATGTCGTGGACGTTGTGGGCCAACATCATGACGCCGCGCGGCGAATACATGACGTTGTAGTTGAGCTCCTGGCTGAGCCCGTCCCACAGCTTCAGCGCGTGATCGTAGATGCCGGCGCTCTCGTCATAGAGGTAGTTGGAGCGGATGATGGTGGTGTTGCGGCCGGTGTTGCCGCCGCCGAGCCAGCCCTTTTCCAGCACCGCGACATTGGTGATGCCGTGCACCGTGGCGAGATAATAGGCTGTCGCCAGCCCATGGCCGCCGGCGCCGACGATGATGACGTCGTATTCCTTCTTCGGCTCCGGCGAGGACCACTGTTCCTCCCAGCCTTTATGGCCGCGCATGGCCTCGCGGGCGATGGCGAATACCGAATATTTTTTCACGTTCCAGCCTCGCGCCAAAGGTCTCGCGGATTGCCGCCGGGCATTCGTTCAGGCTCCGGCGCGCGAGGTGTATCACTAGCGAAACAGCGCTGCCACCCTTGCGCTGTTTGCGACGGCGCTTGCCGTTTTGCGCCGCGACCAAAATGACGCATCTAGGGCTGGCCGATGTGACTGCCTTTCGCCACTATCCCTCCGGTTCAAGGATTCGGAGGACGAGTTGGGTAACGCCTGGTGGAATCTGACGTTGCGCTTTTTGATGGAGCTTGCCGCTTTGCTCGGCCTCGGCATGGCGGGCTGGAGCCTTTCAGGCGGATGGTGGCGCTGGTTCCTCGCCTTGGCCGTGCCGCTTGTCGCGGCCGCGCTCTGGGGAACCTTTGCCGTGCTCAACGATCCAAGCCGATCCGGCCAGGCTCCCGTCCCGGTTCCGGGCGCGGTGCGGCTGGTACTGGAACTCGTCATCCTGTTCGGCGGCGCGGCCAGTTTCTATCTGACCGGCCACACGACCACGGGCATCATCATGGCTCTGCTGATTGCCATCAGCTACGCGTTTTCGCTCGATCGGCTCGGCTGGCTGCTGAAGCAATAGTCGTGTCGGGACCGACTTTGCAGGTAACGGGTGGCTCGCGCGGCCCCTATTTGCGACCAAGCATCCAATCGCCGGCGAAGCTGGCGCGAACAAAAGGATGCAGAAAAATGCTCGCACTCGCCAACAAGGTCGCCATCGTCACCGGCGCCAGTTCCGGCATCGGCCGCGCCACGGCAAAGCTCTTTGCCGAGGAAGGCGCCAGGATCATCGTCGCTGCCCGCCGCCAGGCGGAGCTTGGCGCCCTCGTCGCCGAAATCGAGGATGCCGACGGCACCGCAATCGCCCTTGCCGGCGATGTCACCGACGAAGCCTATGCAAAAGCTCTCGTCGAGCTGGCCGTCGGCCGGTTCGGCGGGCTCGATATCGCCTTCAACAATGTCGGCTCGGTCGGCGCGATGGGTCCCATTTCGGAATTGTCGCTCAAAGGCTGGCAAGAAACGCTCGACACCAATTTGACCAGCGCCTTCCTCGGCGCGAAGTATCAGGTGCCGGCAATGGTCGAACGTGGCGGCGGCTCGCTGATCTTCACCTCGACCTTTGTCGGCCACACGGTCGGCATGCCGGGCATGACCAGCTATGCCGCCAGCAAGGCCGGACTGATCGGATTGACGCAGGTGCTCGCCGCCGAATATGGCCCCAAGGGCGTGCGGGTCAACGCCCTGATGCCGGGCGGCACCGACACGCCGGCAAGCATCACCAACGCTCCGGATGCCGGTCCCGAGGTGCTGGCTTTCGTCGAGGGCCTGCATGCGCTGAAGCGCATTGCGCGGCCCGAAGAGATCGCCCGCTCGGCGCTCTATCTCGCTTCTGACGCGTCGAGCTTCACCACCGGAACGGCACTGTTTGCCGACGGCGGCGTCTCGATCAACCGGACGTGAAGGGTTTTGCGGCCAACGCACCCGCGCGCAGGCCACAATGTCTCAAAACCGGCCTTGCTTTTTCGATGCGATTTGGCGATTCCGTCTGTCTTCGAAGACTTCTGTTCGAAGACGGGCGGGAACCATGCTGCTGATCAGAACCTATGTTGCTGCGAGTGCAATCGAAGGCGTCGGCGTGTTCGCCGCCGACCCGATCAGCAAGGGGGCGTCGATCTGGCGGCTCGATCCGGACTTCGACCGGCTGATCCCGATGGAAAGATATGAAGCAGCACCCGCGCATCTCAGGGAATTGCTCGACAGATATGCCTATCCAAGCCCCGACCGGCCTGGCTTCATGGTCTATGAGGTCGACAATGGGCGCTTCATGAACCATGCCGACAGGCCGAACACGGATTTTTCGCAGTATGGCGGAGCCATCGCGACCCGCGACATCGCGGCGGGTGAGGAAATTACCTGCGACTACGGCGAATTCTTCGAGGGTTTCGAAGAGCTTCACCTAGCTACGGCTTAAGTTGACCGCCTATCATGGCACCAGCGCCGCTTTGGCCGCTGACCTGCATTTCGACTGTGGACAGCGCAGCCTGATTCTGCTATCAGCCGCCACAATTCGTGGTGTAAACCGCCGCGGAGGCTAGTGGCTATGGCCGCTTGCCTGTTGATATCAAACCCGAAAGACAGGATTGCCCGTGCAGGTACTCGTCCGCGACAACAATGTTGATCAGGCGCTTCGCGCGCTCAAGAAAAAGATGCAGCGCGAAGGCATTTTCCGCGAAATGAAGATGCGCGGACATTACGAGAAGCCTTCCGAGAAGCGCGCCCGTGAAAAGGCCGAGGCCGTCCGCCGCGCCCGCAAGCTGGCCCGCAAGCGTGCCCAGCGCGAAGGTCTGCTGCCGATGACGCCGCGCCCCGTGGCGGCTGGTGCTGCCGGCGGTCCTGGTGGCGCGCCGCGTCCGCCGCGGTTCTGACGCCAATTTTTCGTCCTTTTTGAAGGATATCCAAGGTGGCGCGATGCGGAATCGCCGCCACCTTTTTGTTTTGACGTGTGACCCGGCCCGGAGGGGGGGACCCGGACCGAGCGACGCGAGTGAAGTGAGGACAGGGCAGACATGAACGCAATCAGCGTAGAGCGCAGGACTGCATTGCGCGGTTTCGCCCTGACGGCAGCCCTGATTTCCGGGTTGGCGCTCGCCGGCTGCCAGACGGCCCCGACCGGCGAATTCAACAACATCGACAAGGCGCAGGGCTCGACCGAGAACATCTCCTCGCTGTCGGCCGTGATCCAGCGCAGCCCCCAGGATCCGGAAGGCTACAATGTGCGCGGCTCGGCTTATGGCCGCGGCGGCCAGTATCAAGCGGCGCTGAACGACTTCGACACCGCCATTCAGCTCAATCCGAATTTCTACCAGGCCTATTCGAACCGCGCCCTCATCCAGCGCTTCCTCGGCAATCAGGCGGCGGCCCTTGCCGACTACAACCGCTCGATCCAGATCAATTCGAATTATGACGCCGCCTATATCGGCCGCGGCAATCTCTATCGCAAGGCAGGCAAGACTCAGGACGCCTTCAACGATTTCCAGAAGGCGATCCAGCTCGACACCACCGATGCGCGCGCCTACCACAATCGCGGCCTGATCTATCAGAGCCAGGGCCAGCATGCCTTCGCCATCGAGGATTTCTCGACCGCCATCTCGCTGGCGCCGGACGCCGCCGAACCCTACAACGGCCGCGGCCTTTCCTACCTCGCCATGAACGACGAGGACAACGCCTTCGCCGACTTCAATATGGCCATCAAGCTCGACGGCAAGAATGCCGAGGCCTGGGCCAACCAGGCGCTGGTCTATGAGCGGCGCGGCGACAAGGTCAAGGCGTCGAAGGCCTATCGCGAGGCGGTCCATCTCGACCCGACCTATCAGCCGGCCAAGGACGGCCTGTCGCGCACTGCCAGCGCCGCCGCCGGCTGATACCAGCCGGCGCGATGCCTGCCGTCACCAGCGACGGCTTTTTTCAACAGTGTTCCATTCCTGATCCGGCTCGCCGCAAAGCGCGCCGCGCAGCAAAATCGCAACCTTTGCGTGCCAAGGTAGAAGGCAAATCGGCGAAGGTCGGCATCAGCACCTGCGGGACGCGAGTGGCATGGCGATGGATGAGAACGACATCAAGCAACAGATCGCCTGGCTTGAAAATGCCTCGCCCGATGATTGGCACCGGGCCGTGCTGGACTTCAACTGGGACTGGGACATCGACCCGCTGTTCTGGATCGCGCGCCAGCCGGAATGCGACAAGGCCACGGCGCTGACCATGTTCTGGCTGGGGCAGCCAGCCTTTTACCTCATCCTGACCGTGGAGAACGGCGGATCGGACAATAACCAGGACCCGATCTGGGAGATGCTGAAGTTCATTGCCCGTCGCATCAACGCCAATGGCTATGTCCGTTCGAAAATCGCCTACGACGTCGATGATCTCACGCGCCAGGACTTTGACGAGCTGGTTGAGCAAGCAAATCAGCTGGCCCATCCGCCGCTGAAGCCGCATTCGGATATGCATCGCGCCATTCGTGGGCGGCGGATCGTCAACGATATCGACTTCTACCGGCGCTATCCCCAGGATTTCCATGGCACGGTGCTGATCGACCTGCCGGACCAAGGCCCCCTGGACAAGGCCTGGTCGGCGCTTGGGCGTCTGTGGCGCCACTGAGCGCTCCGACCACCACCGTCACCCCATCTTAACCACCGAAGGCAAAGCGTTAACCCTTGCCTTGATCGCGCCAAGTTTTCGGCGGAACGCTCCGGGCCATTCAACCGTTGTTGAAAGCAATTTACGAAAGGACCTGTCCCATGATCAAGAAACTCTGCTGTGCTGCAGCGCTCGCCGCCACCGCTCTTGCCACTCCCGTCAACGCCGGCACGCTCCGGCTGGGCACGCTCGATTGCACCATAGATGGCGGCGTCGGCTACATTGTCACGTCGAACAAGGGCGTCGCCTGCACCTTCCGCCCCTATCATCATGGACCGGCCGAACAGTATACGGGGATGATCTCCAAGCTCGGCGTCGATGTCGGCCAGACACATCAGGGCCAGCTGGCGTGGGCGGTTCTGGCCGCCACCCGCAGCCATGACGAGGGCGACCTTGCCGGCCACTATTACGGCGTCAATGCCGAGGCCAGCGTGGTGACCGGCGGCGGTGCCAACCTTCTCGTCGGCGGCCTGGACAGTGCCTTCATGCTGGAGCCGCTCAGCGTGCAGGCGCAGACCGGCGTCAACCTGGCGGTCGCCGTGACCTCGCTGGAACTGATCCACTCGTTCAAGTAAGCAGATTTCGCCTCTCTACGCGCGGCGCGGAACAGGATACTGTTTCGCGCCGCATGCTTTTGGGGGAACCGCCGTGCTCAAGACTATTATCGCCGCCACAATCATTGCCGCCGCACTTGCCGGACAGGCTCATGCGCAGGATCAGGGCATCGAGCTCGGCACGCTCGATTGCGCCATCGGCGGCGGCACCGGTTTCATCTTCGGCTCGACCAAGGATCTGAGCTGCACCTTCACCCCTGCCGACAAGAGCTTCGCGCCGGAAGCCTATTTCGGCGTCGTCAACAAATACGGCCTCGATATCGGCACGACCAAGCAGACGGTGATGCAGTGGCTGGTGCTGACGCCGCTGAAGAACATCTATGCACCGGGCGCGCTGGCCGGCGACTATGTCGGCGCCAGCGCCGAAGTGACGGCAGCGGTCGGCGCCGGCGCCAATCTCTTGGTCGGCGGCTCCTCGCAGGCCTTCACGCTGCAGCCGCTCAGCCTGCAGACGCAGACCGGCATGAACATCGCCATCGGCGTCAGCCAGTTCCAGCTGCGCAGTACGGCGAATTGACGCCTCGTCATCCACGGGCGAAGCAGCCGCGAAGCGGCGTCGCGGAGACGCGAGGATGACGAAGTTGAGATGCTCTCTACCAATCGCGAACGTCTCACAAAAAAAGTCGCTTGAACTCAACCACGGTTGAGGTTTTAGAAGCCTGCCCTGACTGAAGCAGCGCGTATGGCCCCGCCGGAAATCCTCACTGGCTTCTGGTGCCATGCGACGACATAGAGATATGCAAGGCAGGGTAAGAATGATGACCGAGATCAGCAAAAACAGAGTGGACTGGCGCGCGCTGTGGGCGAGCGGCGACCTCGCCCGCTTCTGCTTCATCAGCCTCGGCATCCTGCTGCACGCCACCAACGAGACGATGGTGGCGACAATCATGCCGGCGATGGTTGGCGACCTCGCCGGCGTGCAACTGGTCGGCTGGTCGCTGGCTATCTACGAGCTTGGCGCCATCGTCGCCGGTGCGGCCGCCGGACGACTGGTGAGCTATGTCCCGCTGCGCACCAACATGGTCGTCGCCGCCTTGCTCTATGCCGTCGGTGCGCTGATCTGCGCGACAGCGCCTTCCATGCCGTTGTTCCTGACCGGCCGCCTGATCGAAGGATTTGGCGGCGGCGCCCTGGTGTCGCTGGCCTTCGTCTCGGTCGAGCGGCTGTTTGCACGCGCCATCTGGCCGCAACTGTTCGGCGTCATGTCTGCGATCTGGGGCGTCGCCGCCTTCAGCGGACCGCTGCTCGGCGCTGTCATGACCGACCTGCTGTCGTGGCGCTGGGCTTTCGGGATCTTCACGCTGGGCGGCACGGCCATGGCATTTGCGAGCTTCATCGTGCTCGACACTCCCGAAGCAACCAGGCCGCAGGCGATCACCGGCACTGCGCCGCCCTTCCCCTACGCCGCCCTCGGCTGCCTCGCCGTCAGCGTTGTGCTGATCGCCACCGCCGGCGTCGACATCGCCCTGCTGCGCTCCTCCCTGCTGCTGATCCTCGGCCTGATCGGGCTTGCGCTGTTTGTCCGCGTCGACACGCTGAAGCCGCGCTCGCGGCTGTTTCCGTCGCTTCTGTTCTCATGGCGCTCGCCGGTCGGCGCCGGCATGACCATGGTCGCCGCCTTTTCGGTGGCGACCTGTTCCTTCGGTGTCTACGGGCCGCTGATCCTGACCAGCCTGCACGACATTCCGATCCTGACCACAGGCTACATCATCGCCGCCGAATCGATCGCCTGGTCGATCCTGTCCATTCTGGTCGCCAACGCGCCGCCGGAGCGCGAACGGCTGATCATTGTCGGTGGCGCAGTGATGATCGCGACGGGCATCGCCGGTTTCGCCTATACGGTGCCGGCGGGTTCGATCCCGCTGATCCTGCTTTGCGCTCTGCTACAAGGCGGCGGTTTCGGCATCGCCTGGCCTTTCGTCACCCGCGTCATCGTCGCGTCGGCGCGCAACGACGAACAGACCATCGCCTCGGCCGCCGTGCCGACCATGCAGCGCATCGGCTATGCGGTGGGCGCCGCGCTGACCGGCATCGTCGCCAACGCCAGCGGGTTTTCCGAAGGCCTGAACCGCGAAGCGGCGGCCAACGTCGCCGCCTGGCTGTTCCTCGCCTTCGTGCCGCTGGGGATTCTTGGCTGCCTCGCCGCGCTGAGGATTTCGGCGGCGATCGACCGGCCACAGGAGGCGACCGGTTAGATAGTCAGACCAGGACTGTCTTCAGCCGTTCCGCGATCAGCGCTGCCAGCCGCGCCGCCACCTCGTCCTTGCTCATCTCCGGCCATTCCTCGACGCCGGCCTTCGATACGATCCGCACCCGGTTGCGATCGCCGCCCATGACGCCGGAAGACCCGACGCCGCTGTCATGCGAGACATCATTGGCGACGATGAAATCGGCGCCCTTCCTCTTCAGCTTGGCCTCGGCATTGTTGACGAGGTCTTGCGTCTCGGCAGCGAAGCCGACGACCAGGCCGGGCCGCATCTTGTGATGACCGACGCCGGCGAGAATGTCCGGATTTTCAACCATCTGCAGCGCCGGCGGCCCCTCGCCCGCCACCTTCTTGATCTTTTCGCCGGCCGAATTCGCCGTGCGCCAGTCGGCGACCGCCGCGACGAACACGCCCGCATCCGCCGGCAGAAGTTGTTCGACCGCGTCCTTCATCTGCGCCGCCGTTTCGACATGCAGCGTCGTCACGCCGGCCGGATCGGCGATCGACACCGGACCGGAGACGAGGCGTACATCGGCGCCAAGCCTAGCCAGGGCAGCGGCGATGGCATGGCCCTGCTTGCCGGAGGAACGGTTGGCGATGTAGCGCACTGGGTCGATCGGTTCATGCGTCGGCCCTGAGGTGACGATGATTTTTCTGCCGGCCAGCGGCTTTGGCCTGCTGTCGAGCAGCGCTTCGATCGCAGCCGCGATCTCCAGCGGCTCGGCCATGCGGCCTTCGCCGGCCTCGTTGCTTTCGGCCATCTCGCCCTTGGCCGGGCCGATGAACGCGATGCCGTCCTTGCCGAGCGTTGCGCGGTTGCGCCGTGTCGCCGGATGCGACCACATTTTCGGGTTCATCGCCGGCGCCATCAAGACCGGCTTGTCGGTGGCGATCAGCACGGTCGAGGCCAGATCGTTGGCATGGCCATTGGCAAGCTTCGCCATCAAATCGGCGGTAGCCGGCGCGACCACCAGAAGGTCAGCCTCGCGCGACAGCCTGATATGGCCGACGTCGTGCTCGTCATTGCGGTCGAACAGCTCGGTGAAGACATGGTCTGCCGAAAGCGCGCCGACCGAAAGCGTGGTCACGAACTCCTGCGCCGCCGCCGTCATCACCACCCGCACCGCAGCCCCTCGCTCGCGCAGCCGGCGGATCAGGTCGAGCGTCTTGTAGGCGGCAATGCCGCCGCCGATGATGAGCAGGATGCGCTTGCCGGAGAGGCTGCCTCTCAGGGCGACCTTGCCTGATACGGCAGCAATGGGCGCCGCCTGCTGGCGCGAGCCTTTCAGTTCACGCAGCGTCCTTTCGATCTCGTCGATGCGGCCCGCCGGAGCGACCTGGCCCTCGACCGCGGCCCGGATCATCACCCGCGCTTGCTCCTCCATCGAGCGGTCGTTCTCTGCAGCAAGCCGCCGCAGCAGTTCCTTGACCTCGTCGTCAAGATTACGGATCGTGATATTGGCCATGTGATTGCACTCTGTTCAACCGTTGCCGCATGCAATGCTAGCAATGCAATCAATTCAAGGCAAGCCGCTCACGGCAGGCTGTCAGAAAATCCGCCACGCAACATAGATCAGCGTCAGCGCGATCACCCACAGGGCGATCCGGCCGGAGCGTGTGTAACGCGCCTCGGCCTTGCCGATGGCGCGCGACGTCGCTTCGTCGAAGCGCAGGCCGTGCTCGGCCATCAGGTCGATCTCACGCGACAGCCGCTCGGTGCGGGCAGCGAGTTCCGGCGCCTGACGGGCCAGCGCCAGCATTGCCTTGGCGCCGTCGCGCGCGTCGACCAGAATGCCGCGCGGGCCGAGATTGCCGGCAATCCAGTCGCCGACCACAGGCTCTGCCGTCTTCCACATGTTGAAGGCCGGGTCGAGCGTGCGGGCGACGCCTTCGACCACCACCATGGTCTTCTGCAGCAGGATCAATTCGGGCCGTGTGGCCATGTCGAACAGCTCGGTGACCTCGAACAAAAGCGTCAGCAGCTTGGCCATCGAGATGGTTTCGGCCGGCTGGCCATGGATTGGCTCGCCAATGGCGCGGATCGCCTGCGCGAAGGCCGCGACATTGTGCTGGCGCGGCACATAGCCAGCCTCGAAATGCACTTCGGCGACACGCAGGTAGTCGCGGGTGATGAAACCATAGAGGATTTCGGCGAGGAAGCGGCGCTCCTTCTTGCCGAGCCGGCCGGCAATGCCGAGATCGACGGCAACGATGGTGCCGTTGGCCTCGACGAACAGGTTCCCCGGATGCATGTCGGCATGGAAGAAGCCGTCGCGCAACGTATGGCGCAGGAACGACTGGATCAGGTTGCCGGCGATGGTTTTGAGATCGTGGCCGGCGGCCGCGAGGCCGGCAATGTCGTTCATCTTGACACCGTCGACCCATTCCATGGTCAGCACGTCGCGGCCGGTGCGCTCCCAGTCGACGGACGGCACGCGAAAGCCGGGATCGTCCTTGGTGTTCTCACCCAGTTCCGAAAGCGCTGCCGCTTCGAGCCGCAGATCCATCTCGACCTTGGTGGTTTGCGCCAGCGTCTCAGTCACCTCGACCGGCCGCAGGCGGCGCGACGACGGGATGTATTTTTCCTGCAGCCGCGCGGCGAGGAAATAGCTTTCGAGATCGTGGAAGAAGCGGCGGCGCACGCCCGGCCGGATGACTTTTACCGCCACCTGGGTCGCGATACCGTTCTGCACGGTTTCAGCGGTGTGGACCTGGGCGATCGAGGCGGCAGCGACGGCATCGCCGAAACGGACGTAAAGCTCGCCGATCTTGCGCCCGAGCGAAGCTTCGATTGCCGCCACCGCCTCGGCCTGCGGAAACGTGTGCATCTTGTCCTGCAGCATGGCGAGATCGAGCGCCATGTCGTTGCCGACGACGTCGGGCCGCGTCGCCAGGAACTGGCCGAGCTTGACGTAAGACGGACCAAGCCGAACGACGGCCTTGGCCAGTCGGTCGCCGCGTTCATAGGCAAGCGCGCGGCGGCGAGTGAAAAGCCGCGCCAGGCGCCAGCCGAATTTAGGCAGGCCGGAAAGCTCATCGCCCGGCAAGGCGGCGACGACACCCTCGCGCACGAGCACCCAGCCGGCCCGTGCGAGCCGGAAAGCAGCGCCGACTGTGCTCATGGCTGCACTTGCCCTGCCGGTTTCCTAAACCGGCACTGAGCACATCGACCATGAAAAATACGGGCCAGCCTCAAAGCTTCCAGCCCGAATGCAGGGCGGCGATGCCGGCCGAATAGTTGCGGAAGGAGACGCGGTCGAAGCCCGCGCGGGTGATCATGGCAGCAAAATTCTGCTGGTTGGGAAATTTGCGGATCGATTCGACCAGATAGGAATAAGGCTCGCCGTCGCCGGTGACCGCCTTGCCGATCCTGGGAATGGCGTTGAACGACCAGGCCTCATAGGCCTTGTCGAGCAGCGGCATGTCGACCTCGGAAAATTCGAGGCACAGCAAGCGCCCGCCGGGCTTGAGCACGCGGAACGCTTCACTGAGCGCCACATCGATGCGCGGCACGTTGCGAATGCCGAAGGCGATCGTATAGGCGTCGAAGGTGGCGTCGGGGAAAGGCAATTCCTCGGCATTGGCCTCGACGAAATCGGTGTTGTCGGAAAGGCCTTTTTTCTCAGCCCGGTCACGGCCGACCGCGAGCATTGAGCCGTTGATGTCGAGGATCGTGGCATGGGCATTGCGTTGGCTCGCCTCGACGATGCGGAAGGCGACGTCGCCGGTGCCGCCGGCAACATCGAGAACCTTCCAGCCTGGCCGTTTCGGCGGATTGAGCCATGTCACCATGGCGTCCTTCCACAGCCGGTGCAGCCCAGCCGACATCAAATCATTCATCAGATCGTAGCGGTTGGCGACCTTGTGGAAAACGTCGTTGACCAGGGACTGCTTGTCGCCTGCCCCTACATGCTTGAAACCATAGGAGGTTTCCATGCCGCCCGCGGCCGTGGTTCTCGCAACTGACATTATTTTGATCCGTCATAAAACCGGCGGGACCATAGCCGATCGATGGTGCGGGCGCTATTGTTTAAGGCGCGGTGTTCGGCCGCGCTTCCTTGTCGTGGCAAGATGCCTATGAGGCCACGACCCGGATTGACCTGACGGGATGATTGAATGCCTTTGAAAGCAGAACTGCACTGCCACATCGAAGGGGCGGCAGCGCCCGAACTCGTCATCAGCCAGGCGCAAAAGTACGGCAAGGACACCTCACCCTACATCCAGAACGGCTCCTTCGTCTGGCACGATTTCACCTCGTTCCTCGCCGCCTATGATTTCTCCGCCGACCTGTTCCGGACGGAAGAGGACTATGCCCGGCTGGCCGATCACTATTTGACCAGTCTCGCCCGCGACGGCGCCATCTATTCCGAGGTCTTCACCTCGCCGGACCACGCCAAAAAAGCCGGCCTGTCGCCCAAGGCCTATACCGACGCGCTCGGCGAAGGCATGTCCCGCGCCAAGGCCAAGACCGGCATCGAGGGCCGCATGATCGTCACCGGCGTGCGCCATGTCGGCGTCGAATCGATCGAGCAAGCGGCGCGCTTCGCCGCCCGCTGCGGGCACCCGCTCGTAACGGGCTTCGGCGTTGCCGGCGACGAGCGCATAGGCGACTTCGAGGACTATGTCAGGGCCTTCGAGATTGCCCGCGAGGCCGGACTTGGCATCACCGTCCATGCCGGCGAACTGATGGGCTGGGAGAGCGTCCAGGCGGCGCTCGACCACATCCGCCCGTCGCGCATCGGCCACGGCGTGCGCGCCATCGAGAACCCCGACCTTGTCCGGCGCATCGCCGACGAAGGCGTCGTGCTCGAATGCTGCCCCGGTTCCAACATCGCGCTCAAGGTTTTCGACAGCTTCGCCGACCACCCCTTTCCGGCATTGAAAGCGGCGGGCTGCAAGGTGACGCTCAACTCCGACGACCCGCCCTATTTCTGGACGTCGCTGAAGCGCGAATACGCCATCGCCGCCGAGCATTTTGCGATGGACGACAAGGCGCTTGCCGCGGTCACCCGGACCGCCATCGAGGCGGCCTTCGTCGATCGCAAGACCAAGGCCGCGCTGCTCGCCAGGCTCAACGGCGCCGCGCGCTGATTTCTCCCGACAAAACTGTGGTCGGTGCGGGTCAGGCGGTTCCTTGGCCGGCGCATTGTCGCTAGGGTCATTCCAGCAGCCTGTAGCGCGGCGCTCCGAAGGGACTTATGCGCGCGCTTTTGGGCGAAATGCATTTAGGAGAACACCATGCAGGGCGTCACCGTCGTCGACCACCCGCTTGTCCAGCACAAGCTGACCATCATGCGCAAGAAGGAGACCTCGACGGCCGGCTTCCGGCGGCTGCTGCGCGAGATCTCGCTGCTGCTCGGCTATGAGGTCACCCGCAACCTCGAACTGACCACGACCACCATCGAAACGCCGATCGAAACCATGGAGGCGCCGACGCTGGAGGGCAAGAAGCTGGTCTTCGCCTCGGTGCTGCGCGCCGGTAACGGCCTGCTCGAAGGCCTGCTCGATCTGGTGCCGGCGGCGCGCGTCGCCCATATCGGCCTCTACCGCGACCACGAAACGCTGGAAGCGGTCGAATATTTCTTCAAGGCGCCGAGCGACCTCGCCGACCGGCTGGTGATCGTCGTCGACCCGATGCTGGCCACCGCCAATTCGGCGATCGCGGCCATCGACAAGCTGAAGGGACGCGGCGCCACCAACATCCGCTTCCTCTGCCTCTTGGCGGCGCCCGAAGGCATCGAGCGTTTCACCAAGGCGCATCCGGATGTTCCGGTCTTCACCGCCTCCATCGATCGCCAGCTCAACGAGAAGGGCTACATCATGCCCGGCCTCGGCGACGCCGGCGACCGCATGTACGGGACGAAATAATCGTGACGGCCGTTTACCGGTCGTTTACGCAACGGCGCGGTTTCGGCGCGCGTTAAAGCCGCAAACACCATGTCGGATTAGTGTCGGCGCACACAAAGGCCGACCCATGCTGCGCACAGTTCTCATCTTTTGCGTGCTTGCCGCAGCGTCGGTATTGATCCCGTTCGCCTATCAATCGAATCCTGAAATGTTCGACAGCCAGTCGAATTCGGCGGCTGAGGCCAAGCGTGCGACAGAACCGCAACTGAAGCTGGCCGCGGTGCCAGACAAGCCGCCGCTACAGCAACCGCTCGGCCGCAAGGTTCTGGTCGCGGCGGACGCGCGCGGGCATTTCACCACTTCGTTCAAGCTCAACGGCCGCCAGGTCGACGGCCTGATCGACACCGGCGCCACGCTGGTTGCCATCAACACATCGACGGCACGCAGGATCGGCTTTTCGCTCAACCAGGCGGACTTCAACCAGCAGGTCAACACCGCCAACGGCGTCATCAAGGCAGCGGTGGTGAGCATCGATCGCCTGCAGATCGGCAAGATCACGGTCGAGGACATCCAGGCCGTCGTGCTTGACGATCGGGCGTTGCACACCAACCTGATCGGCATGAGCTTTCTGCAGCGGCTTGGGAAATACCAGGTCGAAAACGGCACGCTGCTGCTCGTCCAGTAGAAGAGCCTTCCCGCCTCTGCCTACCCGCGCGGCAGGATCCGCCGGATCACGCTCTTGTCCGCCGCAGGCTTCGAAGCCCCGATCGTATAGGCGGAAAGCACAGCGGCGGCCGCCGCCTCCGCATCCGATACCGTGCGGGCATGGACCAGCGCCAGCGCCTCGCCGGCCCGCACTTCCGCACCGACCGGCAACAGCCTGGTGATGCCGACGGCATGGTCGATCCTGTCATCCGGCCGCGTGCGCCCACCGCCAAGGCCAACGACGGCGAGCCCGATGTCGCGAGTGGCGATACCGGTGACAAAGCCGTTGGCCGTCGCCTTGACCGCGAACTCCGTTGCCGCCTTCGGCAGATATTTTTCCGGCTTCTCGACAAAGTCGGCGGGACCGCCAAGGGCGGCCACCATGCGCGCGAAGATGGCGGCGGCGCGGCCGCCGGCGAGCGTCTCGGCGGCACGCCGCATGCCGTCCTGGTTGGACGACACCAGCCCGGCCGACTGCAGCATCTCGGCCGCCAGCGCGAGCGTCACATCCTCCAGCCGCTTGTCACGGACCCGGCCGGTGAGGAAGTCGACCGCATTGCGCACCTCGACCGCATTGCCGGCCGCTGACGCCAGCGGTTCGTTCATGCCGGTGACCAGTGCCGAGGCCTTCAGCCCGGCGCCATTGGCGACCTCGACCAGGCTGTTGGCCAATGCAGTCGCGTCGCGCGACTTCTCCATGAAGGCGCCGTTGCCGACCTTGACGTCGAGCACCAGCGACTGCAGGCCGGCGGCGAGCTTCTTCGACAGGATCGAGGCGGTGATCAGCGGCACCGATTCGACTGTTCCCGAGATATCGCGGATCGCATAGAGCCGGCGATCGGCGGGCGCCAGGTCGGCGGTCTGGCCGATGATGGCGCATCCGGTTTCGAGCACCGTCTTGCGGAAGTGCGCAATGTCGGGCTGGCTGATGTAGCCCGGGATGGCATCCATCTTGTCCAGCGTGCCGCCGGTATGGCCGAGACCCCGGCCTGATATCATCGGCACATAGGCGCCGCAGGCGGCGACGATCGGCGCCAGCATCAGCGAGACATTGTCGCCGACGCCGCCGGTCGAATGCTTGTCGGTGACCGGTCCCGGCAGGTCCGACCAGTCGAGCACGTCGCCGGAATCGCGCATGGCCAGCGTCAGCGCCACCGCCTCGTCGCGGCTCATGCCGTTGAAGAACACCGCCATGGCGAAAGCGCCGACCTGGCCGTCCGAGACGGTGCCGGATGTCAGGCCCTCGATGAAGCCGGTGATCTCCTGCGTCGACAGCTTCTGGCCGTCGCGCTTGCGGCGAATAATCTCTTGCGGAAGCATCAGGCCGAGACCTTACTCTCCGGCAGCCCATCCTGGAACACACGGCTAAGGATCGTCGCCAGCCGCGCGCCGCCGATCGGCGCCATGTCCTTGGTTTCCTGATGCGAGAGCTCTGCCCCGGTCATCCCGGCGGCAAGGTTGGTGACGACGGAGCAGGCGGCGACACGCAGGCCGAGGAAGCGGGCAAGGATGACCTCCGGCACGGTCGACATGCCAACCGCATTGGCGCCCATGATGCGCGCCATGCGGATTTCGGCCGGCGTCTCGAAGCATGGGCCCGAAAACCACATATAGACGCCCTTGTGCAGCGCCGTGCCCGTTGCCTTCGCCGCTTTCTCGATCGCCGAGCGAATGCCGGGATCGTAGGCTTCGGTCAGGCCGACGAAACGCCGGTCGCTCGGCTCGCCGATCAGAGGATTGGACCCGGAGAAATTGATGTGGTCGGTGATCAGCATCACCGAGCCCGGCCCCATCTCCGGATCGACCGAACCGGCGGCATTGGTCAGGATCAGCTTGGTGATGCCGATGCCCGCCAGCACTTCCAGCGCCGGCCGCATCGCCGCTGCGTTGCCGTGCTCGTAATAGTGGGCACGGCCGGACAGCATCAGCACCGGCGTGCCGGCGAAAAGCCCCGCCACCACCTCGCCGGCATGGCCGGTGACGCCGCTTCTGGGAAAGCCCGGCAAATCCGCATAGGAAATGCGCACCGCATCCTCGACCTGGTCGACAAGGCCACCAAGGCCCGAGCCCAGCACCAGCGCTGTCGTCGGCGCCAAGCCGTCGAGCCGTTCAACGAGATGATCCAGCGCTTCCTTCATTTCAGCCAGCTCTTCATTTCACCAGTTCTTCATTTCAAAATGTCGCCGCGGAAGCCGTAGGGCAGCATGTCGCCCATGGTCATGGTCTCGACCACGCCGGTATTGTCGCAGAGATAGAGTTTCGTTTCCGGCTGGCAGAATTCCGCCAGTCGCTGACGGCAGCCGCCACAGGGCGAGCATTTGCCTGTGCGCTCGGCGATCACCGCAACCTCGGTGATCTTGCCGCCGCCGCCCATGATGTAGTGGCCGAGCGCTGTGGTTTCGGCGCACCAGCCTTCCGGAAAGGACGCGTTCTCGACATTGGCGCCAACGAAAACCCGGCCGTCCTCGGTGCGCAACGCAGCCCCGACCGGGAATTTCGAATAGGGCGCATAGGCCTTGGCCATGGCGGCTTGCGCCGCTTCGAACAGATCATGAGCCATTTAGTCTTTCTCTCGCATGATCTTGTCCGAAAACCGGGTCCCACTTTTCGCTGACGCGGACCTGTGGTTCGGGATCATGCTTAGCGTTCCTTGACGTAAGGCACGCCGCCGGCGCGCGGCGGGATCGCCTTGCCGATGAAGCCGGCAAGCAGGATGACGGTGAGGATATAGGGCAGTGCCTGCATGAACTGTACCGGCACCTTGCCGATCAGCGGCAGTGGCGTGCCTTGCAGGCGGATCGCCGCGGCATCGAGGAAGCCGAATAGAAGGCAGGCGAACATGGCATTGACCGGCCTCCACTTGGCAAAGATCAGCGCCGCCAGCGCGATATAGCCCTTGCCGGCAGTCATGTCCTTCACGAAGCCGCCATTCTGCACCATCGACAGATAGGCGCCGGCAATGCCGGTCAATATACCGGTGCAGATCAGCGCCCGGTAGCGCAGCCAAGCGACAGAGATACCGGCGGTGTCGACGGCGGCCGGGTTCTCGCCGACCGCGCGCAGGCGCAGGCCGAAGCGGGTGCGAAACAGCACCCACCAGGTAAACGGCACCATCGCGAATGCGAGATAAACCAGGATGGAGTGGCCGGACAGAAGCTCGGCATAGATCGGTCCGAGGATCGGCACGTCGCGGACAGTATCGGCGCCGGGCAAGGTGATGGCCTCGAAGCGCTCGCCCGGCTGCAGTGCTGGCGTGCGCCCGCCTTGCTGGAACCAGGCTTGGCCGAGGATGATGGTCGAACCGGCAGCGATGAAATTGATCGCCACGCCGGAGACGATCTGGTTGCCGCGGTGCGTGATCGAAGCAAAGCCATGCACCAGCGCAAAGGCGACCGACATCACGATCGCCATGCCGAGGCCGAGAAGGGCCGAATGCATGACCGACGCGGCGGCGGCGCCGGCGAAGGCGCCGACCAGCATCTTGCCTTCCAGCCCGATGTCGAAGACACCGGCGCGTTCGGAATAGAGGCCGGCGAGACAGGCGAGCAGCAACGGCACCGACAGGCGTATCGTCGAGTCGAGTATCTGCACGATGGCCATGAACACATCCATCTCAGGCGCCCTTCCCTTTGACCGCTTCAATGCCGACCGACCTCGGACTGAACGAGGCGAATAGCGCCTGCACATAGGGACGGAACATATGCTCCAGCGCACCAGCAAACAGGATAACCAGACCCTGGATGATGACGATCATGTCGCGGCTGATCGCCGGCATCTCGAAGGCGAGTTCGGCGCCGCCCTGGTAGAGCATGCCGAACAGGATCGCCGCCAGCACGATGCCGACCGGATGCAGGCGGCCCATGAGCGCCACGGCGATGCCGACAAAGCCGGCGCCGGAGACGAAGTCGATCGCCACATTGTGCTGGTCGCCCATCACCGGATTGAGCGTCATCATGCCGGCCAGCGCGCCCGAGATCATCATCGCGACGATGATGATGCGGGTCTCTGAAATGCCGGCATAGCGCGCTGCCTTCGGGCTGTGGCCATAGGTGCGCATCTCGTAGCCGAGCTTGGTGCGCCAGATCAGCAGCCAGACCAGAAAAGCCATCACCAGCGCCAGCAGGAAGCAGATGTTGAAGGGCGCCGAGCGGATCTTGGCGCCGAACAGTTCGATGATCCAGTTGAGCTTGGGGAGTTCGGCGCCGGCGAGAAAGTTGCGGGTCTGCGGCGCTTGCGAGGCTGCCGGCTTCAACAGCCCGACCAGGAGATAGACCATGATCGACGCGGCGATGAAGTTGAACATGATGGTGGTGATGACAATGTGCGAACCGCGCTTGGCCTGCAGATAGGCCGGGATCAAAGCCCATAGCGCGCCAACCGCGGCCCCGGCGATGATTGCCAGCGGAAAGGTCAGCCACCATGGCAGCACGCTGTCGAAGGTCAGGCAGACCACGGCGACGCCGAGGCCGGCAATGTAGGCTTGGCCCTCTGTGCCGATGTTGAACAGGCCGCAATGCGCGGCCACCGCCACAGACAGGCCGGTGAAGATGAAAGTGGTGGCGTAGAACAGCGTGAAGGCGATGCCGGTTCCCTTGCCGAAGGCGCCCTCGACCAGGATGACGGCGGCGCGGAGCGGGTTTTCGCCCACCAACATGACGACGAAGCCGGCAACGATGAAGGCGACCGACAAATTGATCAGCGGGATCAGCCCATAGTCGGCCCAGGCCGGCAGCTTGGCGTAAGGCGTGCTCATTCTGCGGCCTCCTGGCGCTCGACACCCGCCATCAGCAGGCCGAGCTCGCCTTCGGTCGCCTCCGGGCCGCGCTCGCCGACGATGCGGCCGGCAAACATCACCAGGATGCGGTCGGACAGCGATCGGATCTCGTCGAGTTCGACCGACACCACCAGCACCGCCTTGCCCTGGTCGCGCATGGCAATCAGCCGCTTGTGGATGAATTCGATGGCGCCGACGTCGACGCCGCGCGTCGGCTGGCCGACGATGAGAACACCCGGGTCTTGTTCCATTTCCCGCGCGAGCACGATCTTCTGCTGGTTGCCGCCAGAGAAGTTCGCTGTCCTCAGGCGCGGATTGCCGGGACGGATGTCGTATTTCTCGATCTTGTCCTTGGCATCGGCCATGATGGCATCGATGTTGAGGAACGGTCCTTTGAGGTAGCGGGGGTCGTCGTGATAGCCGAGGATGGAATTTTCGTTCTCCTCGAAGGCCAGCACCAATCCGACATGATGGCGATCTTCCGGCACATGGGCCAGCCCACGGTCGCGCAACTCGCCGGGATCGGCGGCCCCGGTCAGGTCTATCGGCTTGCCGTCGAGCATGACAGAGCCGGAAACGGCGCGCCTGATGCCGGAAATCGCCTCGAGCAATTCGGATTGGCCGTTGCCGGCCACGCCGGCAATGCCGACAATCTCGCCGGCGCGGATGTCGAAGGAGATGTCGTCGACCATGGTAACACCGCGCTGGTCCTTCACCGTCAGGTTCTTGACCGCGAGCTTGACGTTGCCGGCTTCCGCCTCGCCCTTTTCGACCCGGAGCAGGACGCGCCGCCCGACCATCAGCTCGGCCAGTTCCTCGACAGTGGTCTTAGCTGTCTCGCGCGTCGCCACCATCGTGCCCTGGCGCATGACCGAGACGCTGTCGGTGATGGCCATGATCTCGCGCAGCTTGTGAGTGATCAGAACCACCGTTTTTCCCTGTTCCTTCAATTGCTTGAGAATGCGGAACAGGTGGTCGGCTTCGGCTGGCGTCAACACGCCCGTCGGCTCGTCGAGGATCAGGATCTCGGCGCCGCGATAGAGCGCCTTGAGGATTTCGACGCGCTGCTGCAGGCCGACCGGCAATTCCTCGATGATCGCGTCGGGGTCGACTTCGAGCCCGTATTCGCGTTCGAGACGTTCGAGTTCGGAGCGTGCCTTGGCGATGCTCTTTTTCAGCAGCGCATCGCTTTCGGCGCCCAGGATGATGTTTTCCAGCACCGTGAAATTGTCGACCAGCATGAAATGCTGGTGCACCATGCCGATGCCGAGCGCGATGGCGTCATTGGATGTCTTGATCGACGCCGGCTTGCCGCCGACGCGTATCTCGCCGCTGTCAGCCTGGTAGAAGCCGTAGAGGATCGACATCAGCGTCGACTTGCCGGCGCCATTCTCGCCGACGATGCCATGGATGGCGCCGCGGGCGATCTCCAGATTGATGTCGCGGTTGGCGCGCACGGCGCCAAAACTCTTGTTGATGCCGATAAGCTCGATTGCGGCTTGCGCCATGCAGCCTGTCCCACTCTTATTTTTTTATCGCTTGGTCAAAACGCCTAGCATGATGCCCCGCCCATGCCAATCGGCCGAAGCGGTGTTCACTCTCGACAAATCCCTGCGTGCTTGTCAATTTCCAACATGGCCGCGACCTTCACATTCGCTAATATGGCGAATCCGAAATTCGCAGCTTTTTGCAGCTGCGTGGGCCAAGACCAGGGATTTTTAGAAATGATCATGCCTGCCGACCGGCTGACGACGCTGGAAATCCGCGCCACCGAGCAGGAGAAGACCATCGACGAACTGTCCGGCCAGATCGCCGAGCAGTGGAAGGTGATCGAGCGCATGCAGCGCAAGCTCGATGCACTGAGCGAACGGTTTCTGGCGCTGGAGGAACAGTCTGCATCCGATGTGCCAGTGACCAAGCCGCCGCATTGGTAGGAGGAGACGATGGCCAGTGAAAGCGATCGCGTTGCGCGGGCCGGCGACTATGTGCTTGGCCTGATGAACGACCGGGACCGCGAGCGCGCCGAGCGCGATCTGGAGATCGACCCCGCCTTCCGCGACGCGGTGATGCGGCTGGCCGAGCGCATGCACATCTTCGATCGCACTGAGGCAACGGGCGCAGAGCCCGACAATCGCTGGGAACTGATCACCCAACGCATCGCCGAACTGCCACAGATGCGCCTTTCCAGCCTCGACAGCAGCGATATGAGACCGCCGGCAATGATCCAGGGCCTTAGCCGGCGACCTTACGGCGTCGGCCTGCACGCGCTCGGCGGCCGGCGCGGAACCGTCATCGCCCTCGGGCTGATTGCAGCCTTTGCGCTGGGTTATCTCGTGGGAAAGTTTTAGGCGGCCGGGCGCGCCGACGTTTCACGCGGCAAAACCTTGCTCAAAACAAAACCGCCGGGACGATGCCCGGCGGTTTGCGATCTATTTGGCAGGATCAATAAGGGCAGGCGTTGTCGGTGGTGTAGTCGTGCACCTGGACCGTGCCGGCGATGATATCGGCCTTGGCCTTTTCGACGGCGGCTTTCATCTCGTCGGTGACCAGCGCCTTGTTGTTGTCGTCCATGGCGTAGTCGACGCCGCCCTCCTTGAGGCCGAGATTTTGCAGGCCGCCCTTGAAGGTGCCGTTCTTGCCGTCCATGAAAGCGGTGTAGACGGCAACGTCGACGCGCTTCAGCATCGAGGTCAGCACCTTGCCGGGCTGCAGGCCGTTCTGGTTGGAATCAACGCCGATGCCGAGCTTGCCGGCATCGGCCGCCGCCTGCAGCACGCCAACGCCGGTGCCGCCGGCCGCGGCATAGACCACGTCGGAGCCCTGGTCGATCTGCGTCTTGGCGATCTCGCCGCCCTTGGTCGGATCGTTCCACGCCGCCGGGGTGTCACCGGTCATGTTCTGGATGACTTCGGTCGCACCCGCCGACTTGGCGCCGCCGACATAGCCGCATTCGAATTTGCGGATCAGCGGAATGTCCATGCCGCCGATGAAGCTGACCTTCTTGGACTTCGAGGCCATCGCCGCCATTATGCCGACGAGATAGGAGCCTTCATTCTCCTTGAAGACAAGCGAGCGGACATTGGGCAGATCGACAGCATCGTCGATGATGGCGAAGTTGAGGTCAGGATATTCAGTCGCGACCGCCTTGAGCGCATCCTCCCAGGCAAAGCCGGCCATGACGATCGGGTTGCGGCCGTCCTCGGCGAAGCGGCGCAGGGCCTGCTCGCGCTGCGAAGCGTTGGACACCTCGAACTCGACATAGGCGTTGCCGGTTTCGGTCTTGAACTTTTCGGCGCCGTGGAAGGCAGCCTCGTTGAAGGATTTGTCGAACTTGCCGCCGAGATCGTAGAGGATGGCCGGCTGGACATCCGCGGCCAAAGCCGGAAGAACCATTGCAGTTGCGGCCAGAAGGCCGAGAACGATACGTTTCATGTGATCCACACCCTGTCGGTTATTTTTTCCGTTACGCACCGCATACCGGCCCGGTTCACCGGCAGGCATGCGACGTCAGGCAGGAGTGTATTCCCCTCCCGCTCAGGGCCAATCTGGCACGGCCCGAAACAAAATTCACGCGGAATTTTGACCTTTTGGAAAAGCGTGGCGCCGCGACGCAGCGCCACGACCAATTCCTTTCGCCAAAGGCCTTAAGCCAAGGCAGCAGCCGAAATGGCGCAAGCAACGCCAGTGCCCTTGAGGTTGCAATAACCATAGGGGTTCTTCGCCAGATATTGCTGGTGGTCTTGCTCGGCGAAATAGAATTCGGGCGCCGCCGCGATCTCGGTGGTGATCTTGCCGCGGCCCGCACCGCGCAAGGAGGCTTCGTAAGCGTCACGTGACCCGATCGCCGCCTGGTGTTGCGCGTCACCAAACGTGTAGATCGCCGAGCGATAGGTGGTGCCGACATCGTTGCCCTGGCGCATGCCTTGCGTCGGGTCGTGGCTTTCCCAGAACAGCTTCAACAGGTCGCTGTAGGAGACGATCCTAGGGTCGTAGACGACGAGCACCACTTCGGCATGGCCGGTGAGGCCGGTGCAGGTTTCCTGGTAGGTCGGATTGGGGGTGACGCCACCCGCAAAGCCGACGGCAGTGACCCAGACGCCTTCGCGCTGCCAGAACAGGCGCTCGGCGCCCCAGAAGCAGCCGAGCCCGAACATCGCTGTCTCCAGCCCTTCGGGATAGGGTCCCTTGAGCGGCCGCTTTGAGACAAAATGCCTGGCGGCCGTGGCGATCGCCTTGATACGGCCCGGCAGCGCCTCGGAGGGCTTCGGCAGATTGAGTTTCTTGTTCAGCATATCGCTGAGAAAAAACATGCGCAGTCTCCCTTTCCAAGGGCTTGGGGCGCTCGAAACTCAACGCCGACAGATCATCAGCAGATCGTCAGTTCGGGGCGAACTGTCCGCTCCGCCGCTGCCGCCTGTAGCCGATCGCATAGAGGATGAAGGCCGCGACCGCGAACACCGCAAAACCGGGCTGGTTGAGCACCCAGGCGATGGCGCTGTCCCACAGCATCGGATTGACCTTGTCGCGGATAAAGCTCTCGAAAGCGCTGCGCGTATCCGGCGAGACGGCAAGCCAGCTGGTGTTGAGCGGGGTCATCACCAGGGCGGAAGCCGCCACCGACCGCGTCGCATCCAACACCGCCATGATGACGGAAACCGAAAGCGATATCATTGCCGCGAGACGAAAGATGAAGCGAAACATCCAGACCCTCCCCGGATTTTTCCGGCGCCGTATCTCATTGTTTTAACGCAATTCCCTAGGGAAAGCCGTTTCACACTTTTCCTGGAATTGCCCTAGACTTTTTCTGGTTGTGTTGCGAACCGAGAGATAGTGCGTGCCCGCTTTGTTCGCAATCGTGACACGCGAATTTGAAGCCTGGACCTATGTTGCCGGCTTCCGCTTTCGCCTGTGCACCCACCAGACGGCAAACAGTCCGCCGGCGATCGCCCCGACAACCAGGCCGGCCAGCCCGATGAACAGGGCAAAGTAGCCGCAGGCGCCCTCGAAGCAGCTCATGTCGGTGGTTTCGGCAATCAGCGCGCCGGCGGCAAAGCCGGCGCCGGCGCCAAGAGCCGCACCGAGGATGATGCCAAGCAAGGCGGCGATGATCGAGACCAGCACCGGCGGGCTTTCGCTTTCGGGATTGGCATAAGCCGTCTCGGCGCCTGCGCCGCGTCGCAACAGATAGATGCAGAGCAACCCGATGGCGATTTCAGCCGCGGTGACGGCCAGCCCGCGGCCAGAGAAGGCGAAATCGGGCACGACCAGCATATAGGCCTGCCTTGCCGCGAGCCACAGGATGGTGGCGACCTGCCAGATGGTGAAATGGCGTGGGAACCGCGCCGAGCGGTTAAAGGCGAGGCCGAGCAAATAAAGCCCCCAAAGGATGGTGACGATGCTGGCCGCAAGGCCGCCATAGACGAGATAGAAGACGCTGTCCGGCAGGTCGTAGTCGGTGGTGGTCAGGCGCCATGCGGAAATCAGGCTGTAGGCCGACCAGGCCATGACGAAGATCAGCCATGCCGGCGGAATATAGGAAAGCCCGCTGTCCGGCCGCCCGGTTGGCTGCTGCCCGACTGGCTGTTGATTGGTCGATGTCATGGTCGGACGATGCCCCCGCAAAGCCTCGCGGCTACTCGACAGGCGGCCAGCGACGAAGTCAAGCATGGCAGGCTCTACGGCCCTGCCTGTGCACATTATTCGGTTGCCGCCGCCACGACAGGCGTCGGGGCGCGGCGTGGCAAAAGACGCCAATCCCGGCAAGGCGAATAGAATGCCCGTTATGGCTTGGCATTCGACGCCGGATCGACTAGATGAGCCCCGCACCTGTTGCTTTGACGGCTCAGGGGCGGGGAAAGGGTGTTCGCTGGTTGACGGCGCCCACGGTGCGGAGTTTCCGGCCGGAATTCCCAAGGGGTGATGCATTTCCCCAACCCGCGCGGCGAAACCGGCCGATGCGAAATGCTAAGACGGAGAGGTGGCCGAGTGGTTGAAGGCGCACGCCTGGAAAGTGTGTTTACGGGAGACCGTAACGCGGGTTCGAATCCCGCTCTCTCCGCCAGTTTCGAGGGTCGCAGACTGTTGAAACACCGGTACCCGGTCGGCACCGCTCAACCACAGTGTGCGTTCCAGCTTCGAGGCGTCTGGCAACAGGCTAAAGCTCACCTGCAGCCGCCACCAAGGTGCTGCCGGTCGCGCTCGCAGAGAAATATACACCCAGAAATAGTCAGGCTATTTGGGGAGACTCGCTTATAGCCCTCTTCGCGAATGTCTTCGTTTGCCATGTTCGAACTCTGATGGCTTTTGCCTGACAGCTCAGCGGGTATTGGTTCTGTGCCATTTTTGCTACATTCCGAAACCTTATTGCTTGAATCCACCTTTTTAGTGGCCTCTAAAGTCAATAAGCACTGACATCTTTCGTGAATTTGTGGACAATCACGCTTGGGTTGTGGTGCCTGAAAAAGGCACAGGGGAACCGTTGGGGTGGAATAAGTTGGGGTGGAATAATATGAATACGACAGCTCTGTCGGCCATAAGCAAGCGCCTTGGCCTGCTGACGACGGTTGCCATATTGAGCTGCGGGAGTGCTCATGCGCTCTCTCTCAAAGAGGCCATGGCCGTTGCGGTGGAGTCCAATCCCGAGATTGGCCAGGCAATCGAAAACCGCGAAGCAATCGAATTCGAGTTGCGCCAGGCGAAAGGGCTGTATCTTCCCAGCGTCGACCTCGAAGGATCCGCGGGCGCTCGCCGTCTCGACAACCCGTCCCGGCGGGCGCTCTCCATCGAGGATGACGCGCTCTATCCGGCCGAAGCCGATCTCACGGTTTCGCAGACGCTCTATGACAGCGGAGCCAGGCGGGCTGAGTTGAACCGTCAGGCGTCGCGCGTCGATGGTGCGTCCTTCCGGGTGCTGGAGCGCTCCGAATTCATCGGGCTCTCGGTTGTACAGGACTATCTGGAATACATGCTGCAGGCTTCGATCGTCGCCGAGGCAAAGAAGAACCTCGGCTTCCATCAGGCGATTCTCGGCGACATCCAGCAAGGCATTGCAGGCGGGGCGCTGAACGAGGCCGACCGGCAACAGGCCGAGGAACGGCTGTTTGCTGCCAAGGCGCGCATGCAGGAAGCGACCGAGGAACTGGAAGCGGCCAAGATACGGTTCTTCAAAACCGTCGGGAAGCCGCTGACCAACGCATCAAGGCCGGGCGATGTCTCCGCCGCACTGCCGAGGTCGCTTGATGAAGCAATCGGCCTGGCGCGGGAAAGCAATCCGCGCGTGCACATGGCCAACAGCGACATCGACGCGGCGGCCTCCCTTGTGGATGCTGCACGGGCGAAATTCGGACCCTCCGTCATCGCCGAAGGTATCGCACGGGCCGGAACCGACATCGATGGCGCCGACGGCGACACCAGCGACCTGCAGGCGCGGGTCGTCCTGCGCTGGAACCTCTACCGTGGCGGCATCGACAAGGCCAACGAACAGGAGCAGATCCGCCGCACCAGCGAGCAGCGTCTCGCCCTGCATCAGGTCTTGAGGGAAATCGAGGAAGCTGTCCGCACCTCATGGGATCGCCGCTTCCGGCAAGCCGACCTGGCAAAGACGCTCAAGCAGCAAGCTGCCGCGAACGAAAGGCTGGTGTCGTCTTATCGCGAACAATTCAAGGTCGGACAACGGTCCCTGCTCGACGTGCTTGATGCGCAGAATACTCGGTTCAACACGGCCACGCTGGCGGATACCGCGTCCTACGCATCGCTTTTCGCTCAGTATCGGCTGCTGGCGGCAACCGGACAGTTGCTGAAGACAATGAACCTCGAACCGGCAAAGCAAGCCACCGCCTATGCGCGGACCGAGTTCGGAGCACCGGAAACGGCTGACACTGAGACCTATGCGCGGACGCCGTCGAAGCAGACAAACGATCTGCCTTTCGATATCCTCGCCCCGGTGAGAAAAAAGAAGTAGGAGGGCCCAAGGTCGAACGATAGTCCCGCGGGCAGATCGTGAACCCACAACCCAAAATCCTGTCCCCCAAAGAGGCGTTCAAGGCCTGCTTTTCGGCTGTCGCCGGATATCTCGGCAGGCCGAGCGCGGAGACAGTGCTGTTCGCCGGTGTGCCGCTGTCGGACACGCAAATTGAGATCGACGCCATCCGGCATCTTGCCGAGCGCATCGGCCTCGAAATCACCGAGTTCAGTCATCGCGATTTTCTTCGCGGACGCATCGACCTCCCCGCCATTCTGTTTCGCGTCAGCCAATTGCCGGTTGCGCTGCTTGCCGAGACCGAGGATGGCGGATTTACGACCGCTCCCCAGGAAGACGGTCGCACAACCATCAGCAAATCCGAGCTTTCCGGAAGCTACATAAGCGGCGGCGTTTCCTTCTCGATAACCTATGCCAACGCGCTCGAGGGGATGAACGTCGGTTCGGCGGCTAAGATCGAACGGCGACATTGGCTGACCGGAACGATGGGTCCGTTCTGGCGCACCTATTCGAAGGTCGTCCTGTCGGCGGTCTTCATCAATGTGTTGGCCCTTGCTTCGCCGATCTTCACCATGAATGTCTACGACAGGATATTGCCCAACAAGGCGATATCGACGCTCTGGGTGCTGTCGATCGGGATCGGCGCGGTCATTTTGTTCGACCTGCTTTTGAAGACCGCCAGAGCCTCCCTGATCGATTATGCCGGGCGCAAGGCCGATCTTCGCATCTCCTATCTGCTGTTCGAGAAAGTGCTGAACTCGTCCTTGTCGGCACGCCCCGGCTCAACCGGTGAATACGCAAATCGGGTGACGCAATACGAATTCGTGCGCGAATTCTTCACGTCCAACACCATCAGCGTGTTCATCGACACCGCATTTGTTTTCGTCTTTCTTCTTGTCATCTATGCGATAGGCGGCTGGCTGGTCATCATACCGGCCATTGCCTTTGTCGCCTCCGTGATCGTTGGGTTGATAACGCAGCGGCGCATCGGCAAACGTGTCGCCGCCTCCATGAATGAGGCTTCGCAACGCCAGGCGCTGCTGGTCGAATCCATCTCCACGCTGGAGACGATCAAGTCGCTGCGGGCGGAGGCGTATCTCCTGCGAAAATGGGGAGAGCATTCCAAGAACGCGGCCAACACCTCCGAGAAGATCAAGCAGCTTTCGGCTGCCGCTGGCAACATCACGCAAGCCATCCAGCAGATGGTCACCGTCGCCCTGATCGTGGCCGGCGCCTATGCCTTCTCGGAAGGGCATGTCTCCACCGGCGCCATCATCGGTACCGTCATGCTGGCGGGCCGGGCGGTGGCTCCGCTTGGGCAGATCGCGATCACCTTGTCCAGACTTCGCCAGGCAATGCTCTCCTTGCGAATGGTCAACTCCATCATGGCCCAGCCGGAGGATCGGCCGGACACGGTGGGGTTCGTCAATCGCCCCATTCGCAACGGCGCGATGGCGTTCAGGAATGTCGGTTTCGTCTATCCGGGCTCCGAAAACGAGGTTCTGACCGGTCTGAATTTCTCGGTGAAACCAGGTGAGCGGATTGGCATCATCGGCCGCATAGGCTCCGGAAAGACAACCATGGGCCGGCTGATCGGCCGGCTTTTCCTGCCGACCTCCGGCGAGCTGCTGCTGGATGGGATCGACATCCGTCAATACCACCCATCGGAGGTTCGCGCCGCCGTCGGGATCGTCGCGCAGGCCAACGATCTGTTTTCGGGCACCATCAAGGAGAACCTCCTGATGGCCTGCCCCGAGGCGACCGATGAGCAGATCGTCGAAGCGGCCAAGGCTGCCGGCGTCGACGATTTCGTCTCCCGCCACCCGCGTGGCTACGACATGAATGTCGGCGAGCGCGGCACCAATCTCTCGGGCGGCCAGAGACAGACAATGGCGATTGCCCGCCTGTTGCTGACCAAACC
This sequence comes from Mesorhizobium sp. P2_E10, assembly GCF_056404235.1. Lineage (NCBI taxonomy): Bacteria > Pseudomonadati > Pseudomonadota > Alphaproteobacteria > Hyphomicrobiales > Phyllobacteriaceae > Mesorhizobium > Mesorhizobium sp. P2_E10. The sequence goes on from NZ_JBFUEK010000011.1 coordinate 135,292, forward strand.
GAAAATCGTCTTCCTCGACGAGCCGTCCGGCTCGATGGATCTGGCTTCAGAGCGCCAGCTGATCAAGCAGCTCAAAGTGGCTTTCGATCGCAACACGACGCTGATCGTTTCGACGCACCGCTTCAGCATGCTTGAGCTGGCCGACCGCTTGATTGTCATCGAGCAGGGCAAGATCGTTGCCGATGGACCGAAAGACCAAGTGATACAGGCGCTACAGAAAACAAGCGCCTGACAGAACAGACTTATCGAGTACATTGAATACGTTGGGGCGTAGGAAATGCTTACCAGGGAAGACCGACCGCCGCTTTTTGCGTCGGCGTCGATATTCATCATCGGAGCGCTTTTTGTGAGTTCCGTCGCCTGGGCGTCCTTTGCCGAGGTCGATGAGATCGCGCGCGGCGACGGCAAGATCATACCTGCCTCCAAGACCCAGATCATCCAGGCCAGCGAGCCGGGTGTCGTTCAGGAAATTGCCGTGAAGATCGGGCAGGTCGTCAAGAAGAACGACCTCATCATCCGCCTCGACAATACCTTCAACACCTCCAGCCTTGGCGAGCAGCAGGCCAAGGCGCGGGCGCTGCAGACGCGCATTGCGCGGCTCCAATTCGAACAGACCGGCAATCTCGAGGGCGCATTTCCCTGTCCGTCCGAGATCCAGAAGGTGGCGCCGGAAATCTGCGACAACGAGCAGAAGCTGCTCATCGCGCGCCGCGACAATTTCGAAGTCAAGCTGTCGGTTCTCAAGTCGCGCCTCGATCAGCGCGAGAAGGAACTGGACGAAGCCAACGCCAATGCCGATCGCCTCACCAAGAATCTGGCCGTCAGCGACCAGGAGGCGAAGCTGGTCGAAGCGATGGTCAAGAAGGGCCTGATGGCGCGAACCGAGCAGCTCCGCGTCGAGCGCGAGCAGACCGAGCTCAACGGTCAGCTGACGCTCGCCGGCGAAACCATCAAGAAAGCCAAGTCGGCCATCACGGAAGCCAAGCTTCAGGTCGACGAGCTCGGCCTGCAGCTGCAACAGGAGGCGCTGAGCGATCTGACGCAGGCGCTGGCCGACCTTTCGGTGGTGGATGAGACGATACGCGGCGCCACCGACAAGGTGGCGCGCACCGACATCCGCTCGCCCGTCGACGGCATCGTCAACACACTTGACATCAACACGGTCGGCGCCTTCGTCCAGCCCGGCGCGGTCGTCGCGGGGATCGTGCCGACCTCCGAGACCTTGCTGGTCGAAGCACGGGTTTCACCGCGAGACGTCGCCTTCATCCGGCCCGGCCAGGACGCGCTGATCAAGGTGACCGCCTATGACTTCTCGATCTTCGGCGGCATCGAAGGCAAGGTCTCGAACATCACCGCCGACAGCCTGGTCGACCAGAAGACTGGTGAACCCTACTATCAGGTGCGCGTCGCCACCGACAAATCGACGCTGACACGCGACGGCAAGACCTATTCGATCATCCCCGGTATGATCTGTTCGGTCGATATCAAGACTGGACGCAAGACGATCCTCACCTACCTTATGAAGCCGATCAACAAGGCGCGAGAGGAGGCCATGAGTGAGCGATAGCACTGTCTCCCCTCCTGCCGGTCGCGACCGGCTGCTGCCACCGCTGGCGACGGAGGATTTCGGACTGGAGTTCCGGGTTGTGGCGCGGGGCGGCACGCGGCGCGGCATCCGCCTGGAGCGGGCTTTCTGGACATCACTAAAGCAGATGGCTGAACGTCGGAAGTGTACGATCGGCATGCTGATCGACGAAATCGCCGAGAGTCATGCCAATACCGGAAACCTTACATCGGCAATCCGGGTGGCCTGCATGCGTGGATTGGCCGATGAGAACCTCACCTTGCAAAGGCTGGCGTCGATCAAGACGATCAATGCCATTCTGCTCGCCTGCCCCTCACCGGCCTTTGCCCTGTCATCGTCGAAGAAGATCCTGACGTTCAATGCGCCGTTCCAGCAGTTGGTCAAGCGTCAGCTGCCGATAGCCGCAACCGATGACGCGCGACACGACCTGAAGCTAGCTCTGGACCTCAATGTCGCGGACATATTTGCGCGGCTCGACGCCAATGGCGAGGCGCCTGTTGCCACCGGGTTTGTGATCGGCGTCGGTGAACGCCGGTACCGCGGTCAGTTGAGTGCGGCGCGGGCGCCTGTCATAGAGCCCGAGTTGCTGATGGCATTCGTCTTCGGCGGCTAAAACGCCCGAAATCCCTGACGGATCTACTGCTGCAGACCCTCGCCAGGCGCGACCGTCGAAAGGCCCCCCTTAATGTCAGCCATTTGCGCCGTGCCGGTTCTGGCGCCGTGGATCCACGCGCGGTCGGTGCTGAACGAATAGAGCGGCACGTAGCTCGGCAGGTCGCTGTCGCGCGAAACCACATTGCTCAGGCTGTCGAGAATGAACGCGCCGCTGCCGGTACTGACCGACAGCACGGCATGAAAGAAACCGCGCTTGCGATCCTGCAAAACAACCAGCGACATGCTCTGCGCCGGAATGCCGGCATGCAGCAACGCCGCCATTTTGAGGATGGCAAAATCCTCGCAGTCGCCGGCCCGCCGCTCGAGGATTTCCGAGGGCTTGGCCCAGTAGTCGAGCTTGCCATAAACCACGCTGTCCTTCTTGTAGGCGATGGCGCGGTTAATGCTTGCGTTGACGAAAGACAGTTTGTCGACGAATCGCTTGTCTTTTGCCTCCTTGACGATCCCGGCAAAGGTGCTGCTCTTGCGCTCACACGCACTGCCCGCGGTACAGTCGACGATTGCCTTGTAGACAGGCGCCCAGCGCGCCGAAACCGGAAAATTGCGCATCGACAAGGCAACCGAACCGAACACGCCCGGAATGATCGCCGCCGTCTTGATGGGATCGATTGCGACATCGTCCTGCGCGGTCGAAGGACCACCCTGTTGATGGGCCGCAGCAGGACCATAGCTGGCGAAAATCATGCCGATCCTGTAGGCTGGAGCAGGCTGCCAGGGTTGCGGCCGGGCCAGCGAAACGCCACCGAGACTGGGCGGGGTTTCGACCTTCGCCAGCAACCCAGCGGCAGCGCCGACATCCACTGAAATGGCGCTCGCGGATGATGGCTGCGGCAGGCTTGCGATGCCCATTGCCAGCAGGAGCAGTTTGAGCCCGGTTGTCCCCAGGGCAGATTTTTCTTTTTTCATAACGCCCACCTTTGACTGTGGACGCTACCAATCTTGTCTCAAATTACTGGAAAGGAAGGTGGGCAAGTTTCCGGAAACTGTCGACGTCTATTTTGTATCAAATTTTATTTAACTTTATACTTCTGTTTACCAACGAGTCGCGACTGAGAGGCGCCAAGCGGATCGCGTCCCAGCCCTTGCATATTGGGTTATATGTTTTGAGTTTACCACATGTAAAAAATGCTACGACGCACATATCATAGTATATGAAAACGATTGCGGGATAGTTGCAAAGCGGAAGTGGCCACTGTCTCTATCCGGGAAATACCGGAGGGGTTTGGCTATGACGACCAGTAACGAGTTGGATACCGTCTCGAATTCTTGGGACGCGCACTCTGCTCCCCATGAACATGACGGCTTGCCGTCGCACGCAGCTATCCAGGTAGCGCAGGCTGCTCAGCCCGCGCCTGCCGAACCCGTACCGGTCGATGTCGGCAGCGGCGCGCCCGTCAAACAAGATGCACCTGCGGAGGCGAAGGCCCCGGCGACAGCTGCGCCCCACGAATATGTGGCCGATGCCAGCAACGTGGTAAAGCTTCCGGCCAACGTCTCGATCGACAACATCAAGGTCGACGGCCACAACCTCGTGCTCGAACAGGCTGATGGCTCGGTCATCGTCATCAAGGACGGCGCCCTCAACGTGCCGACCTTCATCATCGGCGACGTCGAGGTGCCGCGCGTTGCCTTGCTGGCCGCGCTTGAAGCAAGCCATGTCGATGTCGCCTTCGGTGCCGATGGTTCCATATCGGCCGGTCCAGGCGGTCCGAACCCAAGTGCGGGCGCAGACTTTTCGGTTCCCCCCGGTGGCATCGGCGACGGGTTTGACCTGTCGGCACTGTTGCCCCCGACAGACCTGGCGTTCGGCCAGCCGGATCATCGCGAGCTGTTCCCAAGCCTGCGGCCGGATTCCACTCCCTCGATCATCGACCTAACGCCTTCCGTCGGTGGCGGCGACACCATCGTCAATGAAAAGGGCCTGCCGGCAAGCTCGGGGTCGGAAGGCTCGGGCGAGGCGCAAGATCCTTCGCCCAACACCGACCAGTCGGAGATCAACACCGGCACCTTCACCATCACCTCGCCAGACGGTGTCGGCTCGCTGACCATCGCCGGCCAGGTGATTTCGGGCGCTGCCCTTGCCAACAGCGCATCGACGCCGATCGACATAACGACGCCGCTCGGCAACACGCTGACCGTCAACGGCTACGACGCCAGCACAGGCCAGGTGAGCTACAGCTACACGCTCGTCCATAGCGCGACTCACCCCGACGCAGGGATCGATTCCATCTTCGACAACATGACGGTGACGGTTACCGACACCGACGGAGACGTCTCCCTTCCGGGCACGCTGTCCGTCCAGATCGTCGACGACGTGCCGACGGCGCATGATGAAGCCTCGCAGTCGATTGCGGAAGGTGCCCCGGCGCTGACCGGAACACTGGACTTCGTCGCCGGCGCCGATGGCGCGACGGTGACGCATATCAACGGTACGCTGCTGACCTTCGATCCTGGCACGGGCTATTCGCAGTCCATCGACATCGGCGCGGGCACCATCCAGGTGAAGGCGGACGGGTCCTACTCGTTCACGCCGGATGCCTCGGTCGACAACAGCTCCGGTCCGGTGGCGGTCAACGCGACCTATACGGTGACGGACGGCGACCTCGACACTTCGACGGCCAACATCGCCTTCACAATCACGGACGGCGCGGGCCCGGCTGCGGGTGCTCCGATCACGCTGGCGCTTGACGACCAGAATCTGAGCGACGGCTCGACGCCGGCCGGTCCGGACTTCGCCTCGAACTCGATCACCTTCACGCCGGGCTCGGATGCGATCGCCTCGATTGCCTTCGGCACCGACCTGAGCGGGCTGAACACCGCGAACCTGACCTGGACCCGGGTGTCGGACACCCAGGTCGTGGGCAAGGACGGCGCCGTGACGGTGGTGACGCTGGATCTGTCGGTTGCCAACAACGTGGCGACGGTGACGGCGACGTTGAACAACAATTACGATGCCCATCCCGGCATCAATCTCGACGACCTGGTCAATCTGGGCCATGTCGGCGTAGTCGCCACCGATACCGATGGCACCCAGGCAACCGGCACGGTCAACGTGACGGTATCCGACGACGTGCCGACGGCGCATGATGAAGCCTCGCAGAATGTTGCCGAAGGTGCGACCATCACTGGCACGCTGGACTTCGTCGCCGGCGCCGATGGCGCCACGGTGACGCATATCGGCGCCACGGCGCTGGTCTTTGGCAACGACGGCTACTCGCAGACGATCGATATCGGCGATGGCTCGATCAAGGTCATGGCTGACGGCCACTACTCCTTCACCGCTGACAGTTCCGTTTTTGGCACGGGCGCGGCTTCGGCAACCTATACGGTGACCGATGGCGACGGCGACACGTCGACGGCCGGTATCAGCTTCGCAGTGACGGACGCCAATACGCCGACGAGCGGCACGGCCGCGGCTTCGGTCGATGACGACGGGCTTGCCGGCGGCAATCCGGCGAGCACGACGGGCGACATCAATGCCAATGTCGGCGATGCCGACGGTCCCGCCAGCAGCGAAGCAAGCTTCTCGGGCACGCTGGGCGGCAGTGTCGGCGGCGACGGCGCCGGCGCCAACGGCTTCTCGTTCGCGACCCTCAACGGCACGGCAGGCACGGTCGGCCAAGAGAACGTGACCTACAGCTGGGACGCCGGCACCAATACGCTGACAGCGACGACCAGCAGCGGCGATCGTATCGGCACTGCGCTGTTCCAGGTCCAGATCACCGACCCGGCGACCGGCGCCTATCATGTTACGCTGCTCAACAACGTGCTTCAGAGCCAAGGTCCGAACGACGAGAACAACGCGACGGTCAACCTCGGCTATGTCATCACCGACGCCGACGGCTCGACGGCACCCGGCACGCTGACAATCACTTTGAATGACGATGCTCCGACGGCGGCGGCCTCGGCAGCGACCCAGCCTGTGCTGACGGTCGACGAGACGGTGCTTGCGACGGACGCGACGGCGAACTTCGCCGCCAACTTCACCTCGGCCTTCGGCGCCGATGGCGCCGGCACGCTGATCTATGGGCTGAGCGTGGTGGCAGGTCCTTCGGGCCTGATCGACACGGCAACCGGCCAGGCGGTGAACCTGGTCCTCAATGGCAATGTCGTCGAGGGCCGCACGGCCGGCAGCAACGCGCTGGTGTTCACGCTGACC
>NZ_JBFUEK010000012.1:0-135897 GCF_056404235.1 Mesorhizobium sp. P2_E10
CACATCCAATCGGAAGTCAGTGAAATCTTCTCCTTACGAACAGGCCCGCCAACGGGAACACGGGCCGCGCAAGCGGCCCTTTCATTTGGGGGCTCTTGATTCCGGTAAGGTAAAACTTACCTCTAAGGTTGACGCGGGGTGGAGCAGCCCGGTAGCTCGTCAGGCTCATAACCTGAAGGTCACAGGTTCAAATCCTGTCCCCGCAACCAAATCCCAAAACGGCCCGCATCATGCGGGCCGTTTTGCTATGCGGTCTGCTGGCCGTTCGAACCGATAGGGCTTTGGCCGGCGCGCTTGTCGGCACGCTCGGTCGATGCTAGCTGCATGACCAAAGGGCGAGGCAAACCGTGGCCCAACAATCTGCTTGGCAGCAGAAGCGCTCTGTTCAGGGTGATTGAATCCTTTCAATGAAGTCGAGAGCCAATATTCCCGCGAAACACCGCCTTATTCTGGCAGTCGCGCGGCTGCTGCTGACTGTTCGACACCCGATGCTCGTCATGCGACTTGCCAGGAGGTTTGGCTATCTGCCCAACCCTGCGGCGCCGGAGAGCTATCACGAGCGGATGTTGTGGCGAAGAATCGTCGACCACAATCCATTGTTCGTGACGTTGTCGGACAAGCTCGCTGTGAAGGATTACATCCGCGAGGTTTGCCCGGAATTGATGGTGCCGGAGACGCTGTGGTCGGGCCACGATCCCGATGACATCCCGCTCGACCTGCTGGCCAAAGACGTGGTGGTCAAGACGAACCATGGCTGCGACATGAACATATTCGTTTCCGGCGGCCAGCCGGAGCGCGCGACCATCGTGAGCCAGACGAAACGCTGGCTCAGGAAACGTCAAGGACGGCACAACGGCGAATGGGCCTATTGGTCGATTACGCCGACGGTCTTCGTTGAACAGCGCCTGCCGCTCAGCGGCGGCGAGATTGCCACCGAGATCAAGGTTCAGATCTGCAGCGGTGTTGTGTGCCATGTCAGGGCCGAGGACAAGAAGGCGCACATGTCGCGGTTGTTCGACCCTGAGGGCAATCCCTTGGCCGGCCGCGATGTCGACTATCCGCGCGAGGACCAGGCGCTGCCCGTGACAGCGCGCCTGGTCGAGTACATTCGTCAGGCAGTCGCCATCGCGCCGCGCATCGCTGGCGACCTCGACTATGCCCGTATCGATTTTCTGGTCACCAACGAGCGGCTGTTCGCCGGCGAGGTCACCATTTATACGGGGGGTGGCTACTCCGTCTGGAGCAATCCGGCGATTATGGCGGATATCGAGCGGCACTGGCGGCTCGATCAATCGGATTATTTGCGGCGGCGACACAAGGGCATTGCCCGGCTCTATGCAAATGCGCTGCGTGCGAAATGCATGGCGGACGTTGGCGATTTGCACGCGGCCCATCTTGCCGGGACCCCGCCTCTGGAAACGCTGCAGACATAGACCATGACCCCACCCCTCGGGTTGGGATCATGGTCGAACAGCAAAGTGAGCCTCGTCCCGATCCTATCGGGATGATTGGCCTCTGGCTGGCTGGTTTCGATCCGAACCGCCGTCCAGCCACTCGAGATCCTCCGGTGAGAGCGAAATGTCGATCGCTTGCAGGCTGTCTTCCAGTTCACCGAGCGTGCGCGGGCCGATCAGCGGAACCGACGGAAAGGGCTGCGCCAGCACATAGGCGAGCGCGATGTGGATCGGGCTCTTGCCCAGCCTGCCGGCGAGTTCGATCGCCCGGTCACGGCGGCCGAAGTTCTTCTCCGAGTACCAGACCCGGACAAGCTCTTCACTGTCGCGCTTGTCGCGGCCGGCGCGGTCGGTGAAGAAACCCCGCCCCTGGCTCGACCAGGCAAAATTGGGCATCTGCCTGGATGTCAGCCAGGCTTTCCACTCGTCGCTGGAGGAGGTGACGCAGCCCGCCCAGATCGGCTCCAGCATCTCGGCCAGCGAGAAATTGTTGGAAAGCGCGCCGGGCTTCTGTTTGCCGGTCCGCTCGGCATAGGCAATGGCTTCATCCATGCGCTCCATCGTCCAGTTGGAGCCGCCGAACGGGCCACGGATGCGCCCGGCCTTGACCTCGCGGTCCATTGCGTCGACGAACTCGCCGACCGGCACATCTGGATTGTCGCGATGCATGAAATAGACATCGACATAGTCGCTCTGCAGCCGGTCGAGCGACTGGGCAAGCTGCTTGCCGATCACATCGGGATAGCAGAGTGGCGAGTGTGCACCCTTGCCGATGACCACAGATTGCTCGCGCACGCCGCGGTTCTTCAACCATTGGCCGAGCAGCGCTTCGGTATAGCCGGCGCCATAGACATAGCCAGTGTCGAACAGATTGCCGCCCGCTTCGAAAAAGCCATCGAGCAGGATCGCGCCCGAGGAAAACGTACGGAAATCCTCGAAGCCGAGGGCCACCACGGATGCCGGTTTCGACAAGCCCGGAATTTTTCGCTTGCCGATGGCCGTGCCGTTGGAGCGCAGCGGCCGGCCCGAAATCGTGTTGACGCGTCTCGTGGATTTCTCGATCTCGTATTCGAGCCCGACAGCAGTGCGCCATTTGTCGAGCACGCGCAGATTGCCGAGGCTGTCGGCCCAGCCCATGCCCGGCCAGGCAAATTCCTTGCTACCGGCCAGGATGGCCTCGCCGGCGGCGTCGACCTCGAAAGAGTAGAGATGGCGCGTTTCATTGACGCTGATGGTCTCGCGCGTCCCGTCGGACCGGATCACGTCGATCTGGCCCAGACCGACGTCGCGGTTGCCGCCGGCGAACCAGAAATCCGGCACCTCGATGCGGCCCTTGGTGCCAAGGATGCGCAGCACATTGTCCTGGTTGAGCGAGATGCTGCACGAGACTTCGGCGACGATGCCGCCTGGAAAATGCAGCAGCGCCGAGGCCCATTCATCGACACCGGATTGGCCAAGATGCGCGGCGCCGGTCACCTTGTCCGGCTCGGCAAAGGGCACTCCTGCAGCGGCGCCGGCAATCAGCCGCGCCATCGACACGGGATAGCCGCCGACATCCAGAATGCCGCCGCCAGCGAGGTCGTTGGCATAGAGCCGGTGCTCCGGCATGAAGCCCGGCATGGCGAAACCGAAGCTGGACTTGATCATGCGGACCTCGCCAATGACGCCCGACTTGATCAACTCCACCAGCTTCAGCGTCTGCGGATGCAGCCGGTACATGAAGGCTTCGCCGAGAAAAGTGCCGGCCTTGCGCGCCGCATGGATCATCGCGTCGGCCTCGAAGGCGGTCAGCCCCATCGGCTTTTCGCAAAGCACATGCTTTCCGGCTTCGGCTGCCTTGATCGCCCATTCGGCATGGCCGGGATGCGGAATCGAAATATAGACCGCATCGATATCCGGGTCGGCGAGCAAAGCGTCGTAACCGTCGAGGATGCGGGCGCCGGGAAAACTTTCGGCAAGGCCCGATTTCCCTGGGTTGCGGGCGCCGAGGGCGACCAGTTTGCCGGTGCGCGACTGGGCCACGCCACCGGCAAAGGCGAGCGCGATGCTGCCCGGCCCGAGAATGCCCCAGCGGATGGGCGCGGTTGAAGTCATTGTCATTCTCCTTAAAGATGGAAAGGGAAAACGGTCAGCGCAGCCGCAGCCCGTTTTCGTCGAACAGGTAGGATTTGCGGATGGAAACGGTGACCTCGGTGGTGTCGGGAACCTTTGCCGCGTCGCGCTGGATCACCACGTCTTCGCCGTTGGTCGTCCTGGCATAGAGAAAGCTGGTGCCGCCGAGATGCTCGACCACGTCGATGCGAACGACAAGGTCGGCATCGCCTTCTCCGGCATTGCCGAAATGTTCGGGCCGCACGCCGACGATGACCTTGCTTCCCGTTTCGGGTGCCGCGCCGATCAGAGGCTGCGTGATGCGGGTCCTTTCCTGGCCCGCCAACTCGACGACGATGCCGTGCGTGTCGCGCCCGACAACGCGGCCGTTGATGAAGTTCATCTTTGGCGAGCCGACAAATCCGGCCACGAACTGGTTGTCGGGATTGTCGTAGAGATCGAGCGGCCGGCCGATCTGCTCTACATGGCCGCCGCGCAGCACCACGATCCTGTCGGCCAGCGTCATCGCCTCGGTCTGGTCGTGGGTGACGTAGATCATCGTCGTGCCCAGTTCCTTGTGCAGGCGCGAGATCTCGACGCGCATCTGCACTCTCAGTTCGGCATCGAGATTGCTCAGCGGCTCGTCGAAGAGGAACACCTGGGGTTCGCGCACAATGGCGCGGCCGATGGCGACCCGCTGGCGCTGACCGCCGGAAAGCTGGCGTGGCCGGCGCGCCATCAACTCGGTGATGCGCAGGATCTCGGACGCCCGCTTCACCCGCCGCTCGGTGTCGCCTTTCGGATTGCCGGTCATCCTGAGGCCGAAGCTCAGATTCTGCTCGACGGTCATATGCGGATAGAGCGCATAGGACTGGAACACCATGGCAATGCCGCGGTCGGCCGGCTCGACGTCGTTGACCACCTTGCCGCCGATGGCGATCTCGCCACCGCTGATGTCCTCAAGGCCGGCGATCATCCTCAGCAGCGTCGACTTCCCGCAACCGGAGGGGCCGACGAAGACGACGAATTCGCCGTCGCTCACATCGATGTTCGCGCCATGAACGATCTCGAAGTTGCCAAAGCGCTTGACGACATTGCTGAGTGTAACCGCCGCCATTGCCGATCCTTACTTGATGGCGCCGGCGGCAATGCCGGCGATGAAATGACGCTGCAAGAGCACGAAAACGACCAGCATCGGCGCCGTCAGCATCATCGAGCCTGCCATGATGCCGCCCCATGACACTTTGGTCAGGCCGATCAGCGTGCCGAGCGCCACCGGAGCCGTCATCGAGCCGGGCTGGCTGTTGATCAGCAACGGCCAGAGGTAGTTGTTCCAAGAGGCGAGGAACAGGATGATGGCAAGTGCTGCCAGCGTCGGCCGCGCCAAAGGCAGCGCCACGAACAGGAAGATGCGCCATTCCTTGACCCCTTCGACGCGCGCCGCGTCGAACAGATCGGCCGGCATCATCGAAAAGCTCTGCCGCATGAAGAGAACACCCAGCGAATTGAAAAGCGGCGGCACGACCAGCGCCACCCAGGTGTTGGCGAGCTTGAAGTCGCGCGCCACCATGATGAATTGCGGGATCAGCACGACGGCATAGGGGAGTGTGATGGTGCCGAGGATGATCGCGACGACCGCGCCCTTGCCGAAGAACTGGTAGCGCGCCAGCGCCCAGCCGGCCATCGAGGTGAGCAGCACCGACAGCACGGTGTAGGTCACGGCCACCGAAACCGAGATGCCGATGGCGCGGACGAAATCGGTGTCGCGCTGCAGATTGTTGAAATTCTCGATGAAATTGCCGTGCGGCAGAAGCTCGATGCCGGGGCTGAAGATGCCGTTGTCGGGCATCGTCGAAAAGATGGTCATCATCCACAGCGGAAACAGCCAGATCAGCGCCAGCGGCGTCAGGAAGAGATGCAGCGCGACGCTGCGGCCCAGTTTGGCTTGCGAACGCGAGCTCATTTCGGCTCCTTCGTCAGCCAGAGTTGCGCCAGCGTGATGGCGATTGCCAGCCCGGCCATGGTGTAGGCGACGGCCGAGGCGTAGCCGAAGTTCAGCGACCTGAAACCCTGGCGGTAAAGCAGCAGCCCGAGCGTTTCGGTGCCGCCGCCTGGGCCGCCGCGTTCGGTGATCAGGAACGGTTCGGTGAACAGCTGCATGGTGCCGATGATCGACAGCACGCAGCAGAAGACGATGATCGGCTTCAGCAATGGCAGGGTGATGTAGAAGAACTGCTTCACCTTGCTGACGCGGTCGAGCGTCGCCGCCTCGTAGACATCCTGAGGGATGGACTGCATGCCGGCCAGCAGGATGATGGCGTTGTAGCCGGCCCAGCGCCAGGTCACCGCGATCATGATCAGCGCCATCGCCGGCGTGACGTTGGAAAACCAGTCGACGCTGGGCAGGCCGACGCTGTTCAGCAATTTGTTGATGATGCCGAAATTGAGGTTGAACATCAGCCGGAAGACCGCGGAGTAGGCCACTTCGCCGACCACGACCGGGGCGAAAAAGGCGAAGCGGAACAGGCCCCTGGCTTTCAGCAGCGGCGAATTCAAAAGCACCGCCATCACCGTGGCGAGCGCGATCATCACCGGCACCTGGATGACCAGGATGAGCAGCGTGTTCTCCAGCGCATTGAAGAAGGCGGGGTCGCCGATCAGCCGGCCCCAGTTGAAGCCGGGCGCGAACCGCCATGGCACGGTGCGCGTCGCCTGGAAGGAGATCAGGAAAGAGTCAATGATCGGCCATAGCCAGAAGATCGCGAAGATCAGCAGATAAGGCGCAAGGAAGCGATACGCCGTGGCGTTCTGATAGCGCATGGTTGCCTCCTTTCCGCATTGGCGGGTGAGCACGCGTGCTCAAACACGCAGCGCGTTGGAAATGGTCCCGGGCAGCATCGATGCCGCCCGGGACCATCTCGTCCAGATCAGGACTTGACGGGCAGTCCGGTCGCTGCCGCAATCTGATTGGCGGCATCGTCGAGCGCTGCCTTGGCGTCCGGATAGCCGCCGGCCAGATATTTCGTCTGCACGGCACGGACGATAATTTCGGCGTCGCTCTGGAACTGCGTGCCGCGGCTGGGAACGACCTTGGGCAAGGTGGCGAGTATGTCCTTCCACACTGCCTGGCCACCCCAATAGGGCAGGCCTTCGGAGACATAGGGGTCATTCAGCGCCGAGATCAGCGAGGGTACGAGGCCGAAGTCCTTCAGCATCGTTATCTGGCCTTCATTGGTCTCGAGCGTGTACTTCAAGTAGGCGTAGGCGGCCTCCTTGTTCTTCGATGCCGATGTGATGGCAAGCGAGGAGCCGCCGAGATTGGCGGCGCGGGGGCCGTCGGCTGTCAGGCTCGGCATGAGATAGACGCCCCATTTGCCGTTTTCCCCCGCCGATTCGGTGCGAACGGTGCCCTCATACCAGCCGCCATAGATCTGGGTGGCGACGGTGCCGGCGGTGTTGTTGGTGATCTTGGTGCCCCAGTCGGCCGAGGAGATGATCCCGGCGTCCTTCATCTCCTTGAGCTTGGTCATGGAGTCGACGCATTTGGGCTGGTTGACCGTGATCGACTGCCCGTCGGCGGCAAAGTAGGCGCAGCCCTGCTCGTTCGAGATCATGCGGAAGAATTCGGAGTCGCCGTTGAAGTCGGCATTGGTCATCGTCACGCCCGGATTGGCGGCCTGGATCTTCTTGCCGGCGGCGATGAAATCGTCCCAGGTCTTGATCGAGGCGGGATCGACGCCGGCCTTCTCATAGAAGTCGCGGCGGTAGAAGGCGGCGACCGGGCCGGAATCCCATGGCATTGCATAGGCCTTGTCGCCCACTTCGAGTTCGGTGCGCTTGAAGTCGGGGAATTTTGCCTGGTCCTCGGCGGTGTAGCCGAGCGTATGCAGGTCGACGAAGCAGTCCGGGAACTGGCTCCAGTAATTCTCGGCCTCGCCGTTTTCGATCGAGACGATATCGGGCAGGCCGACGCCGCCCGCGGCACAGCCGGCGATCGACTTGTCATAGGTCGGCTGGTTGCCGAGATCCTCGACCGTCACCTTGACGTCGGGGTACTGCTTGTTGAAGCCGGCGACGGTCGCCTTCAACGATGAAGCGGCGATGTTCCAGCTCCAGATCGTGATTTCGCCAGACTGCGCAAGGGCCGGGCCGGAGCCCAGAGCAAGCGCGAGCGCGGCGCAGGTCAGTAGGGTGCGCATTGAAATCCTCCCATTTCATTTGCTCTGTCTTGGTGAGCGTGGGTAGACTATGCGGTGCGGAAGGCTTGTCGCCGTCAAAGGGAATACGGAATTGGCGGAAAGTAAGATGCCGGATCGGCCGTTTTATCAGCCTGGCGCCAGCAGCGTGGAAGGCCTGCCGCTGCTGCTGCAGATGTTTCATACACAGCCCCTGGTTATGCTCAAGCCGCATTGGCACGCCCAGGTCGAGGTCAATTTCATTGTGCGCGGCAGCGTGCACTACCGCATGAGCGACCATGAGATCTCGCTGTCGGCCGGCGAGATGTGCCTGTTCTGGGGCGGCCTGCCGCACCAGATGGACGATCTCAGCGACGATGCCGTCTATGCCGGCGCGCATCTGCCGCTGGTGCATTTCTTCCGGCTGCACCTGCCGACCGATGTCCGGCATCGGCTGATGACAGGCGCGACACTGGTGAGCAATGCGACCGACCGGTCGGACGACGACAATTTCGAGCGTTGGAACCGCTATGTCCGTTCCGGCGATCCGGCAAAGGCGGAGCATGCCGTGAACGAACTGCTGTTGCGGCTGGAGCGGATGCGGTTCGAGCCGTACCGGCTGGTGCCGGAAACGGCGATCGGACAGGCAGCCGGCAGCCCCTTCGATCAGCAGTCTTCACGTAATGTCGGGCGTATGTGCGACTTTATCGCGGAGAACTTTCTCTACGACATCGACTGCGTGAACATCGCGGCCGCAGCTGACATCCATCCCAAATACGCCATGAGCACGTTCAAGAAATCGACCGGCATGACGCTCAACGAATATGTGAATCTGTTGCGGCTCAGCTACGCACAGGCAATGCTGATGCACCAGGACGCCAACGTGCTCAGGGTCGCCATGGACTCGGGTTTCGGTTCGCTCAGCGCTTTCAACAAGTCGTTCCGCAAGCTTGCCGGCATGTCGCCTTCCGATTTCCGCAAAGGCGCAGGCATCAGGTAGTTCCGTCAGAGGCGGTCCCAAGTCAGGACAGGGAAACGGGTCTTGGACGCGCGACCGTCGTTCAATTGGCAGGAACGCCTTCCAGGCGCTGTTGCGGTTCGCGGGCGCTGGTGACAAAGCTGCGCCAGCCGCCATAGGCCGAGATGTCGGTCGCTGCCGCCAGCCCGGCGGTTTCGACCAGGAAACCCTTGGCCGACGTGCCGTCTGCAAGGTCGATTGTGCCGATGCCGAGCGGCGACGGGATCGCCGCGACGAAGCGCCCGAACGCGTCTGTCGCAAGCCGCCAGACCTCGACATCGATCGCCATGCCGTCATTGGCGACCCGCACCAGTCCAGGCTTCGGTACAGATTGACCGGCGAGTGCATAGAGCTTGTAGGCAGGCGCTGTTTTCACGGCTCTCGAGAATTGCGCGTCGAGCTGTTTCAGCTGGCCGTTGAGCGGCATACCCGAGAGATGCGCGCCGACCACCACCAGGTCGATCATGCCGTCGGCGCTTGGCGACGGAGCCGGGAGAGGGGGCGGCTGCTGCCAGCCCGTCGCGCCGAGCGGGAGGCCGCTCGCTGCATGCAGGTCGCGGGCAAGCGCCGCCGTCAGCGCATCCCTTCCCGCAGGCGCCAGCAAGGTGACGCTCATCGGCAGGCCGTCATCGCGCTGTCCCGTCGGCACGGCGATGCCACACATGTCGAGCAGGTTGACGAAATTGGTGTAGGTGCCGAGCCGGCTGTTGGTAACGATCGGATCGGCAAGCACCGCATCGACCGAGTAGTGGGTCGGCGCGGTCGGCACGCAGAACAGGTCGACCGAAGCGACGACAGGGGCGAGTTTCGCCTTGTAAGCCTGCAAGGCATAGAGGCCCTTGAAGGCGTCGGCCGCCGAAAGATTGCGGGCGCCGCCGATGATCTTGCGCGTCACCGGATGCAGGGCCGCTTCGCTGGCGTCCATGAACTCCCGGATCGCTGCGTAGCGTTCGGCGACCCAGGCGCCTTCATAGAGAAGATTGGCAGTGGCGTAGAAATCGCCGAAGGGGATTTCGACCTGCCTGCAGCCCAGCGTCTCCAGCGAGACAAGAGCCGCGTCGAAGCCGGCCTGCATCGAGGTGTCGCCGAAGAACTTCAAATCGGCCCTGGCCGGCACGCCGACTGTCAGCACCGGCGGGCGCGTGGCAAGGGGCAGGATGTCGATGGCGCGCGAATAGGAATCGGCGTCGTCCTTTGCGGCAGCCACTGCGAGGACCGCATAGGCATCATCGACGGTCAATGCGAAAATCGAGACGCAGTCGAGCGTCCGGCAGGCCGGCACGACGCCTGTTGTAGACAGCGCGCCGACGGTCGGCTTCAGCCCGACGATGTTGTTGAGGCCGGCCGGGATGCGGCCGGAACCGGCGGTGTCGGTGCCGAGCGCAAACGAGACGATGCCGCCGGCAGTCGCTACCGCCGAACCGGACGAGGATCCACCCGGGATCAGTCTTGGATCGATTGCATTGCGAGGGATCGGCCAGGGTGTGCGGACGCCGACGAGGCCGGTGGCGAACTGGTCGAGATTGGTCTTGCCGACGACAAGCGCGCCGGCTGCCCTCAGCCGCGCCACGACCGTGGCGTCCATCCCCGGTGTGTAGGCATATTCGGCGCAAGCGGCCGTCGTCGGCATGCCGGCAACGTCGATGTTGTCCTTGACGGCGAAGGGAATGCCCCACAGCGGCTTTGCCTGGAGATCGAACGGGCCGAGCCTTTCTGCTTTCGCGATCATCTCTGCCTTGCTGGCGAGATGGATGAAGATACCGGGGTTGTCCGCCGCCTCGATGCGGGTGTAGATCGCATCGATCATCTCGTTGACGTTGACGCCGGCCCGATAGGCGGCGTGCAGGCTGGTGATATCGAAGTGGATGTCGCTCATTTGGCCTCCCCCAGAATGATCACCGGCAGGTCCCACTGGATCAGCACGATGCAGCCGTCTTTCGTCCACACCGAATGCTCGGTCCCGACCGGGTTCAGGATGACGCTGCCTGCGGGATAGTCGCCGTTCTCATCGCTCTGTATGCCTTCGAGCACGACGATGGTTTCCAGTCCGACATGGCGGTGGCGCGGCACGCCGGCGCCGGGCCGGTAGTTCAGGATCGCAACCGAAGGTTCGACCGGCCCGCCCTTGAGCAGCCAATGCACGGTGATGCCGTCGCGGAAATGCTCGTATGCCAGATCGCGCCAGCCGCCATTGACGAGGCCAGCAAAAGCAAGATTAGGCATTGGCAATTCCCTGAAGCACCTGGTCGGTCGTCGCCGTCCAGCCGACGATGGCGCCTTGCGCCCGGATCATGGCCACTGCGGCCGCCTTGAACTCCGGGAAATAGCTCTCCGTGGCGTCCTCAGCGAGCAGGCACTCATAGCCGCGGTCGTTGGCCTCGCGCATCGTCGTCTGCACGCAGACCTCCGTGGTGACGCCGGCGAAGACGAGTTGTTGCGCACCGAGCCGCTTGAGGTCTTCACCGAAGCTCGTGGCATAGAACGCGCCCTTGCCGGGCTTTTCGATGACGATCTCGCCGGGCAGCGGGGCAAGCTCGTCGAGGATCGCCGTTCCCGGCTCGCCGACGATGAGCACGCGGCCCATCGGGCCGACATCGCCGATGCGGATCGATGGATTGCCGCGATTGCGCTTGGCCGGTGGCAGGTCCGAAAGGTCGGCCCGGTGACACTCCATCGTGTGGATCACCGGCAGGCCGGCTGCGCGGAACCCTTCGATCAACCGCTTCACCGTCGGCACGATGGCCACGACCCGGCTGACGTCGTTGCCGAGGCTGGCGCCGAAGCCGCCAGGCTCGGCGAAGTCGCGCTGCATGTCGATGACGACCAGCGCCATGGTCTGCGGCTTGAAGGTGAAGGAAAACGGCAGCGCGTCTATTTCCGCCATCAGTGATGTCCCGCCATGTGCTCGCCGATCGTCTGCACGCTGGCTTGGGCAATCGGCGTCTCATAGACCAAGGCGCCATCCGACATGACGAAGATACGGTCGGAAAGCTCCAGCAGCTCGTCGAGGTCTTCCGACATCAGGAGCACGGCGGCACCCGCATTGCGCGCCTTCATGATGCGGGCGCGGATTTCGGCCACCGCCGAGAAGTCGAGGCCGAAGCAGGGGTTGGAGACGATCAGCAGGTCAACCTCGCCGGTGAGTTCGCGCGCCAGCACGGCGCGCTGCACATTGCCGCCCGACAGCGACGAAATCGGCGAGGCGAGCGAAGCGGTCTTGACCTTGAACTGCTCGACCAGGCGGGTCGCATAGTCGCGGATGGCGCTCATCCTGATCCAGCTGATCGGCTTGCCGGCGTCGTTCAAATCGAAGGTCCGGAAGGCCATGTTTTCGGCCACCGTCATCTTCGGCGCGCAGGCGTTGCGCAACGGTTCCTCGGGAATGAAGCGGACATTGAGCGTGCGCGCCTCGCTGCGGCTGGCGCCGTAGGGCGATCCCTTGACCAGAACGTCGCCGCCGTCGCGCGTGCGCTGTCCGGCCAGGACTTCGAGAAACTCCTTCTGGCCGTTGCCGGAGATGCCGGCGACGCCGACGATTTCGCCGGACTTCACATCGAGTTCGCCGATGTTGATGGTTTTCAGGCCTGTCCGGTCCGGCGCCTTCAGCGCCTTCACCGTCAGGATCTGCCTAGCGTCGGTCGGCACCGGCGCGCGGCTGTCGAGCGCGGCGATCGGCTGGTCGCCGATCATCATCGCCGCCATCTCCCTGTGCGAGAGAGCCGACACGTTTCCGGTTCCGGTCAACCTGCCCTTGCGCAGCACAGTGATGTCGTCGGCAAACGCCGTCACTTCATGGAATTTGTGCGAGATCATCAGCACGGTGAGGCCGCCCGCCCTGGTCATGTCGCGCACGAGGCCAAGCACTTCCTGCGCCTCGCCGGGGGTGAGCACGGAAGTCGGCTCGTCCAGCACCAGGAAGCTGCGGCCGAGATAAAGCTGCTTGATGATCTCCAGCTTCTGTTTTTCGCCGGCCGCGAGTTCGGCCACCTTGACGTCGAGCGGCAGCTTGAACGGCATCCGTTCCATGAAGGCAGCAAGGTCGGCGCGCTCCTTGCGCCAGTCGATGATACCAGGCACCTTTTCGCGCGAGATAACCAGGTTTTCCGCGCCGGTTAGCGACGGGACCAGGGTGAAGTGCTGGTAGACCATGCCGAGTCCGAGTGCCGAGGCATCACGGGGACTGGCGATCGCCACCTCGCGGCCGTCGACCAGGATGTCGCCGGAGGTCGGGTGGTAAAAACCCATCATACATTTGACCAGCGTCGACTTGCCGGCGCCGTTTTCGCCGAGCAGCGCATGGAAGGACCCGGCGGGCACCTTGATCGAGACGTCGCCGAGCGCGGTGAAGGCGCCGAAGCGCATGGTCATGCCGATGGTCTCGACGCTGACTGCTTTCCTGCCGCCTTCACTCATGGTCGAACCTCATGGCAGTTGGGCGACGAAGGATACCGAATTCGACACCGCGCCGAACACGCCGCCTTGCATCTTGATCATCTTGATCGCGGCGAGGTGGTTGCCGTAGTCGGTCGCGCCGCAGCAATCCTCCAGCATGACGCATTCGAAGCCGCGGTCGTTGGCCTCGCGCATGGTGGTGTGCACGCAGACATCGGTGGTGATGCCGGTGAGCACGATGTTTTCGATGCCGCGCTGGTTGAGGATCAGTTCCAGATCGGTGGCGCAGAACGAGCCCTTGCCCGGCTTGTCGATGATCGGCTCGCCCTCGATCGGATAGAGGTCGGGGATGATGTCCCAGCCTGGTTCGCCACGCACCAGGATGCGCCCGCAAGGGCCGGGATCGCCGATGCCGGCATTGATGCGGCGGGAGCGCCAGCGCTTGTTGGCCGGCAGGTCGGCGAGGTCGGGCCGGTGGCCCTCGCGTGTGTGGATGATGGTGTAGCCCTTCGCCCGCATGGCCGACAGCACCGACTTGATCGGCTCGATCGGCGCCCGCACCAGCGACAGGTCGTAGCCCATATGGTCGACATAACCGCCCGGCCCGCAGAAATCGGTCTGCATGTCGATGATGATCAGCGCCGTATTGTCGGGCCGAAGTTCGCCATTGTAGGGCCATGGATAGGGGTCGGCGTCGATGTAGCGCTGGGTGACCTCGGCTCTGGCGTTCATGGCAAAAACTCCAGTTACTTGGTGATCGACAATTCGCCCGGCGCGCCGGCAAGCGAGCGGCTCGGCGACGAAGTGGCGATCATGATGATCAGGGTGAGGATGTAGGGAGCGGCGTAGAACAGATAGTAGCCTTGCGTGACACCGACAGACTGCAGCGCCGGGCCGAGCGCGCCGGCGCCGCCGAACAGCAAGGCGGCGGCAAAGCAACCGAGCGGATTCCAGCGCGCGAAGATGACCAGCGCCACCGCCATCAGCCCCTGGCCCGACGAGATGCGTTCGGTCCAGCTGCCGGGATAGTAGAGGGAGAGATAGGCGCCGCCGATGCCTGCCAGCGCGCCGCCGAGGCCGGTGGCGATGAGGCGCACCGTGTTCGGGTTGAGGCCCATGGCGCGCGCGGCATCGGAACTGTCGCCGACGACGCGCAGGATCAGGCCGGCGCGGGTGTTGCGGAAAGCCCACCACAGGAACACCGCCAGTGCCGCGCCGATCAGGAACAGCACATTGACGTTGAGCGCCGCCTGAACCTGCGGAATATCGGACCAGCCGCCGAAGGGAATGGCCGGCAGGTCGGGCGCCGAGGGCTGGATGAACGGCTTGCCGAAGAAGAAGGCAAGACCGGAGCCGAGCAGCATCAGCGCGATGCCGATGGCGATGTCGTTAACGCCAGGGAATTTACAGATCCAGCCGTGGAACAGGCCGAAACAGAGGCCGGCCGCGGCGGCCGCCAGCAGGCCGAGCCAGGGCGAACCGGTCATCACCGCCACCGCATAGGCGGTCATGGCGCCGAAGACCAGCGTGCCTTCAAGGCCGAGATTGATGCGGCCGGAGCGTTCGGTAATGGCTTCGCCAAGCGATACGAAGATGAAGGGTGTCGAAACCCGGATGGCGCCGCCAAGGATGGCGAGCGGAACGCCCCAGAGGCCGATCTCGGTCGCGTCCATCAGGCGCCTCGCTTCCAGAGGTCGGGATTGAAGGCCTTGAAGCGGCCGTAGAAGGTTTCGCTGAACAGGATGACGACGAAAAGCATGCCCTGCAGCACCAGCACGGTGGCATCGGGCAGATCCATGCGGCGCTGGATCAGGCCGCCGGACGCGTTGATGCCGCCAAGCAGGATGGCAACCGGGATGATCGCCAACGGGTTGTGGCGGGCAAGGAAGGCGACAAGAATGCCGGTATAGCCGTAGCCGGCGGCGAGCGAGGCATTGGCGCTGCCTTGCACGGCGCCGACTTCCAGCATGCCGGCGAGGCCGGCGAAGCCACCGGCAAGCGCGGTGAAGCCGACGATCAGCGGCCCGACTGCCAGCCCTTGCACCTGGGCTGCCCTGACATTGCCGCCGGCGATGCGGGCGGCAAAGCCCCAGCGGGTCTTTTCGATCAGCAGCCAGGACAGGATGCAGGCGACGATGCCGACGACGAGGCCCCAATGCACCTCCATGCCGGGAATGTTGCCGATGCGATAGGCGTCGGCCAGCGGCTGGGTCGAGGGCTTGTTGAGCGAGGCGGGATCGCGCAGCGGTCCTTCCACCAGATGATTCATCAGGGCGATGGCGATATAGGCCATCAGCAGGCTGGAGATGGTTTCGTTGACGGCACGGTAGTGGCGAAGCGCGCCGACGGCACCGATCCAGATGCCGCCGGCGGCCATGCCCGCCACGCCCATGGCAAGAATGACGATTGATGATGGCGCGCCGCTCAGCGCCACGCCTGTGGCAGCGGCGGCGACGCCACCGAGTACGATGGCGCCTTCGCCACCGATGACAACGAGGCCGAGCCGGGCCGGCAGCGCCACGCAGAGCGCCGCAAGCAGCAGGGGTGCCCCGCGCGACAGCGAGTTCTGGATCGAAAACCACGAGCCGAAGCCGCCGCGCCACATGGTTTCATAGAGCTGGACGGGCGACTTGCCGACCAACGCAATGAACAGGCTGAACAGCAGCATGCCGACGACCAACGCCGCGAGCGGAATGACGAAGGCTTCCGCCCGCCGGGCAAGCCACTCCAGCGCCGCCGGATAGCCCCTGGCACCGAACACCGCCGGCGCATCCGCGCTGCTGACCGTATCTGCCATGGCCCGTCTCCTGCGCGCGTTCAGCTTCAGGCGGTCGAACCGACGACGCCCTCGACGAGATAGTCCATGCTTTCGAGCTCGATAGCGGTCTCGACGAAGGCCTGGCCTTCGGTGGCGACGACAATGCCCTTGTTGCTCTTCAACGGACCCTTGATGACGGAGAACCCACCCTTCATCATTTCGGCCAGCGTGGCGTCGAACTGCTTGTGGGCCGCCTCGCTCACGGCAGGGCCGAGCGGGCTCATCTTGACGAAGCCGTCGGCGAGGCCACCGCGGGTGAAATTGGGCAGCGGCGTGCCGGCGACGAGGTCGTCGACGAACATCTTGTAGACCTTGGCCCAGTTCCATTCCGCGCCGGTCAGGTATTTTTCCGGCGCCAGCGGGCTCTGGTTGGCGTGATAGCCGCAGATGAAGGCGCCCCGTCCGGCCGCCGTCTCGACCACCACTTTCGGGCTGTCGACATGACAAGTGATGACGTCGGCGCCCTGATCGACCAGCGCGTTGGTGGCTTCCGCCTCCTTGACCGCCAGCGACCATTCGCCGGTGAAGATCACCTGGCACGTGATGGTCGGGTCGACCGAGCGCGCGCCAAGCAGGAAGGAGTTGATGTTGAGCAGCACCTGCGGGATCGGTTTGGCGGCGACGAAGCCGAGCTTCTTGGTCTTCGAGGTGTGGCCGGCGACGACGCCATTGAGATACTGGCCCATGCCGATATAGCCGAAATAGGAGCCGGCATTCATCGGATGCTTGTCCTTGTTCCACATGCCGCCGCAATGGCGGAACTGCACGTCGGGGAATTTCGCGCACATGGCCAGCATGTGCGGATCGAAATAGCCGAAGGAGGTCGGGAAAATCAGCGAGGCGCCATCGAGGTTGATCATCGATTCCATAGTCTTCTGGACGTCGACCGTCTCGGGGACGTTCTCCTCCTCGACGATGGAGATGCCCTCGATGCCCTTCAGCGCCGCCGCACCCTCGGCATGCGCCTGGTTGTAGCCGTAGTCGTCCTTCGGCCCGACATAGATGAAGCCGACGGTGGCGGCCGCGGCGAAGGCCCTGTTGATGGGAAAGGCTGCCGAGGCAAGACCAAGGGCTGCTCCGGCGGCGGAGGTCTTGAGCAGCTGGCGGCGGCTAAGCATGAATCTGTCGGTCATCTCTTATGCTCCCCTGTAGGACCCTTTTCCGGGTCGGTTAACGCCTTGTCAGGAAAGTGCATGCAATCAGCGTGCCAGTTCCAAAATCCTAATTTATCCAACAAAATCAGTGAAAACTCGGATGGTGACTGCACAAGCGAAAGGCAATTGCATACACTTTTTGCCTTGAAAATAGCCAGTTTGACATGTAGATTAAAATTAAGGCATAGACTGAGGCGACCCGAGTCGGGACTGGCCCGCGAGCCAACCCTGCAAAAAGACTGGACGGAGGAGATGTGTCGGGAAAGCGCAGCTTGATCAGGTCGGGCACGACCGTCGATCAGATGGTGAGGGCGATCGGCGACCGCATCGTCACCGGCTTCCTGCGCCCCGGCGAAAAGCTCGACGAGGCTTCGCTCGCCGCCCGCTTCGACGTCTCACGCACGCCGGTGCGCGAGGCGCTTGGTCATCTCAGCGCCATGGGCTTGGTCGAAAGACGGCCCAACCGGGGCGCCATCGTCGCCGTGGTGACGCAGGAGCACCTCGCCTCGATGTTCGAAAGCATGGCCGAACTGGAAGCGATCTGTGCTCGCTTCTCCGCCGAGCGGATGACCGGCGGCGAGCGGCGCACGCTCGAGATCGAACATCAGGGCTCGGCGCGGCTGGTGCAGCTGGGCGCCGAGGAGGACTATGAATACTTCAACACCGAGTTCCACAGCCGGCTTTATCGCGGCGCCCACAACACGCATATCTACGAAATGACGGTGATGACACGCAGCCGCCTGGCGCCCTTCCGCCGTGCGCAGTTCATGCTGCCCGGCCGCCTGGCCAAATCCTGGAAGGAGCATGACGCGATCGTCACCGCGATCATGCGTGGTGACGGCACTGCCGCCGGCAAAGCCGCCAGGGATCACGTTTCGATCGTCAGTGAGGCGAGCGCCGTTTTTGCCAGTGTCGACCCGATGCATCCGGATTCTATCGCGCCTGCGCGTCTATGATCTCGACGAAGCGGGCGAAAAGACCGGCCTGCGACTTGATCTTGAGCTTGCGGTAGATGTTGCGACGGTGGACCTTCACCGTTCCCGGCACGATCCGCATTGCCCGGGCGATTGATTCCGTGGAGTGCCCCTGCAGCACCAGATCGACGACCTGCTTTTCGCGCGAGGTCAGCGAAAGGCTTTTCCAGATGTGGGCCCGGTCGAACTCGTTGACGGCGGCTACCGTTTCGCCGCGTGGCGCCGTTGCCGCCTCGTCCGTTGGCAAACCCGGCCAGCGCAGCCTGGCAAAGTTGATCACCGCCGGCGCCATGTCGCGCAGCAGCCTGGCATCGGCGGTTCCGAACGGCCCGGACGCGCGCAACCGCATCAGCGACAGCACCAGCGCATCCTTGCCCGCCAGCGGGACGAAAAAGCCGACCTCCTCGGCCAGCCTGGTCTGGCTGTAATAGGAGCGATAATATTCGCTGGCATAGAAGCGGTCCGGCGCCAGTTCGCGCATGCGCCAGAAGCCTTCCTTGCGCTCGACCGCCGCATGGTGGAACGGGTCGAGCAGATAGGGCCCTTCCTGATAGAGCGCGACGAAGATGTGACTCTCGGCCTGCGAAAAGGTCTCGAACAGCAGGGGCGGGCGCACCGCGCCGCGATAGCCGAAGACCACGCAGTGATCGAACCCGACGTGCTGCCGCAGCCAGCCGACCAACGCCTTGCCGAAAAGGTCACCGCTCGTCTCGCGTGTCGCGGCGATGACTGCGGCGAGGTCGTTGTAGTCGTCGCTGCGGGACGCGCTCAGCCTATACCCCCTTAAACGCGAAAATAGATCAAATATACCACCTGCGAGGTATATACCAGCCGCCATTGGCTCTGATAGCGTTTCGAGATTGCCTTGTCGCTGGAGCCCGCAGCCTTGACCGCAGTGCCCGACATCGAGTTTCGCGGCGTGACCAAGCGCTACGGCAGCGTGACGGCGGTCAGTGGCATCGATCTCGCCATTCCGCCGTCGGCCTTTGTCGCGCTGCTCGGCCCCTCCGGCTGCGGCAAGACGACCTGCCTGCGCATGATCGGCGGCTTCGAACAGCCAACCGAAGGCGCGGTGTTCATCCGTGGCCAGGACATGGCCGGCACGCCGCCCTATCGGCGGCCGGTCAACATGGTGTTCCAGCAATATGCGCTGTTTCCGCATCTCGATGTCGAGGACAACATCGCATACGGCCTGCGCCAGGCCCGGCCGCGGCTGCCGGCCCGCGAGATCTCCTCAAGGGCAGGCGAAGCGCTGGCGATGGTACGGCTTGCCGGGTATGGCCGCCGCAAGATCCATGAGCTTTCCGGCGGCCAGCAGCAGCGTGTCGCGCTGGCGCGTGCGCTGGTCAACAAGCCGGCGGTGCTGTTGCTCGACGAGCCGCTGGCGGCGCTCGACAAGAAGCTGCGCACCGACATGCAGATCGAACTGCAGAACCTGCAGCGCGAACTCGGCATTACCTTCGTCCTTGTCACCCACGACCAGGAAGAAGCGCTGTCGATGAGCGATTTCGTCTGCGTCATGAATAGCGGCCGCATCGTCCAGCTCGGACAGCCAAGCGAGATCTATGACGAGCCCGCCGATCTTTTCGTTGCCGATTTCGTCGGCAAGACCAATCTGTTGAGCGGCACGGTGGCCGGGTTCTCGGGCGACCTTGTCGAGGTGGTGCTGACCGACGGCACCGTCATCGCGGCGCGCAAGCGGACGCCGCTGCGCCAGGGCGAAGCCGTTTCGGTCAGCCTGCGTCCGGAATCGCTCAGCCTCGGCGCCGCGGCAAGCGGCCGGTTGAAGGGCATTGTCCGCAACCGGATTTTTCTCGGCTCGACCGCGGAGTACGCGATCGAAGTCGAGGGCATGGGAACGCTGCTCGCCAAGGCCGACCATGTGATCGGCCACGGCAATCTCTTCAAGCCGGGTGAACCCGTCGCCATCGGCTTTGCCACTGGGACGCCGCTGGCGTTTCCGGACCCCAAGAACAACGGGACCAACCAGAGGGAAAACAGACATGTCGAAATCATATCGTGACGGACTGCCGATAAGCCCTGAAAAATTCGTCGATCAATTAATGCGCCTGAAGCGCGGCTCGATCGGCCGCCGCGAGTTCCTGGGCCTTACCGGCCTTGGCGTTGCAACGGCGGTGATGGCACGCGAACTCGGCATCATGCCGACACCGGCCTACGCCGCGGAAAGCCTTGGCGACCGCATGTCGATCGCCACTTGGCCCAACTACCACGACCCGGCGACGTTCGAGAGCTTCAAGGCCGAGACCGGCGTGGCGGTCGAAGTCAACGTCTTCGGCTCGAACGAGGAGATGCTGGCCAAGCTGCAGGCCGGCGCTTCGGGCTGGAGCCTGTTCGTGCCGACCAACTACACGATCTCGACCTACAAGAAGCTCGCCATCATCGAACCGCTCGACATGGCCAAGCTGGCAAATTTCGACGGCACGCAGGAAGACCCGCGCTTCACCTCGGAAGGCACCATCGACGGCGTGATCTATGCGGTGCCGAAGAACTGGGGCACGACAGGTTTTTCCGTCAACACCAAGAAGCTGACCAAGCCGATGACGAGCTGGAAGGAGTTCTGGGACACGGCCATGGCCGAAGGCGATGGCCGCACCATGGTGCATGACTACCAGCTCACCACCATCGGCAATGCGCTGAAATATTTCGGCTTCTCGTTCAACTCGCTGAAGCCGGACGAACTCGCCAAGGCCGAGGAATTGCTGCTCAAGGTCAAGCCGCATCTGTTCGCGGTTTCCAGCGACTATCAGCCGTCGATGCGCGCCGGCGACGCCTGGATGACGATGTGCTGGACCAATGACGGGGCGCAGCTCAATCGCGACATCCCCGAGATCGCCTATGTGCTTGGCAAGGAAGGCGGCGAGATCTGGACCGACTTCTACGCCATCCCCAAGGATGCGCCGAACAAGCCGGCCGGCTACGCGCTGCTCAACTACCTGATGAAACCGAAAGTTGCGGTCAAGGAGCACCTCGCCAATGGTGCGCCGTCGACCGATGCGCGGGTCAATGCGCTGCTGCCCAAGGAGGTGCTGGACAACCCGATTCTCTACCCCGCGGCGGAGCTGTTGAAGCCGCTGGAATTTGGCGCGGCGGCGACGCTGACCGATCCGGGTCGCGCCGAACTGATGGCCCGCTTCAAGTCGGCTTGAGCGGCCGGTCCCGCAGAAAATTGACCGGCGGGCATATGTCCGCCGGAACCGGGAACAGTTCTCCATGCACGGCAGCCTTTTTCGTAGAAATCTTGTGACCGCCTTGCTGCTCGGTCCGGCAGCCGCGTGGCTGGTGGTGTTCCTGGTGTTGCCGTTCGTCGCCATCGCCGTCTTTAGCGTCGGCGAGCGGGCGCCGGAAGGCGGCTACCAGGCCGCCTTCACTTTAGCGCAATATGCCAATCTGCCGGCGCGGGCGACCGCCTTCTGGAACACCATGGTGCTGGCGCCAATAGGCGCGCTGGCCTGCCTCCTCGTCGCCTATCCCGTTGCCTATTACCTCGCTCTGCGCGCGCCGGAGCGGTGGCGGCTGATCCTGCTCGCGCTCGTCGTCATCCCGTTCTGGACCAGCCTTCTGATGCGGACCTATGCCTGGATGTATGTGCTGGGTGGGCGCGGCATCCCGGCGCTGCTGGCCTATGTCGGGTTCGAGGATGTCAGGCTGATCAACACGCCGGGCGCGGTGCTGCTCGGGATCGTCTACGGCTATCTGCCGCTGATGATCCTGCCGATCTATGTCAGCCTCGAGCGGCTCGACCGCCGGCTGCTGGAGGCTTCCGCCGATCTTGGCGCGACGCCCATCTCGACATTCCTCGGCGTGACGCTCAGGCTATCGCTGCCCGGCGTGATGACCGGCTTCTCGCTGGTGATGATCCTGCTGCTCGGCGAGTATCTGATCCCGACGCTGCTTGGCGGCGGCAAGGTGTTCTTCATCGGCAATGCGTTGGTCGATTTGTTCCTGCAGTCGCGCAACTGGCCGTTCGGCTCGGCCATCGCCATCACGCTGGTTCTGGTTTCGGTGGTGGTGCTGATTGCCGCCAATCGCATCTCGACCCGACTGTCGGGCGCGCGCCGGGTGGATCTGATCTGATGCGCGCCTTCGTCGTTGCGGTGTTTGCCTTCCTCTATCTGCCGATCGCGCTTGTCGTGCTGTTCTCCTTCAACGCCGGCCACCACGCCAGCGAGTTCACCGGCTTTTCAGTGCAGTGGTATGGCAAGGCGCTGGCGAATCCGTTCCTGGTCGAAGCGCTGAAGAACAGCCTGTTCATCGCCACCACCAGCGCCTTGCTGGCAGCACTGTGCGGCACCGCGGCAGCACTCGGCCTGCAGCGCGTCAGCGTGCGGACGCGGGCTGTCTTCGACGCGCTGCTCGGTGCGGCAATCGTCGTTCCGGGCGTCGTCATCGGCATCTCGACGCTGGTCGCGCTCGTCCAGCTGTTTGCCGTCGTCAATCCGTTTCTCGCTTCGCTGTGGCCAAACGACCAGCCGCCGCGCCTGGCACTTGGCTATGGCTCGATCATCGCCGCGCATGGGCTGTTTTCGATGGCATTGGTGGCGATGATCGTCGGCACCCGTCTCGGTAGCCTCGACCGCAATCTGGTCGAGGCGTCGAGCGATCTCTACGCCACGCCGCTGACGACGTTCCGCTCGATCGTGCTGCCTCAGATCATGCCGGCGGTGATCGCCGGTTTCCTACTCGCCTTCACATTTTCGTTCGACGATTTCATCGTCGCCTTCTTCGTTGCCGGCGCGCAGACGACCTTGCCGATCTATGTCTTTGCCTCGATCCGGCGCGGGGTGACGCCGGAGATCAACGCCATCGCGACGATCGTGCTGGTCGCCTCAATCCTGCTCGTGGTGCTTGCCCAATGGCAATTGCGCCAACGAAAACCATCGCACTGAAAGACGACATCATGATTCTGAGAGATCGCATCGCCGTGGTGACGGGCGCCGGGTCGGGCATCGGGCGCGCCGGCGCCATGATCATGGGCAGAGAAGGGGCGGTGGTGGTGATCGCCGACCGGGATCAGGCTGCCGGTGAAGCAACAGCCTGCGACATCCGCGCTGCCGGCGGCAGGGCCGAGGCGGTGGCGACCGATGTCGGCGAGGACGCAGCGGTCGAGCAGCTTATCGCGGGAACGCTCGGCAGCCATGGACGCATCGACATCCTGCACAATCACGCCGGCATCCAGGTCGGCGGCACGCTGACCGAGGTCGGCATCGACGGCATGGATGCCTCCTGGCGGATCAATGTGCGGGCGCAGTTTCTGGCGGCGAGGGTTGTCATGCCGTCGATGGTCGCACAGGGCGGCGGCGTCATTCTCAACACCGCTTCCAATTCAGGGGTGTTCTACGACCGCGAGATGATCGCCTACGCGACGTCGAAGCATGCCGTGGTGGCGATGACTAGGCAGATGTCGCTCGACTATGCCCGGCACAATGTCCGCGTCAATGCGCTCTGTCCGGGCTGGGTCGACACGCCGTTCAACGAGCCGTTCATCGCCCAGATGGGCGGGCGCGAGGCGATCGAGCGCTATGTGCGAACCAAGATCCCCATGGGGCGCTGGGCGAGCGCCGAGGAAATTGCCGAAGCGATCCTGTTCCTCGTCTCCGACCGCTCGTCCTTCATGACCGGCCAGGCCTTGGTGATCGACGGCGGCGAAAGCATCGGCTGAGCTGTTGCTTCTGGCCGCGTTGCCTCAAACATGCTTGCGGCCGCCGGCTTCGCGGAACCAGCTGTCGGGATAGGGATACCACCAACCCTGGATCTCAGGCTTGTGGTCGATGATCACCATCTTCGAGCGGCGGAAAGCATCGAGCCCCTGGCGACCGAGCTCGCGGCCGAGGCCTGAGGCCTTCCAGCCGCCGAACGGCAAGGCGTCATTGTCGATCAGCGGGTTGTTGATCCAGACCATGCCGGCCTCGAGCCGTTCGGCCGCCTCATGCGCCTCGGCAAGATCGGTGGTGAAGACCGAGGCGCCGAGCCCGAACGGGCTGTCATTGGCGAGCCTGATCGCCTCGTCGAAATCTTTCACCCGGCAGATCGCGGCGACCGGCCCAAAACACTCTTCGCGCACGATCGCCATATCGGGGGTGACGCCGGTCAGGATCGTCGGCTCGTAGAACCAGCCGATAGTGTGCGCCGGTGGAATGCGCCCGCCGGTGACCGCCTTTGCGCCGTGCGCGACCGCGTCGTCCACCAGCCGCATGACCTTCGCCCGCGCCGCCTCGCTGACCAGCGGTCCGATCTCGGATTTGTCCAGCCCGTTGCCGATCCGCAGCGCGAGCGTCCTTTCGGCGAATAGCTCGACGAAGCGGTCATGAACGGCATCGACCACAAAAAACCGTTCGGCTGAGGTGCAGACCTGGCCGGTGAGGTGGAACGCGGCGGTGACGCTGCCGGCCGCCGCGACTTCGAGCGGGGCGTGCGCGGAAATGATCATGGGATCGCTGCCGCCGGCCTCGATGACGCATGGCTTCATGCGCTCAGCGCAGGCGACGGCGACCGCCTTGCCGGCCGCGACCGATCCGGTGAAGGCGACCGCGTGGGTGCGTTCCGAGGCGATCAGCGCCTGTGCGGTCGCCGCGCCGCCGGGCAGGCAGGAGACCAGCCCTTCGGGCAGCGAGCGGAACACGGTCATGTAGTCGAGCGTGGACAGCGTCGTCGCCTCGGCCGGCTTGACAATGCAGGCGTTGCCGGCGGCAAGCGAAGCGGCGACGGTCCAGCACATCAAGAGGATCGGGAAGTTGTAGGGCATGATGTGGACGGAGGTGCCGTAGGGCTCGTAGCGCGCGTACTGGAACGAACCGGCCTGCGTCGTGCCGGCAATCTTGCCGGCATCGTCGCGCGCCATTTCGGCATAGTAGCGGAAGATCGGTGCACAATTGGCGATCTCGCCGATGGCTTCCGGATAGGGCTTGCCCATCTCGCGGACCATCAGCTCGGCACAGCGGGTGAAGTCGGCGGCTTCGATGGCATTGGCGACGGCATGCAGATGTTTGGCGCGGCTCTTGGCGTCGAGCCTTTTCCACGCCGCTTGCGCCGTAGTCGCCGCGGTCAGCACGGCATCGATCTCGCCGTCTGTTGCCGCAGCGATGGCACCAACCGTTTCCAGCGTCGCCGGATCGATCACCGGCTTGTTCGAGCCGGTCATCGGCCGGCAGTCCGGATTGACGAAGAATGTCGGCCGGTCAGCGGAGAAATCCATGGTCGTCCTTTCAAGCCCGCTCAGCGGATCATGTAGACCTTCTTGATGGTCTCATGGACGGTGCAGATGCCCTTCCAGCCCTGTGGGAAGAACGCTGCCGTGTCCGGTTCGATCTCGATCACCTCGCCGGATTCGTGGACGTAGGTGCAGCGGCCCTCGAGAAAATGGCAG
Organism: Mesorhizobium sp. P2_E10; assembly: GCF_056404235.1. NCBI lineage: Bacteria > Pseudomonadati > Pseudomonadota > Alphaproteobacteria > Hyphomicrobiales > Phyllobacteriaceae > Mesorhizobium > Mesorhizobium sp. P2_E10. The sequence goes on from NZ_JBFUEK010000012.1 coordinate 25,461, forward strand.
AACTCGTCGCGGGTGACGTGACAATGCCATTTGCCCGGCGTGCAGACCCATAGACCGCATTCGGAACGGCCCTCCGGCCCCTTGTGCAGCAGCTTGCCGGAGGTGCGGGATTCGCCTTCGATCATGGTGGGGATGATGCCCCAGTCGACAAGTTCGGTGATGGTGAGCGGCGATTTCATGATTGGCGTGGTGGTCATCCGGATATTCCTTGAAACTGTTCCTGGGTGCTCACCGGCACATGAAGGCCTTGGTCAGCGTTTCGGTGATGACGGAGATGCCGGTCCAGCCGGCTGGGAAGAACACCAGCGTGCCGGCCTCGACCGGGATCTGTTCGCCGTTGTCATGGACGTAGCTGCCGCGCCCGGACAGGAAATGACAGAACTCATCGGCGGCGAAGATGATGTGGCGCGTGCCCGGCGTGCATGACCAGAGGCCGCACTCGCTCGATCCGTCCGGATTCTGGGACAGGATCTTGCCCGATGCATGTGGCGAACCGGCGAGCGGCGACGAACTTGCGCCCCAGTCGTCCAGCGCTACATAGGCGGCGTTCGGCCAATAAGGTGTCGGCATGTTTTGGAACTCCAGTGATCAGGCCAGCATGTAGATGTTGCGGATGGTCTCGTGGACGGTGCATTCGCCCACCCAACCGGCCGGGAACATGACCACGGTTTGCGCGGCGACTTCTATCACCTCGCCGACATCAGATCGGTAGGTCGCACGGCCGGCGACGAAATGGCATAATTCGTCGCGCGGGATCGCCAGCCGCCAGCGGCCGGGGGTGCAGACCCAGATACCGGATTCCGGCTGGTTGTTCGGCCCCTTGTGCACCAGCCTGCCGGTCGAGTGCGAAGCGCCTTCCAGCGCATCCGGCTGCGCGCCCCAGTCGACGAGGTCGGTGCGGGTGGAGGCTTGGTAGAGGTGTGGCACGGAGGAGGTCACAGCAGCTTCTCCAGCAGGCAGGCGGCTTTCTCCGGTCCATTCTGCGATTGCATCTGCGCCGAGGTCTTCCCCAGCTTCGCCTTCATTCTCGGGTCGGTCAGGCAAGCTTCCAGCTTTGCGACCAGCTCGGCATCGGTCCAGTCGTAGCGCGGCATGCCGAAGCCGTGGCCGGTTTCCTCGACGCGCGTGGCGTTATCGTGGCCATCCCAGACATAGGGCATGATGATGGCCGGCTTGCCGAAATAGAGGCACTCGGTGAACGAGTTGTTGCCGCCATGGTGGATCACCGCATCGACCTGCGGGATGACCGAGGGCTGCGGGAACCAGCTGTCGACGATGACGTTGCCGGGCACGTCGGTGTACTGGTCCTTGTAGCCGCCGACATTGACCAGTGCGCGGTAGCGGGTCTTGCCGAGCGTCGTGATGATGCGCTTCAACAGCTCGACATCGCCGGCCCCTAAGCTGCCGAAGGAGACATAGAGCAGCGGCCCGTCATTATTCTCAGCAAAAGTCGGCACAGTGTAGGGCTTCTCCTGCCGCACGCAGCCTTCCAGATACTGGAATTTTGCCGGATCGAGCGGATGGCGGCGCTTGAATTTTGCTGCCTCTGGATAAAGCAGCAGGTTCAGGTAGGGCGAAGCCTCGAAGAACTGGCCGATCGGATAGGGCGCCTCGTTGTTGGCGTTGAGGAACGCGTTGAAGTCGTCATGGATCGGCTTGATCACGGCGTTGAAATGATCGCGGTAGCGCTGGTGTCCGGCATGGTCGTTCTCGCCGCAGCCGGACAGATGCGGCGGGATATCCTCGTCCTCGATCTCGTTTTCCGAGCAGGAGATGACGCGCACCCAGGGTTTGCCATACTGCTTGATCGCCGGAAACAGGATGACGTTGTCGACGCAGATCACGTCTGGCTTGATGGCGTTGAGAACCCGCGGCAGATCCTTCTGCGCCCATTTGGCGCTGTCGACGATCGCCGTCCAGCAATCCTTGACGTAGTTGTCGACCTGGTCGTAGGGCGATTTGCGGAAATTCGGGATGTGGCCGTTGATGAAGTCTTCCCAGAACTTGGCCATCTGTTCGGGCGGCATCGGCTCGGACAGGTTCACCGGATGGGCCTCGAAGCCGTAACCCTTGTAGACATCGACGAAGCCGGGATCGGACAGGAACACCGCCCTGTGGCCGCGCGCCTCGACCGCCTGGGCGATGCCGACGGAATTGAGCGCCGGGCCAAAGGCCGCTTCGGGGAAAAACGCGATCGTCTTCTGCGCCATCAAGCTCTCCTTCAATCACTCTGCGAAAATTCTGACGTCGGCGGCGTCCCAGCCGAGTTCGACAGCGTCGCCTGATGAAACCGGCCGGCGGTCGGCGGCGTCAGCGGTGACGCGCACCAGGAATGGTTTTGGCGACAAAGCGGTGCGGACATGCAGTTGCAGGTCGAGCCCGTGGTAGGCGAGCGCCTCAACGGTGCCGGCAACACGGTTGACTGTCTCAGCTGACGGAAACAGCCGGATACGTTCGGGCCGCACCGACGCGACCGCAGCAGCGCCCGGCGAAAGCGTGGCGGGAAGTTTGCCAGCGATCCGTGCACCGTTGGCCGCCACCACGCCGTCAGCCGTGGCCTTGCCCGGAACAAAATTCATCACGCCGATGAAGTCGGCAACGAAACGGTCTGCCGGATGTTCGTAGATCGCGTGTGGCGTATCGCATTGCAGCAGTCTGCCGTCTTTCAACACCGCCATGCGGTCGGCCATGACGAGCGACTCCTCCTGGTCATGGGTGACGATGACGAAGGTGATGCCGACCTCGTGCTGCAGGCGCTTCAACTCAAGCTGCATGGCGCCGCGTAGTTTCTTGTCGAGCGCGCCGAGCGGCTCGTCGAGCAGCAGCAGCCGCGGCCGCTTGACCAAGGCCCGGGCGAGCGCAACGCGCTGCTTCTGGCCGCCCGACAATTGCTCCGGCTTGCGATCGGCGAAGGCGACGAGTTCGGTGGTCGCCAGGATGGCGTCGACACGGGAGCGGATTTCGCTGGTCGGCAAGCGCTCCATTTCGAGGCCGTAGGACACATTGGCCCTGACGCTCATATGCGGAAACAGCGCGTAGGATTGGAACATCAGATTGACCGGCCGCTTGTTGGGCGGGATTTTCGCGATGTCCCTGCCATCGAGCAGGATGCGCCCGTCATTGGGCGTCTCGAAGCCGGCCAGCATGCGCAACAGCGTGGTCTTGCCGCAGCCGGACGGACCGAGCAGCGCGAAGAACTCGTTCTCGCGGATGTCGAGCGAAATGCCGTCGACCGCGGTGACGCGGCCGAAATTCTTCGACACATGATCGATGGCCAGCAGCGTACGCGGTTCGCTCATTGGCCGATGATCCCACGGTTGAGCCGCTGCGACAGGGTCAGCGCGGTGATCGAGACAGCCATGACGATGGTCGCCAGCGCGTTGATCTCCGGCGTGATGCCGAAGCGGATCATCGCGTAGATCTGCATCGGCAGCGTGGTCGAGGTGCGCCCGGCGCCGGCGGTGAAGAAAGCGATGATGAACTCGTCGACCGACAGCGTGAAGGCGAGCAGCGCGCCGGCGATCACCGCCGGCAGGATGACCGGCAAGGTGACGCGCCTAAAGGTGGTGATGGCGGAGGCGCCGAGATCGGCGGAGGCCTCGACGATCGACCAGTCGAAACTCTTCAGCCGCGCGCGCACCACCGAGCAGACGAAGGCGAGGTTGAAGACGACATGCGCGAGGATGATGGTGTGCAGGCCCATGGTGATGTTGAGCATCGAGAAGAACGAGAGCAGCGCGATCGCCAGCACGATGTCGGGAATGATCATCGGCGCGAAGATCAGTGCTTCCAGTCCTTTGCCGTACTGCCGGCGCATCTCGACGCCGATCGCCAGCAGCGTGCCGAGCAAGGTGGCGATGGCGGTCGAGACCAGCGCCACGATCAGCGTGTTCAGTGCAGCGGAGAGGATCGCGGAATTGCCGGCGAGCGAGACATACCATTTCAGCGAAAACCCGGACCATGCGGTCGGCAGCCCGCCCTCGTTGAACGACAGCGCCACCAGCACGGCGATCGGGATGTAGAGGAAGGCGAAGACGAGGCCGAGCACCAGCCAGAGCGTGCGCCGCGTAGCGGGGGAGCGCTCAGCCATCGGCGTCGCCCCCGGCTTGCGCGGTTTGGCCCGAGGCGCGATTGGCGGCCAGCGCCTGCGCCATCAGCACCAGCAGCATGATGGCGATCAGCGCCATGGCGAGTGCGGCGCCGAAGGGCCAGTCATTGGCGGTCAGGAACTGGTCGTAGACGAGGTTGCCGATCATCTGGAAGCGGCCGCCGCCGAGCAGCGCCGGGGTGACGAAATTGCCGATCGACAGCACGAAGACGAAGACCGCGCCGGCGGCGATGCCGGGCACGGTGAGTGGCAGGATGACACGGCGAAATGTGGTTGTGGCCGAGGCGCCTAGGTCGCGCGAGGCTTCGGCAAGCTCGGGATTCAGCCGCGACAGCGGCGCGTAGCAGGCGAGGATGACGAAGGGCAGATAGTTGTAGACGAGGCCGGCGATGACAGCGCCTTCGGTATAGAGCATCGACGGCGGCTCGCCGGTGTAGCCAAACCAGCGCAAGAGCTGGGTGATCAGGCCCTCGCGGTTGAGCAGCACGATCCAGGCATAGGTGCGGATCAGATAGTTGGACCAGAAGGGCAGCACGGCGAAGAACAGGAACACCGGCTGCAGCCGGCGGGGCGCAGCCGCGATGGCATAAGCCGCGGCGTAACCGATCACCACCGCGATCAGGGTTGCGGTGCCGGCAATGCGCGCCGAGTTCAAGAAGATGCCGGCATAGAGCGGGTCGAAGACCAGCCCGAAATTCTCCAGCGTGAAGGTGTATTCGATGCCGCCATAGATGCCGCGCCGGAAGAAGGCGAGCGCCAGCACCAGCGCGCATGGCACCACCATCAAGGCGGTCAGCCAGGCCAGTGCCGGCGCCATCAGCAAGGAGGAGCGAAGTCTGGTTGAGGACACGATTGGGGCACCGCATTCAGCAGCCGACGGCGGAAATCCGCCGTCGGTTGTGATCTCTGATTTGCCGCGGCTTACTGCGCGGCCTTGATCTCGCTGACGATCTTGGAATAGTCGCGCTGGGCTTCGCCGACGTCACGCAATTGTTCGAACTTGACGAGGTCGGCCACCGGCATCGCCATGTTGGGGAACTTGGCCAGGAAATCGGCCGGCAGGCTTTCCATCGCCGGCTTGTTCGGCACCTTGTAGTCGATGTTCTGCGCAGCCCAGGCGTGGTTCTTGGCGTCGAGCATGAAGTTGATGAACTGGAAGGCGGCGTCCTTGTGCTCGGAAGCCTTCATCACCACCATCGTGTCGACCCACAGGTCCGAGCCTTCCTTCGGAATCACATATTTGATCTCGGGCTTGTCGGCGATGCCGTAGTTGCACCAGCCGTCCCAGGCCTGCACCATCAACGCTTCGCCTGACACCAGCTTCGAATAGAAGGTGGTGTCGTCATAGGCGAGCAAGGTCTTCTTGGCGGAGATCAGCAGGTCCTTGACCTCGGCCATCTTGGCCGGATCGGTCTCGTTGACCGAATAGCCCTTGTCGAGCTGGCCGGCGGCCAGCAACCAGCGGTCGGTCGCCAGCATGGTGGTCTTGCCCTTCAGCTCATCGGAAGGCGCGAGCAAGTCGCTCCAGCTGGTCGGCGCCGTCTTGACCAGGTCCGAGCGGTAGCAGAGGCCCGTCGTGCCCCAGGTGTAGGGAACCGAGAAAGCGTTGCCGACATCGTGCGGCAGCTTGGTCGCCTCGGGATAGAGGTTGGCGAGGTTGGGGATCTTGGCGTGATCGACCGGCTCGGTCAGACCGAGCTTGTTCAACACTTCGGCGAAGGGCGAGGAGACGAAAACCACGTCATAGCCCTTGCCGCCGGCGGCAATCAGCTTGCCCATAATCTCTTCATTGGTGGCGTGCACCACCACTTCGCCGGAGATGCCGGTCGCGGTCTTGAAGGCGGCCATGGCGTCGGGCGCCATGTAGCCGTCCCAGTTGGAGATGACGAGGTCGGCGGCGGCAGCCGGCGCCGACAGCGCCAGAGCAAGGCCGAGAGCGATTGAAGATATATTGAGCGCACGGCGCCGCAGGCTGGTAGCGGTCATGGCAGACTCCCATTCGGTTTGATCGTCGAATTCATCGCCGAACCAAGGCCGGCGACCCGTGCCGCTGGCTCGATCCTGTTCCCTCGGTCTTTTCTCGCCGATTGTGCTGACAGTACTATTGCAGAAAAAAGTACGTCAATCCATAATTTGCCAACCGACCGAGGAATCTGGCCGATTGCGTCCGTTCGGCGATCGGTCAAACCAAATGCAGTCACTTCCGTCCGCCGAGACCAGTCATGCAAGCCGCAGCCCGACGACCTCGCACCAACCATCTCGATCTGGCGCAGCGCATCCTCGATGTCGCGCGCCAGCGCGGTTTTGAGCCCGGCGCGCGCCTGCCCGAACAGCAGATCGCCTCGCTCTGTAATGTCTCGCGCACGCCGGTGCGCGCCGCACTCAGCCTGCTTGCCGGGCAGGGCGTGGTGCGCTGGGAGGCCGACACGGGTTATCACCTGGCGGTCGATCTCGCCGCGCAGCCGGCGATCGCCGCCGAGCTCCCGAGTGCCGAGGAAGACGAACTCGCGGAAGCGATCCTGCGCGACCGCTCGGCGCGCCGGCTGGACCAGACGGTGACCGTCGCCGGGCTGATGCGGCGGTACGATGCTGATCGCAAGACGGTACTAAAAGCGCTTAACAAACTGACTGACGAGAATCTGCTTGATCGTGCGCCCGGCCAGTCCTGGCTGTTCCGGCGCGCGCCGGACGATCCGGAGGCGCAAGGCGAGAGCTATGAATTCCGCCTGCTGCTGGAGCCGGCTGCGATCCTGGCGCCTGGCTTCCGGCTGGACGGTGCGCGGGCGGCAGCGTTGCGCCAGGGCATGGAGGTACTGTCGGCGTTGCCGGACGCAAGCTTCGACACGCGCGAGTTCCAGCGGCTGGACATGGATTTCCACGGCATGATCGCCGAAGGCTGCGCCAACCGCTTTGTGTCGGATGCGCTGGCCGATCATCTCCGCCTGCGCCGGTTGCCTGGCATCTATGCCGGCGTCAACGTCTTCCGGCTGCGGCAATCGCTGCGCGAACACTTAGGCATACTCGACTATCTTGAAAGCCGGCAGTATGAGGTGGCTGCCGATCTGCTTCGCATCCACCTGCGGCTCTCCCGCAACCAGCGACCGCAAGCGGCCAGCCGCGGAGCTCCCGCACTGTTCGGCATGATCAGCCGGCCGGACTGAAGAGGAATAATTGACGCGTAAAGCCAGCCCGACCATCGCGCTGTTTCCCGAAGCCAGTTTCGGCGCCGCGTTGAATTGCGTCGGTATCGCACAGGCATTGCGCGCACGGGGCGCCCGGCCCGTCTTCATCTGCCATGCCGGTTTCTCCGGCGTCTTTGCCGACTATGGTTTCCAGGAATACCAGCTGCCGACCGACGAGCCGCTAAGCGACAGTGACCGCCAGAGCTACTGGCAGGCGTTCGTGCGCCGGCATCTGCCGCATTTCCGGCTGAGCCCGATCGACCAGCTCGAAACCTATGTCGCGCCGACCTGGCAAGCGATCGTCGACACGGCGGTCAATGCCGAGGCGCCCCTGCGCCAATTGCTGGCGCGTCTGAAGCCGGATGCCGTGGTGCTCGACAATGTCATCATGTTCCCGGCGATTGCTGCCGCCGGTTGCCCGTGGGTGCGTGTCGTCTCCTGCGCCGAGACAGAGCTGCCGGATGCCGAGGTGCCACCTTACCTCTCCGGGATGGCTGCCGACGACCCGCAGCGCGAGGCGTTCGAGGCGCGCTATCTGTCGGCCTCGGCGCCGGCACATGACCGCTTCAACCGTTTTCGCGCGGATTCCGGCCTGGCGCCGCTGCCCAAAGGCCTTTTTCTCGAGACGTCACCCGATCTCAACCTGCTGCTGACGCCGGCGATCGTACGGCGCGAGCGTGCCGAGCCGCTCGACCCCGAACGCTTCATTTATCTCGAAGGCTGCGTGCGCTCGGAGGGGCCGTTCGAGGTGCCGGTGTTTCCGCGCAATGGCGGGCCGCTGGTCTATGTCAGCTTCGGCAGCCTTGGCGCCATGGATGTCGGTCTGATCGAGCGCATGCTGGCCGTCTTCGACAGGATGCCGGCGCGCTTCATCGTCAATGCCGGCGGACTGCGCGACGCCTATCGCGCGGTGCCGGACAATGTCTATCTCGACGCCTGGTTTCCGCAACCTTCTGTGGTGGCGAAGTCTGACCTGTTCATCCATCACGGCGGCAACAACAGCTTTTGCGAGGCGCTGCGCTTCGGCGTGCCGTCGCTGATCATGCCCTATTGCTGGGACGGACATGACAATGCGCAACGCGCGGGAGAGACGGGCGTCGGCGACCATATCGGCCGCGATGCCTGGACCGAAGGGGGATTGGAGAGAGCCATTCTCGGTCTGCTGGCCGACGATGTCATGCGCGCCCGCCTCAGGGAGAATGCAGCCCGGATGGCGCTGACCCCTGGAACGGATGTGGCCGCGCAAGCCATACTCTCTCTCGTAGGTACGTGAACCAAAATGCAGGACAAAAATACCAACACCACTCTCTTCACCGGCAACGATCCCAAGAGCTGGCTCGCTCAGCACGGCATCACCGAAGTCGAGTGCCTGGTGCCAGACATGAACGGCGTGCTGCGCGGCAAGGCGCTGCCGACGGCGAAGTTTCTCAAGGCGCTGGAAGACCGCGCGCTTTATCTGCCGAGCAGCGCTTTCCTGGTCAGCATTGATGGCCGCTATTCCGGCTCGATCGATGAAGGCTTTGCCTATCAGGATCCGGATATGCGCATGGTGCCCGACGTCTCGACGCTGTGCCTGGCGCCGGGCGGCGGTGTTGGCAAAGCGTACGTCTTCGCAGACGCCTTCCACATGGACGGCAGGCCATGGATGGCCTCGCCGCGTCATGTGCTCCGCGCCGTACTCGATCTCTATCGCCAGCGCAGCTGGCGGGCGGTGGTGGCGCCGGAGGTGGAATTCTATCTGACCGCGCCCAATCCCAATCCAGACCAGCCGCTGACCGCGCCGGTCGGCGCCAATGGCCGCGCCGAAGGCTCACAGCATCCCTATGACATGGTGGCGCTGGAAGAATTCGAGCCGGTGATCCGGCGCGTCTATGACTATGCCGCGGCCGCCGGCCTGCCGCTTGACACGCTGATCCATGAATCGGGCACCGCGCAGTTGGAGATCAATCTGCTCCATGGCGATGCGGTGTCGCTAGCCGACCAGGTGCTGCTGTTCAAGCGGCTGACGCGCCAGGCCGCACAACAGAGCGGCATGCATGCCACCTTCATGGCCAAGCCGATCGCCGCGCAGGCGGGAAGCTCGATGCATTTGCACATGTCCGTCGTCGATGAGAAGACCGGCGCGGCGCTGTTTGCCAGCGCTGATGATGCCGACACCGAAATGTTCGACCATTTCATCGGCGGCCTGCAGAAGTACGTGCCTGAGATCATGCCGCTGTTTGCGCCGAACGTGAATTCGTTCCGCCGCATCCGGCCGAACCACAGCGCGCCGGCCAACATCGAATGGTCGCATGACAACCGTTCCTGCGGCCTGCGCGTGCCGGCCGGCGGGCGTGCCGCAAGACGGGTGGAGAACCGCTTGCCGGGTGCGGATTGCAATCCCTATCTGGCGATCGCCGGCTCGCTGCTCGCCGGCTATCTCGGCGTCGAGCAGAAACTGGCGCGCTCGGTGGAAGCATCGGGCAATGCCTACAAGATCAAAAGCACGCTGCCGAAAACCATGGAGGAGGCGCTCGACCGATTCACCGCTTGCGAGCCAGTGCGGGCATTGCTCGGCGAGGATTTCTACCAGACCTATCTGCGCGTCAAGAGCGTTGAACTCGACCTGTTCCAGAGCGTGGTGACGAGCTGGGAACGCGACCATTTGTTGCTGAAGGTGTGATCATGGCCTCCAGCTCAACGGGTTTCAATTCCGGTCTCGATATCGGCAACTCCTATTATGTCGCCACCGCCAATCCGGCGCCGGATCATCCGTCGCTGGCAGGCGATGTCGAGGCCGACCTGGTGGTGGTCGGCGGCGGCTGCACCGGCCTGTCCGCCGCCCTTCATGCCGCCGAGCGCGGCCTGAAGGTGGTGCTGCTCGAAGGCGGCAAGATCGGCTGGGGGGCGTCGGGCCGCAATGGCGGCCAGATGATTCCCGGCCTGCGCAAGGGCGCCAAGGGGCTGGTCAAGCTCTACGGCCCCGAGCGGGCGAAGGCGCTGTTCGACCTCGCCTTCGAGGCGCGCGGCCTGGTGCTCGACATCATCGAGCGCCACGCCATCGATTGCGACCTGAGACTGACCGGCCATCTGGTCGGCGCGGTCAACGGCTCCGATCTTAGGGATCTCGAAGAAGAGGCGAAATGCCTTCAGAGCGTGATGAAGTTTCGCGATGTCGAGATCCTGTCGGCGGCGGACGCGCGGGCCAAGGTCGACACGCCTTACCACGGGGCCATGTATGAGCCGCTTGGTGGCCACATGCATCCGCTGAACTACACGCTCGGTCTTGCCCGTGCCGCCGTGGCCGCCGGCGTCGTTATTCATGAGAATTCGGTGGCGATGAAGCTGGAGCGCGAGCCGCCGATCCGGGTCTCGACGGCGAAGGGGGCGGTGCGGGCCAAACATGTCGTGTTGGCCGGCGATGCGCTGCTGCATGGGCTGGAGCCGCGCGTCAACAGCCGCATCATGCCGGTCGGCAACTACATCGTCGCCACCGAGCCGCTGGAGGGCAAGCGCAATGTCATCCCGGCCAATGTCGCGGTGTCCGACACGCGTTTCGTCGTCAACTACTACCGCATGTCGGCAGACGGACGGTTGCTGTTCGGTGGCGGCGAGCGCTACACGCCGTCGCCGCCGGCCGACATTGCCGGCTTCGTGCGGCCGCATATGGAAGCCACATTTCCGCAACTGAAGGGCTGTCGCATCGACCACGCCTGGGGTGGGCTGGTTTCGGTGACGACGTCGCGGCTGCCGCATGTTGGGCACTATGGCGAGGTCTATTTCGCGCATGGCTATTCCGGCAAGGGCGGCATCCTGTCGACGCTGTCGGGCAAGCTGCTCGCCGAAGCGATCACCGGCGATTCGTCACGCCTCGATCTGTTCTCGACGCTGACCCCGATGCCGTTCCCCGGCGGCACGGCGCTGCGCGGTCCGCTCTATGTGCTCGGCATGCTGTGGTACGCGATGCGCGACCGTATCAAGCATTGACGTTACTGTTGGCGGGCGGGGACCATCGGAGGCGATTGCATGCGTGATTTTCAATTCCCCGGACGGTCGCCGGTGCGCACGACGGAAGCGATGGCTGCGACTTCGCATCCGCTGGCGACGCTGGCTGCGGTCGACATGCTGCGGTCCGGCGGCAACGCGATGGATGCGGCCGTGTGCGCGGCGGCGGTGCAAGCGGTCGTCGAGCCGCAATCGACCGGCATTGGCGGCGACTGTTTTGTTCTCTACAGTCCTAAGGGCGAGGGCGATGTCCTCGCCTTCAACGGCTCAGGGCGTTCACCCGCAGCCGCGACAGCCGAGTGGTATCTGGACAAGGGGTATGACGGGTTGCCCGAGTCCGGCCCGCATGCGGTCACCGTGCCGGGCGCCATCGACGCCTGGTGCCGGCTGCTTGACGATCACGGCAACAAGGGCATCGACGCAGCGCTGGCGCCCGCCATACGCTATGCCGAACAGGGCTATGTCGTTCACGACCGCGTCGCCTTCGATTGGGCTGACGAGGTCGCCCTGCTCGCCGCCAACGAGCATGCCGCGCGCATCTTCCTGCCGAACGGACGGGCGCCGCAGGCCGGTGACCTGCATCGACAACCGGAGCTGGCGGAAACCTTGCGTATCGTCTCGAGGCAGGGCCGCGCCGGTTTCTATGAAGGCGCGGTCGCCGCCGACATGGTGGAGCGTCTGCGTGCCCTCGGCGGGCTGCATGCGCTTGAGGATTTTGCGGCGACGAAGGGCGACTATGTAAGGCCCGTCGCTACATCCTACCAAGGCTACGACATCCATCAGATGCCGCCGAACAATCAGGGCATGACGGCGCTGATCATGCTCAATGTGCTTTCCGGCTTTGCGCTCGGTTCGCTGGAGCCGAACGGCGCCGAGCGGCTGCATCTCGAGATCGAGGCCGGCCGGCTCGCCTATCAGGACCGCGACAATTTCATAGGCGATCAGAATTTCGTCCACGTCGCTGTGGAACAGTTACTGTCCAGCTCCCATGCCGACCGGCTGCGCGCCGCCATCGATCCGGCCCGCGCCATGACGCATTTGCCGCGGCTCGAGCTGCAGCCGAGCGACACCGTCTACATCTCCGTGGTCGATCGCGATCGGAACGCGGTCAGCTTCATCAACTCGACTTACGGCTCGTTCGGTAGCGGCGTGGTGGGGCCGAAGACCGGAGTGGTGCTGCAGAATCGCGGCAAGAGCTTCCAGCTCGCAGCGGACCATCCGAACCGCATCGCGCCGGGAAAACGTCCCATGCACACCATCATGCCGGGCATGGTGACGCAAAATGGCCGGGCGGTGATGCCGTTCGGGGTGATGGGCGGCGGCTACCAGCCGTTCGGCCATGTTCACTTGCTCACCAACATGTTCGATTTCGGCATGGATCCGCAGCAGGCACTCGATGCACCAAGGGTGTTTTACAAAGAGAACGCAGTGCTGGCGGAGCGTGGTATTCCGGCCGAGGCGATCGCCGGCTTGCGCCAGCGGGGCCATCAGGTATCGATTGCGGAAGAGCCGCATGGCTGTGGTCAACTGGTGCTGATCGACTGGGACAAGGGCACGCTCACCGGCGCCTCCGATCCGCGCAAGGACGGTTGCGCGCTGGGCTACTGACGAAACGGCTGTGTCTTTGTCTTTATGCGTGTCGTTGTCCCAAAACCGCTGCGCACTTTTGGGCGACATGCATTAGAACCAGATCAGCCAGACGAGTTGCAGGATGACCAGCGCGATGGCGTCCCAGAAGATCAGCTCGCCGGTCGAGAACCAGCGCCTCGAATTGTTGAAGCGGTGGAACTGCCACCAGACGAACGCTGCCGCGACCAGTGGGACAAACGCAAGCAGCGTGCTCACGGCAGCCGTGCTCCCGATGCTGCGTCGAAGACATGCAGCGCCGCTGCGGGAAAGCGCAGATGCAGCGTCTGGCCGGGATCGTAGGCGCGATCGTCGTTGACGGTCCTGACGATCAGGGCGTCGGCCTTGCTCCTGGCGAAGATCAGCACATCCGGTTCGACCAGTTCGACGACATCGACGGCGAAGCTGATCGCATCGCCGGCGGTGGCATCGACGAGCTGGATCTGCTCCGGACGAATGCCGAGGGTGATCGGACCATCCGGCCGGCCGGGCAAGGGGCAGGAAAAACCGTCGGCGTGAAAGATGCCGCCACGCACATGGCCGTCAAAGGTGTTCATCGCCGGGCGGCCGATGAATTCGGCGATGAAGCGATTGGCGGGCCGGCGATAGATTTCGCGCGGATCGTCGAACTGGATCAGCGCGCCTTCGCGCAGCACCGCGACCCTTGTCGCCAAAGTCATCGCCTCTTCCTGGTCGTGGGTGACGAAGACGAAGGTCTTCTTCAACTCACGATGCAGCCGCTTCAGTTCGGTGCGCATGTGAAGGCGTAGCAACGCATCGAGGTTGGAAAGCGGTTCGTCCATCAGGCAGAGGCTGGGCTGCCAGACCAGCGCACGGGCAACGGCAACGCGCTGCGCCTGTCCGCCTGACAGTTGCGACGGGCGACGGTCGAGATAACGGGTGATTTCGAGCAGCTCAGCCATGGCGCGCACACTGCGGTCGAGCTCGGCGGCCGGCATCTTCCGGATGCGCAAGGGATAGGCGATGTTCTCGTAGACGCTCTTGTGGCTGTAGAGCGCGTAGTTCTGGAACACCATGCCCATGCCGCGCAGGCGCGGCGGCAGGTCGGTGACATCACGGCCCTCGACCATGATGCGGCCGGCTGTCGGACGTTCGAGGCCGGCGAGCAGCCGGCAGGCCGTCGTCTTGCCGGACCCCGAAGGGCCGAGCAGGACGAGGAACTCGCCCGGCTCGAACGCGAGGTCGAGCGCCTGCAGCGCCACCGTCCCGTCCGGGAAGGCCTTGGTGACGCCGTCGAAAACGATTGCCATGCGAACTCCTGAGATCAGCCTTTGACCGCGCCGAAGGTGAGGCCGCGCACGAGCTGTTTCTGGACAAGGAAGGTGAAGAGGACGATCGGCAGCGTCGCCACGATGGCGACCGCCGCGACCTGACCCCAGAGCGTGCCATGCGGCGTCACCAGTCCCGGTATGCCGACGGTGAGCGGCCGGCCGTCGAAGGCGACGAGGATGAAGGCATAGAGGAACTCGTTCCAGGACAGGATGAAGCAGAGTACCGCCGTGGCGCCAATGCCGGGTGCGGCCAGCGGTGCGACGACGAAGAAGAAAGCGCCCAAGCGCGAGCGGCCATCCATCATCGCGGCTTCGTCGATCTCCTTGGGGATTTCGGCGAAGAAGCCGCGCATCATCCAGACGACCAGCGAGAGATTGAAGGAGGTGTGGGCGATCACCACCGCGTAGATGGTGTCGATCAGGCCAAGCGAGGTGAAGAACAGGAACAGCGGCACGGCGATCGAGATCGGCGGCGCCATGCGCGTGGTCAGGAAGAAGAAGAACAGGTCTTCCTTGCCGGGAAAGTCGGAACGGGCAAAGCCATAGGCGGCGGGCGCGCCGATGAGGATGCAGAGCACGGTCGATGACACCGAGATCAGCACCGAGTTGATCGCCAGCGGCCAGTATTCCTTGTCGATAAAGACGGCCGGGTAGTTGGAGAGCGTCGGCGAAAAAATCCACTTCGGCACCGACGACAACAGGTCGACGCGGTTCTTGAACGAGGCCAGCACCATCCAGACGTAAGGCGTGAGCGCCACCACCACGGCAACCAGCAGCACCGCCCAGGCAAAGCTCTTCCAGGCGCGGCTGGTGGATTGATCGATCATCGACGCGCCCTCAAAACGCAGCCGCCGGCTTGCTGCCTGTCCAGTAGACGGCCTTGTAGAAGACCGAGCACAGGATCAGCACCACCAGATAGATCATGAAGGCGACAGCGGCGCCGTAGCCGAGGTCCCAGTTGCGGAAGTTGACGCGGTAGGCATAGATCGACACCAGTTCGGTCAACGTTCCCGGGCCGCCGCCGGTCATCAAAAACACCTTGTCGAATTCCTTGAAGGCATCGATGCCGCGCAAAAGCAGCACCAGGGCGATGACGGGCCTGAGCAGCGGCAGCATGACATCGCGAAAAATCTGGAACGGTTTGGCGCCGTCCATCATTGCCGCCTCGAACGGTGCTCGCGGCAGGCTCATCATGCCGGCCAGCATGATCAGCGTGACGAAGGGCGTCCACTGCCAGACATCAATGGCGACGATGGTTGGGAAGACGAGATCGGGAGCCGAAAGCACCGCCGCGTTCTGCGCCAGCAAGCCGATCTTGCGCATGTTGAAGGTGAGCATGCCGAAGTCGCCCTGCAAAAGCAGGCGCCAGATCAGCCCGACGGCGACCGGCGCGATCATCATCGGGATGAGCAGCAGCGTGGTCAAAAGCCGCTGGCTGGCGACGAAGCGAAAGATCAGGAAGGCGAGCGCGAAGCCGATCAGGAATTCGAGCAGCACGGCGATGATGACGAATTTCAGCGTCAGCAGGAACGATGCCCAGAAGAACGGATCATTGCGCATCAGCTTGCGGAAATTGTCGAAGCCGATGAAGGCGCCGGAATGGCTCGCATCGGCGAAGCTGAGATCGGTCAGCGCCGTATAGACCATGTAGTAGAACGGACCGACCAGGAAGACGACGACCAGCAGCGTCGCCGGCAGCATCAGCAGTGGTCCCACACCACGGTCAAGGAGCGGCATTCCGCGGGACGATGGAGTGCGGTTGGTCACGGGCAATTCCTGGGTACAAGAACGGCTACCCGCTGCTGCGGGTAGCCTCTGCGCGACGCTTGGGGCCTATCGTGCCGGATAGGTCACTGGCGCGCAAGAACCGAGCAGCGTCGAGATATCGGTCGCCGCCGTGTCGAGTGCCGCCTGCGCTTCCTTCTCACCGGCGAGGTAGGAGGAGAGTTCGCGCACCAATATGTCGGTCATCTCAGCCGATTGCGGCAGCGTCGCCTTCGGCACCGCATGTTCGTTGGCCGCCATCGAGGCCTTGGCGTAGGGCAGCTTCTGCACCTCCGGCGAGGCATAGACATCGGGCCGGCCCGAAGCGCCGCCATTGAGATGCTGTTCGAGCTGGCGGTCGTAGCCCATCATCCACTGGACGAAGAGGAAGGCGGCCTGCGGGTTCTTCGAATAGACCGGGATGAGGTAGGTCCAGCCCTCGACCTGGCCGATCTTGCCGCCATCGCCTTGCGGCACGAGGTCGAAGCCGACCTTGCCGACGACCGTCGATGCCGTGGTGTCGACCGACACGGCATAGGTGGCGTCGTTCCACATGATCAGCTCGGCGACCTTGGCCTGCTGCATCAGCGCCATCACGTCGTCCCAGAAATAGTTGAGGCTGTCCGGCGGCGAGAACTGCAGCAGGCTCTTGTAGTATTCGAGCGAGGCGACGGCCTTCGGGCTGTTGACGATGACAGGGCCGCAGGCCGAGCCGCTCTTTACGTCGAGCACGTCGCCGCCGAAGGAGTAGAGGAAATTGAGCCATTCGTACCACAGCGCTTCGTGGCGCTTGCCTTGCAAGGCGGTGCCATAAAATCCCTGGTCGGGGCGATAGAACCATTCGGCGATGTCGCGGTATTGCTTCCAGTCCTGGGCAGGGGCGAGGTCATAGCCGTATTTGGCCTTGAAGCCGGCCTGTTCCTTGGGATCGGCCAGCAGGTCGGAGCGATACCACATGAACATGTTGAGCACGGTGAAGGGGAAGCCGTACTCCTTGCCGTCATACCACGAGATTTCGTGCCAGGCGGTCTGGTAGAGCTGCTTTTCCGGCTCGAAGGTCGGATCGCGCAGCACCGGATCTGCCATCATCTTGGAGATTTCAATGAGATGATTGTTGGTGGCGAACTTGCCGAGTTCGCGGTGCGGCTGGATGATGACATCGTAGCGGCCGCGGTGTGAGTTGAGATCGAGCTGGACCTTGTTAACGGCTTCCGAATGCTCGTACATCTCGACTTCGACATGGATGCCGGTCTGTTTCTCGAACTGCGGCGCCATCTTCTTCAGCGCTTCAAGCGGCGGCAGCGACTCGCCGACCATGCGGATGGTCTGCCCGCTGTAAGGCTTCGACGCCTCTTCCAAACTCCACGCCGCCGCTTGTGTGACTTGCCACAATAGGGCGGCGGCAACGAGCAGCCCGGATGCGGTACTCCCGCGCGTCAGCAACTTAAGCATTCTTCTCTCTCCTCGGAGCGTGCCTGGCGAAGCTGGCGCCCGTTCTGTCACAAAATGTGTAGTACTGCAAATCAAAATGTGGCACCTTGCAACAATTGGTTGAGTGGTGCTAACAGACCGGCAGCGAGCCGCCTTTCCGACCAGGCCAAGGGAATTTCGAATGGACTTCATCTTCATGCTGACGCGCAACGATCGCACGGTCGAGGACTGTCTCGATCTCGTCGAGTTGATCGAGCCGGTCGGCCTGAAGCACGTCGGCTTCAAGGATATCGGTGTGGCGCCGGAGGTGCTGAAGACGCTGGCCGGCGCCATCCACCGGACCGGCGCGACCTCTTATATGGAAGTCGTTTCGACGACACCGGAGGCCTGCTTGAACTCGGCGCGCATCGCCCGCGATCTCGGCATTCATCGGTTGCTGGGCGGCACGCAGGTCGACGAGATCATGCAGCTGCTGAAGGGTAGTGACACGCAATACTACCCGTTTCCGGGCAAGCCGGTCGGCCACCCGACCAAGCTCGGCGGCTCCGTCGCCGATGTCGAGGCCGATTGCCGTTCCTTCGCCGAAAAAGGTTGTGCCGGATGCGATATCCTCGCCTACCGCGCCACCGAGGCCGATCCGATCGAGCTGGTTCGCGCCGCCCGCCGCGGGCTTGGCCAGGCTGCACATCTCATCGTTGCCGGCGCCGTTGCCTCGGCCGAGCGGATCAAGGCGATCAAGCAGGCTGGCGCCGATGCCTTTACGATCGGCACCGCGGTTTTCGACGGTTCCTATTCGCCGACGAAAGGTTCTATCCTTTCGCAGCTGCGGGATGTCCTCGCGGATTGCGAACGCGTCTGAGGCATCATGGCAGTCGTCGGCATCGATCTCGGCACACAGAGCCTGAAAGCGGTCGTCGTCGACGACGATCTGCGGCTGCGTGGCGAGGCAAGCGTGCCCTACCAGCCGGTCTTCCCGGCGCCAGGCTGGGCCGAGCAGGATCCGGCGCTGTGGCTCGCTGCCTTGAAGCCCGCCATTGCCGATGCGCTTGGCAAGGCCGGGCTTAACGCTTCCGACATTAGGGGTATGGCCATCGCCGGCCAGCTCGACGGCTGTATTGCGGTCGACCGCAACGGCCGTGCGCTGGCACCCTGCATCATCTGGATGGACCGCCGGGCAGCCGCGGAAATCGCCGGCATCGATGCCGGCTTCATTCGCGAACGCACCGGTCTTGTCCTCGACGCCACGCACATGGCGGCCAAGATCCGCTGGGCCTCACGCAATTTGCCTGAAGCGCGCCGCGCAATGCGCTGGCACCAGCCGGTGTCTTTTGTGGTCGCCGCCTTGTGCGGCCGCGCCGTCATCGACCACGCGCTGGCTTCGACGACCATGCTCTATGGGCTGAAGGAGCGGGCCTATGCCGGTGACCTGCTGGCCGCGTTCGACATCGATGTGACAAGGCTGCCGGAGATCGACAACGCGTCGGCGGTCGCGGGAACCTTGACGCGCACCGGCGCGGAGCTGACCGGGCTTCCCCTGGGGATACCGCTGGCGGTCGGCACCGGCGACGACTTTTCCGCCGCCATCGGCGCCGGCGTCGTCGTGCCTGGCGTCGTCGCCTGCAATCTCGGCACCGCCGAAGTGGTCGGCGCGATTTCCGACACGCTTCGCATCGACCCGGACGGTCTGGTCGAAACACACGGCTTCCTCGGCGATCGCTATTTCGTCTCGAATCCAGGATGGCTTTCGGGCGGCGCGGTGACGTGGTTCCTGTCGACCTTCGGCGTCAGATCGCCGGCGGCGATGTCGAAACTGGCAGAAACGATCGTTGCCGGCAGCGACGATCTCTTGTTCCTGCCGGCGCTGTCCGGTGCCATGGCGCCGCGCTGGATTGCCGGCGCGCGGGGCGCCTTCTATGGGCTGACCTCCTTCCACGGCAAAGCAGCTTGCGCCCGCGCTGTTCTCGAAGGCTGTGCCTTCGCCATGCGCGACGTGGTCGACCGGCTGAGCGAACTCGGCATCGCGACCCGGCGCATCAGGCTTTCGGGCGGCGGCGCACGCAGCCTTGTATGGGCGCAAATCCGCGCCGATGTCAGCGGCAGGCCGGTGGAAATCACCAGCGCCACTGACGCCTCGCCGATCGGGGCGGCAATCCTGGCCGCCACTGCCATCGGCCTCTCCACCTCGGTGCAGGAAGCCGCCGAAAGGCTGGCCGGCCGCATCGAGACAATCGACCCAGACCCCGTAGCCGGGGAAATCTACGACAGAAGCTACCGGCGCTATCGAACGCTGTTCGACGCGCTGGCACCACTCCACGACTGACCGGACGACATCCTCATGTCCAGACTAATGCTCGATCGCCTCATCGCCGGCACGCTGCCTGATCCGGATGGCGGCGGCATGCTGTCGGTGCCGTTGAAAACCATCGTCATCGGCCGCGGCCTTGGCGACGAGGCCGACACGCTGGTGGCGCCGCTGCCGCTCGGCCGCAAGCTGGCCGTCGTCATGGATCCCGATACAAGGCTGGCGCTGGGCGAAAGGGTGTCGATCGCACTGCGCGGCACGGGCGATGTCGACAAGATCATCCTGCCGCGCCATCCGCATCCCGACATGGAGGCGGTTCGATCGGTCATCGCCCGCACGCAAAACGCCAGCGGCCTCGTTGCGGTCGGGTCGGGCTCGATCAACGACATCACCAAATATGCCGCGCATCTCTCCAAGAAACCCTATGCGGTGTTTGGCACCGCGCCGTCGATGAACGGCTACACATCGGTCTCGGCGGCGATCACCGAGGACGGCCTGAAGAAGTCGCTGACAGCGACGTTGCCGGTCGGCGTCTTCCTCGATCTCGACGTGATGGCGCGGGCGCCGCACCGGCTGATCGCCGCCGGTTTCGGCGATTCGATGGCCCGGCCAACCGCCCAGACCGATTGGCTGATGGCGCATCTGTTGATCGGCACGCCGTACCGCGAGGCGCCGTTCATGCTTCTGGCGGAAGATGAGAAGGCGCTCATCGCAAAGGCCGGCGATCTCAGGACAGGCGATCTCGCAGCGATGGAAGTGCTAGTGCGCACGCTCGTCATGTCGGGCCTCGGCATGACGCTGTGCGGCGGCTCCTATCCGGCCAGCCAGGGCGAGCATCTCATCGCGCATTACATCGACATGCGCGGCCAGGGATTGCCGGAGGCGCATCACGGCGAACACATCGCGGTGACGACGCTGACCATGGCACGGCTGCAGGAGCGGGTGCTGGCCCTACCCGAACTGCTGCTGTCGCCGACATCCGACACACCGGATCGCTTCACTGCGATTTTTGGAGAGGCGCTCGGACGCTCCTGCTGGGCTGCGTTCAAGCCCAAGGTTTTCGACCGGGAAAGGACGGACGTTATCAACGCCATGCTGGCCAGGCATTGGCCGTCGCATCGTGAAAGGCTCACCAAGGCGGCGCGGCCAGCGCGTGAGATCGCGCAGGCCCTGCTTGCGGTGGGTGCACCGACCACGCCCGAGGATGTGGCGATACCGCCTGCGTTCTACGACGAGGCGGTCGCCAATGCGCGGCTGATCCGTGACCGGTTCACCATGCTCGATGTTGCGGCGGCGTCGCTCGCGCCAGTGCCGGCAGGGGCCTGAGCGGGTGCTGCGCCCGCTCGCGGATTTCACGGTTGAGGACCGGCGCAAGATCACAGTCGTGCTCACCGACATCGACGACACGCTGACCGACAAGGGCCGGCTGCCGGCCATAGCTTATACGGCGCTGGAGCGGCTGAAGCAGGCGGGCTTCATCGTTGCCCCGGTCACGGGCCGGCCGGCCGGCTGGTGCGACCTGATCGCACGGCAATGGCCCGTGGACGGCGTGATCGGCGAGAACGGCGCTTTCTACTTTCGCTACGACGACGCCAGGAAGCGGATCGTTCGCCACTACGCCAAAAATGCCACCGAGCGGCATGCCGATGCCGCAAAGCTTCGGCAGATCGAGCGGGAGGTGCTCGCGGAAATTCCAGGCGCCGCGGTGGCGGCGGATCAAGCCTATCGCGAGGCCGATCTGGCGATCGATTTCCGTGAGGATGTGCAGCCACTTCACAAGTCCGAGGTGCTGAGGATCGTCGACATCTTCCGGCGCCATGGCGCGACGGCAAAAATCTCGTCCATCCACGTCAATGGCTGGTTCGGCGGCTATGACAAACTGTCGACAAGCCGGCTATTCTTGCGGGACTGTTTCGGTATAGACATCGACCGCGACAAGGACAGTGTTGTTTTTGTCGGCGACAGTCCAAACGACGCACCGATGTTCGGCTTCTTCCCCAACAGCGTCGGCGTCGCTAATGTTCTCGACTTCGCCGGCGAACTTCCGGCGTCGCCCGCCTTCGTCACAGGGGGACGCGGCGCGGACGGATTTGCCGAACTTGCGAAGGCGCTGATTGCAGTGAAGGAACGGGAATAGCCATGGAGCCAGGCCGACTGACGAAGAAGGAGCGGCACGAGCTCATCCTCTCGGAAGTGCGCCGTTCCGCCTCCATCCGCATCTCAAAGCTGGCCAGACGCATCGGCGTCGCCGGCGAAACGATCCGCCGCGATCTGATCGAACTGGGCGAGGCCGGGCTTCTCAACCGCACCTATGGTGGCGCGACGATCTCTCTGGTGACGTCGGAGCCGGTGATTTCCGAGCGTGGCCTGACCATGGTCGAGGAACGGGCGCGGATCGGGCGCGGCGCGGCAAGCCTGGTCGAGAAAGGCCAGATCGTGATGATCGACGGCGGCTCGACCACCTATGAGGTGGCGCGCAACCTTTCCCAACTGAAGCGGGATTTGATCATAATCACCAACTCGACCGGTGTGGCATCGGTGGCCGGCGCCAATCCGACCTTTCGCGTCATCCTGTGCCCGGGCACCTATGACAGCCGCGAAGGCAGCGTGCTGGGCGAAGACACGGTCGAGTTCGTCAACCGCTACAATGCCGACGTCGCCATCATCGGTGCATCTGGGGTGACGGCGGATGGCCCGAGCGACATGATCTCGGGTGCGGCGGCGGTCAAGCGCGCGATGATGTCGCGATCGCTGTCGACGGTCCTGGTGGTGACCAATGACAAGTTCGGCCGCGCCAGCCTCGAGCGCGTCTGCGCGCTCCGCGACATTTCCGACATCGTCACCGACCGCGAACCGCAGGCCGAATTGCGCGCGGCCAGCGAAGAGGCCGGTACGGAAATCCACGTTTTCGCAGCCGCTGATCTCGTCTAGCCCGCATCCCGGTTGGTCAAGGCGATATGACAGCAGCCGGAGCCGTGGCCCGGCGTCCAGGTGACATTGTCGAAGTGCACGCCGGTCGCCTCGAACAGGCCGCGGTCGAAGGCGCCGGCGATGCGGCAGAGCGTGGCGAGTTTTTCGTCGCCAACACCAGCCTCCACCCAGGCATCCTTCAACGGGCAGCGCTTGACCTTGAAGGCAATGCGCTCGTCGCTGCGTTCGACATCGGTCGGATACATGCGGCCGCCATCCGGACTGATGGCCAGAAATGCCTCGCCTATGGCGCGGGCGTCGTTGGGCCCAAAGGCGGCGAAGGCGGCGGCCGCGACCTCCTTACCGCGCTGCTCGATGGTGCGGATCATGATCGCTTCGGCTTTTTCGGCGCCGAGTTCTTCCGTCAGTTCATCGAGGAACAGGCGGTAGAGGTCGGCGCGGTTGCGGAAGGCGGAATCGAGTTCGCGCGACAGTTTCTCGGCCCTGGCTTCGAGGTCGGTCATGATGCGTCCTGGCTTCTTTTCAATTTCGGGGCTGCCGCCACCAGCGCTTTGCCGATCGCCGATTGCGGTGCTTCGATCACGGCACGCGCGTCGCCGCTCTCGGTAATGCGGCCGGCGTCGAGGATGATGATGCGATGGGCGATAGCTCTGATAACGCCAAGATCATGCGAAATGAACAGATAGGCGATCCGTTCCTCACGCTGCAGGTCAAGCAGCAACTCCAGGATCTGTCCACGCACCGATACATCAAGCGCCGACACGGCTTCATCGAGCACGATCAGCGACGGGTTTGTCGCGGTGGCGCGGGCGATGGCGACGCGCTGGCGTTGGCCGCCGGAGATTTCATGGATGGCGCGTGAGGCGAGATCAGCCGTCAGGCCGACACGTTCCAGCAGCGCGGCGATACGGCGCGGGCGTTCGCTGCGGGGGGCAACGCCGTGAATGCGCAGGGGATCGTCGAGCACACGCGCCACGGTGGCACGCGGGTTGAAGGCGGCGAGCGGATCCTGGAACACCATCTGCAGGCGGGCGCGCAGCGCGCGCAAGGCTGCGCCGTTCAAGGCCAGGAAATCGCTACCCTCGAATTCGATGTGACCGGTATCAGGCTCGATCAACCGCAGCACCAGCCGCGCAATGGTCGACTTGCCGCTGCCGGAAGGCCCGGCCAGAGCCAGGGTCTCACCGGGTTCAATGTGGAAGGAGACATCATCGACCGCGGCGATGGGCTTGCCACTGCCGCGGTATCGCTTGGCGAGACTGGAAACCGTCAGCAGGCTCATGCCGGGAGCCTGACTGTTCGACCAAGCAGCGGCTCGGCATCGAGGCCGAGATTGGCATCCAGCAATGAACGCGCATAGGCGTGGCGCGGCGCGTTGATGATCTGCGTCGTTGCGCCGAGTTCGACCAGTTCGCCATGCCGGAACACGGCGATGCGCTCAGCAAGCTCGGCGGCCAATGCGATGTCGTGGCTGATGAACAGCAGCGTCATGCCGTCCTCGGCCACTAGTTGCCGGATGAGGGTCGCGATCTCGGCTTGCACGATGGTGTCGAGAGCGCTGGTCGCTTCATCGGCGATCAGCAGTTTCGGCCCGGCCGCGATCGCGGCAGCGATCGCCACGCGCTGCTTCTGGCCGCCGGACAGCTGATGCGGGAAGGCACGCATGGCGGCGCCTGGATCAGGCAAGCGGACACGGGCGAGCAGGGTTTTGGCTTTGGCGAAGGCTTCTCCCCAACCGAGGCCGAGATGGGTGTGGGCGACCTCGGCGATCTGTTTGCCAATCGGCATGACGGGATCGAGGCTGGCCGAAGGGTCCTGGAAGACGAAGCCGATATCGCGACCGGGGAGGGGGACGAATTTAGGTTGGCGATCCTTCGACGATTGAAAATCCATCGCCGGCCATTCGATGCGCCCTCCGATTATGGAGGAAGCTGGCAACAACCCCGCAATCGCCAGCACCAGCGTGCTCTTGCCCGAGCCGCTCTCGCCGATGATGGCCAAGCGCTCGCCGGCAACAATATCAAGGCTGATGCTTTTCAGGGCCACCACCCCGCTGCCATCACGCCGATAGGTCACCGTCAGGTCGCGGATGGAGAGCAGCGCCGTCACGACAGGCTCCTTCGCACCGCTGTCGTCTCGACGACGCCTTCGCCGGCGAGATAGACGCCGAGCACGGTCAGCACGAGCGCAATGCCTGGAATGATCGACAGGAAGGGCGCTGTGCGCAGGACCGCGCGGCCTTCGGCGATCATGCCGCCCCAGGTCACCCGATTGGGGTCGCCGAGGCCGAGGAAGGAAAGTGCCGCTTCTGTGAGGATGGCGGCGGCGACGATCACCGAGGACAGCGCCAGCACCGGCGGCAATGCGTTGGGCAGCACCTCGCGAAAGGCGATCTCCAGTGGATGCATGCCGATGACGCGGGCACCGGCTACAAAATCTCGCTCGCGGATCGACAGCACTTCAGCGCGCGCGACACGCGCCGGTCCGGTCCAGGCGCTGAGCGCGATGGCCACGACGACGACGCCGAGCGACGGCCCGACGACACTGACGAAGGCCAGCGCCAAAAGGAAGCTCGGCACGGTCTGAAAAGCGTCGGTGATGCGCATCAGCACCTCGTCGACGAGACCGCCGGCAAAGCCGGCCAGCGTGCCGACAACAGCGCCGATAAAGAGGGATGCAGCTGCCGCCGCCAGCCCGACCGCCAGCGAGGTGCGGGCGCCATGGAAAAGCTCGGCCAGCACATCGCGGCCGAGCCGGTCGGTGCCGAGCGGCAGCGACCAATCCTGGAACGGCGGCAGCAGCGCCGGTCCGGCAATGGCTTGCGGGTCACCGGGAAAAAACAGCGACGCCGACAGCGCCATGGCAAACAGCGCGGCCAGGATGATGGCGCCGGCAACGGCCTCCGGGGTGCGCAGAAAGCGGCGGAGCGGGCTCACGCGCCGGCCTCGCTGGCGCCGACGCGCGGATCGAGGACGGCGTAGGCGATGTCGACGAGAAGGTTGATGACGATGACCAGCACAGCGCTGACGAGAATGATGCCGAGCAGCAATGGGGTGTCGCGCGCGGCTACCGCTTCCTGCGCCAGCCGGCCGAGGCCGGGCACGGCAAAGACGCTTTCGATGACGACTGAGCCGCCCAGCATCTGCGCCGACTGCAGGCCCAGCATGGTGACCAGTGGCAACAGCGCGTTGCGGGCGACGTGGGCGAGCACGATGCGGCGGCGCGACAGCCCCTTGGCGCGAGCGGCCAGGACAAAATCCTGCCGCCAGACCTCGGCCATGCCGGCGCGCATCATGCGCAGATAGAGCGCCAGGTAGATGAAGCCGAGTGCTGACACCGGCAGGACGAGATGGGTGGCGATGTCGGCGGCGCGGGCAAGCCCGGTCTTGTTCGAGGCGATGCTTTCGATGCCGCCGATCGGAAACCAGCGCAGGTCGACGGCAAAGACGACGATCAGCACCAGTCCGAGCCAGAAGCCCGGCACGGCATAGAGCGCCAGTGAGCCGATCGACAGGAAACGGTCGCGAAAACTTCCGGGTCTGGCGCCGGCATAAATGCCGAGCGCCGAGCCGAGGCCGAAGGAAAGCGCGGTGGCGCTGCCCATGAGAAGCAGGGTGTTGGGCAGGCGCTCGAGGATGACGTCGCGGATCGGTCGTGAGAAGGTCACGGACTGGCCGAGATCGAGATGCAGCAGCGCCCAGAGATAGTTGGCAAGACGCGTCAGTTCCGACTGGTCGAGGCCCCAGCGATGGCGCAGCAGTTCGATCATGCCGGCATCGCCGCCGGTCGAGACGATATAGGCGTCGACCGCGTCGCCGGGTGCCAGTTCGAGCAGCAGGAAGGTGCCGATGATGACGATCGCCAGCACGAAGATGCTGCCGACGAGACGGCGACGGAGGAGGGTGAGGGCGCGGGTCATGGCGTAAAGACGCCGCTCGCGAGCATTTGAGGTCGCGTTCTAGGGCGCCCCCCTCTGTCCTGCCGGACATCTCCCCCACGAGGGGGGAGATTGGCAGTTTCAGCGCGGCGCTCCATCCTGCGACGTTGGCGATTTGCGAAGGCGACAATGACAGCCGATCTCCCCCCTCGTGGGGGAGATGTCCGGCAGGACAGAGGGGGGCGCGAAGGGACTCTCATTGTCGAACCTGAGCACCCGGACAGATGATCTGCAAGTCTGGAGGTTAGCCCGCCAGATACGTGTCCGCCCAGTTCGAGACCGCCCAGCGCGGATTGTTGGCGATGTTGCCCACCGTATCCTTGGCGACGCTGATGAAACTCCATTCGGCGACGTTGATCAGCGGCAGGTCGGCGGCGACCTTTTTCTGGAACTCCTTGTAAAGCTCGGTGCGGGCTGATGTGTCGAGCGTCTCCGAGGCCTTGGCTATGAGGGCGTCTAGATCGTCGTTCTTGTAGCCGCCCTGGTTGGAGAAGGGCACGCCGTCCGGGATGCCGCTTTGCACCAGGATGGTGGTCGAGATGGCCGGGTCGCCGCGGAACACCGGCGGGCCGACCGCGAGATCGAAGGCGTGGTCGGTGTAGACGGCCTTGATGTGCGCGGGCGAGTCGTTGTTGACCAGCTCGGCGTCGATGCCGATGGCCGCCAGCGCCTGGCGCAGATAGTCGCCGAACTGCTTGGTCTCGTTGAAATAGGGTGCCGGCAAGAGTTTTAGCGTAAAGCGCTTGCCGTCCGGGCCCTTCTTGTAACCGGCTTCGTCGAGCAGCGCGTTGGCCTTGGCGACGTCGAAGGCATAGGTCGGCACGTCGGCGGTGTAAAACTGCGGATCGTTCTTCGGCACCGGCCCGGTGGCGGTGGCGGCATAGCCGAGGAATACGGTCTTGACGACGAAATCCTTGTCGATGGCGTGTGCAATCGCCTGCCGCACCTTGAGGTCGGCCAGCTCCTTGCGGCGATGGTTGATCTCGACGACCAGCTGGTAGGTCAGGCCTTCATAACCCTTGGTGATCACCTTGAGGCCCGGCACCTTGGAGATGCGGTCGAGGTCGGCCAGCGGCACGGCGGAAAAGGCGGCGAGCTGGATCTCGCCGGCTTCGAGCGCGCTGGCCGCCGAGGTGCGGTCGGGCAGAACCTGGTAGATGATTTCGTCCAGCCAGGGCTCGTCCTTGCCCCAGTAGTCTGGGTTCCTGGCCAGCCGGTAATATTCGCCGGCCTTGTATTCGGCGAATTTGAACGGGCCGGTGCCGACCGGAGCATTGTTGGCCGGGTTGGTGGCGATGTCGCCGGTCTCGTAGATATGCTTCGGCACCACGCTCGACAGCGCCGGCAGGGCATTGCGGATCAGCTGGAATGGTGTCGGCTTGGCGAATTTGAACACCGCGGTCAGCTCGTCCGGCGTGTCGACGGCGGCCAGATCCTTGAACACGGTGCGGCCGAGATTCTGCAGCGGCTTCCAGATCTGCAGCGCCGAGAAGGCGACGTCGGCGGAGGTGAAGGGTTTGCCGTCATGCCATTTGACGCCGTCGCGCAATTTGAAGGTCACCGACAGGCCGTCGGCAGCGCCTTCCCAACTGAGCGCCAGGCGTGGGTCGAGCCCGTCCTTGCCGTCAAACGAGGCTTCCGCCAGCGTTTCGACGATCTTGCTCGAGATGAAGAAGACGCCGTTGGAGGCGACGATCGCCGGGTTCAGGTTGCGCGGCTCGGAATCGGCGGCAAGCACCAGCCGTCCGCCCTTTTTCGGCGTCTGCGCCCAGCCGATATCAGGCATGGCGGTGGAGGCCAGCAGCAAGGCTGATCCGGCAAGCATCGTGCGTCTGGAAATCGTGAAATCTGACATGGTCGAACTCCGTCCTCTCCGCGACCCGGCCGGGGGCGCCAATATCCTAGGACGCTCGCGAGCATCCATGCGGCGGAGATTATGGGCCTTGCCGAGGGTTTCGCCAGAGACGGAATTGGCGCATCTTCATGTGGCTTTGAAAATTCCATCCGCTGGACCAGTTACAGGGGAGTGGCTCAATGCGCCCGATCTGGTAAGACCAGATTTGGCTGAAAGCGGCTGGCGGAGCCCGCAGCTTGAGCCGTTGAGCCAGAACAACCTATTTCTGGCTGGACCAGACCGGGCAAAATGGTGCAGATTTGGCGGACAGCCAGAAGATCAGGACCAAAACAGCCGGCGATCCGACCGACCGGCTGGCGAATTCAGGGAGAGAGAGATGAACGTCGCCCCGGGCAAGACTGCCGTCAGCAACATCCCGTTCGACCACGCCAGGGTCGACCGGCTGATGGAGGAGGCGGGCATCGATGTGCTGCTCGCGACGTCCAAGCACAACACGCAGTATCTGCTCGGCGGCTACAAATTCATCTTCTTCGCCGCCATGGATGCAATCGGCCACAGCCGCTATCTGCCGGTTGTCGTCTACGAGAAGGGCGGGCTGGACCACGCCGCCTATATCGGCAACCGCATGGAAGGCGCAGAGCATCAGAACAACCCGTTCTGGACGCCGACACTGCACGCCGCCTGCTGGGGCACGCTCGACGCCGCCAATCTGGCCGTCCAACACCTGACGAAGATCGGCAAGGCGGGCGCCCGCATCGGCATCGAGCCGGGTTTTCTGCCGTCAGACGCCTACACCCTGATCCGCAAGGCGCTGCCGGATGCCAAGCTGATCGACGCCACCGCCATGCTGGAGAGCATGCGCGCCATCAAGACGGACGCCGAGCTGGAGAAGCTGCGCACCGCCTCCGAACTGATCACCGATTCCATGCTGGCAACCATTGGCTGGGCGCGAGAAGGCACGACCAAGAGCGAGATCATCGAGCAGCTTCGGCGCGAGGAGACCAATCGCGGCGCGCATTTCGAATACTGCCTGCTGACGCTGGGCGCCAGCCACAACCGCGCCGCTTCACCGCAAGCGTGGAAAAAGGGCGAGGTGCTGTCGATCGATTCCGGCGGCAACTATCACGGCTATATCGGCGACCTCTGTCGCATGGGCATTCTGGGCGAGCCGGACGCCGAGCTGGAGGATCTTCTGGCCGAGGTCGAGACGGTGCAGCAGGCGGCCTTCTCCAAGGTCAAAGCGGGCACGCTGGGTGGCGACATGATCTCCTACGCCGAGGGCGTGCTGAAGGCGTCGAAGGTGGCGCCCTACACCGATTTTTTCGCCCACGGCATGGGGCTGATCACGCATGAAGCGCCGTTCCTGATGACCAACCATCCGGTGACCTATGAGGGCACCTATGCGGCAAAGCCGCTGGAGAAAAACATGGTGCTGTCGGTCGAGACGACCATGCTTCACCCGACGCGCGGCTTCATCAAGCTGGAGGACACGCTGGCGGTCACCGAGGCCGGCTATGTGATGTTCGGCGACCGGGGCAGGAGGTGGAATCGCGGTGGGGTCGCTTAGCGGACAGGGAGTTGATTATTTCCCACCCGGCGGCAGCAGCCTGAAATCCGGTAACTCCCGCAGCACCAGTTCAGGCCCTGCCGGAGAGTAGACGACGAACAGCTGCATCGGTCCGTCGCCGGTGTTCAGCGTCGAGTGAAAACGGCTTTCCGGCACGTAGATGGTGCAGCCTGGCCCGACTTTCGCGACGACCGGATTGCCCTTCTCGTCCTCGACCATCTGCTCGCCATGGCCTGAGATGACGAAGATGATTTCCTCGGCGCCCGGATGATTGTGCCGCGTGTGGCCCTTGCCGGGGGGCAGGTCGACGACGCCGCCGGAAAAGCGCTCCGCACCGTTGACCTCGGGAGCGACGGTCAGCGCCAGCCGGCCCCAGTCGAAGCCGAAGGCGCTAACATCCTTGGGGTAGACAAATACCTTGCTCTTGTCGGTCATCTCTCATCCCTTCTTTTTCTTTGCAGTCGTTTTGCCGCCAAGCGTGACCGCTTTGAAATCCGCGGTCTGTCTGGCTATTGCCGCTTCGGCCGGCAGGCGCTCCATCGAGCTGGCGCCATAAAAACCGTGCAGGTCCTTGCAGCGGTCGAGAATGTAGCGGGCGTCGTCCGGCATCGAGATCGGCCCGCCATGGCAAAGCAGGATGACATCCTTGCGCACCGAGCGCGCGGCAGCCGCGATGGCGTCGATTTCCTGCACGCAATCGTCGAGCGACTTGGCCGACGTCGCACCGATCGAGCCGCCGGTGGTCACGCCCATATGGGCGACGACGATGTCGGCGCCGGCCCTGGTCATGGCGCGCGCCTCGTCGGGGTTGAAGACATAGGGCGTGGTCAACAGGTCGAGCTTGTGCGCCTCGGCGATCATGTCGACCTCGAGCCCGAAGCCCATGCCGGTCTCCTCGAAGCTTTGCCGCATCTGGCCGTCGAACAGGCCGATGGTCGGAAAATTCTGCACGCCGGAAAAGCCCATCGTCTTCAGCTCGGCCAGAAACAGCGGCATGATAACGAAGGGATCGGTGCCATTGACGCCGGCCAGCACCGGCGTCTTCTTGACCACCGGCAGAACCTCGTAGGCCATTTCCTTGACGATCTCGTTGGCGTTGCCATAGGCGAGCAGGCCGGCGGCCGAGCCGCGCCCGGCCATGCGGTAGCGGCCGGAATTGTAGATGATGATGAGGTCGATGCCGCCGGCCTCCTCAGCCTTGGCCGACAGGCCGGTACCGGCGCCACCACCGACGATCGGCACACCGTCGGCGATCATCTTGCGAAACTTTTCCAGGATTTTCTTGCGCGGAATGGCGGCCATGTCTTCGTATCTCACTGTCTGGCGATGTCGAGAAAGGCAGCGACCGCAGCCTTGGCGAATTCGGGGTCGTTGATGTGCAACGGCAAGCGCGTCACGCGACGGGCGTCGCTTGGGTTGATCGTGCGCTCGATGGCGTCGAACAGAGCGGCATCGGCTTCCGGGTCGAAGAAGGCGCCGCCCTCGATGTCGAGCGCCGAGACACCTTTTTCGGGAATGAGAAAGCGGATTGGACCGTCGCAGAGGCTCAGCCTTGTGCCGATCCATTCGCCGATGGCGCGGTTTTCTCCCTGTGTGGTGCGCATCAGCGTCACGTTCGGATTGTGCTCGTAGAACAGGCGTCCGCGATATTTCTCCGGGATCGTCGGCTGGGCCCAGAAATTGACCATGTCGAGCGCGCCGACCGAGCCGACATAGGGCAGTCCGGTGCGGGCGATGGCGCCAAAACGGTCGTCGGTCGCCGGCAGCACGCCCCCGAACAGGAGGTCGCAGACTTCCGTCGTGGTGATGTCGATGACGCCGGAGAGCAGGCCGCTGTCGGCGAGCTTTTCCATCGAACGGCCGCCGGTGCCGGTGGCGTGGAAGACCATGCAGTCATAGGTCGAGCGCAGCTGGTCGGCGATGGCGGTCACGCAAGGCGTGGTGACGCCGAACATGGTGAGGCCGATCGATGGTTTGCCGCCGGGCGGCGGTGCCGGTTTCGCCGCCATGCCCGATATCGCCTGGGCGGCGTTGTGCAGCACGACACGCGACAGCCGGTTCAGGCCAGCCATGTCGGTCACAGCCGGCATCATGACGATGTCGGAGACATCGACATAGGGTGCGGTGTCGCCGGAGGCCAGCGTCGAGATCATGATCTTGGGCAGGCCGAGCGGCAATGCGCGCATGCCTGCCGTGATGATCGAGGTGCCTCCGCCACCGCCGAGGCCGATGATGCCTGATATGTCGGTGCGCGACTGCGCGAAGCGGGCGAAGGCCATGCCCATGGCCGCGACGGCGGTGCCGCGGTCGTCGATATCAAGCACGGCGCCGCGGCCAGCGGGATGATGGTCGGCGACTTCGCGTGCCGCAATGTCGACCGGCACGGTCGCGCCCCGCGTGCCGACATCGACGCGGGCAACAGCCGCACCGGCCGCGGTGATTGCGTCGGCCAGGAAGGCGAGTTCCTCGCCCTTGGTGTCGGCGGTGCCCACCACATAGATGCGCTTCATGGCGTTTCCCCGGTCGTCACGCGGCCGACGTTTGTCGTCGGCTTCTGCCAGCCGTCGGCAAGCGAAGGCCATTGCAAATTTTTGAGACGCGCGTATCGTATTGACATGGATGTCTCACGTCAACAAGCCGCAGCGAACGACGATGCTGACCATGCCGCCGAGCGTGGGCCCCGTGCGCGCACAAAGCGGCTGATGCTGGAGACGGCAACGCGGTTGATGCAGGCTGGCGTCACGCCTTCGGTCAGCGAGGTTGCCGAAGCGGCCGAAGTGTCGCGCGCCACCGCCTACCGCTATTTCCCCAGCCAGACAGCCCTGGTGCAGGCGGTCGTCGACGAGGGGCTAGGCCCGATACTCGAGTGGCGATCCGATTCGTCCGATGCCGAACGCCGCCTGGCGGAATTGATAGACAGCGCGATGCCGCGCATCGAGGCTTTCGAGGCGACGTTCAAGGCGGCGCTGAAATTGTCGCTCGACCAGTGGGCCCGCCAGCAGGCAGGCGCGCTGGGTGGCGAGCCGGCCTTTACCCGCGGCCATCGCATGGGCCTGCTGGAGGATGCGCTGGCGCCACTGAGGGGCGAGCTGCCGCCGCGCGAATTCGAGCGCCTGGCGCAGGCGCTGTCGCTGATTTTCGGCGTCGAACTGCTGATTGTGCTGAAGGACATCTGGGGCCTGGACAGCGGAAAGACCCTGGCCGTCGCCCAATGGGCGGCCTCAGCGCTGGTGCGGCAGGCGCGACTCCGGACGCCATCCTGACCAGGGGTGGTGGCGGCGTGAATTGGGCATGGAGGAGGGCTGGACGAAGGCGGATGCAGGATATGAGACTTCTCCCGATGCGGACCGATTGGGGGGTTGTCGAGGGCAATCCGGGGCGGTCGCTGCGGTAGCTCGGAGCGAATCTGGTTCGACCAGATTTGAAGGTCGGCGATTTCAGTAATTCCGGGGATTGGCGTTTTGCGAACGGGATGAAGGTGGAGAACTGCCAAAAATGAAGGAAATACGAACATATAGCGGACGTTTCCAGCTTATTTTGGTGACGGCGAATTTCAAGAAAGCGCTTGACGGGCATCTTAAATTGGTAATACCAGATTAGGAAAGAAAAGGCGGATCGGGAATGACAGCCGCAGTCCATTTCGGCAGGGCGAGGAGGATCATACGGATGGCGCGTGTTCCGTCCGCACGAGGTGGCGCATCGTGACGCAGACGTCGCCTCGCGCCAGTGCCGGCAAGGGGATTGCGCTGCGCCTCGATGGGCTCAGTAAGGCCTATGGATCCGTGCGCGCCATCAACGACCTGAGCTTCGCCGTCGACGAAGGCCGCTTCTTCGTACTCTTCGGGCCGAGCTCGGTTGGCAAGACGACGACGCTGCGCACTATCGCCGGCCTCGTCCAGGCCGACTCCGGCACGCTTGAGATCGGCGGCCGCGACATGACCCATGCGCCGATCGCCGGCCGCGGCATCTCGATGGTCTTCCAGTCTTTCGCGCTTTACCCCCACCTCACGGTCTATGACAATCTCGCCTATCCGCTGCGCGAGGAGAAAGCCGCGCCCGCCGAGATCGACAAGCGGGTGAAAGAGACCGCCGAGATCCTGAAGCTGACACACCGCCTGAAGGCCAAGCCGGCAACCCTGTCCGGCGGGGAGCAGCAGCGCGTCGCGCTCGGCCGCTCCCTGATCCGCCGGCCAAAGATTCTTCTCCTCGATGAGCCGCTCACCAATCTCGACGCCAAGCTTCGGCACGAGACGCGCGCCGAGCTGAAGCGGCTGCACCGCCAGTTCGGCATGACCGTGATCTATGCCACGCCCGACGAGCTCGAGGCTCTCTCGATGGGCGAGACGATCGCCGTCATGCGCGATGGCGGCATCGTCCAGATCGGCACGCCGGACGAGCTTTACGAGCAGCCGATCCATACATATGTCGCCAGCAAGATCGGCTCGCCGCACATGAATCTGTTCACGGCCTCGGTGCGCGCCGACACCAGGTCTTTCGACACGCCGCTCGGGACTCTGGTTCCGGCGACGGCGCCAGAGACTGCCGATGCCGGCGAGGCCGCGCTGATCGGCATTCGCCCGAGCGACATTCGGCTCGCCGCCAAGGGCGAAGCCGGGGTTGCCTCGAAGGTGCATCTGGTCGAACCGCTCGGCGACATCACAATCGTCTCGGTCGAGGCCGGCGGCCAGATGTTGCGCATGGTGCTGCCGGAAGCGATCGCCGCCAGCATCAGGACCGGCGATTCGGCATCGATCGCCATCGATAACAGGAAAATCCACGTCTTCCGCGCCGCGAGCGGCCAGGCAATGACCTGACGCGAACGGCGAGAAGCAATACGGTTAACCAAGGGAGGAAACGCGAATGACGGCGATGACCAAAGTGAAAGGCCTAGCGACAGCCGCAAGCTTCGCTGCCACGCTACTGGTGGGAGGCGTGACCTATGCCTCTGCCGAAGAAGTGACGTTGACGATGGCGGTGCCGGATTGGCCCCCGACCCGCATTATGAAGAAGTTCTTCGACGAGCAGTACAAGCCAAAGTCTGGCAATACCGTGAAGCTCGATGTCGACTTCATTCCGTGGCCGGATTTCTACACCCGCGTCAACGCCTCTTTGACCTCGGGCGAAAAGAAGTACAACTTCATCGTGTCGGACTCGCAGTGGCTGGGCGCCTTCGTCGAAGGCGGCTACTTCCGCAAGATCAACGATCTCATCGATGCCGACCCGGAACTCAAGGCGACGATGGAGTCGATGCATCCCGCCGTGCTCAACGCCTACTCGACCTATCCCAACAGCACGCCGAACTACTACGGCTTCCCGCAGTTCCCGGACGTGCTGGTCACCTACGGCCGCAAGGACGTGCTCTGCAACGCCGACGAGCAGGCCGCTTACAAGGCGAAGTACAATGAGAAGCTGCCCTGCACCGGCGAAGAAATCGACGCCATGGACTGGAACACCTTCGAGCATGTTGGCGAATTCTTCCAGCGCAAGAAGGGCGACAAGCTCGCCGGCCAGGTGCTGGATGACGATTTCTATGGCATCGCCTATCAGGCAGGCAAAGGCTACGACTTCTCGACGAGCTCGGTCCACACGTTCGTCTGGGAGCATGGCGGCGGCATCTGGGATGAAACCAAGGCCCCGACCGGACATGCCGAAGGCGTCGTAAACTCCCCGAAGTCCATCGAGGGCATGGAGCATTTCCTCAAATTGCTGAAGTACATGCCGCCGGTGGTCAAGACCGGCACCATGGACATCTTCGTCTCGGACCAGTTGTTCCGTGAAGGCAAGGTGGCCATGAACATCGACTGGATCGGTCTCGCCGAAGCCTCGCTCGATCCCAAGACGTCGAAGGTTTCCGACAAGCTGGTGTTCGGATTGGCGCCAGGCCTGCGCGGCGCCGACGGCAAGGTGAATCGTACGTCACAGATCGGCGGACAGCCTTTCGTTCTCACCACCTGGACGACGCCTGAGCAAATCAAGGAAGCGGTGGGCTTCGTGAAGTGGTGGCTCTCGCCTGATATCCAGCACCAGTTCGCCGCCGCCGGCGGCCAGTCCGCGATCAAGTCGGTCTACAGCGATCCGAAGTATGCGACCTATCGTCCGTGGGACCGCGCCTGGGCGAATTCGCTCGACTGGCAGAAGGACATGTGGCACGTGCCGCAGTTCTTCGAACTGCTCACCCAGCAGCAGGACCAGTACGACCTAGCCATCACTGGCAAGCAGGACGCCAAGACCACTCTGGATAACATCGCCAAGTTCCAGGAGGACCTCCTGAAGAACGATGGCCTTATCCAGTAACCTTCCGACATAGCTGCGGGGAGCGGGCAAAAGCCGCTCCCCGTCATTGCCACGTCAGGCGCTCCATATTTCGGACTCCCATGACCGCTGTTTCAAGCACGCTGCAGACACCACGCCTTACCGCGGTTGTTGCCCACAACTGGAAACTCGCCATCGCTGTCGCTGTCGTCGTGTCGGCCATATCAATGGCGGGCTTGCCGGCGGCTGTCTCCTTCTGGGTGGTGGGCGCCATGGCGGCGTTGGTCGCGGCCGCATTTACCGTCAACGCGTATCGCCGCCACTACTTCGGCGCCTTGCTGGTCGCTCCGGCAATCGCCGTCCTGTTTGTGATGAATATCTTCCCCCTGCTGTGGTCGCTGGGCCTTTCGTTCTTCGCCTACCAGGCAAACCAGCAGACGATCCGCTTCGTCGGACTCGGGAACTACGTCCGGATCCTTACCAACGATCTCGCTGCTCACGCGACTTGGGGCGCGCTGATCAATACCGCCATGTTCGTCGTGTTCACCGTCTCCGCGCAGATGATCGTCGGCTTTCTGCTGGCCATCCTGTTCGCCAAGCAATTTCCGCTGCGCAAGTATTTGTTGATCCTGGTGCTGACACCGATGATGCTTTCGGTTGTCGCCTCTGGCGTGTTCTTCACCTACTACTATGACCCGACATTCGGGATTCTCAGCTACGTCATCAATTCCATCTCCGGCAACCAGTTCATCCTGATGAGCAACAAAGTCGGTGCCGTGGCGGGAATCGTTTTCGCCGACGCATGGATGTGGTCGCCCTTCGTCATGCTCCTTGTGCTGGCGGGCCTCGTCTCGGTGCCGAAATACCTTTACGAGGCCGCTGCCATCGACCGTATTTCCGGCTGGCGGCAATTCTGGATGATCACCTTCCCCTACATCCGAGGCCTTCTGATGTTGGCCCTTCTCTTCCGCACCATCGAGGCATTCAAGCTGGCGGATCTCGTCATCCTCCTCACCAAGGGCGGCAACGACACGCTGACGATCTCCTATCACTTGATCCGCATCGCCAACGAGCAGAACAAGACGAGTGAGGGCGCGGCGATCTCCTATCTGATGCTGTTCATGGTGATCGTTCTCACCAACCTCTACCTGTACCTCGCAAACCGCCGTACGAAGGGAGCCTAACCCGTGGCCGAATCGATATTGGGAAAGCTCGGCTTCCGCAGGGCCAGCGGAGTAGACGAGGCCGGCTGGGGGCGGACGCTCGCCGTGGCCGTCGTCGCCTTTATCTATTTTCTGCCGGTGCTGTTCATCATATTCACCGCCTTCAAACCGCAGGGCGACGCGCTCCTGGTGCCTCCGACGCTGTCGCCCACGTCGCTGTTCGGCTTGATTCCGGACCATTTTGTGTTCAAGCCCACGCTCGAAAATTTTGGGTCCGTCTTTTCTCGCTCGATGACGCCGGACGGTGCCCCGGAAGCGACAGGATTCGACCGTTATTTCTTCAACTCGATCTTCATCGCCTCGGCGTCGGTGCTGCTGGCGCTGGTCATCGGCACCCTGGCGGCCTTCGGCTTCTCGCGCTATCCGCTGAAAGGCAATGACACCTACCTGTTCATCATCCTGACCACGCGTATGCTGCCGGCGATTGTGGTGATCATTCCGGTGATCCTGATGTTCCGCGTAGTGGGCCTGTCGGGCTCGTATCTCGGCATCATCATGCTCTACACTGCTTTCAACCTGGCCTTCACCATCTGGATGATGAAGAGCTTCTTCGATGAATTGTCGCCAGACGTCGAGGATGCCGCCCGCATCGACGGATCGTCCGGAATGCGGGTGTTCTTCAAGATTTGCCTGCCCCAGGTCATTGCCGGGCTCGCCGCCACGTTCGTGTTCGGCCTGATCCTCACCTGGAACGAGTTCCTCTTCGCCCTGTTGCTCTCGGGGCCCGACACCAGGACGGTCCCGGTCGCCATGAACCAGGCCGTGTCGTCGGGTGGACGCGGCACCGACTGGACTTTGCTTGCCGCCATCGAAACCCTGTTCCTCGTCCCAGTCTTCCTGGTCACCTTCTTCTTGCAAAACCATCTATTGCGCGGCGTTACCTTCGGCACAGTGAAGCGCTGAGATGTCAACCATCGAACTCCGCAAAGTCACCAAGCGCTTCGGCTCCTTCACCGCGGTCAAGGACGTTGACCTGTCGGTGGCCGCCGGTGAGGTCGTCTGCCTTCTCGGCCCGTCCGGCTGTGGCAAGACGACGACCTTGCGCGTCATCGCCGGGCTGGAACGCGTCACTGACGGCGAGGTCGTCATCGCCGGCAAGGTGATGAACAACCTGCCGCCCGAAAAGCGCGACATCGCCATGGTGTTCCAGTTCTACGCGCTCTACCCGTCGGCATCGGTCGGCGAGAACATCGCCTTCCCGCTCTATCATGACGGCATTTCCGGGGCTGAGCGGACTGCCCGCGTCAACCGCGTCGCTGCGATCCTCCACTTGGAGCACGTTCTCGACCGGCTGCCGAACCAGATATCCGAGGGCGAAAAGCAGCGCGCCGCCATGGCCCGCGCCATCGTCCGCGACCCCAATTGCTTCCTCTTCGACGAGCCCTTGTCGCGTCTCGATGTCGAACTGCGCCAGACCATGCGTGGCCAGATCAAGGAAGTGCTGCAGGGCCTCTCCAAAGCGACCGTGATCGTGACCCATGACCAGCTCGAAGCGCTCACCATGGCCAACCGCATCGCCATCATGAAGGACGGCCTGATCGAGCAAGTCGGCTCACCGCACGAGGTATTTGCCAAGCCCGCCAATGCTTTCGTGGCGAGCTTCATCGGCACGCCGCAGATGAATCTTCTCGAGGCCGACCTCAAGACCTTCGCCGATGGCATGGCGGACATGACCGTGGCCGGCACTAGTCTGGCGATCCGCACGGACGCGGCGGTCGCGCGCCTGCAGCCCGGCAAGGTGACGATCGGTGTCCGCCCCCGCGCCTTCACCGCGACCGATACGGGGGACCGTGGCACCATCTCCGCCCGGGCCGAGCTCATCGAGCCCATGGGCGCCGAAACCCTTATTCATGCCCGCACGGCGGCAGGCGCCGACATCCGCGTCGTGGTGACGAGAAGCCAGCGAGTCAAGGTCGGCGAGGCGCTGAATCTACGCCCCGATCCCAGGCAAACCCATGTCTTCGATGGCGCCGGAAAGGCGGTGCGGTCATGAGCGACAGTTCTTCCGGCATGAGCCGCGCCGGCGCGTTCTCCCTCGAGGTCTTCATCATTGGCCTCGGCGTCATGGCGCTGGTGCTGATCTTCCAACCCTTTTCCATCGGCCTGTACGCGGTCGGCAGCGGTCTCGTGGTGCTTGCCGGACTCATCAACAACCTGCTGCCGTTGGCCCAGCCGGGCGTCAAGGTGCGCAGTGTGGTGACCGTAGCGCTGGTCGTGGCGCTGGTCTTCTGCATTGTGCTGCTGGTTTCGATCACGGCGGCGCATCTCTACGGCGTCTTCTTCCTCAATCCACCGGACCCCAACACTCTCGCCGGCAAGGCGCAGCTCGCCACGCCGCCTTTCTACAAGCAGGCTTTCGTGTGGGAAATCGCCGCCGCGGCGGTGGTTCTCGCGCTGGTCGTCACCGCTCTCAACAAGACAGCGCGATGATCAGCAGCTGACGCTATCCGGCAGGTCGCGCACGCGCCGGTCCGCGACGGTCGGTTGCGTCGCCCTCTCAACTCTCACGCCGTCATCCTCCGGCTTGACCGGAAGACCCGACGCCGAGATCAAGGACCGCTGCGCCATCGCATGATTGCCGAATGTGTAAGTGCCGAGATCATCGCCCCAGGCCAGGACTGTGAGACTGTCATGCGGGATGGCGCACAGCAGGGCGCCCTTGCGTGAGCAGATCGAGCAATTGCACCGCACGGCGCCGATCAGTTCGACTTTGAACTCCAAGGCGACCTTGCCGCAATGACAGCTGCCTTTGTACAGCATCGGCTTCCTCCTTCCGTCCGGCAGGGGTGTGCAAAACCGCCTGCGCCGGGTTAAGTCTCGGCAAGCCATGAACTGCCGCACCCCGTTATGACGTTCAGGGCGTCAGGAGTCCGACACCGAAATGCAATCTGTCCGTGACCACCTCGAAATGATCCTCGCCCGTGTCGCTGCTCGTGCGGGTGAAGAACGCGTGTTCACCAAGCTCTATGTCGAAGCCGCACGCGTGGCGGCGGATTCCGCCGATGCGCGGCGCAAGGTTGGCGTGACACTTGGACCGCTCGACGGAACAATTGTCTCGATCAAGGATCTGTTCGATGTCGCCGGCGAGCCGACCACGGCCGGCTCGCTGATGCTGCGGAACACCGCGCCCGCTTTGCGCGACGCCACCGTCGTCAGCCGGCTGCGGCAGGCAAGTGCTGTGGTCCTCGGCAAGACCAACATGACCGAATTCGCCTTCACCGCCATCGGCGACAACCTGCACTACGGCACGCCAGGTAATGCCGCTGATACCAGCCGGATTCCGGGCGGGTCGTCATCCGGCGCCGGGGTTTCGGTAGGCGAGGGGACGTGCGAGATTTCCATCGGTTCCGACACTGGCGGTTCCGTGCGCATTCCGGCGTCGCTGAACGGTGTTGTCGGCTTCAAGCCGACAGCGCGGCGGGTGCCGCTCACCGGCGCCTATCCACTGTCCGCCACACTGGACTCGATCGGGCCGCTTGCTCGAACCGTCGCCCAATGCGCTGCTGCGGACGCGGCGATGGCTGGCGAGGCGATGCCGGCACTGCTGCCGTTTTCACTTGCCGGGCTTCGCATCGGCATCCCGCGCGGCG
This sequence comes from Mesorhizobium sp. P2_E10, assembly GCF_056404235.1. NCBI lineage: Bacteria > Pseudomonadati > Pseudomonadota > Alphaproteobacteria > Hyphomicrobiales > Phyllobacteriaceae > Mesorhizobium > Mesorhizobium sp. P2_E10. The sequence goes on from NZ_JBFUEK010000012.1 coordinate 66,505, forward strand.
TTTTGTTCGAAGACACGGAACCGGAGGTCGCAGCAGGCTTCGAGCGATGCATTCGCGCGCTGGACCAAAGCGGCGCGCGTGTCGTCGACCTGCCGATCGACGATCTGATTGCCGAGATGCGCACAGCGACCAAACGCGCCTCGATCGCGTCGATGGAGGGCGCGGAGGTTCATGCGAACTGGCTGTCCGTCGGAGCATCGGTGCCGGTGGACCCGCATGTCAGCGGCCCGCTTTCGCGGGCGCTCGCCATTCCTGCCTCGGTCTATATCAGGACCATCCGCCGCCGCGGCGAACTCGCCGCTGCCATGGTCGAACGCCTGGCGTCGATCGATGTGCTTGCCCTGCCGACCGTACCGATCGTCGCGCCCTCGATCGCCACCATGGCCAGTGACGAAGCGCTACGCAACAAGGCCGAAGGCCTGCTGTTGCGCAACACCCAGGTCGCCAACCAGTTCGACCTGTGCGCGATCTCGCTGCCGATGCCTGATATGACGCTGCCGGCGGGGCTGATGCTGGTGGCGCGCAATGGCCATGACCATCATTTGCTGCGCATCGCGGCCGGAGTCGAGCGGCTGCTTGGCCGCTGACCGGCGTTTCAGCGTGACGAGCAGTGCTTGCGTTCGCTGTCTTTGGCGGTGCGTTCGATGCCGGTCACGATCAGTGTCGGCAGGCTGTACTGCTTGCCGTTGAAGCTCTGCGGCCGGTTCTCGATCGTACCCGCGACAACAAGCTTGCCGGCATAGAGCTTGTCGGGGAGGTTGAGTGCCTTGTCCTGCGGCGACAGGCCGTCGATATCGACCCACACACCTTTCACAACCATGCCGGTGGCGAGGTCGAGCGCGCTGGTGGAAGGGCAAGGCGCCACAACGCAACGCAGGCCGTTGTCGCATGGCACATAGCTGTTCTGCCCAGCGGCCCCAGCCTGTGCCGTTGCAATGCAGAAACTGACAGCCATGAGCGTTGATGCGACGATCTTCGACATGGCGCCAAGGTCGCTGGCGAATTCGAGAAAATTGAGGCGCGTTCAGACGCCTGCCGGAAACCGCTTGCGGTAGTGCTCGACCACTTCGGGATTGCGCAGGTTGACCGGCAGTTTGTTGGCCAGCACCAGCAAGGTTTCACCGGCCGCGCCGACGCCCATGCGCATCATCGATTCCTCGGTAATGCCGGCCATATGCGGGGTAATGATGACATTGTCGAAGTCGAAATAGGGATGCCCTGGAGGCAGCGGCTGCGTCGCAAAGACGTCGAGCGCCGCGCCGCCGATGCGGCGCTGTTGCAAGGCCTCGATCAGCGCATCGTCGTCGATCACCGGGCCGCGCGATACATTGATCAGCAGCGCATGCGGTTTCATGCGGGCGATGCGCTCGCGGCTGATCAGGCCGCGCGTCTCGGGCGTCAGCGGGCAGCACAAAACGATGATGTCGCTCTGCTCGACCAGCGCGTCGATCGACAGGAAGCCGACCCTTTCGGGCGCCGGCTGCAGGCTGCGCGTCGTCGCCACTACATTGAGGTCAAAGCCGTGCGCGGCGATATGGCCGACGGCGTGGCCGACTGCGCCAAGGCCGACAATGCCGACGGTCTTGCCGGCGAGTTCGCTGTTGGAATTGGCGTGCTCGCGGCCGGCAAGCCAGCCTTTCGCGCGCAGATCGCGATCGACCACGCGGAAGCGGCGGGAGAGTGCCAGCGCCACGAACATCACGTGCTCGGCGACCGAGCGCGCATTGACCGCCGGCACGTTGGCCACCAGCACGCCGGCGGCGGCCGCCGCCTCCATCGGGATCATGTCGAGCCCGGCGCCGTGGCGGATGGCCGCCCTCAGCTTCGTTGCGCCTTCGAAAAGGGCCGGCGGCAGGTGGGCGCGGACGATGACGATGTCGGCGTCCCTCGCCTCGCCGGCCAGCGTGGCTGCATCGACATTGGAAGCGATGACAAGCTCGCCGGCGCCCACCAGCATGGCAGCGGCGCGCGGATGCAGCGTGTGCGTCGACAGGATCTTGGGCATAGGGCTCCCGTTTGTTTATCAGCAAGTCCCCAGGGACAGCGCTGCGCGCTTCCCCGGGAAAACCGTTTCACACTTTTCCTGGAGTTGCCTAGGCCTTTTCGAGCGCCGGACTTGGCGGGTCTGCCTCACGGCCTTCGATCAGGCCCTTCCAGTAGCTCTCCGCGCCTTGCAGATGCGCGCTCATCAGCGCCTGGGCGAGATTGCCGTCGCGGCGTAGCAGCGCCTCGAAAATCTGGATGTGCTCGGCATGCGAGCGCACTGAGCGCTCGGGATCGTTGAAATAGATCGGCAGGCGCAGCTCACCCATCATGTAGTAGACGCTGCAGACATTGTGGAAGACGCTGTTCTTGGTCGCGCGCACGATCTCGAGGTGAAATTCGCGGTCTTCCTTAGCAAGGCCCTCGCCAGCGGCAATGCGGTCTTCCGAGGCCTTCAGGATTTCGCGCAGCCGCTCGAAATTCTCCTCGGTGGCGCGCGAGCAGGCGAGTTCGGCTGCCTTGATCTCATGGATCTTGCGCAGCTCGACCGTCTCGTAGATCTGGATCGGGTCAAGCGGCAGGCCGGCGCGGGCGAAAAGCGCCATGGCTTCCACGCTGGCCTGCTTGGTGTCGATGTAGATGCCGGATTTGGCGCGGCGCTCGACGATGCGCATGGCTTCGAGAATGGCCAGCGCCTCGCGGATCTGGCCGCGGCTGACGCCGAAGTGCTCCGCCAGTTCGCGCTCCGACGGCGTGCGGCCCGTCTCCTTGTCCGAATGGGAGAAGAGATAGGCGGCGAGTTCGGCGAGAAGGTTCTTTTCTTTCATCGTCAACAGCGTTGCGCGTGCGCCTCCAGGAACCGCTCCGAAATGGTGAACCCCAGTCCCGGCTTTTCGGGGATCGCTATCATACCGTCCTTTGCTTCGACAGTCTCTTCGACAAGATCATGGATCATCGGGTTGGCGCCGAGCGAATATTCGACGGTGAAGCTCGCCGGCGAAGCAGCGCAGACATGCAGTCCGGCAAAGAAGCAAGGGGCGCCGGCCCATAGATGCGGCGCGAAACGCAAATTGAAGGCGCTGGCTATGGTGCCGATCTTCATCGCTTCGCTGATGCCGCCGCAAAAGGCGGGATCCGGCTGGAAGATGTCGGCGGATTTCAGCACCGCGAGATCGCGGAAAGCATAGCGCGTCGCCTCGCTTTCGCCGGTGGCGATCGGGATCGAGCCACAGGCGCGAACCTCGGCCATGCCCGATTTATCGTCGGCTATGACCGGCTCCTCGAACCAGGCGAGGTCGAGGTCGGCGGCGAGATGGATGAAGCGCTTGGCTTCGGCCACCGTATAGGTGCCATGCGCATCGACCATCAGGTCGACATCGGGACCAAGTGCCTGTCTCGCCGCACGCACGCGGGCTGCGGAAATGTGCGGGGCGCCATCCATGGCGCCGATCCGCATCTTCAGCGCCTTGAAGCCGCCCTTGGCAATGTAGGATTTCAGCTGCTCACCGATGGTGTCAGCGGGCGCCCAACCGCCGGACGCATAGGCCTGCATGCGATCGAGCTTACGGCCGCCGAGCAGCCGCCAGACCGGAACCCCGAGCGATTTGCCCAGTATATCCCAGAGTGCGATATCGACGGCGCTGATGGCGGCGACGCTCATGCCACGGCGCGCCAGTTGCGGCATGGCGTGGCCGGCGCGCGCCGCACTGTCGTGGCGCACGCCATTGTAGAGCATCTCCCAGATCACGCCGATGTCGGCGGGGTCGCGGCCGATCAATTGCGGGCCGACCTCGTGGTTCAGCATATGGACGAGCGCGCCATAGCTGCCGGCACTGCCGGCGGCGTTCTTGCCTTCGCCCCAGCCGACCAGCCCGTCGTCCGTCTCGATGCGCAGAATGGCGGCGTCGAAGGTCGCTACCTGACCGAAGTCGCTGCGATGCTGCTTCGCGGCTTCGATCGGTATGCGGACCCACCAGGCCTGGACGTTTCTGATGCGCATGTTCATCCCCGGCCTTGCCGCCGGTCTGGGCGGAAAGGCTCATTTCCAAACGGATCGACTACTTGATCAGCGGCAGCAGCGTTTCTGCGTTGATGCGCATCTGGTCGGTGTAGAATTTTTCCGTGAGCACGCTGGAGCCGTGGTCCTGGATGAACTTGAGCTGCTCGGGCGAGATGTCGACCGGGTTGCGTTCGACCATGTCGGGATAGGGCGCGGCCGGCGTGCGGTCGACGGGCGCGACGAATTCGTTGGTCAGCGCGCCGTCATAGCCAACCTCTTTCAGCGTGGCGACGATCTTCTTCCAGTCGATCTGGCCAAGGCCTGCGGCGAAGCGATTGTTGTCGGCGACGTGGAAGTCGAACAGGCGCTTGCCGACCTGGCGGATGGCTTCATAGACGTTAAATTCTTCCATGTGGATGTGGTAGGCGTCGAGGCAGACACCGCATTCCGGGCTGACGGCATCGGCCAGCGCCAGCGCCTGCGCGCCGCGGTTGAACAGATAGGTCTCGAAGCGATTGAGCGGCTCGACCGCGATCTTGACGCCGACTTTCTTGGCGTGGGTGAAGCATTCGCGGGTGGCGTCGACCACCCACTTCCACTCCTCTTCCTCGGTGCCGTCCGGCACCACCTTGCCGACGGTGGCGGGAACCAGCGTGATGATCTCGCCGTCGAGTTCGCTGACCATGGTCAGCACGTCCTTGACGTACTGCACCGAGCGCTCGCGCTGGCCCTGGTTCTTGGCGGCGAGATTACGCTCGCCCAGCATCAGCGTCACAGCACCCCAGCAGCGGATGCCGTGCTCCTTCAACAGCGCGCGCGTCTCCTTGGTCTTGTATTGCTCGGGTTCGCCGGAAATCTCGATCGACTCGTAGCCGAATTTCTTGATCCGCTTGAGCGTCGTTTCCAATGGCTCCGCCCGCATCCAGTTGTGCGTCGAAAGATGCATGGTCTGTCCTTCCCAGATTCGCCTGTACCAGTTCGCCCGCGACGCATCCCACCGGAGCGTGCGGCCAGTTTCCTCCCCAAGGCGCTCCAGTATTTTTCTCAAACTGGTTCGACCAATTGGGCCTGAAGGGAGGTCTACAGCAATTTCCCGCGGACGGCAAGAAGCGCAATCGCACCCTCTCGACCGTGATCTACCATATTGATTATATTGAAATATGTGAGCCAATGCCGCGTGCGCAACTGGCGGTGATCATGCATCAAACAGCTTGACCAGAATTTGGCATTTGGTAATACCAGAATGGCAATGCACAGCCGCATGATGCGAAAAGACCAAAGAGGCTGGCCCTGCCTTCATCAGGCGCTATGCTTGGTCCCTGGAAAATGATTTTGGAGGATGCCGATGCCGACGACAATGAAGGGCCCTGGGCTGTTTCTGGCGCAGTTCGCGGGCGACGCCGCGCCGTTCAATTCGCTGGCCTCGATCACCAAATGGGCAGCGGGGCTCGGCTACAAGGGTGTGCAGATCCCGACCTGGGACGCGCGCCTGTTCGACCTCAAGAAAGCAGCCACTTCCAAGGCCTATTGCGACGAGGTGAAGGGCATCTGCGCTGACGCCGGCGTCGAGATCACCGAACTGTCGACGCATCTGCAGGGGCAGTTGGTGGCGGTGCATCCGGCCTATGACGCGCAGATGGATGGCTTCGCGCCGGCCTCGGTGCACAACAATCCGAAGGCACGGCAGAAATGGGCGGTCGAGCAGATGAAGTTCGGCGCCAAGGCATCGCGCAATCTCGGACTGAATGCTTCGGTGTCGTTCACCGGCTCGCTGGCTTTCCCTTACCTCTATCCCTTCCCGCAGCGGCCCGCCGGACTGATCGAGGAGGCCTTTGGCGAGCTCGGCAAACGCTGGAAGCCGATCCTCGATGTCTATGAGGATAATGGCGTTGATGTCGGCTACGAGATTCACCCCTGTGAGGACGTGTTCGACGGCGCCACCTTCGAGATGTTCCTCGACGCGGTCGGCGGTCACAAACGCTGCAACATCAACTACGACCCGTCGCACTTCCTCTTGCAGCAGCTCGACTATCTCGAATTCATCGACATCTATCACGAGCGTATCAAGGCGTTCCACGTCAAGGACGCCGAGTTCAATCCGACGGGGCGACAAGGCGTCTATTCCGGCTATCAGAGCTGGACCAACCGGGCCGGACGCTTCCGTTCGCTCGGCGACGGGCAAGTGGATTTCGGCGGCATCTTCTCCAAGCTGACGCAGTACAATTATGATTCCTGGGCAGTGCTGGAATGGGAGTGCTGCCTGAAGCATCCTGAAGACGGTGCGGCCGAAGGGGCGCCTTTCATCCAGCATCACATCATCCGCGTGACGGAAAGGGCATTCGATGATTTTGCCGGCGGCACCACGGACAAGAAGCTGCTGCGCGCCATGATGGGGATCTGACCGGCTTCGCCGGCAGCAGCAAACGCCAAAAGCAGAACGCACGAGACGAGGGAGACAAACATGGTCGGCGCATCGAAATCGGAAACGGGAGGCGGCGGCCCGATCCGCTACGGCATGGTCGGCGGCGGGCAAGGGGCCTTCATCGGCGCTGTGCACCGGATCGCGGCGCGCATGGACAATGACTTCGTGCTGGTCGCCGGCGCGCTGTCGGCGAACCCGGAGCGCGCCAAGGCCTCGGCCGCCGAACTCGGGCTCGATCCCGCTCGCAGCTATGGCTCCTACGCCGAGATGGCCAAGGCCGAGGCCAAGCGTCCCGATGGCATCGAGGCGGTGGCCATCGTCACCCCAAACAACGTGCATGTGCCGGCGGCCAAGGCGTTTCTCGAAGCCGGCATTCACGTCATCTGCGACAAGCCATTGGCAACGACCCTTGCCGAAGCGAAGAAGCTTGCGGCTGTGGTCGAAAAGACCGGCAAGGTGTTCGTGCTGACGCACAACTACACCGCCTATCCGATGATCCGCCAGGCGCGCGAGATGGTGGCCAAGGGCGTGCTCGGCGACATCCGTATCGTGCAGTCGGAATATCCGCAGGACTGGCTGACCGAGGATCTTGCAGCCACCGGCCAGAAGCAGGCTGCCTGGCGCTCCGACCCGAAACAGGCCGGCGCCGGCGGTGCGCTCGGCGACATCGGCACGCACGCCTACAATCTGGCGCGCTTCGTCTCCGGGCTGGAGCTCGATTCGCTGTCGGCCGATCTCGACGCCTTCGTGCCGGGGCGGCAGCTCGACGACAACGTCAACGCGCTGCTGCGCTTCAAGCCGGTCGGCAAGGCGCACCCGGCCAAGGGCATGATCTGGGCCAGCCAGGTGGCGCCCGGTCATGAGAACGGGCTGAAACTGCGCATCTACGGCTCCAAGGGCGGGCTGGAATGGGTGCAGGCCGATCCGAACTATCTCTGGTACACGCCATTCGGCCAGCCGAAGCAGTTGCTCACCCGAAACGGCGCCGGGGCGCTGCCGGTGGCCGGGCGCGTCAGCCGCGTGCCGTCAGGCCATCCTGAAGGCTATCTCGAAGGCTTTGCCAACATCTACCAGGAGGCGGCCCGCGCCATCCGCGCGGCACGCAAGAAGGGCGGCAAGCCGGGCAAGGATGTCGTCTTCCCGACCATCCAGGACGGCGTTGAAGGCATGGCCTTCATCGAAGCCTGCGTGAAGTCGTCGAAGAAGAATGGGGCGTGGACCAAACTCTAAACGCGCGGCTGAAAGGGACATGGCGCAACCGGCGGGAACAGCCGGCGCGCCGTCACATGGGGAGGGGGCGTCGATGAAAATCGGCATGTGCATGTTCTTGTGGACGACGGCGGTGTCGAAGAAGCACGAGCCGTTGCTCAGGGACATCAAGGCGACCGGCTTTGACGGCGTCGAGATACCGGTTTTCTCAGGCACGCCGGACGACTACAAGAAGCTCGGCGACCTGCTCGACCGCATCGGGCTGCAACGCACCGCCGTGTCAGCCATGGGCGATCCGGCGATGAACCTGATCTCGGCGGATGCGGCGACCCGCAAGGCCGGCATCACGTACATGAAATGGGCGATCGACTGCGCCCAGGCGCTCGGCGCCAGCAAGCTGAGCGGCCCGCTGCATTCGACGCTCGGCGCCTTTTCCGGCAGCGGGCCGACGGCGGCCGAGAAGAAGCGCTCGGTCGCCTCGCAACGCGCCATCGCCGACCACGCCGGCAAGAAGAACGTCACCATCGGGCTGGAGGCGCTCAACCGCTTCGAGTGCTATCTGCTCAACACGTTGGCTGATCTGTCGGAGCACATCGACGCCATCGACCGGCCGCACATCAAGGCGATGTACGATACGTTCCACGCCAACATCGAGGAGGCCGACCCGATCGGCGCCTATGCGAAGCACCGCAAGAATGTCGTGCATATTCACATATCGGAAAATGATCGCGGCGTGCCGGGACGCGGCAACATTCCGTGGAACGAAACGTTCTCGGCCATCCGCAAGAGTGGCTATGACGACTGGCTGACGATCGAGGCGTTCGGACGGTCGCTCAAGGATTTGGCGGCGGCGACCAAGGTGTGGCGCGATTTTGCTGAGACGCCGGAGGCGGTTTATCGGGAGGGGTACAAGCATATCAGGGATGGGTGGAAGAGGGCGGCTTAGGCGCCCTGCGCCTGGTTCATTTTCTTTTTGCGTTCGCAACGGTTGCCAGGCGGTTCCCCACTCCGTCGAGCGAAGCTCGACGGAGTGGGGGTCGACCCTTAGGCGCCGGCGAGACGATGCCTGCGCTTCTGCGTCACAAGGCTACCCCTGCTCAGCCTGGATCCTGTTGTAGTCATGGATCGTCCGGCTCAACCTCCGGCGCAGGAAATTCGAAATGTTGTCGAAGACGAAGACGACGAGCAGGATCAGCAGCACCATGTAGAAGACGTTGGCCCAGTTGGAATTGGTGCGCATCGCTTCCCAGAGTTTCAGGCCGATGCCACCGGCGCCAACGGCGCCGATGATCGTGGCGCCCCTGGTGTTGGATTCCCACTGGTAGAGCGTCTGGCTGATGAAGACGGGGATCACTTCCGGCAGCACCCCGTAGCGTTGCACCAAAAGACCGTTGGCGCCGGTCGACTGGATGCCCTCGCGCGGCTTGTCGTCGATGTTTTCGAGCGCCTCCGAATAGGTTTTTCCCAACGTGCCGATCTCGGTGAAGAAGATCGCGGCACTGCCGGCCAACGGGCCGGGGCCGAAGGCACGGGTGAAGAACAGCGCCCAGATCAGCATGTCGACCGAGCGCATGAAGTCGAAGAAGCGCTTGAGCCCCTGGCTGAGCAGTCCGCTCGGCGTGATGTTGCGGGCGGCGAAGAAGGCGAGCGGGAAGGCGACGATGCCGCCCAGAAGCGTGCCGAGAAACGCCATGACTATGGTCTGAAACAGCTTTGTCCAGACGTCGCCATGCTGCCACTGGGCATTGTTCCAGATGTTGTCGCCGGCCAGTGCAAGGTTCGAGGTGCCCGGCTTGAGTTCTGGCCCGGACCAGATCAGCGAGATCACTTCACCGGCCGATTTGCCGAAGAAGGGCGAGCGGGTGTCGAATACGAAGTTCGCCCAGCCAAGGAAGCGTTTGCGAACCTTGACGCGATCGACGGTCACGCGCACCTCGCCGGCAAAGCCCATCTTGGCGACGACCTCGTCGTAATGCGCGGTGATCCAGTCGGGCACCTCGCCAGAAATCACCGGCTTGCCGCCAGTCAGCGACACCGGGACCGTCTGGCCATTGGCAACAATCGTGGCTTGGGTCTTGTCGAAGGTGACGGATTTCGCCGCGCCGTCGATCAGGACGGTGAAGGAGCCATCCGCGTTGGTGACCACCCAGTCCGGCTTGGGATTCTCGCCAAGGGCGGAGAAGCGCGGGTACTTTGGCGTGATCTGAGGCTGGTCGAGACGGAATTCAGGCTGCAGATCATAGCTGATCCACTGCGTCAGGAAGAGCGGCAGGCGCTCCCAGTGCGATTCCTTCAGCACTTGCGGCAGGCTGAAGAACCACAAGGCATAGACGAGATAGAGCAGGATGCCGGCGAACAGAAACAGCGGGCCGAAGCGCTTGTACAAGGGCCGTTGGAACACTTGCGGGAAGCGTTGCTCGATCGACAGCATCTCGTCGGCGGTCATCGTGGCCATGGTTAGGCCCCCATCATGAAGGCCTGCTCGCCGACCAGCTTGCGGCGCAGCCAGGCGGAGAACTGATCGACGATGAAGATGGTAGTGAACAGCAGCAGCACCAGCGCCAGCGTCTTGGCGCCGAAGCCGCGCGAGATCGAGAGCTTCAACTCCTCGCCGATGCCGCCGCCGCCGACGGCGCCGATGATGGTCGAGATGCGCACGTTGATCTCGATCCGAAGCAGCGTATAGGACATGAAATTGGGCAGCACCTGCGGCAACGCGGCGAAACGCACGCGCTCGAACCAGTTGGCGCCGACCGCCCTCAGGCCCTCCTCGGCGCGCATGTCGACGTTCTCATTGATCTCGTAGAACAGCTTGCCGAGCGCGCCGATCGAATGCAGGCCGATGGCGATGATGGCGGCGACCGGGCCGACCGAGACGATGGCCGCGAACAGGCCTGCGATGACAATCTCCGGGAAGGCGCGCAGCAATTCCATGAAGCGCTTGACGACGAGCCTGAGCGCCGGGCTCGGCGTCAGATTGCGCGCCGCGATGAAGGAGAACGGCACTGCAAAGATGAAGCCGATGAAGGTCGCGACCAATGCCGTGTTGACCGTGGTCAGCATCAGCTCGAAATATTCGGGGATGTAGAAGCCGCCCCAGACATAGACGCGTCCGAGCGGAAAATTGAATTCCTGGGTGCCGGTATCATGCGGCGAGGCGACGTCGAACAGCGCCCGCCAGACATCGTACCAGTCCTTGGGGATGAGCCAGCTGAGGAAGTCCAGTATGTGCGGCAGCCGGTCGAAGAAGTGGCCGGCATTGGCCTCGTCGGCGAACCACATGGTGCCGAGCATGGCGACCAGCAGCAGGCCGATGCCGATGGCGGTGTAAAGCCGGCGCAAGGACGTCTGGCGCCGCCATGCGTCAGCGGTCCGGCGGGTCGCGTCTGAATGGATTGTTGCTGAGATGGTCATGACCGGAACATGCAAAAAGGGCGGCGCTGGATGCGCCGCCCTTCCTGAATTGCCGTCAACCGCCGATCGCGGCTTTGCGGGCTTCGACGATGACGTTGTAGAAGTCCGGCTTCACCGGCACGTAGCCGGTGAAATCGCCGCCTTCGACGCCTTCGAAGCAAGCCTTGTCCTTCTTCGGCAGATCGGTGAAGAAGTTGGCGAGTTTGGTGGTCATCTCAGTGCCGAGCTCGGTGCGAACGACCAGCGGGCCGTTCGGGATCAGGCCGGAACGCCAGACTTCGACGAAGTCGTTGGGGTCGACGGCGCCCTTGGCGACTTCCTTGTGGAAGGTGCCGGAGGTGTAGCCGTTCTTGAAGTCGCCGATGCCCGAGGAATCGTCCACCGCCACGTCGACCTTGCCGTCGCGGACGGCGAGGATGTTGTTCTCATGGCCGCCATTGAACTGCGTGGAGGCGAAGAAGGCTTCGTTCGAGGCGCCGGTGTCCTTCGGGATCTGGGTCAGTGGGATCAGGTAGCCCGAGGTCGAGTCCGGATCGGCGTAGCCGAGCTTCTTGCCCTTGGCCGACTTGATGTCGGTGATGCCGGACGTCTTGAGCGCCAGGCCGATCGAATAATAGCCGGTGGCGCCGTCGGTCTGCTGGGTGGTGAGGATGGGGGTGACCGCCTTCGGGTCCTTGAGAGCGATACTGGCGTAGCCGGAAGCACCAAGCTCGGCGAAATCGAGCGTGCCGCCAAGCAAGCCCTGGATGACGCCATCATAGTCGGCGGCCGGGAACAGCGACACTTTTTCGAAGCCGAATTCGGTCTTCAGATGATCGGCGAGGCACTGGTAGTTTCGCAACCGGTCGGTTTCGTTCTCGCCGCCAAGGATGCCGACGCGGAATTCCTTGATATCGGCGGCGTGGGCGGCGCTGGCCGCGATGGCAAACAACGAAACGGCGCCAAAAACCATCTTCCTGAACATTTGATGTCTCTCCTGTTGATCCCGGCGTCGCGCCGGATGCGTTCGAATTTTGACAGGTGCCTTTGACGCAGGCTGGCGATCCCGGTCGCTCTTTGTTGGATTAGTAGCCAGAAAAGGCTGGCTCGAGCGGTCCGGCGGATGCGGCGATTTTTTGCTTGATGATGACGCTGGTCGAGGTGATGGCCTCGGAGATTTCGCCGCCATTGCTGTCGGCGCCGTAGACCACGCGCACCGCCTCGCGGTTGAGGTCCTCCGGCGGACCGTCGAACACGACCTTGCCAGCGGCCATGCCGATGATGCGGTTGCAATAGCTGCGCGCCGTATCCAGCGTGTGCAGATTGGTGATGACGGTGATGCCTTCGCGCAGATTGATGTCCTGCAGCGAATCCATCACCACCTTGGCGTTGAGCGGATCGAGCGAGGCGATCGGTTCGTCGGCGAGGATCACCTTCGGCTGCTGCATCATGGCGCGGGCGATGGCGACGCGCTGCTGCTGGCCACCGGAAAGCGTGCCGGCCGGCTGCAGCGCGGTGCGGGCGATGTCGAGGCGTTCAAGGGCGGCGACGGCCTCGGCGCACTCGGCGCGGGAGAACATGCCGAAAAGGTTGGTCATGGTCGAGCGGTGATTGAGCTTGCCGAGCAGCACGTTCGTCAGCACATCGAGGCGCGGCACCAGGTTGAACTGCTGGAAAATCATGGCGCAGTCGCGCTGCCAGCGCCGCAGCGGCGAACCGCGCAGGCTGGAAACCTCGGCGCCGTCAAAAAAAATCGACCCCTGGCTGGGGTCGATGAGACGGTTGATCATGCGAAGAAGGGTCGATTTGCCGGCGCCCGAACGACCGATAATGCCGACCATCTGACCCGGCGGGATCGACAGGGCGACCGCGCTGACGGCGGTGTTCTTGCCAAATCGGCGGGTAACGCCGCGGATTTCAAGCGTGGCTGAGCTTGCTGACATGGGGGGCACGTTCCAGTCCAGTCGCAGTTGAAGGTCTGTTAACCCTCGCTAGCGCAGCGCCGTGAACCTGCGGTGTCGGATTGATGTCAGTTTTGTTACCGCCCACAGACGTGGCGTCAGGCGATCGATCCGCAGCGGTCAGCCCAGGATCAGCAGCTCCTCGAAATGCCTCATGTCGCTGAAGCTGCAGAATGCCGGCGGCCTGAGCTCGATCACCGGCGCCTGCCTGGTGAAGAGCGAGAGGCAGTCATCGAACAGGTCCTGCCATGCGGCCGCCCTGTCGTCGGCGAGGCGGCGGATCTGGTAGGCGAAGGTGATGTGGAAGACGTAAGCGTCGTGATCGGGGTGGCGGTAACCGAACGGCACCGACAGCGCATCGCGCCAGGCGCGCATGATGGCCTTGTCTTCGTCCGTTGCGCCGGCAACGGTCAGGCCGGTCGGCACGACCTCAACGACCTTGACCTTGAACGCGCCCTTTCCGTCGAACCCATTCAGGCGCTCCAGGCAAAGGCGGGTCATGTCGTCGATGCTGGTGTCGAGGGGCACATCCTGCGGCCAGTAGGGAAGCCGGCGGCGATGTTCGATGATGCCCTGGAACAGCGTCATGTGCAGGCTGGAGACAGGGGTGAAGGCCAGCCGGTCGGCGTCCGGCATCGCGCGCATCTTGCTGCGCACGGCAAGTACGACAGCCTCGGACGGCGATCCGCTGATCAGATGGCTGACGACGGTGTTGCCAGGCTCGGTCAGGAAATTGCCCGACGTGTCGTAGCGCGTGCCAAGATGCGCCGGGACGGTCGGATTGGAGCCGGCAAAGAATCCGGCAAGCGAGGGTCTGATGGTGTCGAGCATAGCGATCTCCTTGGGGGAGATGGCCTCCTGTCTGAGTCCTGTGTCAGGGGTGTGAAGGCCGGATCGATCACCTGACAGACGGATCGTCCAATCTGTTAGCAGTTGAAGCAGCCCATGTTACTAGCGACAAACAATACGAAGAGGATTACGAGCCCAGCCGCTAATAGAGCCAATCCAAAGAGCGTCGCCACGATCACCGCACCGGGACCAGCTTCTCTCCGCCGGTAGATACCGCGCACCACGATCAAAAGCCCAAGCGCGACCAGCGTAATTCCGATGCAGAGAACCACTAACAAAAATTGCTGACCGTTGCCCATAGGCTATGACTAGTCGGCATCTATTGCTGGGACATTAAGCCCTTTCGAAAATATTCGTGTTGTTACACGCGCTATCTTTCAATGGTAATTTGTTGAAGCACGAAACGGCCGTGAATGTCGCTTGATCAGCTATACTTCTCCAGGAAAGCCTCAGCCTCAAGCGAGCGAAAATCGTCGAGGGCGGCGCGCAGCCTTGCATGGTCCCAGTCCCACCAGGCGAGCGCCTGGTAGCGTTCGGCGGTGCGGCGATCGAAGCGTTCGCGGATCGGTTTTGCCGGCACGCCGCCGACGATGGTGTAGGGGGCGACATCCCTCGACACCACCGCACCGGCGCCGACCGCCGCGCCATCGCCAACGGTGACGCCGGGCAGGATGGTCGAGCCGTGACCGAGCCAGGTGTCGTGGCCGATGGTGACGCGCTTGGCACGCCGCTGGGCGAAGAATTCGCTCTCATGCTCAGCGTCGTCCCAATAGTCGGAGGCGCGGTAGGTGAAGTGATGCAGCGTCGGCCGCCAGGTCGGATGGTTGGTGGCGTTGATGCGCACGCTGGCCGCGATATTGGAGAATTTGCCGATTGTCGTGCACCAGACGGCGCAGTCCTGCATCATGTAGGAATAGTCGCCAAGGATGCTTTCCGAAACCCGGCTGCGGTCGGCGATCTCGGTCCAGCGGCCGAGGGTCGAATTCTCGACTTGCGCCGTCGCGTGGACCAGCGGCGCTTCCGACAATTTCCTAGTCATGCGGCGATTTTTCCGGCAGCGAAACTGGTCACGTCGATGATGCGGTCGGCCACCGCTTCGCGCACGTCGTGGTCATGGAAAATGCCGAGCAGAGCGACGCCCGCCGCCTTCTTGGCGGCGATGAGTTCGATCACGACGTCGCGGTTCCTGGCGTCGAGCGAAGCGGTCGGCTCATCGAGCAGCAGGATCGGATGTTCGGTGATGAAGCCGCGCGCGATGTTGACGCGCTGCTGCTCTCCGCCGGAAAACGTCGCCGGCGGCAGTGCCCAGAGTTTTTCGGGCAGGTTGAGCTGCGCCAGCAGCGCGCGTGCCTTGCCTCTCGCTGCCTCGCGCTCCTCGCCGTGCTCAACCAGCGGTTCGGCGACGACATCGAGGGCGGAGACGCGCGGCACGGTGCGCAGGAACTGGCTGACATAGCCGATCGTTTGCCGGCGCACCGCAAGCACGGTGCGCGGGCTGGCGGTGGCGAGATCGATGAGTCCGGCATCGTGCTGGACGATGATCTGGCCCTCGTCGACGGCATAGTTGCCGTAGAGCATTTTCAGGATCGAGCTCTTGCCGGCGCCGGAGGGGCCGCCGAGCACGGCGCATTCGCCGGCCCGGATCGAAAACGAGACGCCGGCGACGACAGGCAGTTTGATGCCGTCGCGCAGATGCATGGTGAAGCTTTTTGCGACATCGGAGACAACGAGAGGGGTCGGCATCGTCACACCTGCAAGATCGAGGAAACGAGCAATTGGGTGTAGGGCGCGCGCGGATCGTCGAGGACGCGGTCGGTGAGGCCGCTTTCGACGACGCGCCCGTCCTTCATCACCATCATGCGCTGCGACAAAAGCCGCGCCACGGCGAGGTCGTGGGTGACGACGATGGCGGCGAGACCGAGATCGGTGACGAGGCCGCGCAAGAGATCCAGCAGGCGCGCCTGTACCGAAACGTCGAGGCCGCCGGTCGGCTCGTCCATGAACACAAGGCGCGGCCCGGTGACGAGGTTGCGGGCGATCTGCAGGCGCTGGCGCATGCCGCCCGAAAAGGCGCGGGGTTCGTCGTCGATGCGATCCTCGTCGATCTCGACGCGCGACAGCCAGTCGACCGCGGTAGCGCGGATCTTGCCATAGTGGCGGTCGCCGACCGCCATCAGCCGCTCGCCGACATTGGCGCCGGCCGAAACCGTCATGCGCAGCCCATCCGCCGGATTCTGATGGACAAAGCCCCAGTCGGTGCGCATCAAGAAACGGCGCTCGGCCTCGCTCATGCGGTAGAGTTCGCGGAACTGGCCGTCGCGCATGCGGTAGCTGGCGGTGCCGGAAGAGGGCAGCAGCCGCGTCGACAGGCAGTTGAGCAACGTCGTCTTGCCGGAGCCGGATTCGCCGACCACGGCCAGCACCTCGCCCGGCCAGAGGTCGAAGGTGACGTTCTCGCAGCCGACGCGCGAGCCGTAGAATTTGGACAGCGCGGAAACGCGCAACAGCGGTTCGTCGGTCACTGCGCCGGCTCCATCATCTCGGGTGTGAGGTGACCGCGATGGCCTTCTTCGCGCCGCTTCTCGCAATGGTCTGTGTCGGAGCAGACGAACATGTGGCCGCCATGGTCGTCGAGAATGACCTCGTCGAGATAGACGTTTTCGGCGGCGCACAGCGCGCAGGGCTGGTCGAAGGTCTGCACCTCGAAAGGGTGATCCTCGAAGTCGAGGCTGACGACATCGGTGAAGGGCGGCAGCGCGTAGATACGCTTTTCGCGGCCGGCGCCAAACAATTGCAAAGCCGGCGACTGGTGCATCTTGGGATTGTCGAATTTCGGCGTCGGCGACGGGTCCATCACATAGCGCCCCTCGACCTTGACCGGATAGGCATAGGTGGTGGCGATGCGGCCGTGTCTGGCGATGTCCTCGTAGAGCTTCACATGCATCAGGCCATATTCTTCCAGCGCATGCATTTTGCGCGTTTCGGTCTCGCGCGGCTCGAGGAAGCGCAGCGGCTCGGGGATCGGCACTTGATAGACCAGCACCTGGCCGGCGCTGAGTGGATGTTCGGGGATGCGGTGGCGGGTCTGGATAATGGTGGCGCTGGCGGTGTCGGTGGTCACAGCGACATTGGCGACCTTCCTGAAGAAGGCGCGGATCGAAACAGCGTTGGTGGTGTCATCGGCACCCTGGTCGATGACCTTCAGCACGTCGTCGGGGCCGATGATCGAAGCGGTGACCTGGACGCCCCCGGTGCCCCAGCCATAAGGCATCGGCATCTCGCGCGAGGCGAACGGCACCTGATAGCCGGGGATGGCGATGCCCTTGAGGATCGCCCGGCGGATCATCCGTTTGGTCTGT
Source organism: Mesorhizobium sp. P2_E10 (assembly GCF_056404235.1). Classification (NCBI taxonomy): domain Bacteria; kingdom Pseudomonadati; phylum Pseudomonadota; class Alphaproteobacteria; order Hyphomicrobiales; family Phyllobacteriaceae; genus Mesorhizobium; species Mesorhizobium sp. P2_E10. Next base: position 83,680 of record NZ_JBFUEK010000012.1, read on the forward strand.
TCATCGAGATAGGCGAAGTTGTAGGCGGCGATGTCGGTCGGTTGCGTGCTCATTCCGCTGCCTCCTTCTTTTCGTCCATCATGCCGGGGTTTTCACGTGCCTCGTACTCGGCGCGCATGCGACGCACGAGGTCGAGTTCGGCCTGGAAGTCGACATAGTGGGGCAGCTTCAAATGCTCGACGAAGCCGGTCGCCTGGACATTGTCGGAATGCGAGATAACGAACTCTTCGTCCTGGGCTGCCGCGACGACATCCTCGCCGAGTTCGGTTGCGCGAAGCGCGCGGTCGCAGAGCGCCATGGCCATCGCCTTGCGCTCGCTCTGGCCGAAGACGAGGCCATAGCCGCGGGTGAATTGCGGCGGCGCCTTGGCCGAGCCTTTGAACTGGTTGACCATCTGGCACTCGGTGACGCGGACGCTGCCGAGCGGCACCGCGAAGGGCAGTTCCGGCACGTCGAGCTCCAGTTCGACCTCGCCGATGCGGATCTCACCGACAAAGGGATGGTTGCGGGCATAGCCGCGCTGGGTGGAATAGCCGAGCGCCAGCAAAAAACCCTCGTCGCCGCGCGACAGCGCCTGCAGGCGGATGTCGCGCGCCATCGGGAACTCCAGCGGCTCGCGGGTGATGTCGCCGGGGACATGGTCCTGCGGCATGTCGCCATCCGGCTCGATCAGGCCCTCGCGGGCGAGGATCGCCGAGACGCGCGGCATGGCTTCCGCCTCGCCGGCGCGCTGCAGCGGCTCATCGACATCGGCGCCTGCGGCCAGTTCGGGATCGAGCAGCCGGTGGGTGTAGTCGAAGGTGGGCCCAAGCAGCTGGCCGCCGGGCAGGTCCTTGTAGGTCGCCGACACGCGCCGCTCGACCAGCATCGTGGCGGTGTCGATGGCCCTGGTGTAGCCGAAGCGCGGCAGCGTGGTGCGATAGGCGCGTACGAGAAAGATGGCCTCGATCATATCGCCGCGCGCCTGGACGATGGCGAGCGCCGCCAACTCCCGGTCGTAGAGCGAGCCTTCGCTCATCACCCGGTCGACGCCAAGCGCCAGTTGCTCGACGATCTGGTCGAGGCGAAGTGCGGGTACCGAACGATCGCCGCGCCGGCGATCGGCAAGCAGTCTGTGGGCGTTGGCGATGGCCGCTTCGCCACCTTTTACCGCGACATACATGCTACGCCTCCATCGTCTTGATGCGCGTGGTGCGCGGCAGGCAGGCGATGCCGTCCGGCGTGGCCAGGACGAGGTCAACGCCGCGTGGAAAACGCTGATTGTTCTGCTTCCATTGTTCGACGAAATGGCGTGGTATCTGCGCCGGTGCGATGGTCGCCGTCGTCTCAATGCCGGGGCCTGCGAGCAGAAGCGAAGTGCCCGAGATGAGATCGCTCACCTGCAGGATCAGCGTGGTGGAGCGGTCGGGATAGTCCTGGGAGCCTTGCGAAAAACCGTCGAGCGACATCATCTCGGCCGGTGCCGAAATCAACGCGAAATGCGCGTCGGCCGGCGTGTTGGCCACGGGCGCGCCTGAGTGGAAGCCGAGCCAGGATTTGACCGCCGCGGCGGCCTGCAAGGCAGGATCGAGCCAGAGCGGCGTGTCGTTGTCGCACAGCGCCAGCGCGATGGCGCCGGCGGTGGCCGACAATGGCGCCGGCGGGCGGGCAAAGGCCGGCAAGGGCTGCACTGTGCCCGGCCGCGCCATCGCATCCATCACGGCACGGAACACGGTCTGCGCATTGAACACCGGATCGGCGAAGCCGCCATCGATCGACTGGGTTGCAATGTCCATCAGTCTTCTCCGCGCACCATGGTGAAGAAATCCACCTTCGTTGCCGCCGTCTCGGCGCGGCGTTTTTCGCGCGCTTCGCTTAGAGCCGCCTGTAGCGGGGCGATGAGTTTGGTCTGAACATTGTCGCGGTGGGCAGAATCCTGCCAGAGCGCATCGGCGATGGCCGCGAGCCTCGCCTTCTGCTTGTCACGGCCGAGCGCGTAGCAATGGCCGACCTGTCCGGAGGCCAGCCGCACCGTGGCGCGGGTGACGGTGGCTTCACCAACATTGAAGGGGGCGCCACCGCCGCCGATGCGGCCGCGTACGGTGACCAGGCCGGTCTCGGGACCGCGCAAAAGTTCGGCTTCCGCGGGCAGACCGGCCGCGTTCCAGAGGCGGACGATGTCATCGCCGCTTGCCTGCGCCAGCGTTGCCATGACGGCTTTGCGCTCAGCCTGATCGCGCGCTTCCTGTCCTCGCATGGCCGCTGCTCCTGTTCGTGCATATTTGTCTAGTGATATAGACATCTATACAAATTATATCTATTATCTAACGCCTGTCCATGACGGGTGGATGACAGGGCGAAAGATCGGGGTGCAAATGGTCGGGCAGCAAATGGCTGATAGCATCGAGCGGCGCAGCGGCGTCTCGTTGTGGCGGCAGATCGCCGACCAGATCCTGCATTCGATCGCCTTGGGCGATTTTGCCGAGAATGCCGCGCTGCCGCCGGAAGTGGCGCTGGCCGAACGCTACGGTGTCAACCGCCACACGGTGCGCAGCGCCATATCAGCCCTGGTGCAGGACGGCGTGCTCAGGGCAGAGCAGGGGCGTGGCACCTTCGTGCTGTCGCGCAAGCGGCTGTCCTATCCGATCGGCGCGCGCACCCGCTTTTCGGAAGGCCTGCAGGGGCAGGCATCGGAGCGGCATATCGTGCTGCTCGCCTCATCGGTCGAGCCGGCGAGCCAGCGTGTCGCCGAGGGGCTTGGGCTGGCCAAGGGCGCCCAGGTGATCAGGTTGGAGACACGCGGCGAGGCCGACGGCCGGCCGGTGTCACGGGCGACCACCTGGTTTGACGCCAAACGCTTTGCCGGCATCGATGCCGCGATGGCGGAGACCGGTTCGATCACTGTGTCGCTGGCCCGCTTCGGCATAGACGACTATCTCCGGCAATCGACCGTTCTGTCGGCGCGCCACGCCGATGCGGCCGATCTTGCCGACCTCGACCTGCAGCCGGGCGCCATCGTGCTGGTCACGGTGGCCGTCAACGTCACGCCCAACGGAAAGCCGATCCAATTTTCCGAGTCTCGCTTTCCAGCCGAGCGGGTGGAGCTGAAGCTGTCGGCGCTTTGAGTGTGCCGGCCTTAGTCTGATATCAGACCATCTCGGTCGCGGTCATTTGTCAGGGACTTGGCGTTTGAGGACCGTCTTCCCCCACTCCGTCTCGGCTTCGCCGAGCCCCCTCTCCCCCCTCCGGAGGGAGAGGAAGGGAGCCCTCGTGGCGGAGGGAGAAGGAGGAAGTGATTGAGAGAGCGTTGGCTGCAATAGGCTCGCGCCATTCCTCTACCCCGTCGATCGGGGGAGAGGTGGCTCGGCGAAGCCGTGACGGAGTGGGGGTCGACCTGCGCGGGGCGTCGTCAGTTCAAGCCGCCTGCCATGTTATGACCCACCTCGATCACGGCCTTGATCAGGCCGGATTTCTCATGCGCCCAGCGGGCAAGATCGCGCGGCGTATCGCCGAGCGTCGTGCGATGGGTGACGAGCTTGGCGAGCGGCACCGCGCCGTTGCGGATCGAGGCGGCGACATGGTCGAAGTCGGCGCGCAGCGCGTTGCGGCTGCCGACCAGCGTCATCTCGCGCTTGTGGAATTCAGGGTCGGAAAAGGTGATGTCGTCCTTGACCACGCTGACCAGCACCAGCGTCCCGCCATGCGCGACATGGGCAAAGGCAGACTGCACAGACTGGGTGTTGCCGGTGGCGTCGAAAACCACGTCGAACCCTTCGCCGCCGGTTGCCTCTCGCACCAGATCGGCCGCAGAACCCTGCGAAGCATCGAGCGTCGAAAAGCCGAGCTCACTTGCGGCAAAGCTGAGCCTTTCGCTGCTCATGTCGAGCAGGGTCACGTCAAGCCCGGCAATGCGGGCAAACAGCGCCGTGCCGAGCCCGATCGGCCCGGCGCCGATGACCAGCGCGCGGGCGCCTGGTACAGCCCGCGCGCGGCGCACGGCATGAGCGCCGATGGCCAGGAACTCGACGGCAGCGGCATCGGCCAGGGACAGGCCGTTTGCCGGATAAAGATTTTGCGCCGGCACCAGGATCTGCTCGGCCATGGCGCCGTCGCGATGCACGCCGAGCACCTCGATGCTGACGCAGCAATTCGGCTTGCCTTGGCGGCAGGCGATGCATTTTCCGCAGGCGAGATAGGGGTTGATGATCACCGGTTCGCCGATGGCGAGTTCGACGCCTTCGCCGGTTGTGATCACGGTGCCCGAGACCTCATGGCCCATGATGCGTGGATAGGCGAGGAACGGATGCTTGCCCTCGAAGATGTGAAAATCGGTACCGCAGATGCCGACATGGCTGACCGCGACCAGCGCCCAGCCTGAGGGCGGTGCACCAGGTGCGGGGCGATCTTCCACAACAAGGTCGCCGGGCGAGCGGCAGACAACGGCTTTCATGCTTCAATCCAGTCGGGTTCTTTGTTTGACGCAATTCCTAGGGAGAACCGCTTCTCACTTTCCTGGAACTGATGAAATCGCCGGCCCTTCGGCCAGGCCGGGCCGGCGATCAATTTCGGTGGTGACTATTTGCCGCCGCGGCGGCGCAGGCCGTCGAAGTAGACGATGACAATGATCAGCACGCCGGTGATGATGCGCTGCCAGAAGGCGTTGACGTTCAAAAGGTTGGCGCCGTTGTTGATGGTGGCAAGGATGAAGGCGCCGAGCAGCGGGCCGTGCACCGAGCCGACAGCGCCGAACAGTGAGGTGCCGCCGATGACCGAGGAGGCGATCGCCTGCAGTTCCCAGCCCTCGGCCTGGGTAGGGTTGCCGATACCAATGCGCGAGGCCAGCAGCACGCCGACAAAGGCGGCGCACAGGCCCGACAGCGTGTAGGCCATGTAGATCGTGCGCTGGACATTGACGCCCGACAGGCGCGAGGCCTCGGCGTTGGAACCGACCGAGAAAAGATAGCGGCCCCAGCGGCTGTGGTGGAGGAAGATATAGGCCGGGATGCCGACCATGATCACCATCCAGAACAGATTGGGGACACCGAGGAAGGAGTTGCGCGAGAACTCCTGGAAGGCGTCGTTGTTGATCGAGATCGAGTTGCCGTTGGTCATCAACAGGCCGATGCCGCGCAATGAGGTGAGCGTCGCCAGCGTGATGATGAAGGGCGGCAGTCCCATCTTGACGATGCCGAAGCCGTGGAACAGGCCGATGCCGACGCCGACCAGCAAGGTGATGAGAATGGCGAGGATGACCGGCACGCCGGCATTGATCAGCATGGCGGCGATGACGGTTGCAAAGCCGACCACCGCGCCAACGGACAGGTCGATGCCGCCGGTGATGATGACGAAGGTCTGACCCACCGCAAGGATGGCGATCATCGAGCCCTGGCGCAAAAGGTTCGAGATGTTGTTGCCCGAGGCAAAGCTCTGCGTCGACACCGACAGGATGACCCACAACAGGACCAGCAGCGCCAGCAGCGTCAGCCCGAACAGGGCATTGTAATTGCGTTTCGGTTTTTCGACTGCTGCTGCTTCGGTGCTCATGTCTGTCCTCCCAGCTTTTCTTGTTTCTCGGCGAGCGCCTGCGTGAGAATTTCTTCGTGGTCGGCGGTGCGGAACCCGTGCGTGGCGACCAGCTTGCCACGCCTGAAGACGTGCAGCGTGTCGGAGAGTTCATAGACCTCCGGCAAATAGGACGAGATCAGGATGATGCCGGCACCCCTGGACAGCAGCGCGCCGAACAGGCGGTAAATCTCCGCCTTGGTGCCGACATCGACGCCGACCGTCGGCTCGTCGAAGATGAACAGCTTGGCGCCGTGCGCCAGCCATTTGCCGATGACGATCTTCTGCTGGTTACCGCCGGACAGGCTGGAGGCGAGCGCGCTGCGCGTAGGTGTCTTGATCCTGAGATCGGCAATCTGGCGATCGGCCTCGGCCTTCTCCTTCGCGCCGGAAATCAGCATGTTCTTGGAGATGCGTTTGTAGATCGGCAGATTGAGGTTGAGGCCGACAGGCAAATTGAGGCAAAGGCCCTGGTCGCGGCGGCTTTCCGGCGCCAGCGCCATGCCAAGCTTGATCGCATCGTGCTCGGAGTTGACCTGGACCGGCTTGCCTTCCCACAGGATCTGGCCGGCCGACTTGCGATGGCGGCCATAAAGCGTGGTGACGAACTCGCTGCGGCCGGCGCCTATCAGGCCGTAGAGGCCGACGATCTCGCCGGCGCGGACGGTCATCGAGACGTTTTCAAAGCCCTTTCCCGACAGGTTCCGCGCTTCGACGATCATCGCGCCCGGCGTGAAATGCTCCTTGTGGTAGACCTGCTCGATCGAGCGATTGATCATCATCTTGACCAGCTCGGCGTCGTTGGTCTCGGCAATATTGCGGGTGCCGACCAGCGTGCCGTCGCGCAGCACGGAGACGCGGTCGGCGAGTTCGAACACCTCTTCCATGCGGTGGCTGATGTAGATGATGGTGACGCCTTCGCCCTTCAGCCTGCGGATCAGCGTGAACAGCTGGTCGGCTTCCTTGCGGGTGAGATAGGCGGTAGGCTCGTCGAAGATCAGGAACTTGGTGCCGCGCACGGTGGCGCGGGCGGCGGCGATCAGCTGCTGCTGGCCGATGGTGAGGTCGCCGAGGGTGACATGCGCCGGCAGGTCGAAGCCGAGACCGTCGATGATCTTCTGGGCTTCCCTGACCATGGCGCGCTGCTGCAGGATGCCGTAGCGCGAGTCCTCCTCGCCGAGGAACATGTTGGCGGCAACGGTGAGATGGCGGCACAACACCACTTCCTGGTGCACCGCATTGATGCCGAGCGCCATCGCTTCGTGCGGTGTCGCCAGAGCTGCCGGCTTGCCTTCCCAGATGACGTCGCCGGAGGTGCGCGGCATGACGCCGGTCAAGAGCTTGATCAAAGTCGATTTGCCGGCGCCGTTCTCGCCGACGATGGCGTGGATTTCGCCAGCCTTGAAGGCGAGGTGGACCGGCTTCAGCGCATGCGTGCCGGGATAGCGCTTTTCCAGCCCATGCAGTTCGAGAATCGTCCTGCCGGGTTCCAGCGTTGGGTGCGGGTGCAGTTCCTGCGCCGTCGACGTCATGACAATCCTCCCAGATCGGCCTTGCAATTGGCACTTGGCGATGCGGCTCCGCCGCATCGCCAAGGTAATTCAAACCGGCGGATATCCAAGCGGCATTGGATGTTTCCGGGGCGCTGAGGCCTCGGAAACAGTGCGCCTATGCCGATGCTTAGTCGAGCTTCGGGTTGAGCAGCGCGTCGATCTTCGGCTCTTTCATGTTGGCCTTGGTGACCAGATTGGCGCCGGTGTCGACATTGGCTTCGACCTTTTCGCCCTTGGAGGCGGCGAGAGCGGTCTTGATGCCGTCATAGCCCATCCGGTAGGGGTCCTGGACGACGAGGCCGGAGATGACGCCGTCATTGAGGAACTTGATCAGCTTCTCGTCGCTGTCGAAGCCGATCAGCCCGACCTTACCGGCAAGGTTGTTCTCGGCGATCGCCTGGCCGACGCCCTGCGCCATGATCAGGTTGGACGCGAAGATGCCCTTGAGGTCCGGATTGGCGGTGATCAGATCGGTGGCGATGTTGAGGCCGGTGGTGGCCTGGCCGTCGGCATACTTGTCGGCGACCAGTTCAAGGCCTGGATATTTGGCCTTGAGCTGTTCCTTGAAGCCCTGCGCGCGCTGCTCGAGCGAGCCGGCGCCGGGCAGTGCGGTGATCAGCGCAACCTTGCCCTCGACCTTGCCACCATTGGCGGCGCCGATGGCAGCGGCAAGACCGTCAGCGGCGACGCGGCCGCCCTGGACGTTGTCGGTGGTCAGGAACGAGGTGAAGGCCTTGGAGTCGGCGCCGGAGTCGATGCCGATGACCTTGACCTTGGTGGCGGCCTCGTCGATCGGCTTGCCGAGCGCCTTGGCCTCGGTCGGGGCGATGACGACGGCAGCCGGATTGCCGGCAACGGCGTTCTCGAGGATCGAGATCTGGCCGTTGACGTCCGTCTCAGCCTGCGCGCCGAGTTCCGGCACGTTGACGCCGAGGTCCTTGCCGGCCTTGCGGGCGCCAGCCAGAACGATCTGCCAGTAGAAGGACGTGGTGTCCTTGACGATGATCGGAATGGTCACGTCCGCCGCCGAAGCCGGCGCCGAATGCATCACGCCGGCAAGCATCGAGGCGGCTGCGAGTGCCACAAAGGCGCGGCGGTTGAGAATGCTGGTTACGAATTTCATGCGGATTCCTCCCTAGGACGCCCGGTGAAGGTTACGGAAGCTCCATTCGGATAGGCGCGGCCCAAACAGAACTTTATCAATAAAAAACATTTACCAGATTTTGATAGTGCATCGCTTCGGTCGATGCAAGCGGTGTTTGATACCGTTTGCGTGAGGTCCTGAGATAAGCGGGCCTCACTGGCCGATGCCCAATGCCACGTTCCGACGCTTCCGATCTCCTCCGAACGAGATGGAACAATAATTCCATATATGTGTCAATATGGAATGTTCATTCTTTTTTTGATCGCACGATACGCACATCGGTTGGGAAGGCGCATCAGCCGAGTTTCTGCACGACGGTGTAAGGCGCGTATCTGGCGAACTCCGTTTCCGGCAGGTCGATGCCGAGCAGTTCGAGGTTGCGTGTCAGATTGGCTGGGTTGGCCGTACCGGTCAGCACGCTGGCCACCACGGGTTCGTGCAACGGAAACTGGAACGCCGCCGCCGCCAGGGGATAGCCGCCTTCGGCGGCAATTTTTTCCATGGCTTCGACACGGTCGAGAATGTCTCTTGTTGCCGGCGCATAGTCGAAATGCGCGCCCGGCACCGGGCCGGTCGCCAGGATGCCGGAGTTGAAGACGCCGCCGATGATCAGCGAGGTCTGCCGTTTGCGGCAAAGCGGCAGCAGCTCGGCTTCGGCCGAGCGGTCGAGCAGCGAATAGCGGCTGGCCAGCAGGATGCAATCGAGCGGCGCCTGATGCAGCACATCAAGACAGATCTGCACCTCGTTGACGCCAAGGCCGTAGGCGGAAATGACGCCGGAAGACTTCAGTTCCTCCAGAGCCTTCAGCCCACCGTCCATCAACTGGCGGAAGTGCAGCTTGGTCTTCTCGACGCCGTGCGTGTAGGTGCCGATATCATGGACGAACAGGATATCGATCTTGTTGAGGCCAAGCCGCGCATAGCTGAAGTCGACCGAGCGCATGATGCCGTCATAGGAATAGTCGTAGTCCAGCGCGAAGGGCAGCGGATCGACATAGGAGTGATCGGGGACCTGGTCTTCCGCCACCGGTCGAAACAGCCGCCCGACCTTGGTGGACAGCACGTAGGACGAGCGCGGCTTGTCGCGCAGGAAGTCGCCGAAGCGCCGTTCCGACAGGCCGAAGCCGTAGAAGGGTGCGGTATCGAAATAGCGCAAGCCGGCGTCCCAGGCAGATTGCAGCGTGTCCATCGCTGCCTCGCGCGGACAGGCCCGGTAGAGGCCGCCAAGTGCCGCGCCGCCGAAGCTGACCTCGGTGACCTCAAGGGCAGTTGTACCGATGCGGCGTTTCTTCATGCAAACCCTCCCCTGCCGGCTGTCTGCCGGTTCGCAATTGTCCTGGTCAGTACTGTTGGCCTAGAGAGTCGCTCCGAGGTGCCAGGGCACGAACTCATTGTCGCCGTAACCAAACGCCTCGCTCTTGGTCTTGCGGCCCGACGCCGTCTCGACGATCAATTCGAAGATCTCGCGGCCCATGCCAGCGATGGTCTTTTCGCCCGAGGCGATAACGCCGCAGTTCACGTCCATGTCCTCTTCCATGGTGTGATACATGGTCGAGTTGCTGGCGACCTTGATCGACGGCGTCGGCCGGCAGCCGAAGCAGGAGCCGCGACCCGTGGTGAAGACGATGACGTTGGCGCCGCCGGCAACCTGGCCGGTGGCCGAGACCGGGTCGTAGCCGGGCGTATCCATGAACACGAGACCGTGGCCGGTGACCTTTTCGGCATAGCCGAAGACACCGTTGAGCGGCGTCTGGCCGCCCTTGGCCACCGCGCCCAGCGACTTCTCCAGGATTGTTGTCAGGCCGCCGCGCTTGTTGCCGGGCGAGGGGTTGTTGTCGATGGAGGCGCCATGCTTGGCGACGTGGTCTTCCCACCACTTCACGAAGCCATCGAGCTTGGCGGCGATCTCCGGGGTCGCCGCACGATAGGCGAGCAGATGCTCGGCGCCATAGATTTCCGTCGTCTCGGAGAGGATGCCGATGCCGCCGACGCCGGCGAGGATGTCGACAGCGGCGCCAAGCGCCGGGTTGGCGGTGATGCCGGACATGCCATCGGAGCCGCCGCATTGCAGGCCGACGACGATCTCGCTGACCGGGATCGGCTCACGCTCGAGCTTGCCGACCTCCTCGGCGATTTCGGCCAGCACCAGCATCGCCTTCTCGACCGATTTGCGCGAGCCGCCGGCGTCCTGGATGTTGAAATGACGTTTTCCCGCGGCGACACCCTTCTGGCCGTAAAGGGTAAGCTGGTTGACCTCGCAGCCGAGCCCGACCATCAGCACGCCGCCGAAATTCGGATGACGGGCATAGCCGGCCAGCGTGCGGTGCAGCACCATCATGCCGTCGCCGGTGCCGCTCATGCCGCAGCCCTGGCCATGGACGATCGGCACGAAGCCGTCGATCCCCGGATATTTCGGCAGCAGCTCGCGGTTGGCCTGGTCGGCGATGGCGTGGCAAACGGTGGCCGAGCAATTGACGCTGGCAACGATGCCGATGAAGTTGCGGGTGCCGGCGCGGCCGTCGGCGCGCCGGTAGCCCATGAAGGTTCTGCTACGGTCGGCTTCGGTCTCGTGCACGGCCTCGCTCGGCGGCACGACAGGCAAACGCCCGGATTCAAAGACCAGATTGTGCGAATGAACATGCTCGCCCGGCGCGATGTCCTGCGTGGCGCGGCCAATCGCCTGCGCATATTTCACCACGGCTTGACCGGCTGATATCGGCTTGATCGCCACCTTGTGGCCAGGCTCGATCAGCGCGGTGGCGACAGCGCCGCCGGGCAGTACCGTGCCGATCTCGATACGGCCGTTGGCGACCGCGACATTGTCGGCGGGAGACAGAAGAATGCTGTTTGAGGCGTTCACGGGCAGTTTCCTGGGTGTTCCTGGGAAGCGCGGGCGGATTGACACGCGCCTTTTAACAGATAATGTCTTTTATCGTGAAAAAACATTTTTGCGTCAATTGTTTTTTCGCTGGGTGTCGCGCGGCCTTTGGGCGCACGACGCTGCAACCAAAGCTGGAATCGCGCATGGTGCTTTTTCGAAAGCGATTCCGATTTTCGGTGCCATGCGCTAGGGAATGTCTGTCATATCGCGCTTCAAGCTGGCCGCAAGCGCCGGCGCGCAACGGGGCAGGGGATGTCGAAGAGCAACAACGTCTACAAAGACGCCTACAACCGCTGCCTGCGGCTACTCGATGAAACGAAGAGCCTGCCGTCGGAGCCGGAGCTGGGCACGCTGCTTGGGGTCAGCCGCACGACGGTGCGCACCATCCTGGCGCGCATGGAAGAGACCCGGCTGATTGCCTGGAACAAGCGCGCCAAGACGGTTTTGCGCGAGCCGCGGCCGGACGACTTTTTCCCCGAGGAAGAGACCGACACGCTGGCGCAGATCATCGAGCGCTCCTTCATGCGGCGGCTGCTGGCCGGCGGCGCCGAGGCCGGCATGCAGATCAACGAGCTCGAACTGGCGCGCGAGATCGGCGTCGGCACCACCAGCGTGCGCGAGTTCCTGATCCGTTTTTCCCGCTTCGGCCTGATCGAGAAGCGGCGCAACAGCCACTGGGTGCTGAAGGGCTTTACCCGCGCTTTCGCACTGGAGCTGACTGAAATCCGTGAGATGTTCGAACTGCGCTCGGCCGCCGCCTTTGCTGCCCTGCCGGAAGACAGCCCGGTCTGGGCCGACCTCGACCGGCTTGAAGACGAGCATCGGCTGCTGGCGCGCGAGATCGCCACCCGCTTCAACGAATTCTCGGAGTTGGACGAGCGCTTTCACCGGCTGATCCACCGCGCATCGCTCAACCGCTTCATCGTCGATTTCTACGATGTGATCGCGATGATCTTCCACTACCATTATCAGTGGAACAAGGCGCAGGAGCGCGAGCGCAACGAAGTGGCTGTCGCCGAGCACCTGGCCTATATCGCGGCGCTGAAATCGCGCGATCTCGGCAAGGTCGACGCTGCCTGCCGCAAACACCTGAAATCGGCGCGCCACACGCTGTTAACCTCGATCCCCGAAACCGGCGGCCGCAGTGTTAGTGTTGGTGTTGGTGATCGCGCCGCGTTGCCGCAGCCGTGATTTGGCGATTTTCCGGCCGTTGATCGCGTGCTAGGTATCTGCGCTGTTGCGTGGAGAGGCAGTTTTTGAACATCCGGCGGAGACGATGGAGCATGCTGGCCGCGTTCGCCGCGGCCTATCTGCTGCTGCTCCAGTCGATGCTTGGCGCCTTCGCCTTCGGCGTCGGCCGGGATGCTTCGCAACTCGACGCCTTCGGCAACGTCATCTGCACCCATGAGGGCGCGGCCCAGATTCCCGGTGGCGATCCGCACCAGCAACACATGCCGGCGTGCTGCATGCTCGGCTGCAGCAAGGTGTCGGTTGCCTATGCGCCGCCGCCCGCTGCCGGTACAGTGTCCGCCAGCCTTTCCTTCGAAGCCGTCGCCTTTGCGGTCCCTGCATTCCGGCATCTCGACTTTGCCCGCGACCGCTCGCCGTCGAACCCGCGCGCACCGCCGGCGACGGCGTAAACCGTTCGCCTCGCGGAACTTTTCGCAGGCGCATTCATCCAACATCAAAACTGTTCGCGGCCGGCAATGGCGCGATCTCTCAATTCATCCATGGAGCCATCATGTCTCACCCTTTCCGCTCGCGGTTGCTACGCCGCTTTGAAGAGCGCCTCGGCATTGCCGTTTTTGTTCTCGCCCTGTTGTTCGCCAGCGGCCAATCCGTCTTCGCGCATGAGTTCAAGGTCGGCGATATCGAGATCGGGCACCCCTGGTCGCGCGCCACGCCGGCCGGCGCCAAAGTGGCCGGCGGCTATTTGACCATCACCAACACCGGCAGTTCGCCGGACCGCCTGCTGTCGATCTCGTCGGACATTTCGGCCAAGGCCGAGCTGCATGAGATGGGCGTGAAGGACGGTGTCATGACCATGCGGCCAGTCGCCGATGGTCTCGAAATTCCAGCCGGCGGCAAGGTTACGCTCGGGCCGGGGAGCTATCATGTGATGTTCATGGATTTGAAGCAGCCGCCCAGGGAAGGCGAGATGTTTGCGGCAACGCTGACCTTCGAGAAGGCTGGGGCGGTGACGGTCGAATTCGCCGTGCAAGCCATCGGCAGCCCGCCGCCGCAAGAAGACAACGACTGACCAATCATTTTGCCAACCAAGTTTTCAAATGAGACCATCATGACCAGACATTTTTTGTCCGCCGGCGCGTTTCTCTTCCTCGGTACAAGCGCGGCCTTCTCTCACATCACGCTCGAAACCCAGGAGGCGCCGGTCGGCTCGACCTACAAGGCAATCCTGCGTGTGCCGCACGGCTGCGACGGCAAGGCAACGACCGCCGTGCGCGTGCAGATCCCGGAAGGGGTGATTGGGGTGAAGCCGATGCCCAAGCCCGGCTGGACGCTTCAGACCAAGAAGGGCAAGTACGACAAGTCCTACCAGCTTTACGGCCAGGCGGTGACCGATGGCGTCAAGGAAGTCGACTGGAGCGGCGGCAGCCTGCCGGACGAATTCTACGACGAGTTCGTCTTCCGCGGCACGCTGGCGGCCGACTTGCCGGCCGGGCAAAAACTCGATTTTCCAGTGGTGCAGGAATGCGACGGCGCCACCACGCGTTGGATAGAGATTCCAGCGGCTGGTCAGGATGAGGATGCGCTGGAAGATCCGGCGCCCGGCCTCAAGCTGCTGCCGAAGAAGTGATGCACTGGCGGCGCGCTGTTTCGAAGCGGCGCGCCGCCGTTTTGGTGGATGGCATGAACGTAGCCTATTTCCAGCGGATGGAACTGACAGCCGGCAGATGCGTCAGCCGGCTGGCTTTCGGCTTGCTCGCGGCGCTCGTGCTGTTGGCCGCCATTGCTTTGCCGGATCGTGCTTTCGCCCATGCGGCGCTTATCAAGGCCGATCCGGCTGACGGCGCGGTGCTGGCACAGAGCCCAACGCAGTTCTCGCTGACCTTCAGCGAGCCGGTGTCGCCGCTGGTGCTGACCTTGATCCGGCCTGACGGCACAGCGGTTCCGCTGACAACCTTCCGCCTCAGCTACCAGACCGTCGCCATCGACAATCCGCAGGTGCTGAAGTCCGGCACGCATGTGCTGAGCTGGCGGGTGATTTCCGCCGACGGCCATCCGGTCGGCGGCTCGCTGCTGTTTTCCCTCGGCGCACCCAGCGAAGCGCCGGCTGTCGCCGAGCCCATCGACTGGGGGCTGAGGGCGGCAATCTGGATCGGCAAGGTTTTTCTCTACATAGGTCTGTTCCTCGGCGTCGGTGGCGCCTTTGCGCTGGCCTGGCTGGCGCAAGGCGGGCGCTCCGGGCAGCGTTTTGTCATCGCCGCAATCCTTTGCGGACTGGCTGCAGCGTCGCTGTCGCTTGGCTTGCAGGGGCTAGATGCGCTCGGTGCGCCGTTCGCCCGGTTGGCGCAGCCGATTATCTGGCACACCGCGCTCGCCACCAGTTTTGGCTGGACGGTGCTGATCGCATTGATGGCGCTCGGGCTCGGCCTGCTGTCGCTGGTCGTGCCGCGCGCCGATGCAAAACCGTTTGCCCTTGCCGGACTGGCCTGTGTCGGTGCTGCCCTTGCCGCCAGCGGGCATGCCAGTGCCGCCGAGCCGCAATGGCTGACCAGGCCGATGGTGGCCTTGCACGGCGCCGGCGTCGCTTTCTGGGCCGGAGCACTGCTGCCGCTCGGTCTTGCCCTGCGGCAGCAGCCTGCCGAGGCCGGGCCGTTCCTGCGCCGGTTCTCGCGCGCGATTCCCTATATCGTGGCGGTGCTTGCGGCAGCCGGCATCGTGCTGGCCGTCATCCAGGTGCAGACGCCAGCGGCGTTGGTCGATACCGCCTATGGGGAGTTGCTGCTGATAAAGCTGGCGCTGTTGCTTTTTCTGTTCACGCTCGCCGCCGTTAATCGCTGGCGGCTCACGGCGCCGGCGGAAGCGGGCGAGACCGAAGTGCAGCGAAGGCTGGTCCGCTCGATCGGCATCGAGGTGCTGATTGTGCTGGCCATCTTCGGCGTTGCCGCCGGTTGGCGCTTCACGCCGCCGCCGCGCGCGCTGGCAATCGCCGCGGCACAGCCGGCGTCGATCCACATCCACACGCTGCAGGCAATGGCAGACCTCGACATTACCCCCGGCCATACCGGGCCGGTCACCGCTTCGATCGTCATCATGACCGGCGATTTCGGCCCGCTCGACGCCAAGCAGGTGACTTTAGTGCTGTCAAAGCCTGATTCCGGCATCGAGCCGATCAAGCGTCCGGCGACCAAGCCCGGCGATGGCACCTGGCGCGTCGACGATCTCGTCATCCCGGTTCCCGGCCGCTGGACGGCGCGGATCGATATCCTGGTCTCGGACTTCGACATGGTGAAGATCGAGGCGCCGATCGACATCCGCGCCGAGTGATATTCAGGTGATGCCGGCCTGCGAACGGCAGTCTTCTGCGCTTCCGGTGCTCACGTACCCAAAAGTACGCTCCGCTCCGGTTCTCGAAGACCACCATTCTCGGCTCGGCCTGACCTGAATCTCACACGCCGTGGCCGCAACACAATTCGGCGAGGCGGTTGACGCGGCGCGAAAGGCCCGTCAATCATCCCGGCAAAACGCGGCCTCAACAAAATCCGAAAGCAGGGAAGAAACGATGGAAAAAGCCGAAATCGGCCTGATCGGCCTTGGCACGATGGGCTCCAACCTGGCGCTCAACATCGCCGAGCACGGGCACCGCATCGCCGTCTTCAACCGCACCAGGGCGCGCACCGACGCCTTTGTCGAGAATGCCGGCGCGCTGAAGAACATGGTTGTGCCTTGCTACAGCCTGGAGGAGCTCGCCGCCGCGATCCGGCCGCCGCGTCCGATCATCATCATGGTGCTGGCCGGCAAGCCGGTCGATGAGCAGATCGCGGCTTTGCGCGGCGTGCTGTCGGCCAACGACATCGTCATCGATGCCGGCAATGCCAATTTCCGTGATACGATGCGCCGTTTTTCCGAACTGTCCGGCTCCGGCCTCACCTTCATCGGCATGGGCGTGTCCGGCGGCGAGGAAGGTGCGCGCCATGGGCCGTCGATCATGGTCGGCGGCACCGAAGACTCTTGGAAGCGGGTTGAAAGCGTCCTGACTGCGATCTCGGCAAAATTCAAGGACGAGCCCTGTGCTGCCTGGCTCGGCACCGACGGCGCCG
This sequence comes from Mesorhizobium sp. P2_E10, assembly GCF_056404235.1. Classification (NCBI taxonomy): domain Bacteria; kingdom Pseudomonadati; phylum Pseudomonadota; class Alphaproteobacteria; order Hyphomicrobiales; family Phyllobacteriaceae; genus Mesorhizobium; species Mesorhizobium sp. P2_E10. The sequence continues at coordinate 100,084 of NZ_JBFUEK010000012.1, forward strand.
GGCATTTCGTCAAGACCATCCACAACGGCATCGAATATGCCGACATGCAGATGATCGCCGAGATCTACGGCATTCTGCGCGACGGGCTCGGCATGGGGCCGAAGGAGATCGGCACCGTGTTTTCCGATTGGAACAAGGGCCGACTCAACTCCTATTTGATCGAGATCACCGCCAAGGTGCTGGCCGCCGACGATCCGAAGACCGGCAAGCCGGTGGTCGACATCATCGTCGATCGTGCCGGCCAGAAAGGCACCGGCAAATGGTCGGTCATCGAGGCGCAGCAGCTCGGCATTCCGGCCACCGCGATCGAGGCTGCGGTTGCCGCACGCGTGTTGTCGTCGATCAAGGACGAGCGGCTGGCCGCCGAAAAGGCCTATGGCAACAGCGGCGTGACCAAGATCTCCGGAGACAAGGCCGCGCTGCTCAAGGATCTGGAGCTGGCGCTGTTTGCCGGCAAGATCGCCGCCTATGCGCAAGGTTTTGCGGTGATGAGCGGCGCGTCGAAGGAATTCAACTGGAACCTGCCGATGCCGACCATCGCCAAGATCTGGCGCGCCGGCTGCATCATCCGCTCGCAAATGCTGGACACCATGGCGGACGCCTTCAGCACCGGCGGCGCTGCCACCAATCTTTTGATGGCGCCGGCCTTTATCTCGTTGATGCAGGAGGCGCACCCGTCGCTGCGTCGTATCGTGGCAAGGGCGTCCGAGGTTGGCGCGCCAGTGCCGGCGCTGTCATCGGCGCTCGCTTATTTCGACAGCTATCGCCAGGGCCGCGGCACCTCGAACCTGATCCAGGCGCAGCGCGATTTCTTCGGTGCGCATGGTTTTGAGCGTATCGATGGTCCAGGCGCGTTCCACGGCCCGTGGGGAAGTGGCGCGGCTGGCTGACGAGCGCCTTCTAATCGACGGAACGGCTGGAGGCCAGAACCTCGCTCGGCACGCTCAGGCTTTGCAAGGCGCCGGGTTCTGCGCCGCCGATCCAGCCAAGCACGGAGCGGGCGAGTTCGGCGCCGGCCAGGCGAAAATTCTCGTTGACGACCAGAAGTTCCGGGCGAAACAGATGCAGCAGGTCCGACGACTGCTTGGACACCACGTCGACGTCGCGGCCGAGCTTGAGGCCGGCATCCTCGATGCCGGCGACTATGGCCAGCGTCGCGGCGGCAGCGCTGCTGACGAAACCGTCCGGTCTGATATCGCGACGCATGATTTGGGCGGTTCTCATTCTGATCTGCTCGATCGAATGGTCGATTGAAACGGTGTTGAAGGCGATTTCGCTGGCGCCGACCTCGCTCAGCGCATCGGTAAAGCCGTTCAGCGTATGACCGTGGTAGGTCAGCCCAACCGGCGGTGCCAGCAAAGCCAGCCTGCGCCGGCCGATGCCGGCGAGATGGCGCACCGCCTCGGCCGCAAAAGCGTAATTGTCGAAATCATGATAGGGATGGTTCAATCCCATATCGGTGCGGCCGTGCGTAGCGAAGGGAACGCCGCGCTCCAGCAGGTAACGGGCTCTCGGATCGTTCGGCTGGGTGCGTGAAATGATGATGCCGTCGGCGGAACCGGTTTCCACCAGGTAACGTATGGGATCCAGCGGATCCTGCGAGCGCGAATAGGGTGTGACGATCAGGTGGTAGGGCGTATCGGCGATGACTTCCGAGACGCCATAGATGATGTCGGAGACGAAACTCATGATCTCCCGCTCGGTGTTGAGCACGAGGCTGATGACGTTGGTCTTGCCGGTCCGCAGGCGCACGCCGGCACGGTTCGGGCGATAGCCGATCTGCCTGGCGACGAGCTGGACGCGCCGCCTGGTCTCGGCGCCGATCTCGGGTGCGTCCTTGAGCGCGCGCGACACTGTTGTGACGCCCAGCCCGGTCATGAAGGCAAGCGTCTTCAACGTCGGCCGCTCTTGCGCCGACGCCTCGTCGTCCTTGCCTGTCTGATCCCTGTCCATCATCCCGCCCCGTCAGGCGCATAGCAGTCGCCGGGGATGCCGGCAATCACCGGCATCGCGGCGCATTACCACTCTCCGCCCGATGGGAGCCTCAATATACTGAAACGTTACAGGTTGCCACTGTCGTTGCTCCAAAGCGATGTCAGGGGCCTCGAAGGCGCTGTGGAAAAGCCGCTGAAAAGCAGCGGAGGCGACGTCTCTACCGGCCTTTTGTCAACTTTCATGCATTGCAGCATGGGTTTTTTGCAGTGCAGTTGCGTATATTGCGATGCAGCAAGGCTCAGCGAGGTCGAGCGAATTTGTTCGCGACTCGAAAAAATATCAAACTGCCTTTGTCCGAGGGGTTGCACACCCGGCGCAATTGCCGTATCGAAAATCTGTAACGTTTCAGATTCTGGGAGGAACCGAAATGCGATATCAAACTATGACTGCTGCGCTGGCAGCGACAGTTGCGCTGCAGTTCGCCGGTCCGGCGGCCGCGACCGATCTGGAAGTGATTCACTGGTGGACGTCGAAGGGCGAGTCGGCGGCGGTCTCGCAGTTCGCAAAAGCCTTCGACAATGACGGCAAGGGCGACCATTGGGTGGACAGCGCCATCGCTCTGGGCGAAACCGCCCGCTCGACCGTCATGCAGCGCGTGCTCGGCAACGATCCGCCCGGTGCCGCGCAGTTCAATCCCGGTCGGCAGTACGAGGAACTGATTTCGGGCGGGAAGCTGCTCGACCTCACGGACGTCGCCACCGCCGGCAAGTGGGCTGATATCATTCGCCCGAAGGCGATCGGCAGCGCCTGCCTCGTCGATGGCCATTGGTGGTGCGTTCCGGTCAACATTCATTCGAACTACTGGGCCTGGTACTCCAAGCCGGTGTTCGAGAAAGCGGGCGTGCCAGAGCCGAAGAGCATGGCCGATTTCATCGCGGCCGCGCCGAAGATCAAGGAGGCGGGCTTCATTCCCTTCGCCATCGGTGGCGACGGAAACGGCTGGCAGATCCAGTTGCTCTTCCAGGACATGGTTACCGAGGCTCTCGGTGTCGCCAAGCGTGACGAGATGTATACCAAGAAGAGCGCCGAGATTGCCGGCGGACCCGAGATGAAGGGCGTCTTCACGCAGTTGAGGGCCCTGAAGCAGTTCACCGACAACGGCTATGCCAACCGCAACTGGAACGACACCACCAATCTGGTGATCACCGGCAAGGCCGGACTTCAGGTGATGGGTGACTGGGCGCGCGGTGAGTTCGCGGCCGCCGGCATGACCGGGGTCAAGGATTTCGGCTGCATGATCGGCCTGAACGAGGCCAAGCCGGTGGTCAGCACCGACGGCGACATCATCCTGTTCTTCAAGCAGGGCAATGCGGATGTCGAGGCTGCGCAGAAGCGTCTTGCAGCACTCCTCATCAGCCCGGAGGTTCAGGTCGCCTTCAACAACGCCAAGGGTTCCATGCCCGTGCGGGCCGATGTCGACATGTCGACGGCCGACCCGTGCATGCAGAAGTCCCTGAAAGCGGTGGAAGACCCGGCCAACATCGTCACTGCGACGAACCGGTTCATCACCGAGAACACCAATCAGCAGATCAATGAGCTCGTCGCGCAGTACTTCGCGGACGACACCATGACGGCTGAAGACGCCACTGCGAAGTTCGCTACCGTCATCGGCAGTTCCGACTAGGAGCCCGATCAATATCCCGAGGCGCCGCCTTTGCGGCGCCTCGGTCGCGCCCCCGACCCCAAGAAGCCTTCCTTCGGCGACGGGCTGACAATCTCAGGACGGGAAGCTGCGGTGGTCCGGAGCCGGTGGTTCGGATAACGCTGACTTTCGCGTCGGTGGAAGCGGAGAAAGACGGACGATGCAGAAGAGCTGGAGGCACAGATTTCACCTGCCCGCCGTCATCGGGACGATCCCGATGATCCTCGTTGCCGTCGGCGTGTTCGTGATCGGCATCGGCTTCTCCGTGCTATGGTCTTTCACCAGTTCGAAGCTCTTCCCCACCTACGATTTCGTCGGTCTGGCGCAGTACAGGCGCCTTTGGGCCGACAACCGCTGGCTGGTCTCGGTCAACAACATCTGGTTCTTCGGCCTGATGTCCATCACCTGCAACATGGTGTTCGGCTACCTGCTCGCCGTTTTCATGGACCAGCGCATCCGCCAGGAGGACCTGTTCCGCTCGATCTTCCTCTATCCGTTCGCCATGTCGCTGATCGTCACCGGACTGGTGTGGCAATGGGTACTCGACCCCAACCTCGGCCTGCAGGAGGCGCTCCGCAACTGGGGCTGGTCAAGCTTCAGCTTCGCCCCGCTGGTCAATGCCGAGACCGCGATATACGCGCTGGTCGTGGCGGGCATCTGGCAGGGTTCGGGCGTGACGATGGCAATCCTGCTTGCCGGCCTGCGCGGCGTTGACGAGGAGATCTGGAAAGCGGCGAAGGTCGACGGCATCCCGACGTGGCGCACGCACCTTTCCATCGTGGCGCCGATGATGAAGGGTGCCTTCGCCACCGCCTTCGTTCTCCAGTGTGTTAGCGTGGTGCGCGTCTACGATTTGGTGATCGCCATGACCGGCGGCGGTCCTGGCATCGCCACGTCCATGCCGGCAGTCTACGTCATCCAGCTCATCACAGTGCGCCAGAACGTCGGCCAAGGCATGGCTGCGGCAACGATGATGCTGCTGCCGGTCCTGATCGTGCTGGCTTTCGGCGGAATTCTCCTATGGCGGCGAAATCGGGAAGTGCGCGTATGACCGCCGGCCAGATCACTGCAGGTCAACCTGTCCTGGAAGCGCCGGATCAGGCTGGCGTGGGGGCCTCCGGGCCGAAACCGCGACGGATATCGGCCGGCCGCATCGGCATCTATGTTTTCCTGGTCGTTGCGGCTCTCTTCTTCCTCATCCCGGTCTACATCATGATCGTCACCTCGCTGAAGGGGATGCCGGAGATCAGGCTCGGACATCTTTTCAACCTTCCGGCCGAGCCGACCTTTCAGTCCTGGGCCGACGCCTGGCTGCATGCCTGCACCGGCCGCGACTGCAACGGCCTCAGCCCAGGCTTCTACAATTCGGTGAAGATCACCCTGCCCAGCGTGGCCATCTCGATCGTCTGCGCGTCGATCAACGGTTACGCGCTGACCTTCTGGCCATACAAGGGCGCCAACTTTCTCTTCGGCTTGCTCGTGTTTGGCGCCTTCGTGCCCTATCAGGTCGTGATCTATCCCTTGATCATCGGACTGAGCTCGGTCGGGCTGTTCGCGTCGCTGCCCGGTATCATCATCGTGCACACGATCTTCGGCATGCCCATCCTGACGCTGCTGTTCCGCAATTTCTACGCGGCAATACCGGTCGAGCTGTTCAAGGCGGCGCGCGTCGACGGGGCGGGTTTCTGGCGCATCTTTTTCTTCATCATGCTGCCGATGTCGGTGCCGATCACGGTCGTCGCCGTCATCCTGCAAGTGACCGGCATCTGGAACGACTTCCTGTTCGGCGTCGTGTTTGCCGGGCGGTCCAACTGGCCGATGACGGTGCAGCTCAACAACATCGTCAACACCACCACCGGCGTGAGGGAGTACAATGTCAACATGGCGGCAACCATCCTGACGGCGGCGGTGCCTCTGATCATCTACTTCGTCTCCGGACGATGGTTCGTGCGCGGCATCGCCGCTGGCGCGGTGAAAGGCTAGTGGATATGGCGCAGAACGGTACCAGCGTTTCGATCGAGGACCTGTCGCTGAATTTCGGCGCGGTGACGGTGCTGCAGGCGCTCAATCTCGATGTCGCCGAAGGCGAGTTCATCGTGCTGCTCGGCCCGTCGGGCTGCGGCAAGTCGACCTTGCTCAACTGCATTGCCGGCCTGCTCGACATTTCGGAAGGCCGCATCTTCATCAAGGGCAAGAACGTCACCTGGGAGGAGCCCAAGGACCGTGGCATCGGCATGGTGTTCCAGTCCTATGCGCTCTATCCGCAGATGACGGTGGAGAAGAACCTCTCCTTCGGGCTGCGGGTTGCCGGCACGCCCAAGGACGAGATTGCCAAACGCATCGCGCGGGCCGCCGAAATCCTGCAGATCGAGCCGCTGCTGCAGCGCAAGCCGGCCGCCCTTTCCGGCGGCCAGCGCCAGCGCGTGGCGATCGGGCGGGCGCTGGTGCGCGATGTCGATGTCTTCCTGTTCGACGAACCGCTGTCCAATCTCGACGCCAAACTTCGTGCCGAACTGCGCGTCGAAATAAAGCTGCTGCATCGCAAGCTGCAGAACACCATGATCTACGTCACCCACGACCAGATCGAGGCGATGACGCTGGCCGACCGGATCGCGGTCATGCGCGGCGGCGTCATCCAGCAGCTCGACGCGCCGCAAACCATCTACAACCGTCCGGTCAACCGCTTCGTCGCCGGCTTTCTCGGCTCGCCGGCGATGAATTTCCTCGACGGGCAGTTGGAGGCCGGCGCCAGCCCGGTGTTCAAGGCCGGCGACGTTTCGGTGCCGCTCGACCATTACAGTTTCGACGACAGCGTCGGCATTCGCACCGGGCCATGCGTGTTCGGCATCAGGCCCGAACACATCGCCTTTGGCGAACCGGCGAGGTCGATGCCCTTCTCCACCGACGCGGCTGTCGAGATCGTCGAACCGATGGGCTCGGACACGCTGGTGTGGACCAAGCTTGGCGGCCACAATTTTTCCTTCCGCGTCGAGGCGGAGCGGATGCTGCGCAACGGTGAGCCGATCCGGATCGGCTTCGATCCGGCTCGCGCCTCGCTGTTCGACGCCGCGACCGGCAACCGTATTTAACACCCAAGACCCCATCCCCCAAGAAACGGACAGAGACGATGAACTGGTCATTCCAACTTTACAGCGCCCGCAATTTCCAGCCTTGGGAAGGCGTGCTCAAGACGCTGGGCGAGCTCGGCTACACGCAGGTCGAGGGGTTCGGCGGCGTCTATGATGACCCGAAGGCGTTCCGCGCCGAACTCGACAAGAACGGTCTCGCCATGCCGACCGGGCATTTTTCGATCGATGCGCTCGAAAAGGACTTTGACGGCGTGCGCATGATTGCCGACGCGCTCGGCGTCACGCTGCTGATCTGTCCTTTTCTGATGCCCGACCAGCGGCCGGCCGATGCTGCCGGCTGGCGCGGTTTTGGCGAACGTCTGGCCAAGGTGGGCGAGACCGCAAAAAAAGCCGGCTACGGCTTTGCCTGGCACAATCATGATTTCGAGTTCAAGAAACTCGCCGACGGCTCGGTGCCGCAGGACCATATCCTGTCTTCCGCACCCGATATCGGCTGGGAGATGGATGTGGCCTGGGTGGTGCGCGGCGGCGTCGATCCACTGCCGTGGATCGAAAAGCATGGCAAGCGCATCAGCGCCGTCCACGTCAAGGACATTGCCAAGCCGGGCGAGGGGCTGGATGAGGACGGCTGGTCGGATGTCGGCCATGGCACGATCGACTGGGCCGGCCTGATCAAGGCGCTGCGCGCCAAGAGCGCTGCCAAATATTATGTCATGGAACAGGACAATCCCAACGACATCGAGCGTTTCGCCCGCCGTTCGATCGCTGCCGCCAAGACCTACTAGGAGCAATCAGCATGGCAAAGAAACTTGGTATAGGCGTCATCGGCTGCGGCAACATCTCGAAGGCGTATTTCTCGCTGGCGCCGCTGTTTCGCGGCATTGAGATGCGCGCCTGCGCCGACATCAACATGGATGCGGCGAAGGCACGGGCGAAGGAATTCAAGCTGCGCGCCGAGACCGTCGAAGGACTGCTCAAGGCCGACGATATCGACATCATCGTCAACCTGACCATTCCGGCGGTGCACTATGAGGTGTCGAAGCAGATCCTCGACGCCGGCAAGCACGTCTATTCGGAAAAGCCGTTCGTGCTGTCGGTCAAGGAAGGGCTCGACCTGAAGGCGCGGGCGGAAAAAAAGGGGCTGCGCGTCGGCTCGGCCCCCGACACTTTCCTCGGCGGCGCGCATCAGCTGGTCCGCGACCTGATCGACACCGGCAAGCTCGGCAAGATCACCAGCGGCACCTGCTACGTGATGAGCCATGGCATGGAACACTGGCACCCCAATCCGGATTTCTTCTTCCAGCCGGGGGCCGGGCCGGTGCTCGATGTCGGACCCTACTACATCACCAATCTGATCCAGCTGATCGGACCGGTGAAGCAGGTCGCGGCCTTCGCTTCGATCCCGGCGAAGGAACGGACGATCTCGTCCAAACCGCGCGCGGGTGAAAAAATCCCTGTGGGCACGCCGACCACCATCCACGGCGTCATGGAGTTCGAGAACGGCGCCGTAGTGACGCTCAATGCCAGCTGGGACGTCTGGGCCCATGGCCACGCACCGATGGAACTCTATGGCGAGGCGGGCACGGTGTTCGTTCCCGATCCGAATTTCTTCGGCGGCGACGTGCGCTTCACCGAGGCTGCCAAGCCGGTCAAGAAACTGCCGAAATGGAAGCATCCGTTTGGTGTGCCCAATGAGATGCATGGACAAGGCATGATGGCCAACTACCGCACATCAGGTCTCGCCGATATGGCGCAGGCGATCGCCGAGGGCCGGCCGCATCGCTGTTCGATGGAGCTGGCGCTGCATGCCGTTGAGGTGATGACCGGCCTGTTGCGCTCAGGCGAGACGGGCAAGTTCGTAGCCATGCAGACCACCTGCGAGCGGCCGGCCGCCCTTGGCGTCAAGGATGCTGAAGGGCTGCTGGCGAAGAAAAAGTAGCCGCGGCGATTATCGATAATTTTTGACGATACCCCTCTCCCCGTTCTGTTGGGGAGAGGGTAAAGGGTGAGGGGCAGGGTCGACTCGCCGCACTGTCGCGGTGACAGTTGTCGGCCCGTTTCGATTTCTAGAGGAATCCCCATGCCCTACATCCCCGCCGAAAACCGCTACGAGAAAATGATCTACAATCGCTGTGGCCGCTCCGGCCTGAAACTGCCGGCGATCTCGCTCGGGCTCTGGCACAATTTCGGCGACGACACGCCGCACAGGACCAAGCAGGCGATCGCGCGCAAGGCTTTCGATCTTGGCATCACCCACTTCGACCTCGCCAACAATTACGGTCCGCCGCCCGGCTCGTCGGAGACGGCCTTCGGCGAGATCCTGCGCACGGACTTTGCCGGTTACCGCGACGAGCTGATCATCTCGACCAAGGCCGGCTACGAAATGTGGGCCGGACCCTATGGCGAATGGGGCAGCCGCAAATATGTGCTGGCCAGCCTCGACCAGAGCCTGAAGCGGATGGGGCTCGACTATGTCGATATCTTCTATTCGCACCGTTTTGATCCCGATACGCCGCTGGAAGAAACGATGGGCGCGCTCGACCATGCCGTGCGCTCGGGCAAGGCGCTCTATGCCGGCATATCGTCCTACAATTCGCAGCGCACGCGTGAGGCCGCCGACATCCTGAAGCAGCTCGGCACGCCTTGCGTCATCCATCAGCCGAGCTATTCGATGCTCAACCGCTGGGTCGAGGAAGACGGTCTGCTCGACACGCTGGAAGGGCTCGGCGTCGGCTCGATCGTGTTCTCGCCGCTGGCGCAAGGCATGCTGACCGACAAATATCTCGGCGGCATTCCGCAGGGCAGCCGCGCCAGCCAGGGCAAGTCGCTGCGTCCCGCCTTCATCAACGACAAGACCATCGCCAACATCCAGGCGCTGAACGCGATCGCCGGCCGCCGCGGCCAGACACTGGCGCAGATGGCGCTGGCCTGGGTGCTGCGCAAGGGCCGGGTGACCTCGGCGCTGATCGGCGCCAGCCGGCCGGAACAGGTCGAGGACTGTGTCGGGGCGCTGAAGGCGATCGAGTTCAGCGATGCCGAGTTCGCCGAGATCGACACCTACGCGCGCGAGTCCGACATCAATCTGTGGGCGGCTTCGGCGGAGCGCAAAGGTCCGCCGAGGAAGTAATCCGCCGGCAAATTATCGATCAATGCGACGGCGGGGTTTTCCCGCCGTCTGTGTTTCAAGCCTGGTTCTCAGGGCTTCTTGGCGGTGCCGAGGCCGGGCTTGGGCGCTGCGGGTGGCGGAGCCGGCGTCTTCATTTTTTCCTCGATCCAGCCGGTGTAGTTGGCCAGCCGCGTGTAGATGCCGTAGGCGTTCTTGTGGCCGCAGGCGGCGGTGCCGTCCGACGGACCCTCGCCCCAGCTGACGATGCCAACCTGAACCGGGCCGTCGGCGCCGGTGACGAACAGCGGCCCGCCGCTGTCGCCGTTGCAGGCATCGCGCTCGCCGCTGGCTGTGCCGGCGCAGATCATGTTGTTGGTCAACGGATCGGACATGTCGGCAGCAATGGCGTTGGCGGCGGCGTCGACGCCCTTTTCCGAATAGCGCATGCGATGGGAGAGATCGTCGAGTGCCGCCTTCAAGTCACGCGCATAGATGTCCTTGATGCCGCTGTTGCAGACGGCATTCGGCTCGAGATCGAGATCGGCCACCATCAGTGCCGTGGGGAACGTTCCGTCCTGCATCTTGCCCCAGCCGATGACCGTCGTCTTGCCGGTGTCGGGCGTGGCGTCATGGGTGATCTTGATGGTCGGCGCGTCGGCCGGTTCGGCCAGCCGCAGCAGGCCAAGGTCGTTGTCCAACGTCTGCTCGCTGTAGCCCTCGTTGACGATGACCTCCGCCACCTTGTAGCGCTTGCCCTCGGTCAGATCGGTGGCGCCGGTCAGTACGGTGACCACATCCGGCGAGATCGGCCGGCCCTTGTCGTTGAGGCAGTGGGCCGCCGTCAGCACCCATTGCGGCGCGATCAGGCTGCCGCCGCAGAACTGCGCGTTCGGCTGCGAGGCGGGGCTCGGGTCCAGCCTGTCGGTGGTCAGCAGCGCCACCTGGAACGGATAGGCGCCTTTCTCGGCCTGATTGCCGCCGTAGACGCGGTCGGCGCCGTCGGGGTTCTCAGCCAGGGCCTTTGCCCTGGCGTCCGCCACGCGTTTCATCGGCGAGACCGCCGCTTCCGGCCTGATGGCGTCGTCGGCCGCACGGGTTGCGTTGACGACCGGAAAGATGGCCGCGACGCCAAGCAACATTGCTGCTGCGATCGGCCTGGACCGATGGACTATTTTCACCTGGACCTCCTGAGACGAACGTTCCCGAACAAGCCAGCCCGGCACATGATCGGCTGCGGTGGACCGGCGGCCGAACCATGCACCAAAACAGATCGGTGCGCGAACGGTCATAAAACCGACTGCCACTTTTGCTAATCGTGCCCGCGAGCAGAACCCGCTCAAAACCCTATAGCCCCCCACGGGCTACGTGGAAGTGATTTGTCATTGCCAATGTTGGATTATTTTAGGCACTATGTCGTCGCGGCGGTTTTTGGCGGGGGCCTTGAACCGGCGGCTCTGAGCAACAATCCGGTACAGTTGCGATTAACCAATATCATTTTTCGGCGCCACCACGATCTCGACAATATTTCTCTATTTTGATCCACTCCTTGCTGACTTTTGGGAGAGTCTCACCATGACAAAACTGACAAACACCATCCTAGTATCCGCATTGCTTTCCACTGCAATGTGGGCGCTGCCCGCCTTCGCCGCCGATCCCGGCTCCGCGAATGCCGGCAACGGCGAAAGCATGCGCGATGTCGGGACGGGCGACTACCAGCCTGGCCGGGCGAAGCCGATCGCGCCGCCGAAACTGACGGAAGACGAAGCCAGCCGTGCAGCGCCGCTGACCGACGAGGCAACGGCAGTCAAATCCTACGGCATCGTCGGACATTCCGCCGATGGCAAGGACATCAAGGTCGACGCCAGCGAGACGCTGAGGGACCTTGTCATCAAGGAACTGAATGCGCCGGCCGATGGAAAGAAGTCGGACAATTCCGGGCTGACCGGCGGTGAAGAAGCCGGCCGTCAGGTCTTCGGAACGGACGACCGCGAGCAGATCAAGAACACCAAGACCTACCCGTTCACCGCGATCGGGTATCTCGAAGGCAAATCGAAGAGCGGCAGCTATGGCAGCTGCTCGGCGACGCTGATCGGCCCGCGCACGGTGCTCACCGCCGCGCACTGCCTCTACAGCCACGAAGACAAGGCCTGGCTCGACGACCTCCTGTTCGTGCCGGCTCTCAATGGCAGCACAGCCGACGACGCACCGTTCGGCGCCTTCACCTATGAAAGCGCCTACATCGTCCAGGGCTTCATCGACAACTACCAGGGTTACTACGGTTCGGTTATCCCGTGGGATCTCGGCATCGTCACGCTGAAGCAGGATGTCGGTACCAATCTCGGCTGGCTCGGCTATGCCAACTATGACGATCTTGGTGATTTCACCGCCAACATCGTCGGCTATCCCGGCGACAAGCCGATGGGCACGATGTGGAAGGCGACCTGCGAAGTGCATGCCGAAAACATCGGCCCGGAGTATTTCCAGTACGACTGCGATACCTATCCGGGGTCGAGCGGCAGCTCGGTCTATGCTTATGACAACGGCGCCAAGCAGCGCGTCATCACCGGTGTGAACGTGGCTGAAAGCCCGGATGCCAACACTGCCGTGCGCCTCAGCGCCGTCAATGTGCAGTGGATCAACAGCCTGTACAAATAAACCTGACGGGTGTTCGCGCCTAAAGGCGAGAAACCATCAATCCAGAAAACCGGCGGCGGGGCGTTCCCGCCGCCGGTTTTTTTGTACCGGCGCGGCTCCCTTGCGCCGGCTTGCATCGGCGCTTACGCTCAACGCTCCAAGGGGTTGGGGGTCATGGTGCGGGCAGGGACGATCTCAGCGATCAGGGCGATGACGGCCGCATCGATGCTGGCTGCGCTGACATGTTTTCCAGCTTTGGCCAACCAAGGCGGTACGCCGCAGGCTGGCGCCTGGGCCGAGCGGGTGCAGATCCTCTACCAGAGCGAGACGCGTTCGGTGCTGCGCAAAACAGTGCGCGTGTGGGACTTCCATCCGGAGCTCAATCTCGACTTCGTCTGGGAGCCGGCGGCCGGCCAGTCGCCCGACCGGACGATCGCCGCCGACGGCACCGCCAACGGCAAGGGCAGGCTGGTCTGGCGGGTGCGCGGCTCGGCGAGCTACGACCCCAGGACCGTCTACTCCAGCTACTTCGGCGACATCAAAAACGGCCGGCCCGATGGGCAAGGCCGATTTGAGCTCCGCTCGGGCGAAATTCTCGAGGGTCATTGGGTTGCCGGTGAACTCGATGGCCGCGGCATCCATGTCGATGCCGACGGCAATCGCTATGAGGGCGATTTCGTCGCCGGCGTGCCGAATGGCGCGGGACGTTTGCTGTCGAAGACCGGCGAAATCTTTGCCGGTTCATTTGCCGACGGCCTGAAGAATGGCAAGGGTCGAACCCGTCTGCCGGGCGGCACTGTCTATGAGTCGCAGTGGGTAATGGGCAAGGAGATCGGCGGCTCGCGTCCCGATGTGCTGGCCGACGCCAGGGTGGGCGGACTGCTCAAGGCGCAAGCCGGCGGCGGCGATGCCGACAAGGTCGAGATCGGCGTTGCCGTCGACCTGCGCATGACCCAGCAGTCGGACATGCAGTACCAGCATCTGGTGCGCGACGAGGACATCGCGATCTACCCGAGCTCGGACGAATACAACAACGGCTGGAACGGCACCGGCCAGATCACCACCAGCAATGTCTACGAGGGCATGGACTGGGAGAATGCGCCGGCCTTTGCCGAGGTCGATCTCAAGACGACCGACCGGTCGAAGGTCAAGCTCGCCAGTCTGGAAATGAAGGTCGCCGCCAGCGACGCCTATCGCAAGCCGATGCTGTCGCTGGTCGAGCATTTCGGCTGTGTCGGCTTCCGGCCGGATTTCTCGATCCTCAACAATGGCTGGGGCGAAGCCAAGGACATGAAGATGTCGCTGCAGTTCACCACTGTTGATGAGGAGGACAACCCGACCGGCGAGCCCAGCCGCACGTTCACCAAGGATATCGGCACTGTCGGCGAGGGCGCCGATGTGTCGATCAAGAACGTGCTCGCCGAGGCGGGGGTGGATACGGCGAGCCTCGAAACCGGACGCTTCTCCTGCCAGTCGGCCGATGCCCTCAACGTCTGCCGCAGCCAGCTCACCAACAAGATCAAGTTCGGCGAAGTGGCCGACTATCTCGGCAGCCTCAACCAGGCAATGACAGTCAATGCGATCGGCAAGTTCGACTATTCCTGGTCGGACGATCAAGGCAACGTCACGCAACAGAGTGAGCCGTTTCGCGTATCGATGACCCTGGTCGTGTTCGAGATTCCGGAATCGTTGGCCGAATGCGGCGACGGCGGCGGCGGTACGCCGGAAGCGATGCGCTATCAGAACATCGAATTCCCGATCGGCAAGCACGACTACACCATCCCCATGCCGGTGCGCGGCAACAAGAACCTCAGCGCCTATACGGCGCGGCTGAAGATGTGGTCGTCGATGTCGTCGATCCATCGCTTCAGCATCGCCGCCCACTTCGCCGACGGCAGCATCCGCGAAAGCAAGCCGGTCACCTTCTTCTATTTCCGGCCGAAGGAGGCGCTGTTCCTGACCAAGACCGAACCGGCAGCCTGCTATCTGCCGCGCGAAATGGCCGGCTGCGGCTAGGGTCAGCGGATGCCGGCCTGAACTGAATCTCAACACCCCCTGGGAGGCGCCTATTTGCGTCCCATCTCGAAGTAATTCGGCAGCGGAATGAGCCGGGCAAAGATCGTGCCCTGATCGAAGACGCGCACTTCCAGCATCGAGCCAGACGAGCGCTCGGCGCTCTGGTCGAACAGGAAATTGCCGAGCGAATAGACCTCCGCCACGTCGCCGCCACCGAGCGACAGGAGCGCCTCGCTCGACACATGCGGATGGCCGCCGATGATGGCCGAGACACCGCGCAGCCGCATCTGGTCGGCCAGCATGTCTTCGCGCGCCGACGGCTCGGTCTTGTATTCGCGGCCCCAATGAACGAACGCGATCACCGGCCGCTCGGCATTTTCGTGCAGCAGCCGGTCGAGCAGAGTGGGCGTCAAAAGGTTGGTGTTCTTCGAGCCGTTGGTATCTATATCGGTCAGCCCAACGAGATCAAGATCGGCCAGCGCCAGCGTCTCGCCCTGGCCGAAATGTGCAATGCCCGCCGCATCGAGCGCGTGCAGCGTCTCGGCATAACCCGATGGCCCGAGATCGAAGGCGTGGTTGTTGGCGAGGCCGACAGCGGCGACATGCAGTTTCTTCAACATGTCGACAGCCAGCCCCTCGGGCATTGCCAGCGTCATGTCGTCGATGGCCTCCGGCACATTGGGCAGCACGACGCCTTCGAGGTTGACGATGAGCGGTCGCGACCTGGTCAATGCCAGGACGTTGTCAACGATCCGCTCAGTGACGCCGTCGCGGACCAAGATCTTGCGCATGGCGCGGCCGAAATTCACGTCGCCGGCAAAGTAAAAGATCTTGTCTTTCGCCCGGGCCGGGTTGTTGAAACCGGGGCCGAAGGCGCCGAACAGCGCCACGACATAGCTGGTGGTTCGCTCGACATAGTCGCTCGTGTGCGCTTGCGAATTCTCATTGGCGATGACCAGCGGCCCGGCGCCGAACAGCGTCCGCTGCAGCTTGGTCTGGATATAGAGCGCACCGACCGAATCGGCGTGATCCGGCTGGCGCAGGGCCGCGATGCCGTCGAGCGAGCCGGCGGCCAGGATGTTCAGCGTCTGCTGGTCGAAGCGGCGGGCGTCGTGCTGCGGCAAATAATGGGAGAAGTCGGTCGATTCGACGATCAGCGTGTCGTCATCGACGATCGCCTTCAGGGCTTCCGCCAGCCGATCCCAGTCACCGCGGTGCGCCTTGACCGACATTGCCACGGGCACGATCTCGGCTTCAGGAAAATAGTGACGCAGGAAGGGCAGCATGGCCAGCACGCCGTGCTCCTGGGCGAACAGGCAGGAGTCCTCCACCATGTCGCTATTGGTCTCCAGCCGACGCGCTGCATCGGCATCGGTGGTGACCTCGCCAAGCACGGTGTCGAAGCCGCGCGTCGTGGTGGCGAAGAGTTTTTGCGTCTTGTGGAAATGGTCGGGCGACAGAATAACGATGCGCTTGTAGCGGAAGCCGGACGCCGCCTGGAATCCGAGGGCCACGAGATCGGCCGTCAAAAGGTGATGCGGCACGGTGATGCCGGTCAGCCGTTGGTTGGAGGGTTCGACATCGGCGACCTTGGCGATGGCGTCGTTGAAGAGTGTGGGGTCGTCGTAGAAGCGGGAAAAGTTTTCGTTGCCTGGCGGGCAGGCGACTGGTGCGGCCAAGGCCGCTCCAAGCGTAGTCAGGGACAGGATGGCTAGCGCCAGCAGGCGAACCGTCATGGCTCGGCCAGGATGATGTTCTCCACACCGCCGACATAATAGAACGGCTTCTGCCGCGAGGCGGTCAGTCGCACCACCTCGCGCGAGATGTAGTCGGCGAGGCCGAACAAAGTCACGCCGCCATCGGAGGTTTTGGCTTTGCCGCGCAGGCCTTCGAGGACCGAATAGGTGAAGACGCCGTGGCCGAGCTCGGGCAGTTCGGCGGCGGTGTTGTTGGCGGCCGTGGCCGAGAAAACGACGATGCGTGCATCCTGCGCGTCCTTTTCCAGGCGCGGGTTGAAGGCATTGGCGGCATGGCAAGTGTCGAGCAGCATGAAGCGCATGCCCTTGGCCCGTTCGACAGACTTCTGGATGTCCGACCAGTCGACCAGCGAAGACCGCTTCCAGCGCTCGGCGTCCTGTTTGCGGCCGTCGGTCGGGATGAAATAGTAGTCCTCGTCGATGTTGATGCCGTGGCCGGCGACGAAGATGATGGTGGTGTCGTTCTCGCCAGGCTTGTCGAGGAAATCGGCGAGCTGGTCGTCGATCGTGTCCGCGTCGGGCTCCAGGACGCTGTCGGCGCTTGCGACCCTGAACACATCCGTGCCGCCGTCGGGCGTCTCGTCCAGGGCTTCGCGGTTGACCAGCACCAGCGTCTCCATCGACGAAAACAAAGGCGCCGATTTCTGCGCGATCACGTTGAGGAATTCCGTCGCGTCGTCGACGGGGTAGCGCAGATCGCAAGCGCGACCGGCACAGGCCTCGGTGAGGAAAGGATATTTGTCGACGCCGATGACGGCGACGTAGAGCTTGCCCTTGTTGGCAACCTTCTGGGTTTTTTTTGCCAGCGCCGTCACGCTGCGCTCGGTCAGGTAGCCGAATTCGTTGCTGCCGGTGATGCGGATGGTGTTTTCGCCGTTTTCGACCGGCACTTCGATGATGGTGTTTTTGCCGCCGTCGACCGAACGCGCGGTGACGTCGCCAACATTGCGGCTGTTCGACAGGATCGAGAAACCGGCGACATCTGCGCCGGCTTCACTGGCCCCGGTGATCTCGACGGCGACATAGCCGTCGCGGACATTGCTCTGGTCGGCGGCGAGCTTGAGGCCGAATTCCGGCGGCTTGCGCTGCAGCAGCTTCTGCAGTTCGTGATCGACGCCCGGCCGCATCTCCTCGACCGCCTGTTCGGCGCTGCGCAGGATGATCGCGCGGCGCACCATTTCCGGGCTCCATAGATATTTCTTCAGCTGTCCGGCACTGATGAAGCGGCCCTCGTGGTCGCGGCCCTGATTGACCTGCCATCCCACCAGCTTGTCGCCGTCATCCGACGAATAGTAATAGCCCTGTGGCATCCAGGCGATCCACTCTGAGCCGGCAAAGAACATCGACACGATCAGCCTGTGCGTCTTCAGGTTCCACAGCCGCAAGGTCTGGTCGGCACTGCCGGTGACCAGCAGGCCGGCCTGTTCCGATACAGCCATGGCATTGATCTCGCCGGTATGGCCGGTGAACTCGCCGGAGATCTTGGCGGTCGCGGTTCTGTATTCGAGCAGCGTTCCGTCATTGCCGCCGGTGATCAGGCCAAGCCCGTTGTCGATCAGCGTGTAGGCCGAATGGACGAAGCCGTTGGTGGCGTCGTTTTCGATGCTGCGCACGACCTTGCCGCCATTGGCGATTTCCAAGACCGCATTTTCGAGCGCATCCTTGCCGCCCGGTGCGGCATGAAGCGACCATTGGCCGTCATCCAGTGCCGCCCGCGCATAGATGCCCTGTTCGGCCGCCGGCTGCGGGTTGTCGAAGAAACGCTCCGCCGTCGGCAATGCCAGCATCTTGTCGAGCCCGCCTTGCCGTTCCGGACAGGAGATGCGTTCCGGGCAGGGGTTGGCATTGCCCCAGGCGATGATGTTGTTCGCCGCGTCGATGCCGACTGCGGTCACCGGTTCGCCGGCGCCCTGCAGCAGCGCCTTGCGCTCGCCGGTGGCGGGGTCCCAGACCTGGATGGCGTTGCGGGTGCCGCCGGCGGTCGCCACCAGCGAGCCGTCGGCATTGGCGGCGCTGGCAAAGACGGTGCCGTCATGGCCGCCGTAGTCGCGCTCGACCGCGCCGCTGTCGGTGTTCCAGACGATGGAGCGATGCTTGTCGGCACAACGATAGCCGCAGGACGCGACCAGCCGCGCCCCCGAAGCAAAGGTCAGCGAACCGATGAAGAAATCCTGCTTCGGCATGGCGCGGGCAAGCGTGCCGTCCGCGGCGCGCCAGAGCTGGACCAGCCCGTCCTTGTCGCCGGTGGCAAACAGGCTGCCGTCCTGCGACACGGCGAGCGCGGCGACGCTGATGTCCCGCAATGCCTCGGCCTCGGCGGGCAGGGCGATCTCCTCGCCCTTGGTGACATCCCAGAGCCGGATGCCGTTGTCGATGGTTGTCGCTGCCAGACGGGTTCCCGAGGCGGCGAAGGCCAGCTTGTCGATATGCCAGGAATCGGCGTCGAGTTTGCTGCCCAGTGTCCAGCCGGTCGCTGATGCCTGATCCGGCCGCCATAGATAGACGAAGCCGTCAGCGCCGCCGGCTGCCAGGGTCCTTCCATCGGCTGAGAAAGCGAGGTCATAGATCGCATAGTCGGCGGCCTTCAGCACCGCCTTGATCTTGCCGGTGGCGAAATCGAACAGCCTGATGTCGCCATAGGGCGGCTTGTCGCCGAGGCTGGCGCCGAAATAGCCGCCGGCGGCGATGGTCTTGCCGTCCGGCGACACCGCGACCGCATAGATCTTGCCGTCGCTGCCTTGCCCGAGATAGCCGCGAATGGTGCGCAGGCTCACCCCGCTTTGCCAGTCCCAGATGCGGATGGTCTTGTCGTTCGATGCGGAGACCAGTTCCTGGCCGTCCGGCGTGAAGGCAAGGTCGTTCACCTGCGCGCTGTGGCCGCCGGTGTTGAGGTCGAGGTGGAAATCCGGCGTGTCTTCGGCGTGTGCGGCTGACGCCATGGCAAAAGCACCGGCTACGGCCAGCCACCGGAGAGCACGCTTAAGGGTCGAGCGGTCCGGCATGTGTGGCCGCTATTTGGACTGAGCCGGAGGCGGCCCTTCGTGCACATAGGTCTCGATCGCCGAGGCAAAGTTGGAAGAACCCGCCTTGCGTTCCTTGTCGATATAGCCGGCAAAATAGCTCCAGAAGGAAACCGCATAGTCGCGGAAATAGGCGTCGGCCACTTCGCGCGAGCACAATTTGCCGTCGACGCAGATGGAGAGGCGGTTGAGGAAATAGACGACGCGATCAAAATTATCGCTGAAATCGGCAAGCGGCATGGTGCCGCCAGTTTCCGTCATCGCCTCGATGCCGATGCGCTGCCGGAACACCTGCTCCTCGGTCGGCGTCGGGTTGGTGCTGAGCAGATTGTCGTATTTGGCATTGAGCGCTGCCAGCCGCTCCTTGAGCGCCCGTTGCGCCTCATGGAAGTCCTTGCTTTCCCAAAGCTCGACCAGCGACATCGTCTGCTCGACGCGCTTCTGGTCCTGGTTGGCGAGAAACTGATAGACCGAAAACGCCAGCGTGAAGATGATCGCCAGACGCACGGCCAACCCCGCCCAGGCATAGACGAGCATGCGCCAGTCGCGGTCGGTGAAGGGGTTGGTCTCCTTCTTGATCTCGTGGGCGCTCGGCCACGGAAAGCCTTCGGTGGTTTCCGGCAAGGTCTCCGGCTTCTTATTCGCTGCCGGCGCTTGCGCCGTCAGCGCCTGTTGTGTTGCGTTGCCCCCCGGCTTTTTCATCCGCAGCTGTCCAGTTCGATGGTGGCGGTCGGGTCCAGCACGACGCCGGGCGCCTCCAGTTTCTTCTTCAGGCAATCGAGCTGTGTGCGTGAAATCATGAACTGCACGTCCGGCTCTGCTGGCGCCTTGTTCGGTGATGGCAAGGGCTCGACCACGCCGCGTGAGGCGCAGTTGCTCAAATCGACCACGACGGCGCCGTTGCCGGTTTTGGCGATCTGGTCGTACTGGTCGAGAAAGCAGCTCGCCAGCTCGGAATTGGTGATGATCTGCTTGGCGCACAGGCCGCAGGCCTCATCCGCCGAAGCATTGGCGACCGACAGCCCGGCCACGAGGCCGATGGTTGTTGTGCGCCAGGAAAACACTGGGATAGTCACGGATGTCCTCGTCTGTTTCGTCCGGCCCCCGTCGCGCCGGGGCCGCGAATGTTCACATATCACGCCCGCGCAAAGGCCGACAACGATGCTCAGCTGCGCGGCACCGTCTCCATCGGGAAGATCATCACCGCGCCCTTCGGACCGCTCTTGTCGGCAAGCTTCATCACCGAGCGCGTCGCCGGCGCCATGCCGATATCGGTCAGCATTGCGGAAAAGCCTTGCCCGCCGACAGCGCGTGTCGCCGAGGGCACGCCGTCCTGCGCCAGGAAGCTCAGATCCTCCTTCTCGCTCTGCGGCGGCGCCTCGGTCAGCACGGCGATCATCCGCTCCATGCCGAAGCTGGTGTCGGTGAAGGCGAGCAGGCCTTCCTTCAAGCCGGCGTCCGGCGATCCGTTGGCAGGGGCCAGCCGTTCGGCGACGATGTGGGTGATCGAATAGTCGCTGCCGACATAGAGCACATTGATGTCGACATAGGCGTCCGATTCGTTGCGAGCCAGGACATGCACCTGGTCGCCGGGGGACACGCGCGGCACGGTCGAAGCCTGCAGCGGCTCCAGTGCGTCGCTGTCCTTGCGTTTGATCTGGAATTCGACGCTGACCTCTTCCGGCCGATAGTCGGATGCGGCGGCGAGCCTTGACAGGCCGGTGGCGCGGAAGATCGTCGTCAGGTTCCTGGCGGTCGCGTCGACCAGCTTGTCGCGGTCATCGGGATGAATGATGATCAGCGGCGGCTTGCTGCCGTCCTTCAGCGACACGTCGCCTGAAGCCGTCAGGAACCACAGCGCCGGCTTGTCGGTGGCATCCTTGGCGGCGCCGGCAATGGCATTTTCGCGCAGCACTGCGAGCCGCAGGTCGGCGCTCTTGCCGGGCTCGACCAGCGCGATGTGGAAGCCTGAGTTCTCCCTGGCGGCCAGTTCGTCGAGAACCGCATTGACGAGGGCGGTTTCCTTGTCGAGACCGTCGGTCGCTGCCGGCCGTGCCACCACGAGCTTGTAGTCGACGGCGAGTTCGGCCAGCCGCGCATAGGCGTTGGCGGGAATGTCTGCCAGCTTCAGCGCCGGCTTGTTGTCGAACTCGACCGGCTTGACGCGGCTTTCCAGGTTTTTCGCCGACTCGACTTCCAGATAGCCGAGCGCTTCGGAGAGCTGCGACAGCGCCGAGGGCAGGATGGCGAGCTTGCTGCCCGGGGTGAGGCGATGCAGCAGCCCGGCGCCGATCGTCGCCTCGTCATCCTTGATCACAACAGGCCATTGCATGACCGCATCGGTCTTGTCGGTGCCGAAGACGCGTGCGTCGAGTTCGCCTTCGAACAGCGGCGTCGGCCGCGTGCGGCTGTCGGCCGAATATTGCTGCAGCACGGCCTGGCCGAGCTGGCGGTAGGTGACATCAGGGTTCTCGGCCAGTTTCGAGAGGATGGTGAAGGTGAACAGGCCGAAGCGCGGCGCATCGGCAGTGCCCTTGGGCAAAGGCATCTCAGGCGTCGTTTCGACCGTCTGCGCTGCATAGAAGGCGACCAGCTTGCCCTTGGTGATCGCCTCGCCGCCGGTTGGGGTCAGGTTGAAGGCAGGCTTGCGGCCGCCGTTCTCGTTGAAGCCGCGCGATGCGCCGGCGGCTATGTCGTCATAGCTCTTGACGGCAGCGGCCTTCGCCGCCGCGTCGCCACCGACCAGATCGGCGAACTCGACCTTGCGCTCCATCTCGTCGTCGACTTCGGCGGCGCGTGTCGCCGTGCCGGAGTGGCAACAGTCGAACACGACCCAGACGAAGGCGCCCTTGTCGCGGATGGCGTCGAGTGCGGCGCCAACCTCGTTGTCGACCAGCGCATTCGGCACGCCCTCTTCGCGCTTGACCCATTTGTCGATGTCGACGGGCAGGAAAATCTCGTCGAGACCGTCGGTCTCGTCGCCCGACTTGGCTTGCGGCTGTTGAGCGCCGTGACCGGACAAATGCAGATAGACGAAATCGTCGCGTTGGACCTTGGCGGCGAGATCGGCAAGGGCTGCCTTGATCGCCGCATGCGTGGGCAAGCCGTTGGCGCCTTCGACATCCTTGGCGAGCAGCGTGACGTTTTCGGCGGCAAATTTCACCGGAGCCGGCGTGTTCTTCAACAGATAGTCGCGCACCAGACCGGCATCGTTCTTGGGACCGATCAGCCAGTTCTTCTGCGGCAGGTTCGGGTAGTCGGTGCAAGCGACCAGCAGTGCATGGTAGGTGCGCGCGGCGGCGAAGGCGCGGAACGATAGCGTGCCGGCAGCCGTCAGCGCGGACGCGCCGACGAGCAGCGTCCGTCGTGTCAATTTGATCATCATTGCTTCCCCAAGCCCGATCGAATTTCCAAGTGCCGCAACCCTCGTCGAGGATTTTGTCAGTATTTTGAATGTCGTGCGGCGATCCGTCTCGCAATCGGACTTTCCAGCCGAGAAGGCGCCGATGTCGTCTTTGTCAGCCAGAAACAGTAGCAAAAATGACGGTTCGTCGCTATCTGAATGGCACAGGAGCCATTCGCATACAGAAATAGACTGCCTACGGCGCAGACGGGTTGGAAACAGGATCATGGCGGCAAGGGATGTGCTGACGAAGAACCAGCTGTGCGTGCTCGAGAAACTCGAGGCCGCCAGCGGGCCGCTCAGCGCCTATACATTGCTCGACCAGCTGCGCGAACGCGGCTTTCGCGCGCCGTTGCAGGTCTACCGCGCGCTCGACACGCTGGTGAAGTCCGGCTTTGTGCACAGGCTAGAAAGCCTCAACTCCTTCGTCGCCTGCGCCGAGCCGCACGACCACAGCCATTCGATGACCGCCTTCGCCATTTGCGACACATGCGGCCAGGTGACCGAGTTCTCCGACCACGATGTCGGCCACCGGCTGGACGAATGGGTGCGCTCGACCGGCTTCGCCGCCAAGAAGGCGGTGATCGAGTTTCGCGGCACCTGTGCGAAGTGCCTGGCCGAGGCCGCCTGAACTGGCTTAGTGCGCCTCGTCCCAGTTGTTGGCGGCCCGGGCATCGACATGCAGCGGCACCGACATCGAAACCGCCGGCATTGGAGCGTTCTCCATCACACGGCGGACGACAGGGATCGTCGCCTCGACTTCCGCCTCCACCGTTTCGAAGATCAGCTCATCATGCACCTGCAGCAGCATGCGGGCGGAGAGCCCGGCCTTGTCCAGCGCATCCTCCATGTGCACCATGGCGCGACGGATGATGTCGGCGGCGGTGCCTTGCAGGCGCGCGTTGATCGAGGCGCGTTCGTTGAAGGCGCGGATCGAGGGATTTGACGATCTGATCTCCGGATAATGAATGCGGCGGCCAAAGATGGTTTCGACGAAGCCGTGTTCGCGGGCATAGGCCTTGGTCGCTTCGATGTAGTCGCGAATGCCGGGGAAGCGCTCGAAATATTTCTTGATGTAGGCGCCGGCCTCGTCGCGCGGGATCGACAGCTGGTTGGCGAGGCCGAAGGCGGAAATGCCGTAGATGATGCCGAAATTGATCGCCTTGGCGCGGCGGCGGATCTCGCCGGGCATGCCTTCGACCGGCACGTTGAACATTTCCGACGCGGTGATGGCGTGGATGTCGGCGCCATCGGCGAAGGCCTGCTTGAGCTGCGGGATCTCGGCGACATGGGCGAGCACACGCAATTCGATCTGGCTGTAGTCGGCCGAGACCAGCTTGTTGCCTTTGTCGGCGATGAAAGCGGTCCTGATCTTGCGGCCTTCGGCCGTGCGCACCGGGATGTTCTGCAAATTGGGATCGGAGGACGACAGCCGGCCGGTCGTCGTCGCGGCTAGCGCGTAGGAGGTGTGGACGCGCTTGCTGTCGGGATGGATGAAGCCGGGCAGCGCATCGGTATAGGTCGATTTCAGCTTGGTGAGCTGGCGCCAGTCGACGATCTTGCGCGGCAGTTCGTGGCCCTCGGCGGCGAGGTCTTCCAGAAGCTGCGCCGAGGTCGACCATTGCCCGGTCTTGGTCTTCGAACCGCCGGGCAGGCCCATGCGGCCGAACAGGATATCGCCGAGCTGCTTTGGCGAGCCGATGTTGATGCGCTCGCCGATGAGCTGGTAGATTTCCTCTTCCAGCCGGGCAGCGCCTTGCGCCAGTTCGCCTGAGAGCCGCGACAGGATCTGCCGATCGACGGAGATGCCGCGCTGTTCCATTCTGGCCAGCACCGGCACCAGCGGCCGCTCCAGCCGCTCATAGACCGAGACCAGGCCCTTGGCCGCCAGCCGTGGCTTCAGCACCTGCCAGAGCCTGAGCGTCACATCGGCATGGCCTGCGGCATAGGCCGTCGCCTTGTCGATATCGACCTGGTCGAAGCCGACGAAGCTTTTGCCCGAGCCGGCCAATTCCTTGAGCGGGGTCGGTGCGTGGCCAAGCCATTTCTCGGAAAGAGCGGCCAGGGTGTGGTGGCCGGTGCCGGCGTCGAGCACGTAGGAAATCAGCATGGTGTCGTCGAAGGGCGCGATATCGATGCCGTGGCGGCTCATGACGACGAGGCCGGATTTCAGCTCCTGCGCGATCTTGAGAACGGACTTGTCTTCCAGCAGCGGCTTCAGCAAAGTGAGCGCCTCGCGGACCGGGATCTGGTTGTCGAGCGCACCGCCGCCGAGCAGGTCGCCGTTGCCGCTCTTGTGGGTCAGCGGCAGATAGGCGGCGCGACCGGGCGCGGTGGCGATTGCCAGGCCGATGAGTTCGGCCTGCATCGGATCGGGCGAGGTGGTTTCGGTCTCGAAGGCGACGACGCCGGCGGCAACCGCCTCTGATATCCAGGCCTTCAGCGTGGCGGTGTCGCGGATGGCGACGTAG
This sequence comes from Mesorhizobium sp. P2_E10, assembly GCF_056404235.1. Lineage (NCBI taxonomy): Bacteria > Pseudomonadati > Pseudomonadota > Alphaproteobacteria > Hyphomicrobiales > Phyllobacteriaceae > Mesorhizobium > Mesorhizobium sp. P2_E10. The sequence continues at coordinate 125,217 of NZ_JBFUEK010000012.1, forward strand.
GCACTGGTGTCGATCTTGCCCGCGCCGGCAGCTTCCAGGCGAAGTGCCGAGAGCAGGGAAGGTGTGTCGCCTTGCTTTGCCGCTTCCGCCCTGGGCGTGCCTGCCGCTGCGTCCCCTGTCCCTGCCAAACTGTCCGTCGTGCTTTTGGCGATCGGCGCCCCCGACCCCACATCGGGACCATGCGCCGTATCGGCACGCTCGACGGTGACCGTGACAGCCTGGACATCGCCGGCCTCGGTTGCGGTCGCTTCCGCGACACGGCGGGTCAGCGATGTAAATTCCATGGTCTTGAGGAAGCCGATCAGCTTGGGTCCGTCGGGCTCATGCAGCACGAAATCGTCAAGCCCGTCGATCACCGGCACGTTGTTCTTCAGCGTCACCAGCTGGCGCGAAATGCGCGCCTTGTCGGCATTGGCGATGATGGATTCGCGCCTTTTGTCCTGCTTGATCTCGCCGGCGCGGGCGAGCAGCGCGTCGAGATCGCCGAACTGTTCGAGCAATTGCGCCGCCGTTTTCGGCCCGATGCCCGGCACGCCCGGCACATTGTCGACCGAATCCCCGGTCAGCGCCTGCAGGTCGATCATCTTTTCCGGCGGCACGCCCCATTTCTCGATGACTTCCGGGACGCCGATCTGGCGGTCCTTCATCGGGTCGTACATGCCGACCGTGGGGCCGACTAGCTGCATCAGATCCTTGTCGGAGGAGATGATGGTGGCGTCGCCGCCGGCTTCGCTGGCCAGCCGGCAATAGGTGGCGATGAGATCGTCGGCCTCGAAGCCTTCCATCTCGATGCAGGGCAGGTTGAAGGCCTTTGTCGCCTGGCGGATCAGGCCGAATTGCGGGATCAGGTCTTCGGGCGGCGCCGAGCGGTTGGCCTTGTATTCCGGGTAGAGCTCATTGCGGAAGGTTTTCGACGAATAGTCGAAAATGACCGCGAAATGCGTCGGCACGATGCCGACATCGGTGTTGCGGGCATCCAGCATCAGCTTCCACAGCATGTTGCAGAAGCCGGAAACGGCCCCGACCGGCAGACCGTCGGATTTTCGGGTCAGCGGCGGCAGCGCGTGATAGGCGCGGAAAATGTAGCCGGAGCCGTCGATAAGGAAGAGATGATCGCCTTTTTTCATGCCGGCAGGGATAGCGCGGCATGATGCTGCGGTCCATGGCAAAGGCGGCTTCAACCACTGGTTCCAGCAACACCCTGACAGAGTGGTCGGCTCACGCACATGTTACAAAAGTGTAATTTTGGCGCCCTTGAAACGCCACGTTCGAAGACACAAATAAAGCGCATCGGCAGTTTTCGCCGAGTCCGGAGCAAGGCCCGTCCCCCGCCTATCCCGGACACTTGCGGCAGCCTATCCCCCCTCTCCGGGCTGCCGCATCGTTTCGAGTAAAACGCCGCCGTGGTTCCCCCTCCACCACGGCGGCATTTTTTTGCCTTGCGACAGCTATTGGTGGCCCGTGGTCCAATGATCGCGGGCTTTTCGTTCTGGAGCCGCGCCGTTAGGGTTGCCGCTCAGAATCGAAAGGCTTGACCCGATGTCCGCAGTTTCCCCCGTCCTCGACCGTCTCGACAGCAATTTCGACCAGAGCCTGGAGCGCCTGTTCGGCCTGCTCAGGATCAAGTCGATCTCCACCGATCCGGCCTATGCCGCCGACTGCCGCAAGGCGGCGGAATGGCTGGTGGCCGAGCTCAAGCTTATCGGCTTCGACGCCAGCGTGCGCGACACGCCCGGCCACCCGATGGTCGTTGCGCATCATGACGGGCCAGCCGGCGCCCCGCATGTGCTGTTTTATGGCCACTACGACGTGCAGCCGGTCGACCCTATCGAGCTCTGGGAAAACGATCCGTTCGCACCCGCAGTGAAAGAGGTCGCGCCCGGCCACAAGGTGATCACCGGCCGCGGCTCGGCCGATGACAAGGGGCAGTTGATGACCTTCGTCGAGGCTTGCCGCGCCTGGAAACAGGAGCATGGTGGCCTGCCTTGCCGCATCACCATCCTGTTCGAGGGTGAGGAGGAATCCGGTTCGCCGTCGCTGAAGCCGTTCCTCGAAGCCAATGCAGCCGAACTTAAGGCCGATTTCGCGCTGGTCTGCGACACCGGCATGTGGGACCGCGAGACGCCGTCGATCTGCGTCGCGCTGCGCGGGCTGGTCGGCGAGGAGATCACCGTCAAGGCCGCCGATCGCGACCTGCATTCCGGGCTCTACGGCGGTGCCGCTGCCAATCCGATCCGCATCCTGGCGAAAATCCTGGCCGACATCCACGACAAGGATGGCCACATCACCATTCCGGGTTTCTATGACGGGGTCGAGGAGACGCCGTCGCAGATCCTGAAATCCTGGGAGACGCTCGGCGAGACGGCCGAAACCTTTCTCGGGCCCATCGGTCTGTCGATCCCGTCAGGCGAAAAGGGCCGCTCGGTGCTCGAACTGACCTGGGCGCGGCCGACGGCCGAGTTCAACGGCATCATAGGCGGCTACACCGGCAAGGGTTTCAAGACGGTGATCGCGGCGGAGGCCTCGGCGAAAGTGTCGTTCCGCCTTGTCCACAAGCAGAATCCCGAGAAGATCCGCGCCGCTTTCCAGAAATTCGTCCAGGAGCGCGTTCCTGGGGACTGCTCGGTCGAATTCCACCCGCATGGCGGCTCGCCGGCTATCCAGCTTTCCTACGACTCGCCGTTCCTGGCCAAGGCCAAGAATGCGCTGTCGGATGAATGGCCAAAGCCGGCGGTGACGACGGGCAGCGGCGGTTCGATCCCGGTGGTCGGCGATTTCCAGACCTATCTCGGTATCGAATCCCTGCTGGTCGGCTTCGGCCTCGATGACGACCGTATCCATTCGCCCAACGAGAAATACGAGCTGACCTCCTTCCACAAGGGACAGCGCTCCTGGGCACGCATTCTCGATGCGTTGACGCGCTGAACGGGCCAACGGTCAAGTTTCTGTTGATTTTTCATTGCATCGCGGCGAGGACGGGTAGCGCCGTGACCGGAGAAGACGATGAGCGATATCCGCTTTCACAAAAACGACCTGCCCGACCTCTCGCACTACAATGTCGGGGCGGTGGCCATCGACACCGAGACGCTGGGGCTGAACCCGCATCGCGACCGGCTCTGCGTGGTGCAGATCTCACCGGGTGACGGCACGGCCGACGTCATCCAGATCGCACCCGGCCAGAAGAAGGCGCCGAACCTCGTCAGCCTGCTCAGAAACCGCGGCATCACCAAGCTGTTCCATTTCGGCCGTTTCGACATCGCCGTGCTCTACAACGCCTTCGGCGTCATGGCCGAACCGGTGTTCTGCACCAAGATCGCCTCGCGGCTGACCCGCACCTACACCGATCGGCACGGGCTGAAGGACATCTGCAACGAACTTTTGGGCGTCAGCCTGTCGAAGGTGCAGCAATCGTCGGACTGGGCGGCCGAGACATTGTCGCCCGAACAGCTCGAATATGCCGCATCCGACGTGCTCTACCTGCACCGGCTGCGCGATGTGCTGGCCGGGCGGCTGGCGCGCGAGAACCGGACCAAGGAAGCCGACGCCTGCTTCCGCTTTCTGCCGACGCGTGCCAAGCTCGACCTGATGGGCTGGGGCGAGGAAGACATTTTCGCCCACAGCTGATGGCTTTGGCCCGGAACCGGAGCGCATTCCGCTGCGTTTCGTCGGTTCAGAGAGGGATGACATGGCAGACCGCAAACCGATCTCTACCGCGCCAATGGACGGCTCCAAGATCACTGTCCAATGGAAAGACAGCGACGGCGTGATCAACGAATCTCCCGCGCAATATCGCGACGACGGCTGGTGGGTCTATGTCGACAGCCATACGCAGAAGAAGGTCGAGCCGACAAGCTGGCGGCCTGCTTCTAGCGACGATGACGACGAGTGACGCCGCCGCTGGCGGGACCAGCTGCTTTCGAATAGCCTGAAGCCGTTGAAATCGAGGCCGATTCGGGGTTCGCGGCTCCGCTATCGCCCTCTTGCTCGGAGGAACTCGCTATGGGTATCGAAAGCCTTCTCGTCTTCATCATCATCGGCGCCATTGCCGGCTGGCTCGCCGGCCTCATCGTCTCGGGCTTTGGTTTCGGCCTGATCGGCAACATCATCGTCGGCATCGTCGGTGCGTTCATCGCCGGCTGGCTTTTCCCAAGGCTCGGCTTCGCCATCGGCGGCGGCATTCTCGGCTCCATCATCAACGCCACGATCGGCGCCGTCATCCTGCTGGTGCTGGTCAAGGTCTTGAAGCGAGCGTGAGGCTCGATATCAGAAGGAGCGCGCCATGAAACAGAACACACTCTATCTCCTCATTGGCGCGCTCATTGTCGTGGTCATAGCACTCGGCATTTACGTCTATCGCGAAGAAACCAAGCCAAAAGGCGTGGAACTCAAGATCGACGACAAGGGCATTTCGATCCAGCAGAACTGAGCGCATCGGTGCAAGCTGCGGAGGGTGATCTGATCCTCGACGACGAGACAGGGCCGGACGACGACGAGATCGAGATGTCCGTCGAGGAATGGCTGCGGTTCAACCCCCAGCCCAGGTTCACCAACGCTATTCGCGACCGGCTGCGGGTGTTTCGCTTTTTGAGAAAACCGCCGGCTGTGAGCGCATTGCATGACCGGCAGACGGCGTTCTCCGATACCATCTCCGCCACGGTGGCGTTCAACCGGCCAGACGTGATCGAATGGCAGATCTATCTGGTGCGCCGGCACCTGGCTGAGCGCGACGGCTACATCGTCTTCGACAACAGCAGCAATCACGACGCCAGGCTGGCGATTGCCGATCTATGCCAGCGGCAGCGTGTCCCCTATGTCGGCCTGCCCAGGAACAAACTGTATGTCAGCGCCTCGCATGGCCTGGCGCTGAACTGGATCACGCGCAATTTCGTCAGAAAATACCGGCCGTCGCGGTTCGGCTTCATCGATCACGACATCTTTCCCACCGAGGCGTTCTCCATCCGGGAGCGGATGCAGGGCAAAATCCTCTACGGCTATCCGCGCCGCGATACGCCGACGCCGGGCGGTTGGTTTCTGTGGCCGGGCTTCTGTTTCTTTGACGGGAGCGTGCTGCGGCAGCGCCTGGATTTCGCGCCAAGCGGCAAATTCCATATGGATGCCGGCGGCGGCAACTGGCCGCTGCTCTATCGCCCGGCCGATCCGGGCCAGGTCCGCTTCGCCGAAAGGAAATGGCACCGCTTCGGAGCCGGCCGCAGCCTCTATGATGGCTTCTTCAAGGAGATCGACGGTTGGCTGCATGTGGGCAACGCTTCGCGGTGGAAGCAGCCGCAGGTCGACAGGCGCGAACCGCTCGTCGCCTTGTTGCGGCACGCGGGTGGCGCCGATGCGCCGGATGTGGCGTTCGAGCCGATCTGATCGTGTTTGGCCAGGCTCAGCCAACTTAACGCGCCTTTAAACTGCCGCATCTACTCTTCAACCCGAACGCCATAGTCATCGGGACAGACAGCGCAGCGCATGGCGAACCGCAAAGACAGCCGCATCGAACCCAGCTTCGATGGAACGCCACGGGCGAAATCCCAGGCCGGTTTTTCGGTGAGCGAGGAGGATCGCGTCGTGCCGAGCAACCGCAAATCCTCCACAGGGCGTAAATCCGCCAAGGCGAAATCATCGCGCCGGGGTCGCGGCAGAAGCCGGCGCGGCCTGTTCGGGGTGCTTGCCCGGCTGTTCTACTGGTGTTTCGTGATGGCGATCTGGGGTGGCATCGCTGTGGCCGGCATCGTCGTCTATTACGGCGCCAAAATGCCCGCGGCCACCACCTGGTCGATCCCCGACCGTGCCCCCAATATCAAGATCGTTTCCGTTGATGGCCAATTGCTCGCCAATCGCGGCATGAGCGGCGGCGAGGCCGTCGGCCTGCACGAAATGTCGCCCTACATCCCCGAGGCCGTCATCGCCATCGAGGACCGCCGCTTCTATTCGCATTTCGGCATCGACCCGATCGGTCTTTCGCGCGCCATGGTGACCAATGTTCTCGGCGGCCATTTCTCGCAGGGCGGCTCGACGCTGACCCAGCAGCTGGCCAAGAACCTGTTCCTGAAGCCGGACCGCACGCTGGAACGCAAGGTGCAGGAAGTGCTTTTGGCGCTGTGGCTGGAGCACAAGCACACCAAGGACCAGATCCTCGAAATGTACCTCAACCGGGTCTATTTCGGCTCCGGCGCCTATGGCGTCGAGGCGGCCTCGCGCCGCTATTTCGGCAAGAGCGCGCGTGACGTCACGCTCTCGGAAGCAGCGCTTCTGGCCGGCCTGTTGAAGGCGCCGTCGCGGCTGTCGCCGGCGCGTGACCCGAAGGCGGCCGAGGAGCGCTCGCAGCTGGTGCTGGCCGCCATGCGCGACGAGGGCAAGATCAGCGCCAAGGAACTGGCCTTTGCGATGAGCGCGCCGGCGACGCGTTCGCCGTCCTACTGGACCGGTTCGGAAAACTATGTCGCCGACACCATCATGGAAGAATTGCCCGACCTGATCGGCGACGTGCGGGGCGACATCGTCGTCAACACCACCGTCGACCTGAACCTGCAGAAGCTCGCCGAACAATCGATCCGCCGGCTGATCGACGAGAGCGGCAAAAAACTCAATGTCAGCCAGGGCGCGCTGGTGTCGATCGACAATTCCGGCGCCGTGCGCGCCATGGTCGGCGGCTATGATTATTCGACCAGCCAGTTCGACCGCGCCTCGGAAGCCCGTCGCCAGCCAGGCTCGGCCTTCAAGCCGTTCGTCTACATGGCGGCCCTGGAAGCTGGACGCACGCCCGACAGCATGCGCAACGACGCGCCGATCAAGATCGGCAAGTGGACGCCGGACAATTACGGCGGCAAGTATTTCGGCAAGGTGACGCTGGCGACCGCTTTGGCGAAATCACTGAACTCGGTCGCGGCACAGCTGACCATGGAGGTCGGGCCTGACGCGGTGGTCGAGGCGGCGCACCGCATGGGCATCCAGTCCGACCTGATTGCCAACACCTCGATTGCGCTCGGCACCTCCGAGGTGACGCCGCTGGAATTGACCTCAGCCTATGTTCCCTTCGCCAATGGCGGCTACAGACCGGACATCCATTTCATCCGGCGAGTGACGACCACCGACGGCAAGGTGCTGTTTGACGACAATGGCGGCAGCGCGCCGCGCGTCGTCAAGACCGAGATCGTCGGCATGATGAATTCGATGATGACCGGCACGGTCGAAACCGGAACGGCCAAGAAGGCTGCTTTCGCCTGGCCGGCTGCCGGCAAGACTGGCACCAGCCAGAATTCGCGCGACGCCTGGTTCGTCGGCTACACCGCCAATCTCACCACCGGCGTGTGGTTCGGCAATGATGACGGCAGCCCGATGAAGAAGGTTACCGGCGGCGCGCTGCCGGCGCAGGCCTGGCACGAGTTCATGGTCGCGGCACATGAGGGCGTGCCGGTGCGGCCGCTGCCCGGAACGTGGAAGTCGACACCGGCAGATACGATCGTGCAGGACGAAATGCCGTCATCCGGCCCGGCACAACCGGCACCGGTGCCGCCGGCGTCCGTCGGCCAATCAGCACCGGCGCCACGGGCGGCTGTGCCGGTCGCCCAGGCGCCTGCACCGACGCGCGCGCCGCGGCCTGCCGAAACGGTCGATGCCGACGGCTTCGATATGCCCGGCGACGGTGGCACCACCGCCTCGATCAAGCACCCGGTGCCGCCCGGCAATGTCGGCGGCCCGACCAAGAAACGGCAAACATCTATCCTCGACATCCTCGGCGGCGGCTGACCCCTCGCCACCGCAATCGCCTTCCGCTACATGTCCGGCCGGAGACAGCGACATGGCCGAGACCGACACCAGGAAAACCATCGTGCTGACCGGCGCCAGCCGCGGCATCGGCCATGCCACGGTCAAGCGCTTTTCGCGCGAGGGCTGGCGGGTCATCACCTGTTCGCGCCAGGCCTTTGCCGAGGATTGTCCGTGGCCGGCCGGTCCGGAAGACCATATCAAGGTCGATCTCGCCGATCAGGAGGATGTCGGCATCGCCGTCTCGGAAATCCGCCGCCGGCTGGAAGCGCATGGCGGCCAACTGCATGCGCTGGTCAACAATGCCGGCATTTCGCCGAAGCTCAAGGACGGCAACAGCCGCATGAACTCGATCGAGACGCCGATGCATGTCTGGCGCGACGTGTTCCAGGTGAATTTTTTTGCGCCGATCATGCTCGCGCGTGGCCTCTTCAAGGAGCTTGCCGCAGCGAAAGGATCAATCGTCAACGTCACCTCGATCGCCGGCACCCGGGTGCATCCCTTCGCCGGCACGGCCTATGCGACCTCGAAGGCAGCACTCGGCTCGCTGACGCGCGAAATGGCGCATGATTTTGGCCCGCACGGCATCCGCGTCAACGCCATAGCACCGGGCGAAATCGATACCGCGATCCTGTCGCCGGGCACCGACAAGATCGTCGAGACGATCCCGCTGCGACGGCTGGGCACCACGGCCGAGGTCGCCGACATCATCTTCTTCCTGTGCTCGCAGCAAGCGTCCTATGTGACGGGTTCGGAAATCCACATCAATGGCGGCCAGCACGTGTGAGCGGCTGACTTCAGGCTAAGGACTGCTCATCCGCCTATGGTGAGAACAGCCTTGCCGCTGAAGCTGCGTTGTCGCAGTGCGCCCAGGGCCTGAGCGATGTCTGTCCACGGCAGGGTTAGGGACAGGCGGGTGTCCAGCCGACCCGCCGCGACCAGAGCGAGCAGCGAGGCGATGTCCGCGCCAATGCCGGAACCGGACGCGTAGTAGGCGAAGGTCTGAAGCCTCGCCCCCTCGTGACCGGGAACGAACTGGCGGAACCCGACGGGCGTGAGTTCGCCGCTGCTCGAACCGAACATGACTATGGTCCCGCTAGGTGCGACGCGCTCGATCGCGTGTGCGAGGCTTTGGCCGCCAACCGACTCGGTGATCAGCGAGAATGGCCCACTGGCCAGCTCAATCGACCCGACAACTTGGCCGGCCCCAAGGTTGCGCAAATCCTCGGCATGCCGGGCGGCGGCTATTGCCGTCACCGAGGCGCCTTGCTCGCGGGCGATCTGGATCTGGAAGCGGCCGACCGCACCGCTGGCGCCCGTGACCAGCACCTGCTGTCCCGCGAGATCGCCGCCATGGCGCAAAGTCCTCAGTGCGGTCGTGCCCGCCACGGGGAGCGTGGCTGCGGAGGCATAGCTAACCTCATCCGGCAGGACGGCGAGACGGTCGGTTGGAACGGCGACCCGTTCGGCCCAACCGGCCTCGTCGACCAAAGCCACAACCCGGGCACCGACCGCTGGCCCGGAGCCATCGGCTGCTGCCCGTTCGACAATCCCAGCGATGTCCTGGCCGGGTAACCAGCCGTCCGGGCGGATGGCGAGGAGGCGCAGTTCACCGCGATTCAACGAGGTTGCGTGGACCGAAACAAGCGCTTCGCTCGCGAGGGGTTGAGGCTCCTCGACTTCGGCGAGCCTCAGTCCGGTGGTGCTGTCCGAAGACATGACGAGGGCGAGCATGGTTGTCGTTCCTTCCTGCCGGTTTGTGGACGCACCGGATCCTATCGACTTCCCCGATTAAAAAATCTAGCTATCATGGCGAATAGTCGCTAAAAACAGTCAGTCATGAAACAACCGCTCCGCTACCCTTGGCTCGACTTCGATGTCGATGACCATTCCGCCCCTGCGATTGCCGTGCGCGTTGATGTTCCCGAGACCAGAGCGGAGGTGCCCGACCATTGGCACCGCAAAGGCCAACTGGTCTTCGCGCTGGGCGGCGGGGTAACCTGTCGCGTTCCCAGCGGCTGGTGGATGGTGCCGCCGCATTGTGGGGTGTGGATTCCCGGCGGCATGGAGCACAGCAATATCGCGACCGCCAATGCCCGGATTTTCTTCGTCTACATCGAACCGGGAGCCGCCGATCTGCCGGACCGGTGCTGCACGCTTTCGATCTCGCCGCTGCTGCGCGAACTGATCATCGAACTGTCCGATCGCGTGGAGGATGAAGAGGCGAGGGGAGAGCTGTTGACCAGGGTCCTGCTCACCGAACTGCCGCGCATGCCTGTCCAACAGCTACATCTGCCGATCTCGCCCGAGCCGCGCTTGCGGCGGATCGCCGAAGCGTTGGCGCAAGATCCTGCCGACCGCAGCACTCTGGCCGAATGGGCCAGTCGCGTCGCGCTCAGCGAGAGCAGTCTCGCCCGTCTCGTGGTGAAGGAGACCGGCTTGAGCTTCGGGCGCTGGCGCCAGCAACTGCACCTGATCGTCGCCATACGGGAGTTGGCCTCCGGTGCGAGCGTGCAGCAGGTTTCAGGCGATCTCGGCTATGACTCCGTCACGGCCTTCATCACCATGTTCAAGAAGGCGCTTGGCAAGCCGCCGGCAAAATATCTCAACAGTGTGGCCCACAATGGCGGCTCGGCATTCGTGGCATGATGAAGCCGATCTGGGGGGAGAGCGACTATCTGGGGTGTCAAGTTGCATTGGCGAACTCGGCTCGCGCGTCGCGTGCTTTTGCATTGAGAATGACGAGCAGTTTTCTGGCTAGCGCGATGCGGATGAGCATTTTGGGTTTTCCCGCCTGTTGCAACCGTTGAGCGAAAGCTTTGAGATGGAGATCGAACTTGGCCACGATGGCCGCGACGATGAAGAGGATACCCCGCGGCCCGGTGCGTCCGCCACGCACATGCCTGTTGCC
>NZ_JBFUEK010000013.1:0-118966 GCF_056404235.1 Mesorhizobium sp. P2_E10
TGAGAGCGGCAAGCTCAAACATAGGAGCAAGATCACAGGTGGCCGCCCGCGGGTCAGGCGAGCTCTCTACATGGCGGCGCTCGGCGCCATCCGCGCCAATGACCGGTTCAAAGCTTTCTACGTCGCCCTTGCCGCACGTTCCGGATCAAAGAAACTCGCCATCGTCGCCGTCGCAAGGAAGCTTCTGGTCACCCTCAACGCTATCATCAGGGACAAAACCGCATTCGCGTGAACACAGTTGCCATGCCGCGACTTAGGAGCGTTGTGGCGGTGCAATACCGGCTCTGGTGAGCGCCACCGTCATTCTGAACCGCTGTGCGCGTGTGGACCGTCACGGCATGGATCCTAGGGTTTCCGCGACGTCGCTTCGCGACTGCTTCACCCTAGGATGACGAAGCTGAGAGGCTTCGCCCAAATCCCGCTACGCAGCGCACTGCCAGCCGTCACGCTCTTGGGTGAGCGGACTCGTAAATCTCGAGCAGCCTTGCCGTGTCGACGCCGGTGTAGATCTGCGTCGTCGACAGGCTGGCGTGGCCGAGCAGCTCCTGGATGGTGCGTAAATCGCCGCCGCGTCCCAGCAGATGCGTGGCGAAGGAGTGGCGCAGCGCATGCGGCGTCGCCGTGTCGGGCAGGTTGAGCGCGGAGCGCAACTTGGCCATGTCGCGCTGGACGATGGCCGGGTTCAGCGGGCCGCCGCGGGCGCCGCGAAACAATAGGCCTTTCGGGTCGAGATGATAGGGGCACAGCCGCCGGTATTCGGCGATCGCCCGCAGCGCCACCGGCAGCACCGGCACCAGCCGTGTCTTGCCGCCCTTGCCGGTGATGCGCAGCACCGTGTCGCTCTCCAAAGCGAGATCGGCGCCCCACAGGCCGAGCGCTTCGGAAATGCGCAGGCCCGAGCCATAGAGCAGCGTCAGCACCGCCGCGTTGCGGGCGGCGATCCACGGTTCCTCGGCCAGTTGGCCTTCCACCGAGACGATATGTTTGGCATCGCTTGCCGTCAGCGGCTTGGGCAGCGATTTCGGCTGGCGCGGCGCGCGCAGCGCCGCCGCACCTGCTGCATTGGCGAGGCCGCGGCGCTCGAGAAAGCGCAGCAGCGAGCGGATGCCGGCCAGGCCGCGGCCGAGCGTGCGGGCGCCGGCGCCGGTGTTGCGGCGGGCGGCGAGAAAGCCACGCAGATCGGCTGGACGCAGATTGGCGATGTCGGCAATGCCGGGTGAGCCGCCGCAATGGCCGGTGAGGAAATGCAGGAACTGGCGCGTGTCGCGCTCATAGGCTTCGACGGTTGCCGGTGACAGCCGGCGTTCGCGCGCCAGCATCTTCAGCCAGCTTTCGCGCGCCACCTGAAGGTCGGGTTTTGCCGGGATGAGGAATTCCTGCATGGCGCTGTTCCAATTCCCTGCCATTGTCGGGCAGTCGGGTTAGGAAGCGGTGAAGAGCTGCGTCATTGAAAATGACGTCGAGCGATCATTGAAATGACGCCGGGCGATCATTGAAATGACGCCGGGGCGGCGCTAGAGCACTGCAAAGGAATGTTTGCCATGACCAAGCTCCAGAACCCCGTGCAGATGGCCGTGATCGGCGCCGCCCACGGCATCAAGGGTGAATTGCGGGTGAAGACCTTCACCGGTGAGCCCTTGGCGCTGGCCGATTACGGGCCGCTCTACGCCAGGGACGGGCGCGCCTTCCAGATCATCGACATCCGGCCGGCCAACACCGTCGTCGTGGTGCGCTTCAAGGGCATCAGCGACCGCAACGCCGCCGAGGCGCTTGCCGGTACGGAACTGTTCGTCGACCGCTCGATGCTGCCGGACGATGGCGAAGAGGACGAGTTCTATCATGCCGACCTCGTCGGGCTGGAGGTCCGGGACGATACGGGCGCTCTCATCGGCAAGGTCGTCGCCGTGCACAATTTCGGCGGCGGTGATATTCTCGACGTGACGCTGGCAGGGCGCAAAGGCGTGCTGATCCCGTTCACGCAGGCCGCCGTTCCCGAGGTGTCGATTGCCGACGCCTTCATCCGCATCGATCTGGCGGCGGCCGGGCTGGTCGAGGACGAGGATGGCGATGCCCCTCGCGAAGAAGACTTTGATGCCAAGGGCAGGCCGCGCGGACCGAGGGATGCCGGGGGCAACCGGTGAGCTTTTCCGCCTCGGTGCTGACGCTTTATCCCGAGATGTTTCCGGGCGCGCTCGGCCTGTCGCTGGCCGGCCGCGCGCTGGCATCCGGCACGTGGTCGTTGCAGGCGATCCAGATCCGCGACTTCGCCACCGACCGCCATCACACCGTCGATGATACGCCGGCCGGCGGCGGCGCCGGCATGGTGATGCGCGCCGACGTGCTGGCGAGGGCGATCGACCATGCTTCTGCGGAAGGCGATCCGCGCCCGCGCCTGTTGATGAGCCCGCGTGGAAAACCGCTGACGCAGCGCCGTGTGCGCGAACTGGCCGCGGGGCCTGGCGCCGTCATCGTCTGCGGCCGCTTCGAAGGTGTCGACCAGCGGCTGATCGACGCGCGGAACCTCGAGGAAGTCTCCGTCGGCGATTTCATCCTTTCCGGCGGCGAGCCGGCGGCCCTGGTGCTGCTCGACGCCGTGGTGCGGCTGTTGCCGGGCGTGATGGGCAATGCGGTGTCGGGCGAGGAAGAGAGCTTTGAGAACGGCCTGCTCGAACATCCACACTACACAAGGCCGCAGGAGTTCGAAGGTCGTCCAATTCCCGAAGTGCTGATCTCCGGCAACCATGCAAAAATCGCAAAGTGGCGGCGAAGCGAATCCGAGAAATTGACAGGCGAGCGAAGGCCGGATTTGTTGGCGGCCCTGCCGCGAAAGTGAATCGCCCGCGCGCAACGACCCATCACCAATCAGGAGTGAGCATGGCGTTTTTCCTCGGCATCGTTGTTTTCGCGGGCATATTCGGCTTTCTGGACCGATATATTGCCTGGTCGACGGGCGGCTCGGATCAAGCCCGATGATCGCCGGTCACTTTGGACTTGCCGCCGCCGTCAAGGCGCGCCGCCCAGCCGTGCCGCTCTATGCGCTGATGCTGGCGACGGCCTGGCTGGATATCGTGTTCGTGCCGCTGCTGCTCGCCGGTGTCGAGGGCCTGAGCAAGGCGCCCGACGCGACCGACGCCGGATACGGCGCCGCCTTCATCCATGCCTGGTACACGCATTCGCTACTTGGGGCGCTGGCGCTCTCGGCGCTGTTCGGCGCGTTTTTTGCGCCGCGATATGGACGCCCGGCAGCGGTCGTGGTCGGCGCGGTGGCGTTTTCGCACTGGCTGCTCGATCTGGTCGTGCATCGGCCCGATCTGCCGCTGTTGCCCGCAAACGCGCTCGACCTGCCTTTGCTCGGCTTCGGCCTGTGGCGTTACCCCGTGGCTTCGGCAGGTCTGGAATTGCTGATCGTGATCGCGGGCTTTGCCCTTTACTGGCAGGGCGCTGTGGCCGCCAACCGGCGCGCCGCCAAATCCGTCGGACTGGCGCACGCAATCGGTGGTGCGGCCTTTGCCGCCGGCCTTGTCGTGCTTGCCGTCGACTTCTTCTCGGCCGGATGAAGCCGGATCTCGTCAGCCCTTGGTGAAGTAGTAGAAGGCGAGGAACAGGCCGACGGCGACGACGAAGCCGCGCACGGCGTTCTGCGGTACGCGCTTGGCGATCCAGACGCCGGCATAGCCGCCCAGCGCGCCGCCGGGGATCATGACGATCGCCTGCGGCCAGGCGACGACGCCGCCTCCGACGAAGACCAGGATGGCGACGGAGGCGATGACCACGGCCAGCATGTTCTTCAGCGCGTTGAGGCGGTGATAGTCGCCGGCTTGCGTCAGGCCGAGCGTCGCCAGCATCATAACGCCCATGCCGGCGCCGAAGAAACCGCCATAGATTGCGGTAGCAAACTGCGCCAGCGAACCGGCGAGCGAGCCGACCGTGGCTTCATGTCCAGGCTTGGGCGCCGGCTTCAGCCATGGCCCGGCGGCAAACAGGGCCGTTGCCGCCAACAGCAGCCATGGCACCAGGGCGCGAAACGATGGATTGGAGAGCGCCAAAAGGATGAGCGCGCCGGCCAGCGCGCCCAAGGCCGAGATCAGGCAAAGCAGCAGCGCGCCGCGCCAGAAATGCTTGATGTCGGTCCAATAGGCGAGTGTCGAGGTGATATAGCCGGGAAACTGCGTCACCGAGGAGGTGGCGTTGGCGACGATCGGCGGCAGGCCGGCCAGTGTCATGGCGCCGAAGGTGATGAATGTGCCGCCGCCGGCAACGGCGTTGACGGCGCCTGACAGAAAACCCGCGAGGAAGAGCAGGACTGCGTCGAAAACAGACATTTGGGCGCCGCCGGAAAAGAGTGCCTCCCCCGGATTAGGAAGCTTGCCGGGTCGGCGCAACCCCGCGCTGGACGATTGCGTGGTGGCATGCGAGCAAAAAAGACAGGGCCAAGGCGTGACAAAGCCTCGAAATAGCTGTATGTGCCCGCCCGAACCGGAAGAACAATCTACCGGACCCGTCAACAATGACGGTGTAGTCGCCCCTGCCCGAAAGGGCATAGCCGAGCGGTCATAGGAACTGCAAGGTGAGTGTCGGACGCTCTGACTGTCGGAAGAACAAGAAGTGGACTTTTAGATGGATATTCTCCGTCAGCTCGAGGCCGAACAGGCCGCCAAGATCGAAGCCAAGCGCAAGCTTCCCGAATTCCAGCCCGGCGACACCGTGCGCGTCCAGGTCCGCGTGACCGAAGGCACCCGCACCCGCGTCCAGGCTTATGAGGGCGTCGTCATCGCCCGTGCCGGCGCCGGCTTCCAGGAAAATTTCACCGTTCGCAAGATTTCCTACGGCGAAGGCGTGGAGCGCGTGTTCCCGGTCTACTCGCCGATGGTCGAAGGCGTCGAGATCGTTCGTCGCGGCAAGGTGCGTCGCGCCAAGCTGTATTACCTGCGTGATCGTCGCGGCAAGTCGGCCCGTATTTCGGAAAACACCGGCGTGCGCGCCCGCAAGCTGAACGATGACGAGCGCGACGCGCTGAACGCCGAGAAGGCCCGCATCGAGGCCGAGAAGGTGGCCGCCGCCCAGGCGCTGGCGATCGAGAAGGCAGCGCAGGACGCCGCCGAGAAGAAGGCCGCCGACGAGGCAGCCAAGGCCGCGGAAGCGACCGCCGCAGAATAAGTTCTTTCAGGCACAGGTTTCGGAAAGGCGGCTTCGGCCGCCTTTTTCGTTTCGAGCGGAATTAATCGAAATCTGTTCTCAGCCGGGTTGACTCCAATTATCTTGTACACTAACTAATCGTGTACAAATTAAATGGAGATACAAAATGCCTGCACTCTACGCCACCCAAGCCCGCGCCGTTGGCGGCCGCGCCGGCCATGTCCGCAGCGATGACGGCCTGCTCAGCCTCGACCTTGCCCCGCCGAAGGAACTGGGCGGCAAGGGGGGCGCCACCAATCCCGAGCAGCTGTTTGCCGCCGGCTATGCCGCCTGCTTCGAAAGCGCCATGCGCTTCATCGCCGGCAAGCAGAAACTGCCGCTGCAGGATGCCGCTGTGACGGCCGATGTCAGCCTGCATTCCAATGGCCAGGGCGGCTTCCGGCTCGGCGTTTCGCTGGCGGCGGAGACGAAAGGCCTTGATCAGGCGGCCGCGGAAGCGCTTGTATCGGCGGCGCACCAGGTTTGTCCCTATTCCAACGCCATCAAGGGCAATGTCGAGGTGGCGCTTTCGGCAGTGGCGCTTCCGGCAAAGGCAGCATGACGACAACGACCGCAAAGAATGCCAGCGACGTCCCGGCGGTATCAGCCGGGACGTTCAAAGTTCCGCGCCTCGACCAGCAGCTCTGCTTCGCGCTCTATTCGGCGAGCGGGCTGATGACGAAGATCTACCGGCCGCTGCTCGAGCCGCTCGGCCTGACCTACCCGCAATATCTGGCAATGCTGGTGCTGTGGGAACGCGCGCCAAGCACCGTCGGTGCGCTCGGCGAAGCGCTGGGGCTCGATTCGGCGACACTGACGCCGCTGCTCAAGCGGCTGGAAGCGAATGGCCTGGTGACCCGCCGGCGCGACGCCGCCGACGAGCGCCGCGTGCTGGTCGAACCGACGGCAAAAGGCCTGGCGCTGCGCGCACGCACGCAGGACGTATCCGCCGGGCTGGCCTGCGCCATGCCGCTCGAGGCGGCCGAGTTGAAATCCCTGCACCGCACGCTAACCCGCTTTGTCGCCGGCTTGCGCGCGGCGGGCACTGCGCCGGAGCGTGACTGATCGCCCGGTTGGAACGCCTGCCCGGAGCCATAGGGTAAACAATCTCTTACTAATATATCTTGCATTGGACATAACATTGCTTAGCAATGGGTGGCTTCGGCTGTCCCCTGTTTTGGAGTGATGTGATGGATTCTTTCGCCAGGGCGAACCGCTTCAACTGGGACAACCGAGCCGAATTGCATACCACTGACGAGGCCCATCGCTATTACCCGATCGATCGGGTTCTGGCCGGCGGCTTGAGCCTGACCGCGCTGGAAAAGCGGGAAGTCGCCAACCGCATCGCCGGCAAGGACGTCGCCCACCTGCAGTGCCATATCGGGCTCGACACGATCAGCCTGAAGCATCTCGGCGCAAAAAGTGTCACCGGACTGGACTTCTCGCCCAAGGCGCTTGCGGCGGCGCGCCGGTTTGCCGCGCAGGCCGGCGCCGAAGTCAGCTTCGTGGAGGCTTCGGTCTATGATGCGGTGGAGGCGCTCGACGACTACTATGACCTCGTCTACGTCACCTGGGGCACGACCATCTGGCTGGACGACATCTTCAGCTGGGCCAAGGTGGTCGCCAATCTGCTGCGCCCGGGTGGGCAGCTGTATTTCCTCGACGGGCATCCGACGATGTTCCAGTGCGGCCGCAAGACCGATCAGCCCGGCCTGTTGCTGGATTGGCGGACGCCGCCACAGGCGCCGCTGGAATGGCACGATACGCACACCTATACCGGCGACGAGCGGCCACTGACCCATCGCCTGAATTATGAGTGGATCCATCCGTTGGGCGACGTCGTCAACGCCCTCATCGCGTCCGACATGACGATCGACTTCCTCAACGAGCATGCCATTCTGGGCTGGAAGGAATTCCCCTACATGGTCGAGGCCGGCGAGGGACTTTACGCGCTGCCGGACGGTATGACCAAGATACCGCTTTCCGTGTCTATCGGCGCAACCAAGCGGCGCTGAGTTTACGCGCGGCGCCATGGTGCGGCGGATGGCCGCCGGGCAAAGATCGTTCCGAAATCCCCCGATAGAAAGCATCGAAATCCGCTTTTGCGCGAAGGGTCACATCGGACCGGCTTGCACGGCGCTTGCGGACGGCTAAAGTCGGCGCCGGATTTTCCTGCAAACCTTGGCTGTGCCGAGGCCTTTCAAGTTCTGGGAGTGTGTCATGACCAAATCGAAACTGCTGCTGGCCGGCCTGTTGGCTTGCCTTCTCGCACCGGTCGCCGCATGGGCGCAGGCGCTGCCCGATCTCGGCGGCAAGAAGGTGGTGGTGGTGACGGAAAACGCCTATCCGCCGCTGCAGTTCATCGATGCCAAGACCGGAAAACAGATCGGTTGGGAATATGACGCGATGAACGAAATCGCCAAGCGGCTGAACTTTTCCGTCGAGTACCAGAACACCTCCTGGGACGCGATGATCCAGGCGGTTTCCGACAACCAGTACAACATCGGCATGACCGGCATCACCATCAAGGAAGACCGCAAGGAGAAGGTCGATTTCTCCGACCCCTACATGCGCTCGGAGCAGTTCATGCTGGTGCGCGGTGACGAAAGCCGTTTCACCGACGCCAAGACCTTCGGCGCCTTCAAGGACGGGTTGATCGGCGCGCAGGCCGGCACGACGCCCTTCTACACCGCCGTCTACAGCGTGCTCGACGGCAATGAGCAGAACCCGCGCATCAAACTGTTCGAGACCTTCGGCGCCACGGTGCAGGCGCTGAAGTCCGGCGACGTCGATGTCGTCCTGACCGACGGCACCGCCGGCAAGGGCTATGTCGATGCTTCCGAGGGCAAGCTGAAGCTGATCGGCGGCCCGCTCGGCACCGAGGATTTCGGCTTTATCTTCCCCAAGGGTTCTGACCTGGTGAAGCCGGTCAACGCGGCGATCGCAGCGCTGAAGGCGGATGGGACGATCGAGGCGCTGAACAAGAAGTGGTTTCTTGATTACAAGATGGGGCAGTAGTTCGTCTTGGCGCGAGGGTCACGTGACGGACAGGAACTCGCGCCGACGCTGCGCTTGAACACCCCAGGGGGGGCGACTTGGAGCGTCGCGATGCTTGCTTGGCGGGCATAGCCTGATGGCAACGCCCGCTTCCACCGCCAAATCCGACTTCCCCTGGTGGCTTGCCGTGGCCGTGGCGATCGCCGTCATCGCCGCCATCTCCATCGCCACCAGCAACCTCTACGCGCAGGTTTTCACCACTGTCGCCAAGGGCATCGGCATCACCGTCTTCGTCACCGTCGTCGCCTTCGCGCTGGCTTGCGCGATCGGGCTCGGGCTTGCGCTGATGGGGTTGTCGGGGTCGCGCTGGCTCAGCCAGGTCGCCCGCTTCTATGTCGAGATCATCCGTGGCGTGCCGATCCTGGTGCTGTTGTTCTGGATCGCCTTTGCCGGCGCGCCGGCCTTCGTCGCGGCCTGGAACGCGCTGACCGCGCCGCTGCAGAATGCCGGCTTCTTCGGCGAACTTCTGGTGCGCGATGTTTCGCTGTTGTGGCGCGCGATCATGGCGCTGACCATCGGCTATTCCGCCTTCATCTCGGAGGTGTTTCGCGCCGGCATCCAGGCGGTCGAGAAGGGCCAGATCGAGGCGGCGAAGGCTTTGGGATTGTCGCGGACGCAGCGCTTCCGGCTGATCGTCTTTCCGCAAGCAATCCGCACCATCCTGCCGCCGCTCGGCAACGACTTCGTCGCCATGGTCAAGGATTCCTCGCTGGTCTCGGTGCTCGGCGTCGCCGACATCACCCAGATGGGCAAGATCTACGCCGCCGGCTCCTTTCGCTTCTTCGAGACCTATTCGATCGTCGCCTACATCTATCTCATCCTCACCGTCGGCCTGTCGCTGGCGCTCAGGGCGTTGGAGAAGCGGCTGCGCAACCAGCATCAGGAATAGAAGTCAGGCGAAGACGGCGCTACCATCACCGACGATGCGGCCAGTTCCGGAGCGAATTCCATGATCGTCGACAAGGCCAATGCGGCGCTGGATTCCGTCTATGCGGCCGACACGCCGGAGGCGCTGGCGCAAGCCTACGCCGCCTGGGCGGCGACCTATGACAGCGAAACCGCCTCGCTCGGTTATCTTCTGCCGTTCCTGATCACCGCCTGGGTGACGCGGCATGTGCCGGCAGGCGAAGGCCCGCTGCTCGATGCCGGCTGCGGCACCGGCCTGTCGGGCCCGTCGCTCAAGGCGCTGGGCTATCCCGACATTGCCGGGCTCGACCTCTCCGACGACATGCTGAAGATCGCCGGCAGCCGCAACGCCTACAACGACCTGAAGAACGCGATGCTCGGTGGCCCGCTGCCCTGGCCTGACGGCCACTTCCGCGCCTTCTTCTCGACCGGCGTCTTCACCATCAGCCATGCACCGGCGTCGGGCCTGCACGAACTGGTGCGCATCACCAGAAAAGGCGGCCATGCCATCTTCACCGTGCGCGACCAGGTTTTTGACAGTGGCGGGTTTGCCGATGTCTTCGCCGAACTGGAGCGGGCGCAAAAATGGCGGCCGGTCGAGGAAAGCCCATGGTTCCGCTGCTATGCCATCGCCGAGCCGGATGCATTGGTGAAGACGTTTGTGTTTGAGGTGATGTGAGCGGTGACGCCCCTTCCCTTCTCCCCTTGTGGGAGAAGGTGGCCGAGCGAAGCTCGGTCGGATGAGGGGTGTTCCAGCTTGGCGAGGATGGAGACTTGGCAAGGACGGCGATCCTTCGCGCACCCCTCATCCGTCTCGGCGCTGCGCGCCGATCCACCTTCTCCCACAGGGGGAGAAGGCAAGGCCGCGCCCACACACGCCGCATTTGCCGAAAACCCAAAACATTGGTATGAGCCACGCCATGGAAGAGCTTTTTGGCGATCCGGCCTATAAGGGGTTCGTGCTGCAGGACAGAAAACGCCTGCCGTCGCGCTTCTCTGCGCGCGTTTGCGGCGCGCTTACCAGCCGACTTAGCTAGACCGCTTTCGCCGACCGAAAGGCCTGCGGCACTTCACCTCTTCCCCATTTTCAGATCGACGGATTTACGCACATGAGCGCACCGCGCACCCTCTACGACAAGATATTCGACGAGCACGTTGTCGACCGCCAGGACGACGGCACTTGCCTGCTCTATATCGACCGTCACCTCGTCCACGAAGTCACCAGCCCGCAAGCCTTCGAAGGCCTGCGCATGACTGGCCGCAAGGTCCGGCATCCGGAAAAGACGCTGGCCGTGGTCGATCACAATGTCTCGACCTCGCCCGAGCGCAAGTTCGGCATCAAGAACGAGGAAAGCCGCATCCAGGTCGAGGCGCTGGCCAAGAATGCCAAGGATTTCGGTGTCGAGTATTATTCCGAGACCGATATCCGCCAGGGCATCGTCCACATTATCGGCCCGGAGCAAGGCTTTACCCTGCCCGGCATGACCATCGTCTGTGGTGACAGCCACACCTCGACGCACGGCGCTTTCGGCGCGCTGGCGCATGGCATCGGCACGTCGGAAGTCGAGCATGTGCTGGCGACGCAGACGCTGATCCAGCGCAAGGCCAAGAACATGCTGGTGCGCGTCGATGGCGTGCTGCCGGAAGGCGTCACCGCCAAGGACATCATCCTGGCCATCATCGGCGAGATCGGCACTGCCGGCGGCACCGGCTATGTCATCGAATATGCCGGCGAGGCAATCCGCGCGCTGTCGATGGAAGGCCGCATGACCATCTGCAACATGTCGATCGAGGGTGGCGCGCGCGCCGGCCTGATCGCGGCCGACGAGACGACCTTTGCCTATGTCAAGGACAAGCCGCGTGCGCCGAAGGGCGCGTCGTGGGATGCGGCACTCGAATACTGGAAGACACTGCAGTCGGACGAGGGCGCGCATTTCGACAAGGTGATCGTGCTCGACGCGGCCAAACTGCCGCCGATCGTCTCCTGGGGCTCGTCGCCCGAGGACGTCGTCTCGGTGCAAGGCATCGTGCCGAACCCGGACGACATCGCCGACGAAAACAAGCGCACCTCCAAGCAGCGTGCGCTGGACTATATGGGCCTGACGCCGGGCACCAAGATCACCGACATCACGCTCGACCGTGTCTTCATCGGCTCCTGCACCAATGGCCGCATCGAGGATTTGCGCGCCGTCGCCAAGGTGGTCGAAGGCAAAAAGGTCAGCGCGCATGTCGATGCGATGATCGTGCCGGGCTCCGGCCTGGTCAAGGAACAGGCGGAAGCCGAGGGCCTCGACAAGATCTTCGTCGCCGCCGGTTTCGACTGGCGCGAGCCGGGCTGCTCGATGTGCCTGGCCATGAACGATGACCGGCTGAAGCCGCATGAGCGCTGCGCCTCGACCTCGAACCGCAATTTCGAGGGACGTCAGGGCTTCAAGGGCCGCACCCATCTGGTGTCGCCGGCCATGGCGGCCGCGGCGGCGATCGCCGGCCACTTCGTCGACATTCGCGAGTGGAAATAATCGGGATTTTCGCCCCTGTTTCCAGAGCATTCGAGAAACCCCGGACCGCAAAACGGTTCGGGGTTTTTCTTTGGCTCCGAGGGCATATTCGGTCCCGCTTAACCGCTTGTTTGGGCTTGCGGCTTAAACATCTTCCCTGACGGAAGCGAGAGAAGTCACGGTCCTTGGACACCGGCCTGTTCATAGCGCTGCTCAACCCGACGATCGCGCTGGCGCTCGGCGCGGCGTTCCTCGTGCTGTGGTTCTATCAGCGCCACCGCCCCTATCTGGCGGTGCTGGGTGCAAGCTACTGCACCTCGGCGGGCGGCTTCCTGTTGCAGTATTTCACGCTGCCGGTCGGCATGGTGCTGACCAAGCTTCTCTCCAACATATGCTTCACCTTTGCCGCCTGTTGTCTCTGCGGCGCCATCGTGGCGCGCTATGGCCGGCGCGTGCCCTTTGTCGGGATCGGTGTTCTGGCAGGTGGCGGGTTGGCCGCGTTTTGCTGGTTCCTGTTCGTCCAGCCGGATCTCACCTGGCGCATCCTTGCCATCAATTTCGGCTTCGGCGGCCTCAGCCTGCTGGTCGCAGCCGAACTGCGCCAGGTGCGCAACAACGGCCCGACGGAAAACATCCTGTTCGTGCTGTCGCTGCTGTCGGGCCTGAACTTCTTCGCCCGCACGCTGGCCGTCGTCATCGCGCATGGGCCGTTCACCAGCTATGACGGTTTCTATGCCTCGTCCTACTGGACGACGGCGCTGCTCTCGCACGCGCTGCTGTCGCTGCTGATCGCGCTTTGCCTGTTCTCGGCAGCCGCGCTCGACGTGCTGAAGGCGCTGAAGACCGAGACGTTTACCGATCCGCTGTCCGGCCTGCTCAACCGTCGCGGTTTCGAGGAGCGGGCGGCCCTGCTTCTGCGCCAGTGCGCTTCGGCGAGGCTCCCGGTTGCGCTGGTGCTTGCCGACCTCGATCATTTCAAGGCGCTCAACGATGTGCACGGCCATGCGGCGGGCGACCGGGTCATCGCCGATTTCGCCGCCAAGCTGAATTTCGCCACCGGCGCGCGCGGTGCTGCCGGCCGCATCGGCGGCGAGGAGTTCGCGGTGCTGCTGCCTTTGAGCGACCTGGCTTCGGCGCGCCTGTTCGCCGAGGCGATCCGCTCGCTCTATTCGTCCGGCGGTGTCGCCAGCCTGCCGCCGGGGGTCAGGGTGACGGCGAGCTTCGGCGTCGCCGCTCGCACCGGCGACGAAGGGTTGGAACCGCTGATGCGTCGCGCCGACGAGGCGCTCTACAAGGCCAAGAAGAACGGTCGTGACAGCGTGCGCCTGTCCTACGAGCGGCCGGAAACGGTGTTCGTGCCGGACTACGCCAGCCTCGGTTAGAGACACTTGTTTTGGCATGATCTTTTCCGAAAACCGGGTCCCACTTTTCGCTGACGCGGTCCTTCGGTTCGGGATCATGCCTGAACGTTAACGTCTTTTTCGCGCGTCGGTGGTTAGCTGTCGCCCCGGGGTGCGAAAGACGCAATGGGCAGCGCAGACTTCATCCTTGTCATCAATCTGTTCGTTGCCGGACTGCTGGCCGCGGCCTTCATGGCGATTGCGATCTATGATGTAGGACGCGTATCGGCACGCTGGCTGGCGTTCGGCTATGTGCTCGGCATGGTCTATTTCGCCGTCGAATTCAGCATCCCGGTTTTCGCCGACGCACGGCCTGCGGTTGTCACCGCTTTCGCCGTTTTCCTGGGCGCCACCATCGCCTTCAATACCGGGCTCGCCCGCAAGTATGGCGTGGCGCCGCCCTGGCCGCCGATGCTGTTCTTCCTGGTCTTCGCCACCGTCGCGGTCTGGTTCGTGCAGGATCTGCCGCGCCAGTCGCTTGCCCGCATGATGGCCTACCAGCTTCCCTATGCGGCCATGCAGCTGGTCGGTTTCGGCATCGTCTGGTCGTCAAGGCAAAGGCGCGACCGGCTCGATCGAATTCTGCTGGCCGTGCTGGTGGCCAGCGCCGTGCAGTTCGCCTCAAAGCCGTTCATCGCGCATGCGCTGGGTGGCTGGGGCGCTGACCCGCAGTCTTATGTGCAGACCAGCTACGCGCTGGTGTCGCAGTCGCTCGGCACCGTGCTGGGCCTGGCGCTGGCGCTTCTGATGCTGGGCATCCTGGTTCGCGACGTGCTGGCCGAGGCGACCTCGAAGTCCGAAACCGACACGCTGTCGCGGCTGCTCAATCGCGGCGGTTTTGAGCGCCATGCCGAGGTCGCGCTGCGCGATGCCGTGCGCCAAGGCGTTCCGGTGGCGCTGGTCATTGCCGATCTCGACCACTTCAAGGGCATCAACGATAGCTATGGCCACGCCTCAGGCGACCGGGTGATCGCGACCTTCGCTGGCTTTCTTCGCGATGCCGCTGCCGACCACCACGTTGCCGGCCGCATCGGCGGCGAGGAGTTCGCCATCATTCTGCCGGGAACCAACCTTGCCGCCGCGCGGCTGTTTGCCGAGGGCACACGCAGCGCTTTCGGCGCGCTGCCGATCGATAGCCTGCCGGCGGAGCATCGCTGCAGCGCCAGTTTTGGCGTGGCCGAGCTTTCCGCGCGTGAAGGGTTTTCCGACCTGCTGCGGCGCGCCGACGAAGCGCTCTACCAGGCGAAAGGCGCTGGCCGCGACTGCGTGCGGGTCTCGGCCGGACCGGTCGTCCGGCAGGCGACAGCAGCGAACGCCGGATAGATCAGCGGCAAGGGCTGAGGTTGGGCATCTCGCCGTCGGAGAGGCCGTACATATAGGAGCGGCCTTTGATGAAAACCGGCGGCTGGTAGCAGCCGCGGCGGATCACATTGTCCGATTCGTTCTCGTAGATGACGTCTGGTTCGCCGGCGTTGCCAGCGCTGGTGTAGTCGGACAATTCTTTCGCCAGCTTGCCTTCGCCAACGATGATGCGCTTGTAGCCGGCGGCGCTGTCGATGACGAGATTGCCGAAGGAATCGGCATAGACGCGGTCGTGGTGGCGCGTCCCGGCGAGCGCCGGTGCGGCAAAGCCGACCGATAGTGCCGCCAGCATGAGCGCCGGAAGTCGTAGTGTGCCTGAATTCGAACGCATGGCGTCCTCCGTTTCCTAGAGGCAAGCCTCCTCGAATCAGAAATTAACCTTTTATTAACCTTTGTTAAGGGGGACAGCCGGTGATGCGGCAATCTCTTGGCAAACATGGTTAATATCAGTCGGAATGGAAAGCCCGGCGGCCATCATTCGGCCATGCTTGCCCGCACCATCGCGGCCGGCGTCGACTTGCAACCATGACGCTTGATCTTGGCAAGGCATGGCGGCTAGTTTGCCGCGCGGGAGGACAACATATGGCGTTACGCCGGGCTTTTCGGATGACGCTTGTGCTTGGCCCGCTGCTGGTAGCAGCAGCCTGCGTGCCGCAGAGCAACGCGCCGAAGGCCGCAAGCACCGCCGCCGCCGCTGTCTCGATAGCGCCGGGCGCACCTTCGACTGCTGCCCCCATCATCGTGGACACGGCCGCGCCGCAACCGCGCACTGCGACCTACAATTGCGCCGACGGCGGCAGGATCACGATCGAAAATCTCGGCACGGCGCTGCATGTCCTCGGCCCCGACGGCACAGCTGAAGACCTGCCGGCGTCGCCGGCCAACCAGAACAGCCGGTACGGCGCAGCCCATGACGCAATCGTGATTGACGGACGCGAGGCGCTGGTGATGAAGGGTGGGAAAACGCCGGTGACCTGCAAGCGCTGACCGGGTGTGTCGATATTCAGCTGATGCCGGCCTGCGAATGGCAGCTTCCTGCGCTTCCGGCCTTCGCCGGCCGAACCACTCATGAGGGGTGCGCAGTTAAGGCTACGGCCGGCGTAGGCCGATGCTCACGTACTGAAGTACGCTCCGCTCCGGTTCTCGCAAACCACCATTCTCGGCTCGGCCTGAGCTGAATCTCGGCACACCCTCCGCGCCCGAGCCAGGCGAAATACCGCACTGCAGCGAACGCTGCGCCGGCTTTGGGCCGATGCCCTAATCGATTGAAGCGAAACGCCGCCTTTTTGTCAGACTAAATGACGTTTTCAAAACGATTTTCTGGCTTTGACGCGGTGCAAAAAGAGCATTAGAAACCGCCTGTCCGAAGTCGCATCCGGAAGCGGCAATGCCGCATTTCCGCCGGTGGCTCCAGAGACGCCGAACTGGGGGAGCCATGAGCAAATCACCAGCCACCCGCGCGAGACCGCTTTCGCCGCATCTGACCGTCTATCGGATGCCGATCACGATGACGATGTCGATCATCCATCGCATCACCGGCGGGGCGCTGTATTTCGGCACGCTGCTGGTCGCCGTATGGCTGATGGCGGCGGCGAGCTCCGAGGCCACTTTCGATTGGGTCAACTGGGCCTTCGGTTCGTGGCTCGGGCGGCTCATCCTGTTCGGCTACACCTGGGCGCTGATGCACCACATGCTGGGCGGTGTGCGCCATCTGGTGTGGGACACCGGCGCCGGTCTTGAAAAGCACACGGCATCGAAGATCGCCTGGGCGACGCTGGCCGGCTCGATCTCGCTGACGCTGTTGATCTGGATCGCCGGCTACATGGCGCGGGGAGCCTGATCCATGAGCGGTAAAAACACCGATATGCGCACGCCGCTGGCCAAGGTCCGCGGCCTTGGCTCGGCCCGCGAGGGCACCCAGCATTTCTGGCGCCAGCGGCTGACGGCCATCGCTAACATTCCGCTGACGCTGTTCTTCGTCGGCTTCCTCATCGCGCTCAACGGCGCCGGCTATGCCGAGGTGCGCGCGGCCCTCGCCAATCCGTTCGTGGCGCTGGTGCTTGCCCTGGTGCTGTTGTCCGGGCTCTATCATATGCGGCTCGGCATGCAGGTCATCATCGAGGACTATGTGCATGGCGAGGGCATGAAGCTGGCGCTGATCGCGCTCAACACTTTCTTTTCCGTAGTGGTCGGCGTCGCCTCGATCTTCGCCCTGCTCAAGCTGGCATTCGGAGGCTGAATTTGGCCAAGGACGCGAAGACCGCCAACAAGGCTGGTTACACCTATGTCGACCACAAATTCGATGTGGTGGTCGTCGGCGCTGGTGGCGCCGGCTTGCGCGCCACGCTCGGCATGGCCGAACAAGGCCTGCGCACCGCCTGCATCACCAAAGTGTTCCCGACGCGCTCGCACACCGTGGCGGCGCAAGGCGGCATTGCCGCGTCGCTGTCCAATATGGGTCCCGATTCCTGGCAGTGGCACATGTACGACACCGTCAAGGGTTCGGACTGGCTGGGCGATGTCGACGCCATGGAATATCTGGTGCGCGAAGCGCCGGCCGCGGTCTATGAGCTCGAACATTACGGCGTGCCGTTCTCGCGCACCGAAGAGGGCAAGATCTACCAGCGGCCATTCGGCGGCCACATGATGAACTATGGCGACGGCCCGCCGGTGCAGCGCACCTGCGCCGCCGCCGACCGTACCGGCCACGCCATCCTGCACACGCTCTACGGCCAGTCGCTGAAGAACAACGCGCAGTTCTTCATCGAGTATTTTGCGCTCGACCTGATCATGGAGCCGGACGGCACCTGCACCGGCGTGGTCGCCTGGAATCTCGACGACGGCACCATCCACCGCTTTTCGGCAAAAATGGTGGTGCTGGCGACCGGCGGCTACGGCCGCGCCTATTTCTCGGCGACGTCGGCGCACACCTGCACCGGCGACGGCGGCGGCATGGCCGCGCGCGCCGGCTTTCCGCTGCAGGATATGGAGTTCGTGCAGTTCCACCCAACCGGTATCTATGGCGCCGGCTGTCTGATCACCGAAGGCGCGCGCGGCGAGGGCGGCTATCTCGTCAATTCCGAGGGCGAGCGCTTCATGGAGCGCTACGCGCCGTCGGCCAAGGACCTTGCCTCGCGCGACGTCGTCTCGCGCTGCATGACGCTGGAGATCCGCGAGGGCCGCGGCGTCGGCAAGAAGAAGGATCATATTTTCCTTCATCTCGACCATCTCGATCCGTCGGTCCTGCACGAAAGGCTTCCGGGCATTTCGGAATCGGCAAAGATCTTTGCCGGCGTCGACCTGACCAAGGAACCGATCCCGGTGCTGCCGACGGTGCACTACAATATGGGCGGCGTGCCGACCAATTATTGGGGCGAGGTTCTCAACCCCACGGCCAAAAGCCCCGACCAGGTGTCGCCCGGGCTGATGGCGGTCGGCGAGGCCGGCTGCGCCTCAGTGCACGGCGCCAACCGGCTGGGCTCGAACTCGCTGATCGATCTCGTCGTATTCGGGCGCGCTGCGGCGATCAGGGCCGGCCAGGTCATCGACCGCACATCGGCTATCCCTGCGCCCAACGAAGCCTCGGTCGAAAAGATCATGGATCGCTTCGACCGGCTTCGTCATGCCAATGGTTCGACGCCGACGGCGGTGTTGCGCGAAAAGATGCAGAAGGCGATGCAGGAAGACGCCGCCGTGTTCCGCACCCAGGAATCGCTCGAAAACGGCTGCAAGCGCATTTCGCAGATCTGGACCGAGCTGAAAGACGTCAAGGTGTTCGATCGCTCGATGATCTGGAACTCGGACCTGGTCGAGACGCTGGAGCTGGAAAATCTGATGGCCAACGCCATCACCACGGTCTACGGCGCCGAGGCGCGCAAGGAGAGCCGTGGCGCGCATGCGCGCGAGGACTTTTCGGCCCGCGACG
This sequence comes from Mesorhizobium sp. P2_E10, assembly GCF_056404235.1. Lineage (NCBI taxonomy): Bacteria > Pseudomonadati > Pseudomonadota > Alphaproteobacteria > Hyphomicrobiales > Phyllobacteriaceae > Mesorhizobium > Mesorhizobium sp. P2_E10. The sequence goes on from NZ_JBFUEK010000013.1 coordinate 18,324, forward strand.
ACGCCAACTGGCGCAAGCATACGCTGGCCAGGCTGAGCGAAGACGGCAAGGTGACGCTGAGCTACCGGCCGGTGCACACCGAGCCGCTGCTGGCGGAGAAGGACGGCGGCATCAGCCTCGCCAAGATCGCGCCCAAGGCACGGGTGTACTGACGATGGCGCTTTCGGCATCGGGATATTCCAGCACGCCCCTTCCGGCCAAGCTTGGGCTGAAGGACGGGATGACCGCTGCCTTCATCGCTTTGCCAGCGGAACTCGATGACCTCGCCGAGGCGGTCGATTTCGCTCAGGTCGACCGGCTGGTCGACTGGTCGGAGATTTCCGGCGCCGCCCTGAAATACGATGCCGTCCATGCCTTCACCCGGCAACGTGCCGAGATCGAGGATCGCCTCGCCGGTATCCAGGCGGCGATCAAGCGCGACGGCATGGTCTGGGTGTCGTGGCCGAAAAAGGCCTCGAAAGTGCCGACCGACGTCACCGAGGGCGTCATCCGCACCGAAGCCCTGAAACTCGACCTTGTCGATGTGAAAGTCGCCGCCGTGAACGAGATCTGGTCCGGGCTGAAGCTCGTCATCCGAAAGGACCTGAGGTAAATGGTTGAACTGACGCTCCCCAAGAACTCGCAGATCAAGGCGGGAAAAACCTGGCCGAAGCCTGAGGGTGCGACCAATCTGCGGGAATACCGCATCTACCGCTGGTCGCCGGACGATGACGAGAACCCGAGCATCGACACTTACTTTGTCGACATGGACGATTGCGGGCCGATGGTGCTCGACGCGCTGCTCTGGATCAAGAACAAGATCGACCCGACGCTGACCTTGCGCCGCTCCTGCCGCGAAGGCATTTGCGGGTCCTGCGCCATGAACATCGATGGCTCGAACACGCTGGCCTGCACCAAGGGCTGCGACGACATTGCCGGCGCCGTAAAAGTCTATCCGCTGCCGCATATGCAAGTGGTCAAGGATTTGGTGCCCGACCTCACCAATTTCTACGCCCAGCACGCCTCGATCGAGCCATGGCTGAAGACGGTGTCGCCGCAGCCGGCCAAGGAATGGCTGCAGAGCCATGAAGACCGCGAAAAGCTCGACGGGCTCTACGAGTGCATATTGTGCGCCTGCTGTTCGACCTCATGCCCAAGCTACTGGTGGAACGGCGACCGCTATCTCGGCCCGGCAACCCTCTTGCAGGCCTATCGCTGGCTGATCGACAGCCGCGACGAGGCAAAGGGCGAGCGGCTCGACAATCTCGAAGACCCATTCCGGCTCTATCGCTGCCACACCATCATGAATTGCGCCCAGACCTGTCCGAAAGGGCTCAACCCGGCCAAGGCGATCGCTGAAATCAAGAAGATGATGGTGGAACGGCGGGTGTAGCTTCAGCGAGATCGCGGTCTGCTGCGATCCTTCGCGCCCCCCTCTGTCCTGCCGGACATCTCCCCCACGGGTGGGGAGATTGGCCGTCACTGCGGCTTTCGCCAATTTCCAAGGTTGAAGGATGACGTGCTGTCGGCGAAGCTACCGATCTCCCCCCATTTGGGGAGATGTCCGGCAGGATAGAGGGGGGCGCTGTCCTGCCAGCGTCAGAAAGGATTGCCCAATGAGCGACGATCTTCCCATCCTCTCCCCTGTCGAAGCCCGCGTGCTCGGCTGCCTGATCGAAAAGAAGGAACTGACGCCTGACGTCTATCCGCTGACACTGAATGCAGCACTTGCCGCCGCCAATCAGAAGACGGCGCGCGAGCCTGTCATGGCGCTGGAGCAGACGGAGGTGCACCGGGCGCTGAAGCTGCTTGAGCAGAAGGGGTTGGTGCGGCAGATGTTCGGTTCGCGTGTCGAGCGCTACGAGCATCAGATGGCGCAACGATTCTCGCTGACCACGGCACAGACCGCGGTGATCGGGCTGCTTTTGTTGCGCGGGCCACAGACGGCGCATGAGCTCCTTTCGCGCAGCGAGCGGATGGCCAGGTTTTCGTCGATCGAAGACCTGCGCGGTGAACTCGACATGCTGATCGGCCGCCGGCCGCCGCTCGTCCAGGAAATCCCGCGCGGACCGGGTCAGCGCGAGGACCGTTTTGTGCAGCTTCTCGGTGGCCCGGTGGACGTTGCTGCCCTGTCTGCGCAGCGCAATACGCCGATCATGCCTGTCTCCGACCTGGAAGCGAGGATTGAATCGCTGGAGCAGGAAGTCGCAGCCCTGCGCGCCCGGCTCGACGCGTTGGGGGCTTAGCAATTAGCGGAGATGTCGGAGGGACAGCGCCCCCCTCTGGCCTGCCGGCCATCTCCCCCACGAGGGGGAGATCGGCAGCTCCGCCGTCCCGCTCTCTTTCATCGCCGGCGATTGGCGAAAGCCGAGGCGACCTCCAATCTCCCCACTTGTGGGGGAGATGCCCGGTAGGGCAGAGGGGGGCGTGAAGGATCGCTACCCCAGGGCAAAGATCACCCAATCAGCCCAATTTCGCGTCGAGCGACACCTTTATCGCGCCGAGCGCTTGCGACACCGGGCAACCGGCCTTGGCCTTTTCGGCCAATTCCTGGAATTTCGCCGCATCGATGCCAGGCACCTTGCCGACCACGGTGAGGGCGCTGCCGGTGATGCCGGTGCCGGGCACCAGCGTCACCACGGCCTTGGCGTTGAGCTCGGTGGCGGGCGTGCCGTTTTCGGCCAGGAAATGCGAGAACTGCATGGCAAAGCAGCCGGCATGTGCTGCCGCGATCAGCTCTTCCGGGTTGGTGCCGGATTTGCCGCTTTCGTCCTCGAAGCGCGCCTTGAAGGAATAGGGCGTGCCCTTCAGGGTTCCGCTCTGGCTGTCGAGCGTGCCTTTGCCCCCCTTCAGATCGCCTTTCCAGATGGCGTTTGCGGTGCGGTCCATGAAGTCCTCCTTGATTGATCCGATTGCGCCGGCCCGGTGCCGGCGTTCCTTCCAACTATAGCGCGGGCACGAGGGAAGACCACCGCGGTCTTGCGGCCATCGCCCACTCTTCGTGGCACTTCGCAAATTATTTTGAAAAAAATGTGCGTGCAAAAATGTCGACTTCGCCGTGCCCCGACCGTCCTGCGGGCGGCCACGGATTTCGTGGCGGATGGAGGTTCCCATGAACAATCTGTTTTCCGCGCATTGGATAGACACCGGCCGAGCCGCCGGCGACGAAAAAACCGACTGGCTGTATCAGCAGCCGTCCGGCTTCGGCCGGCTGCTTGCGGCGGTCGCCATCATCGGCGTTGCCTTCTGCTTTATCGATCATGCAGCGGGCAAGCACCCGGCTGACACTTTGATCGCCTCATCTTATGTTTCGCAGCAAGGGAGATAAAAAATGCAATATGTTTGCCTGGTCTATGGTGAGGAGAAAGACCTTCACGCCCTGACCGCCGAGGGGTCGGCCAAGCTCGATGCCGAGTCGCTGGCCTATGACAGGTCATTGGAAAAGCGCGGCCAGCTGATCATCGCGCAGGCGCTGCAGTCGGTAAAAACGTCGAAAACAGTGCGTCGGCGCCAGGGCAAGAGATTGATTACCGACGGCCCTTTCGCCGAGACCAAGGAGCAGTTGCTGGGCTTCGTCATGATCGAAGCAAAAGATCTCGACGAGGCGCTGGAGATCGCAGGCGGAATTCCGCTCGCCGAAATCGGCACCATCGAAGTCAGGGCGATCTACGACGTGCCGGGGTCGTGAACCCGAAGTCGGAGACTTTGAAACCAGGGGTTCCAGGCCGGTGGAATGCCTCTGGTTCTTCGCCGCAAGCAATCTTTGCGTGTTGAAGCAGCGCAATACTTCTCCTATCGTCGGCGCGATTTTGGGGGATGTTGGCATGCCGTTCTTGATTGCTATCCTTGGCGTCCTTGGGGCGGCAGCGTTCTGGTGGTACCGGATGAAGGCCATGAACGAGGCGGCGCGAGAAGTCGCCGATGTCGTCGGTCGGGTCCAGGGCAATATCCGCCGCAAGAAGCTGCGCAAGCAGGCGGCGCTGTCGCCGCTGACGGCGATCGACGATCCGGTGGTGGCGGCGGCAACGCTGATCACCGCCATGGTTTCCGAGAACGGGCCTATCCTGCCGCAGCGCGAAGCCGTCATCCGGTCGGTGATCTCGGAGATTGCCGACAAGAAGAAGACCGATGAGGCGGTGATCTATGCCAAATGGGCGGCGGCGCAGATCGACGACACGACGATCGTCATCGACAAGCTGGCGCCGTTCCTGCGCGAACGTCTCGATGTGGCCGAGCGAAACGATCTGCTGCAGATGGTGAACCGCGCGGCCCAGGGCGGCGAGAAACGCCTGGAGATTGCCGACCAGCGGATATTGCGGCTGCGGCAAAAGCTGGGTTTTGAGGTGAATTAGGTTCGCTGGCGGGGATCTGAGCCCGCTACATTGGCAGATCGCCTTGGCGATTAGCGGAAACACCCATCGCTTCGTCATCCTGGGGCGTAGCAAGGAGCGAAGCGACGCGGCGCAGACCCCGGGATCCATGCCGCGATTTCAAAGCGTTGCTACGATGCAGAATTCTGGTGCGCTGCATTCTTCGACCAAGGTCACGGCATGGATCCTTGGGTCTTCGCTCCGCTTCGCGTCGCTACGCCCAAGGATGACGACGTTGGGCAACGCTCAGATCGCCTCGCCCTTCAACAGTCGCGGCGTATCGCCTGACAGGCCGGACGCCTGGCGGATGAAAAACTCCTTCAGCCTGGGCATGCGCTCGACGAGACCAAGGCCGATGTCGCGCACGGCGCGCAGCGGGCCGATGTCGTTGGAGAACAGCCGGTTCAGCACATCGGTGGTGATGCCCATCTGCACAGTGTCGAAACGCCGCCATTGCTGGTAGCGTTCGAGCACGTCGAGCGCGCCGATGTCCTGCCCCAGCCGGTCGGCCTCGACAACCACTTCGGCCAATGCGGCCACATCCTTGAAGCCGAGATTGAGGCCCTGGCCGGCGATCGGATGGATGCCGTGGGCGGCGTCGCCGGCAAGCGCAATGCGCGGCGCGACGAAGGCGCGGGCAATGGTCAGGCCGAGTGGCCAGGCGCGCGGTTTGTCGGCGACACGGATTTCGCCGAGCCTCAGGCCGAAGCGCAGTTCGAGTTCGTGCTCGAAGACGAGGTCGTCGCCATCGACCAGTTTTTGAGCATCCTCGGACCGCTCGACCCAGACCAGCGACGAGCGATTGCTGCCGTCCTTGCCCGGCTTGAGCGGCAGGGTGGCGAAAGGGCCGGCTGGCAGAAAATGCTCTTCGGCGCGGCCATTGTGCGGGCGCTCATGCGCCACGGTGCAGACGATGCCTGACTGGCCATACTCCCATTTCACCGTCTTGATGCCGGCCATGTCGCGCAATTTCGAGTTGACGCCGTCGGCGGCGACCAGCAATCGCGCCTTCAGCGTCGCGCCGTCGGCCAGATGCACGGTGATGCCGGCGCCGTTGCTGTCGAAGGCGCCGACGGCGACGCCTTCGATGATGTCGATGCCGAGTTTCTGCGCGCGCCGGCGCAAGGCGCCGTTCAAATCCGCGTTGGCGACCATGTGCGCAAACGGCTCGCCCGGCGCGACCTCGCCGTCAAAGGTCAGAAACACCGGACGCACCGGATCGGAGGTGCGCGAATCGGTGACGATCATTTCGGTGATGGCTTGCGATTGGCCGACGATTTCCTGCCAGACGCCGAGCTGGTCGAGCATGCGGCAAGCGGCAGCGGCGATGGCCGAGGCGCGGCCGTCCTTCTGCCAGACGCCTGCGGGTGCTGCATCGACCACGGCGACAGTGAGGCTCGGCCGTGCTTGTTTCAGCGATACGGCGGCGGCAAGGCCGACATAGCCGGCGCCGGCGACCAGAACGTCGAGTGAGCCTCGGGCTTTTGCATCCGCCTTGCGGTCCGCCATGATAAATTCCTTTCGTGGCCTTGGCTGTTGCCGGCGGCCATTCCGGCCTTGACTGCCCGCCATTCCTGTCGGAAACCGCCTTAACACTTCCGCAGCCAGTGTCCCGATTCTGAAATTCGTCCGAGTTGGATATCGAGGGCAGTACGAATTTCAGAATCGTAAGGACACTAGCAAACTGACGATTTCTAGTGTCGTTTTGATTTMGAAGTTCGCTCCGAGCGCAATATMAAAATMAAGCGAACTTCGAAATCACGACACTAGGGGCGCGAAAAACATGACAGCGGCCATGGACGAGCTTCTCAGCATTCTCGACCTCGAGCAGCTGGAACACAACCTGTACCGTGGTCGCAGCCCCAAACTCGACTGGCAGCGCATCTTCGGCGGCCAGACCATCGCCCAGGCGCTGGTTGCCGCGCAGCGGACGGTCGAACCGGAGCGCCACGTGCATTCGCTGCATGGCTATTTCATGCGGCCGGGCGACACCAAGGTGCCGATCATCTACGAGGTCGACCGCATCCGCGACGGCGGCTCCTTCACCACCCGCCGCGTGGTGGCGATCCAGCACGGCCAAGCGATCTTTTCTCTCGAAGCCTCGTTCCAGCAGGACGAAATCGGTCTCGAACACCAGGTGCCGATGCCGCAGGACGTGCCGGCGCCCGACAGCCTGTTGTCGCAGCGCGAATTGCTGGGCAAGTTCGGAGAGGCGGTGCCCGAGGGCATCAAGCGCTACTGGGAGCGCGACCGGCCGATCGAGATGAAGCCGGTGATGCTGAAGCATTACACAAGCCGCGAAAAACTGGAGCCGAAGCAGAACATCTGGATCCGCACCACCGGTCCGGTGCCGGCCGACAGAGGCATACAGGCGGCGGTGCTCGCTTATCTCTCCGATATGACGCTGCTCGACACCTCGACCTTCGCGCATGGCCGCGCCATTTTCGATCGCGACATCCAGGCGGCAAGCCTCGATCACGCCATGTGGTTCCATCGCAGCCATCCGCTCGACGACTGGATCCTCTACACGCAAGACAGCCCGTCGACACAAGGCTCGCGCGGCTTCACCCGCGGCTCGCTGTTTGCCCGCGACGGCACGCTGATTGCCTCGGTTGCCCAGGAAGGCCTCATCAGGTTGAAGCGACCGCCCGCAGAATAGGCATTTTTGAAAAATTGCCCATTTTTTAATCACAAGCGTTGCCCCGGCTATACACAGTTAGCCGCCAAACCTCCCTCAATCCGTTTGTTTACAGAGGGTTAACACCCTGCTTCGGCAATTGGCACGGAGCTTGAATCCTAGCGGGCACTCTCCGGCTCTCATTGGGATCGGCGAAGTCGTAAACGCGGGGGACCCGCAACAGCAAAGGGTGAAACCTTATGAAAATCGTGATGGCAATCATCAAGCCGTTCAAGCTCGACGAGGTGCGCGAAGCGCTCACCGCAGTCGGCATCCAGGGCCTGACCGTCACCGAAGTCAAAGGCTACGGGCGTCAGAAGGGACATACGGAAATCTATCGCGGGGCGGAATACGCGGTCAGCTTCCTGCCAAAAATCAAGATCGAAGTCGCGGTCAGCGGCGACCTGGTCGACAAGGCCGTCGAAGCCATCACCGCGGCGGCCAAGACCGGTCAGATCGGCGACGGCAAGATCTTCGTTTTCGGCATCGACCAGGCGGTGCGCATTCGCACCGGCGAAACAGACACCGACGCGCTTTGAGCGGCGAACACGTATTCCAATGGAGAGTTCAATGAACATACCTTCCACCTTGAAAACAACGGGACGTGTGGCCGCGCTTGGCTCGCTCGCTCTCGCTGCAATGGGCACGGTCGCCGCCTTCGCGCAGACCGCGGCTCCTGCCGCCGCCGATGCAGCTGCGGCTGCGCCGCCGGCACCCGCGCTCGACACCGGCAACACCGCCTGGATGCTGACCTCGACGGCGCTGGTGCTGATGATGACCATCCCCGGCCTGGCGCTGTTCTATGGCGGCATGGTGCGCAAGAAGAACGTGCTCGCCACCATCATGCAGAGCTTTGCCATCACCTGTCTGGTGACGGTGCTGTGGTTCATGTTCGGCTATTCGCTGGCCTTCTCCGACGGCGGCGGCATCAACAGCTATCTCGGCGGTACCTCGAAGTTCTTCCATCACGGCATCACCACGTCCTCGCTGTGGCTGCCGGGCGTCGCGAACATTCCTGAATTCGTCTTCTCGATGTTCCAGATGACCTTCGCCATCATCACGCCTGCGCTGATTGCCGGCGCCTTCGCCGAACGCTTTAAGTTCTCGGCGCTGCTGATCTTCATGGCGCTGTGGCTGCTCGTCGTCTACGTGCCGATCGCACACTGGGTCTGGGGTGGCGGCTTCCTCGGCACGGCTGGCGTGCTCGACTTCGCCGGTGGCACGGTCGTTCACATCAACGCCGGTGTCGCGGGTCTGGTCTGCGCGCTGGTTCTCGGCAAGCGCGAAGGCTACGGCACCACCAACATGGCGCCGCACAACCTCGTCTACTCGGTGATCGGCGCTTCGCTGCTGTGGGTCGGCTGGTTCGGCTTCAACGCCGGTTCGGAACTGGCGGCTGACGGCCTCGCCGGTGCTGCCATGCTCAACACCCAGGTTGCCACCGCAGCCGCGGCTCTCGCCTGGATGTTTGCGGAATGGATCATCGCCAAGAAGCCCAGCGTGCTCGGCATCATCTCCGGCGCCGTTGCCGGCCTGGTCGCGGTGACGCCTGCTTCCGGCTTCGTCAACCCGACCGGCGCCTTCATCGTCGGCATCGTCGCCGGCGTGCTCTGCTACATATCGGCAGTCAAGGTGAAGCACATGTTCGGCTATGACGACTCGCTCGATGCCTTCGGCGTGCACGGCGTCGGCGGTGTCATCGGTGCCCTGCTCACCGGCGTGCTGGCCGATCCGGCGATCAACAGCCTGTCGTCGGGTGCTTCGCTCGGCAAGCAGATCTACGGCGTCGCCGTCACCATCGTGTGGACGGCGGTCGCCACCTTCGTGATCCTCTATGTCGTCAAGGCCCTGGTTGGCCTGCGTCCGACGACACAGGAAGAGGTCGAGGGTCTCGACATCAGCCAGCATGGCGAAGTGGTGCCGTAAGGCCAGCTTTGCCAACGGGACCGGCGGAACCCTCCTCCCGCCGGTCCCCTTATCTCTCTACGCAATTCCCTAGGGAAAGCGCTGCACACCCGGAATTGCTCTAAAGAATGGAATCCCGTCGTGACGCTCCCGAAAGGTGCTCACGCATTGAGGCCCGGACCGGGTCCGGGCCTCTTTTTTTGGTACAATCGTTCTGGCAACGCCGATATTCTCGCAATCACGTTCGCGTGATGGAGATTTTCCAGGAAACATCAACCCTGCCGGTTCCGAACTGTGGAGGCGAACGTCGTTCGGACGGTCGCACAAACAGCAGGGAAGGAACCATCTCATGAACATCAAGAACATCTGCCTCGGAGCGCTTGCTCTTTCGATGGTCAGCGGCGTGGCATTTGCCGGTGCACTCGACGAGCCGGACAACATGGCGCCGTTCTTCACGGATTCCGGCATGAAAACCATGAAGCCGATGGAAGAGTTCAAGGCTGCTTTCATGGCGATGCCAATGGAAAAGCAGGAAGCGATGAAGAAGGAATGCAATGACGCGGCGATGAGCAAGCCGCACGCCGAATTCTGCGCCAATGTGCAGGCGCTCGGTGGCGCCAACTGAGGTTGCCAGGGATCAGGCTCAATCGAGCCTGGTCGTCTTGTCGCTTGCAATGAACGGCGGTGGGCCAATGCGCCCGCCATTTTTTCCACGCATCGGGCAGGCCAAATCATCCTCCGAGCGGGAGATGACGGTGCTGGACGGGCGTGGTATCCCTTTGAGCGTCGCCGTATTGCGACTCGTGCCAGGACAGGGAACCACGCATGAGGAAGATCTATGAGAAACCAAGGCTGGACAAGCGCGGCAAACTCTCTGCCGTGGTGGCGTCTGTGGTGTCCGCGAACGGATAGTCAGGTTTCACCGCCTCTCACTTTTTGCCCTTTCGCGAAGGCCTTGCGGCTCCCGATCGCGCGGGTTTTCAACTGTGCCCGCACTGTCTGGCCAACCGCTCCATCCCGTGTTTTAACGCTGCAGGCTCCGTATAGTTAATGCGGCCTTAACCTTCCCGCCGATAGTCTGACATTCGAATCTGCCGGAGTGCGTCTTGCGCCCGGCCAGTCCATGACAGACGGGGAAGAGCATGCGTTCAGGGGCTTCAGCACCGCTCGCGCTGACCGATACGGGGCACGGCATCCAGGCATTCGCGCGGCGCCAGGTCGGCCGGCTGGTCGGCGCTTGCCTGTTCGTGACCGTCGCCTTCGGCGTCGCCAGCCTTGCCACCTGGAACGTCGCCGATCCGAGTTTCTCGCACGCCACCGACAACATCGTCACCAACGCCATGGGCTATGCCGGCGCTGTCTTCTCCGACCTCGCCATGCAGTTCTTCGGCCTCGCCGCTGTTGCTGCGCTGGTGCCGGCGGTGATCTGGGGCTTCCTTTTGTTTACCGCGCGCGGCGTCGACAGGCTGCCGAAGCGCGGCCTCGCATGGTTCGGATTTGCGCTGACTGCCGCGGCGATCGCCGGTTGCGTGGTGCCGCCCAAGACCTGGCCGCTGCCGACCGGCCTCGGCGGCGTGTTCGGCGACATGGTGCTCAAGATCCCCGGGCTGGTCATTGGCGGCTACCCGTCCGGCATCATCGCCAGCGTGCTTGCGGTGCTGCTCATCGCACCGACGCTGTGGCTGTTTGCCTATGGGTCGGCGTTGCTCGCGCGCAAGAATGGTTTTGCCGTCCAGGAGGAACCTGCCGCTGCCGATCCGCGCGAGGACGACCTGCTCTTCGACAATGACGACGACGAGGGCGACGAGGGCATATTGGCGCTTGGCGCCATCACCCATTGGTGGCTGTCGCTGCGCGCCTATCTGCGCCGCCGCGCCGCGCGTCGGCGAGAGGAGCGGGACGAATACGAACCGGAGATGGAGCCACGCGCCGGCGGCTGGCGGCGTGCCGCCGAACGGGTCGAATCGGCCGAGTTCGCCGAAGCGCGGATGAGCGCCGACGGCCGCGCCCGTGTCGAGCCGGAATTCTTCGCCGCCATGGTCAACGATCGCAGCGTTTCGGTCGACCCCGACGATGACGACGTCTTCGACAACGATGACGAAGACATGGATCTCGACGACGACGAGCCTGTCGTCCAGCGCCGCGCGCAGGTGCAGAATTACCGCTCCGATGCCGCCACTCGTGTCGCCGCACCGGCGCCGCGCCCGGCGCCCGGCGCCCGCGTCCAGCGCGAAGCGCAGACCTCGCTGATCGGCTCCGAAAAATTCGAAATGCCGTCGCTGCATTTCCTGTCCGAGCCGAAGAATGTCGTGCGTGATGCCAGCCTGTCGAAGGATGCGCTGGAGCAGAATGCGCGCCTGCTCGAAGGCGTGCTGGAGGATTTCGGCGTCAAGGGCGAGATCATCGCCGTGCGTCCAGGCCCGGTGGTCACGCTGTACGAACTCGAGCCGGCGCCCGGCATCAAATCGTCGCGGGTCATCGGCCTGTCCGACGACATCGCCCGCTCGATGAGCGCGATCGCTTGCCGCGTCGCCGTGGTGCCCGGCCGCAACGCCATCGGCATCGAACTGCCGAACGCCAAGCGCGAGACGGTCTATCTCCGGGAAATCCTGGCCAGCCGCGATTTCGAAACCACCAAGGCCAAGCTGGCGCTGGCGCTCGGCAAGACCATCAATGGCGAGGCCGTCATAGTCGACATCGCCAAGATGCCGCATGTGCTTGTCGCCGGCACCACCGGCTCCGGCAAGTCGGTCGCCATCAACACCATGATTCTGTCGCTGCTCTACCGGCTGACGCCGCAGGACTGCCGGCTGATCATGATCGACCCGAAGATGCTGGAACTCTCGGTCTATGATGGCATCCCGCATCTGCTCACGCCCGTGGTCACCGATCCGAAGAAAGCGGTGGTGGCGCTGAAATGGACCGTGCGCGAGATGGAGGACCGCTACCGCAAGATGTCGAAGGTCGGCGTGCGCAACATCGACGGCTTCAACGCGCGGGTTCAGCTGGCCGAGAAGAAGGGTGAAAAGATCTCGCGCACCGTGCAGACCGGCTTCGACCGCCAGACCGGCGAGGCGATCTACGAGACGGAGAATCTCGACCTCGAGCCGATGCCTTACATCGTCGTCATCATCGACGAGATGGCCGACCTGATGATGGTCGCCGGCAAGGATATCGAAGGTGCGGTGCAGCGGCTGGCGCAGATGGCGCGCGCCGCCGGCATCCATGTCATCATGGCAACGCAGCGACCGTCGGTCGACGTCATCACCGGCACGATCAAGGCCAACTTCCCGACCCGCATCTCGTTCCAGGTGACGTCGAAGATCGACAGCCGCACCATCCTCGGCGAGCAAGGCGCCGAGCAGCTGCTCGGCATGGGCGACATGCTCTACATGGCCGGCGGCGGCCGCATCCAGCGCGTGCACGGCCCGTTCGTCGCCGATGAAGAGGTGGAAAAGATCGTCGCGCATCTGAAACTGCAGGGCGTGCCGGAATATCTCGACGCCATCACCGAGGACGACGGCGAGGACGACGATGACGAACCGTCGGGCAAGGGCGGCTCCGGCGGCGGCAACAGCAATTTCGAGGATTCCGACGATCCCTACGATCAGGCGGTCTCGGTGGTGCTGCGCGACGGCAAGGCCTCGACCAGCTATATCCAGCGTCGGCTCGGCATCGGCTACAACCGCGCCGCCTCGATCATCGAGAAGATGGAGAAGGAAGGCATCGTCGGCCCGGCCAACCATGCCGGCAAACGCGAGATCCTGGTGCCGACGGAGGACGCCAAGTTCTGATTGGACCCGACGGGCGGCAACTTTGAACCTTTTGGCGCGTTGAAGCGACTGAGCGCTGTCCGGCCGCCAAACTTAAGCCCAACTGGGGGGCCAAGGACTGCGACACAACCGAACCAGACGAGAGTGACCGGCATGACAAACGCATCATTCAATCCAACCCGCCGCCAGGTGCTCGGCCTCGGCCTGGTCCTTGCCGGCGCTGCAGCCGTCAACGTCGTTCCCGGGTTCCAGCTGCTGGCGTCGGCGCAAGCGGCGGTGCCGCCAGCGGCGCAGAAGATCGCCGACCATTTTTCCTCGGTCAAATCGATGAGCGGCGAGTTCGTCCAGTTCGGACCCAAGGGCGAGCAGACCGGCGGCAAGTTCTTTCTGGAACGGCCGGGCAAGATCCGCTTCAATTATGACGGATCGTCGAATTTCAAGGTGATTTCCGACGGCAAGTCGGTGGTCATCCTCAACAAGAAGATGAAAACTTCCGACCTCTATCCGTTGTCGAAGACGCCGCTGAAGCTGTTGCTCGACACCAAGATCGACCTCTCCGGTAACCGCGTCAAAAGCGTCAAGGAAGAGAGCGACCTGACCACCATCCAGCTTGCCGACAAATCGGTGTTCGGCAATTCGAAGATCACCATGATGTTCGACCCGAAATCCTATGAGCTGCGCCAGTGGACCATCACAGACGCGCAGGGCAAGGACACGACCGTGATGATCTTCAACGTCAAGGAAGGCGTCAGCTTCGCCCCCGACACCTTTGCCATCGACTATACGGCGAACCGCGAGCTGAACACCAAGACGCGCTAGATTCAGGTGAGGCCGGCCTGCAAATGGCGGTCTCCTCCGCTTCCGGTGCTCACGTACTTCAAGTACGCTCCGCTCCGGTTCTCGGAGACCACCATTTTCGGCTCGGCCTGACCTGAATCAGGGCGGCCGCCGGGGAAGCAGCCCGCAAAGGCTGGCTTGTGTTTATGGCGCTTGGCTGGCACTAGATCGGCGACCTTTGTCCGGATCGCCGCATGCCCTTTTCCATCGCCACCTGGAACATCAACTCCGTTCGCCTGCGCATGCCGATTGTCGAGCGGCTGCTGGTCGAGCAGGCGCCGGATATGCTCTGCCTGCAGGAAACCAAGGTTCCCGACGAGCTGTTTCCGGAGAAGGCTTTCCGCAAGCTCGGCTACGAGCACATCGCCTTCCACGGCCAGAAGGGCTACCACGGCGTGGCGACGGTGGCGCGGCGGCCGATCGAGGTGGTCGAAAAGCGGCGCTTCTGCGAAATCGAGGACAGCCGGCATCTGTCGGTCACTGTCCAGGCCGGCGGCAAGACGATCCTCGTTCACAATTTCTATGTTCCGGCCGGTGGCGACGAGCCCGATCCCGTCATCAACCGCAAGTTCAAGCACAAGCTGGATTTCGTCGCGGAGATGAACGCCATCCGCGCCGACCATAGCGAGGTGTCGGGCTCGATCCTGGTCGGCGACCTCAATATCGCGCCGCTCGAACACGACGTCTGGTCGCACAAGCAGCTGCTCAACGTCGTCAGCCATACGCCGGTCGAGACCGAGAATTTCGAAGCCATGCGGCTGGCCGGCGACTGGGTCGACCTGATGCGGCTGAACGTGCCGCACGACCAGAAGCTCTACACCTGGTGGAGTTATCGCGCGCAGGATTGGGAAGCGTCGAACCGCGGCCGGCGGCTCGACCATGTCTGGTCATCGCCAAACTTGGTGCCGAGCTTTGCCAGCTACGACATTCTGCGGCTGGCGCGCGGCTGGGACCGGCCGTCGGACCATGTGCCGGTCATCGCAAGGTTCGACCTGGACTAGGCCACGAGTCAAAGGGGTCGTTGAATGGAGATAGTGGCAGCACGAGAAGCGGATGTGACATCGGCGGCCGACTGCCTTGCGGCTGCCTTTGCCGATGATCCGCAGATGGCGTTTTTCTTCGCAGGCGATCCTCCGCTACGTCAGGACCTGGTGACGGAGTTCTTCTCGATCCTGATGGCGGCGCGCCTCGCGCTTGGCATGCCCGTGCTGCTGTTAAAGAGCGAGGGCCGCATCCTTGGTGCGGTGATGGGCTATGATACGCAGCGGCCTGAATGGCTGCCGACTCACCAAGCGAGGTGGGCTCTGCTTCAGCAAAGGCAGGCATCGATGGCTTCGCGCTTCGAGCGAGCTGACGCCATCAGCGAGAAATACAAGCCGCAGGAACCGCATTTCTATCTTGGCGTCTTGGGCGTTCACCCTTCAATACAGGGAAAGGGGGCTGGCGGCGCGCTCATCAAGGCCTATTGCGATCTCGCCGAAGGAGATCCCGTCTCGGCAGGGACGTTTCTCGAAACCGCACAACGCAAGAATTTGGCTTTCTATGAGCGTTGCGGGTTTCAACGCCTCGGCCAAGGTGAACTTGCGCCCGGGAAGCCATTCTGGTGCCTGTTCAGGCCAAAATCCGTTCGAGACGGTCGTTAAAGCGCGTCGCATTGAAACGGATTCCGGCAACGCGCCTTAAGTCTTTGTTTTGATGCATGTCGTTGTCCCAAAACCGCTGCGCACTTTTGGGCGACATGCATTGGCCTACCCGCCAAACCGCGGCGCCAGCTTCTCGATGCGGGCGATCATGGCCTGAAAATCCTCCAGGATGCGCTGGTGCAATTTCACCGCCACCTCGGGATACTCCTCGAGGATGCGGCGGAACATCTTGCGGCTGAGCCGGATCACTTCTGAATCGATTTCGGCCGACGCGCTGGTCAGCCGGTTGGTGTCGGCGATCAATGCCAGTTCGCTTAGGATGGTGCCGGGACCGGCCTTGCCGATCGGGATGCGGTCGCCATTCTGCTCGCGATAGAGCACGATGCGCCCGCTGACCACGATATAGGCCGAATCGGCCTCGTCGTCCTCGCGGTAAAGCTTATGGTCAGCCTTGAGCAGGGTGGATTCGGCGCCGAAGGCGAGCAGACGCAGCTGTTCCTGCGTGAAACCCTCGAAGAGCTTCACGGCGGACAGGATGCGGATGTCGTCATCCAACGCCATCTCTAGCTGTGTCCCCGAGCGGTCAGTCCAATCCCTCCCTTAGAGCGCCGCGCGTCCTTCTTGGACGCGCAAAGGACGCTCTAGCAACTTTCAATTTGCGCATCGTGCTTTCCAAAAATCGAATCGATTTTTGGCCGATGCGCGGGGTCGATCCAGACACCTCCAACTGGATCGTCCCCGAAAACAGCCCCGCCCCGGCCGTTTTATCCCTCTAGTTTTTACGCAATTCCGGACGGAAAACCGCCCACACTTTTCCTGGAATTGCTGATCGGATCATGAAATGTTTAAGGAACCAGCTTGTAGCCGCCGCTTTCTGTCACAAGAATTTCGGCATTGGAAGGATCGCGCTCGATCTTCTGGCGCAGCCTGTAGACATGGGTTTCCAGCGTGTGCGTGGTGACGCCGGAATTGTAGCCCCACACTTCCTCCAAAAGCACGTCGCGCGTCACCACCTTCTGGTCGGCGCGGTAGAGATATTTGATGATCGAGGCCTCTTTCTCGGTCAGCCGCACTTTCGCGCCGCGCTGGTCGATCAAAAGCTTCTGGCTGGGCTTGAACGTATAGGGCCCGACCGAGAATGTGGCGTCCTCGCTCTGCTCGTGCTGGCGCAATTGCGCACGGATACGGGCCAGCAGCACGGCGAAGCGGAATGGCTTGGTCACATAGTCGTTGGCACCGGCTTCAAGGCCGAGAATCGTGTCAGAATCGGTGTCGTGGCCGGTCAGCATGATGATTGGTGCCTTGTAGCCGCCCTTGCGCAGGATCTTCACCGCCTCGCGGCCGTCCATGTCGGGCAATCCAACATCCATGATGAGCAGGTCGATGAGGCCGCCACGTGCCGATGCGACACCCTTGGCGGCGGTGGATTCCTGCAGAACGTCGAATTCCTCGTAGAGGGCCAATTGTTCGACGAGGGTGCCGCGAAGGTCGTCATCGTCGTCGACGATCAGAATGGTGCGTGATGTCATGGATCAATCCGTTGTTTTGAAAAGAATATTCAGTTGACCGCCCCCCGTTTATGCTGAAGCTGACCGGCACAACAGCCGATCACAGTGATTTGTTCCGTGACACGATCATACAAGAAAAAACGGCCGCGCAATGCAGCCGGCGCATTTTTGCCGAAAGGGCTGCGTGTGCTGGTGGTGCGGGCACGGCCTGGCAAACCCAGCCAGGGTATCCTGCAGGCCGGCAGCAAGGTGTTTGCCTGCGCGCTGGGGCGCGGCGGCATCTCGGCCAACAAGCGCGAAGGCGATGGCGCGACGCCGCTTGCCGAGATGCGGATCTTGTCAGGATATTTCCGCGGGGATCATTTCTCGGCCGGCCGCAAAACCCGGTTGGCGATGGCGCCGATCGGTCCCGATCTCGGCTGGTGCGAGGTGCCCGATGACCGCAACTACAACCGGCCGGTCAAAATCCCCTATGGCGCCAGCCATGAGCGGATGCGACGCGACGACCGTCTCTACGACGCCTGCCTGGTGCTCGACTGGAACATGGCGCCGCGCCGCCGCGGGCGCGGCAGCGCGATTTTCTTTCATCTGGCACGCCCCGGCTTCACACCAACGCAAGGCTGCGTCGCGGTGACGGCACGCACCATGACGCGGCTGCTGCCGTTGTTGTCGGATCGGACGGTGGTGAGGGTGGTGCGGTAAGGGCAGTAGGGCAGTAGGGCAGTAGGGCAGTAGGGCAGTAGGGCAGTAGGGCAGTAGGGATGCGCGTCGGCGCGGTCTTCTCCCCCTGTTCCTTACTGCCTGCGGCCTATTCCCTTGTTTCTCTGCCAGCCGATGTCGAGAAGGCCCAACCGGCCGAGTTCCCGGTCCATCGCCCGCGTAACGTCCTTCCGCTTGGCGCCGATGTCACGCAACTGGGGATCCGACAGATCCTCGACGTTCTCGCGTGGCAGGTTGAGCGCGACTCTGGCGTGGCGAAGCCAGTCGGTCACGGCGCGTAACCAGGCTGGACGGGCGGCTGGCGAATTCAAAACGATGATGGACATGATGTGCTCCGCTTCCTCCGGATATCAAATCCGGTTTGATGGTGCTTCGATGGATGCATCATGCCGGATTGAAATCTAAGGAGGAAACGAGTAGTTCTTTTCCCATCGTCAAGTTTTATTTGAGGATGGCATGGCCCGCCTGTTGCCCGGAACGCGTGCGCTGAGGACGCTGGAAGCTGCGGCACGGCACCTCAATTTCACCCGCGCCGCTGACGAACTCGGCCTGACGCCGGCCGCGGTCAGCCATCAGATCAAGGAAATCGAGGATCAGCTCGGCATCGTGCTGTTCACCCGCACCAGCCGCACCATCCGGCTGACCGAGGCAGGCACGGTGCTGTTCGAAGCGGCGATCGATGCGCTCGACCTGTTAGGCCGGGCCGTCTCGCGCGCGCAAAAGATGACGCGCGGCACGGCGCTGCTGAAAATAACCCTCGATGCCCAGTTCGCGACAAAATGGCTGATGCGGCGCATCGACGATTTTCGCCGGCATCAGCCGGGCATCGAACTCAGGTTCGACATCACCTACGAAGTGCGTGATTTCGATCGCGACGACGTCGATATCGGCATCCGCTTCGGCACCGGAAAATATCCGGGGCTTTGCGCGGACCGGCTGTTCGACAACGTCATCATCCCCGTCTGCAGCCCGGCCTTGCTGCGCGCCGGGCCGCCGCTGAAGGAGCCGCGCGACCTGTTCCACCACACGCTCGCCCATATCCAGTGGTCGCGCCAGGGGGTGACATGGCCGAACTGGCGCATGTGGATGGCGGCCGCCGGCGTAGATGACTTCGACGACAGCCGCACCCTCGTCTTCGGGTCCTCAACCGATGCAACGCAGGCAGCACTCGACGGCAACGCCGTGGCGCTTGCCGATTTCGCCATGGTCGCCAACGACCTCTCTCAGGGCAGGCTGGTGCAGCCGTTCGAACTGGGCATCAAGGTTTCGCCCGACTTCGCCTATCATCTGGTCTACCCCCAGGGATCGGCGAACGATGCCAGGATCGTCGCGTTCAAGGACTGGATGCTAAACGAAGTCCACAACCCGCAGCCGGACCCGACACGTCGAAGCTGGGACGAGTTATAGGTCGTCCTCGAATCCGGGCGCAGAAAGCCCTGAGGGTTCAGCCCGCAACCACCGGCGCGCCGAACCAGCCGATCACCGCGCCGATGATCAGCAGCACGCCAAGCCAGTGGCCACCGTCGATGAGGGTCAGATCCCAGCCGAAATTTTCATAGCGATGGTTGGCCGTCAGCGTCGTGGCGACGAAGCCGAGCCAAAGGACGAAGCCGAAGACGAGGCCTGCGACAAGGGTCGGCTCGCCGCCGGTTATCGCGCCGACGACCAGGGCAAAGACCAGCGCCATGATCAGTTCGGTGACAAAGGAGATGATGAAGGGCAGTATTGATTTCTTTGACGTTGACGGATCGATCCTGGCCGCCCTCATCCAAGGCTTGCTGAGTACTGTGTACCAGATGGCGCCAAACAGCCACGCCGCAACGGCCGCGACAACCACGGCCAACCAGTTCACCACCGAAAAATCCATAAAGTCCTCCCCTCAAGCATGTCGCCCAAACGTGTGAGCGGCTTGGGATAACGACATGCATATTCCTCAAATCAGTGTGCGATGGAACGCCTGTTCGGCGGTGGCGTCAAGCGAAGCGCCAGACGGTCGTGCGCTTAACCAGGGCATCTTCCAGCGCTCGCGTGACCGCCACCTCATAGACGGCGAGCGGCTGCAGCCCCGTCTTCGGCAGATAGGAGCGGCCTGGATCGCCAACGAGGATGTCGGCGCCGCGCGCCTTCAGCGTTGCAAACCATGGCATCAGCGTGTCGGCGAAGGATTTGTCGTAGAAGACGTCGCCGGCGAGGATCACATCCCAGCCGGCATCGGTGCCGATACAGTCGGTGCCGAGGAATGTGATGCCGACCTCATTGGCCTCGGCATTGAGGCGGATCGCCGTTTCGCAGAACGGGTCGATGTCGGCGGCGATCACCTCGGCAGCACCCGCCTTGGCGGCGGCAATGGCAACAAGGCCGGAGCCGGAGGCGAAGTCGAGCACGCGCTTTCCGCGCACCATATCGGGATTGTCGAGGACATAGCGGGCAAGGCCCTGGCCGCCGGCCCAAGCAAAGGCCCAGAATGGCGGCGGCAGGCCGATCTCGACCAGCTCGTCCTCCGTCCGCTGCCAAAGATCATGCGCCTCGTCGGCCAGCCGCAGAAGAATCTCCGGCACATGCGGCGGCGCCATCAGCGCCGTGTTGTCGAGGATGAATTTTTTTGCGCTGTTGGGGGTGAGTGCCGTCACGGAGCTGATGTCAGGCCACCCATGCGGCAGACCTCTTTCCATTCGGCCGGCGTCACCGGCTGCACGGAAAGCCGGCCGAGCCGCACCAGTGCCATCTCGGCCAGCTTGGGATTGGCCTTGACCTGCTCCAGCGTCGGCGGATTTGGCACGTCCTTGAAGGCGCGGATATCGACGCATTCCCAGCGCGGGTCGTCGGTGCTGGTATCGGGATGGGCGAGCGCACAGACCTCGGCGATGCCGACGATATTGAGCCCTTCGTTGGAATGGTAGAAGAAGCCGAGATCGCCAACCTGCATTGCCTTCATGTTGTTGCGCGCCGCATAGTTGCGCACACCATCCCATTGCGTGCCGGCCTTGCCCTTCGCCTTCAGCGCCTCGAAGGAGAACACAGAAGGTTCGGATTTGAACAGCCAGTAGTTCATTCTCTTGCTCCTCCTTGCGGTTCGCCCGCCAGCGATTAACTAGCCGCCGGCTTGTTGAAGGTCCAGTTCCACTGACGGATTTCGACGCTTTCGAACAGGCCGGCCTTGGCATAGGGGTCGGCAGCCGACAGCGCTTGTGCGCCGGCAAGGTCCGGCGCTTCGACCACAACGAGGCTGCCGTTCGGCTTGCCGTCGGCATCGAGGAACGGGCCGGCAAAAGCCAGCTTCTTGTCGGCGTTCAGACCCTCGAGAAAGGCGACATGGGTAGGTCTTGTGTCGATGCGCACCTGCAGGCTTCCAGGCTTGTCCTTGCATACCAACGCAAACAGCATTTTCAAAACTCCGGTTTGTTCGAGATCAGAGGTCGGTTTCGGTCTTCAGCGGCCTTGTCATCAATGCCGAGACAGCCTGGCGGATGGTGATGGTGCCGTCCAGTATGGCTGATACAGCGGCGATGATCGGCGCGTCGATCTGGCGTTCGGTGGCGATGCGGGCGGCGATCGCCGCAGTCGGCACGCCCTCGGCCAGCGGCAGGCCGGCAAGCGCCTTGCCTTGGCCGAGCGCCAGCCCATAGGCGAAATTGCGCGACTGGGCGGATGAGCAGGTAAGCAAAAGATCGCCGAGCCCGGAAAGTCCCATCAGCGTCTCCGGCCTGGCGCCGAAGGCGGCGCCGATGCGGCGCAATTCGACGAAGCCGCGCGTCACCATGGCGGCTTGGGCGCTGGCGCCGAGCCCGGCGCCGGTGACGGCGCCGGCGGCAATGGCAAAGACGTTTTTCAGCGCGCCGCCGATCTCGACGCCGATCAGGTCGTCGCTCGAATAGCAGCGCAGATTTTCAGCCGAAAAGCGGGCTGCAAGCTCCGCTGCCAGTTCGTCGCCGCGGGCGGCGACCACCACCGCCGTCGGCAGGCCGCGGGCAACGTCGGTGGCAAAGCTCGGCCCAGACAGAGCGGCAACCGGATTGTTGGGCAGGATCTCTTCGACAATCGCCGACAGCAGCGCGCCGGTTTCGCGCTCGATGCCCTTGGCGCAGAGCACCAGCGGGATGGCTTTCGGCATATGGCTCTTCGCGGCCGACAGCATCGCCCGCAGCGCCTGCGCCGGCGCCACCGCCAGCACGCAATCGGCATCAGCCAGCGCCGCCCCGATATCGCTCGTCGCCTCGATGCCGGGCTCGATGGCGATGCCGGGGAGATAGCGCGGGTTCTCGCCGCCACGAATAGCCGCGACGGTTTCCGGGTCTCGCGCGAACAGCCGGACCGAATGGCCGGCGCGCAGCATGGCCAGCGCCAGCGCGGTGCCCCAGGCGCCGCCGCCAAGCACGGCGACCCGCCAGCCGGTCTTGCCCCGGCCCGTCATGCTTTGGCCCCGCGCCGGCCGGAGCCGACTATCGGCGCAGAAATGCTGTCCAGTGGCCAGCGCGAGCGCGGCACGAAATCGAAGCCGTTCTCTTCCGCCAGGCCCGCCCGCAGCCGCTCGATGCCAGCCCAGGCGATCATCGCCGCATTGTCGGTGCAAAGCTTTAGTGGCGGCGCGATGAAAGCGAAGCCCGCCTGATCGCACAGCGTTTCCAGCGTCGCCTTGATCGTCCGGTTGGCGGCGACGCCGCCGGCAACGACCAGCGCTGGGTCCGCCTTGCCGGGAAATTCCTGACGGAACCGGTTCAGCGCCCCCGAAACGCGGTCACCCAGCGCATCGGCCACCGCTGTCTGGAAAGAGGCGCAGATGTCGGCGACATCCTGATCGCTCAGCGGGGCAATCGCCGTTGCCGCCTGGCGCACGGCGGTCTTGAGGCCGGAGA
The DNA here is from genome assembly GCF_056404235.1 of Mesorhizobium sp. P2_E10. NCBI lineage: Bacteria > Pseudomonadati > Pseudomonadota > Alphaproteobacteria > Hyphomicrobiales > Phyllobacteriaceae > Mesorhizobium > Mesorhizobium sp. P2_E10. The sequence goes on from NZ_JBFUEK010000013.1 coordinate 40,589, forward strand.
AGGAGAAATCGGGCTGCGCCGAGCCCTTCATCGGCCGCGGAAAGGCGAAGCGCGAGGCATTGCCGTTGGCTGCCGCCTTCTCGACATTCGGCCCACCGGGATAGGGCAGGCCGAGCATCTTGGCCGTCTTGTCGAAGGCCTCGCCCAGGGCATCATCGATCGTCGTCGCCCAACGCTGGTAGTCACCGACGCCGCGCACGGCGACGATCTGGGTGTGGCCGCCGGATACCAGCAGCAGTAGATACGGAAAATCGAGCCCGTCGGTCAGCCTTGCCGTCAGTGCGTGGCCCTCGAGGTGGTTGATGGCGATCAGCGGCTTGCTGGCGGCGGCGGCAATCGCCTTGGCCGTCATCAGGCCGACGATCAGCCCGCCGACCAGGCCGGGGCCGGCGGTCGCGGCAATCGCATCGATGTCGGCAAGATCGACGTCCGCATCGGCAAGCGCCGCCTCGACGATCCCATCCAGCGCCTCGACATGGGCACGCGCAGCGATCTCGGGCACGACGCCGCCAAACGCGGCATGTTCCTCGATCTGGCTGAGCACGATGTTGGAGGCAATCACCGGTGCAGAAGCGCCGTCGAGCGTCACCACGCTGGCGGCGGTCTCATCGCAACTCGTCTCAATGCCCAGAACGCGGATCAATTCGTCGCTATCCCTAGAGATTGTTTGTCGGACCTTTCCCCGTTAGGAGAAAGCCCGGAAAGACCTCGATCTGCCGGGGGTTACCACGGACCGCGCGCCATGCAAACAATCTTGAGAATCGGAACACGCGGCAGCCCGCTGGCCCTGGCGCAGGCGCATGAAACGCAGGCGCGGCTGACGGCGGCGCATGGCATGCCGAGCCAGGCGTTCGAAGTGATCGTCATCTCGACCAGCGGCGACCGCATCCAGGACCGGCCGCTGTCGGAGGCCGGCGGGAAGGGCCTGTTCACCAAGGAAATCGAAGAGGCGCTGCTGGCCGGCAGGATCGACATCGCCGTGCATTCGTCGAAGGACATGCCGACGAAACTGCCCGACGGGCTGGAACTCGGCGCCTTCCTGCCGCGCGAGGATGCACGCGACGCCTTTATCGGCAAGGCGGCGAAGACGATCGCCGACCTGCCGCACGGCGCCAAAATCGGCTCGTCGTCGCTCCGGCGCCAGGCGCTGATCCGGCGCATGCGGCCGGATCTCGATGTGGTGATGTTCCGTGGCAATGTGCAGACGCGGCTGCGCAAGCTCGACGAGGGCGTCGCCGAAGGCACCATCCTCGCCTATGCCGGGCTGAAGCGGCTCGGGCTTGAACATGTCGTGACCGATCTGATGCCTCTCGACATCTTTCCGCCGGCGCCGGGGCAAGGCGCGATCTGCATCGAAAGCCGCATCGGCGATCGTGACGTGGAAAAGATGCTGGTGGCCATCCACGATGCGCCGACCGGCCAGGCGCTGGCCTGCGAACGCGCCTTCCTGGCGGCGCTCGACGGCTCGTGCCGCACGCCGATCGCCGGGCATGCGACGATATCTGGCGAAACCATCTTCTTTGCCGGGCTGATCATCTCGCCGGACGGGACAGTCTCCCACGAAATCAAGGCGCAAGGCCCGGCACACGAGGCCGCTCGCATCGGCGCGGACGCGGCCCGGACAATCCGAGCCAAGGCCGGCGAAACATTTTTTGACGGCTGGGCCTGACATGGTCCGCGTCCTGGTGACCAGGCCGGAACCGGGGGCGTCACGCACGGCGCGGCGGCTGCAGGACATGGGTTTTCAGCCGATTCTGTTGCCATTGACCGATACGATGGCGTTGCCGGTTGAGGCCGGCGCGGTCGCCAAGAATGCTGTGGCCGTTGCGATCACCAGCGCCAATGCGGTGCGCCATGCGCCGAAAGAAATCATCGCCGCGCTCGCCGCCTTGCCTTGCCATGCCGTCGGCAAAAGGACCGCGGAAGCCGCGCGTGCGGCGGGATTTTTGGCCGTCAGCGAAGGTGCTGGCAACGCTGAGGCACTGGCTGATGCGATTGCCGGTGATTTTTCGGGTAGGACGATCGTTTATCTCAGCGGGCGGGTGCGGTTTCCGGCGTTGGAGGCGCGGCTGCAGGCAGAAGGAGTGCTGGTTCGCGCCGTTGAGACCTATGACACGGTGACGCTGGACTATTCCGACGATGCAATTGTCGAACGCCTGTCCGGCCAGCCGGTCGAGGCGGCGCTGCTCTATTCGGCCAAGGCGGCGGCAGCGCTGCAAACCCTGACGAGGCGGTCAGCTCTGCGCGATCTCTTTGAAAAGACGCTTGTTTTCGTCCTGTCGGCGCGTATTGCCGCAGCCCTGGACGAATTCGCTGGTGAAAAAATCCGGATTGCGACGGAACCTCACGAAGACGCGTTGCTTGAGCTTTTGCGGATATGGCGCTGACCCCGTGTCATCACGCCGCCCCTTTTCACCGCTTGGTGATGTGCTAGACCCATTTGAACCATCCCGAAGCGAATTTTGCGGAGCCCAAGCATGGTCAAGACGCCGAAGATGCGACATTCGAAAAGCCGCCGTGAGCCGGTGACCATCGAGCTCGAACCCGGCGCCGTGTCGCGCATCGTCGATGAGGACGCCGTCAAGGCGTCGGCCGAAGACGTGAAGGCAGAGGAAGCGGTTTCGCAACCGGAGGTGCCTGAAGAGCCGGTGCATGCCGACCAGGTCGATCTCGAGCCGTGGGAGCATGCCGACGCTGCAGGTGGCTCGCAGCAGGCTGAAACGGAAGCGCCGGCCGAGGCCAAAAGCCCCGCAGAACCGGAATCCTCCTATCCCGGCTCGGACGCACCGCCGAGCCGCGCCAAAACCTCCGATTACAGTTTCGAGGACGCATCGCCCAAGGCGGGCGCCACCAAAGATGCAGCACGAAAAGCCGAAACAAGGGACCAACCGATGGCAGTTCAGCCGAAGCGCAGCGGGATCAACGGCATCGCTGCCGGCATCATCGGCGGCGTCATCGCGCTGGTCGGCGCCGGTGGGCTGCAATTTGCCGGCCTGCTCGGCGGGCCGGGCTCCGGTGCAGGCGGCGTGTCGCTCGACGGCGTCAATGGCGAAATCGCTTCGCTGAAGACCGAGATATCAGGACTGAAGGAAGCAGGCGGCAACACCGATGCTTCGGCCAAGGTGGATGGGCTGTCGGCGGCGCTGGATCAGGTCAAGACCGATGTCGCGGCGCTGAAATCGGCGGTCGAGCAAGGTGGCGCCGGCGACAATGCCGGGCTTGCCGCCCTGGGCGACAAGGTCAAGCAGATCGAGACGGCGGTGGCCGCGCTCAGCCAGGCCGGCAATGCGGCGCCGGTCGATCTCGGCCCGCTCAACGAAAAGCTGGCCGGGCTCGACGCGCTGGTGAAATCCGCCGGTGAGGCGGCAAAGGCGCAGGAAGGCCGGTTGACCGCGCTGGAACAGTCGGTGTCACAGCTGTCCGGCAAGGTCGAAGCCCAGGCGTCGCAGCCGAAGATCGCGCTCGCCATTGCCGCTTCGGCGCTGAAGGCGGCGCTCGATCGGGGCGCGCCATTCGCGGCCGAACTCGAAACCTTTGCCGCGATTTCACCGGATGCGCCGCAAATCGCAACGTTGCGGGCCTACGCCGAAAAGGGCGTTCCGACCCGCACCGACATCGCAGCGGAAGCCGATGCCGCGGCCACTGCCATGGTCGCCGCTGCCACTCCTGTCGACGAGAATGCCGGCTTCCTGCAGAACCTGTTGTCGAGCGCCGAATCGCTGGTCAAGGTCAGGCCGATTGGCGCCGTCGAAGGCGCCGGCGCGCCGGAAACCGTCGCGCGCATGGAGGTTGCGGTCAACCAGGGCGATTACGCCAAGGCGCTCAGCGAATACGCGACGCTGCCCGAAGCGGTGAAGACCGCTGGCGCCGATTTTGCCGGCAAACTGAAGGCGCGCATCGAGGTCGAGACCCAGGTCGACGCGCTGATCGCTGGCGCGATGAAGGCGTGAGGGAGTTAAGATGATCCGAATTCTGATCTTTCTCGCCGTCGTTTTCGCCCTCGGCCTCGGTTTTGCCTGGCTGGCCGACCGGCCGGGCGAGATGCTCGTCACCTTCAACGGCTATCAGTATCAGGTCAGCCTGATGGTGGCGGCGGTGGCGATCGTCACCATCGTCGCCGCGGTGATGATTCTGTGGTGGCTGATCAAGTCGTTGTGGAACAGCCCCTATACGATCTCGCGCTATTTCCGCGTGCGCCGCCGTGACCGCGGCTACCAGGCGCTGTCGACCGGCATGATCGCCGCCGGCGCCGGTGACGGCGCGCTGGCGCGCAAGAAGACCAAGGAAGCGGCAAAGCTGATCCGCTCCGACCAGGAGCCGCTGATCCATCTGCTCGAAGCGCAGGCCTCGCTGCTCGAAGGCGACCATGAGGGCGCCCGCGAAAAGTTCGAGACCATGCTCGACGACCCCGAAATGCGGCTGCTCGGCCTGCGTGGGCTCTATCTCGAAGCCGAACGGCTCGGCGACCGCAACGCGGCGCGGCACTATGCCGGCCGTGCCGCGGTGATGGCGCCGCAACTGGCCTGGGCCGCCGAATCGACGCTGGAAGACCTGACCGGGCGCGGCGACTGGGACGGTGCGCTGAAACTGGTCGACGCACAGAAGTCGACGCGGCAGATCGAGCGCGACGCGGCCAACCGGCGACGCGCCGTGCTGCTCACCGCCAAGGCGCAGGCGCTGCTCGACAGCGATCCCAACGCCGCAAGAACCGCAGCGGTCGAGGCCAACCGGCTGCGCCCGGATTTCGCCCCGGCCGCGGTCGTTGCTGCAACCGCGCTGTTTCGGCAGAACGATGTGCGCAAGGGCTCAAAGATCCTCGAGGCGGCATGGAAGGCCGAGCCGCATCCGGAGATTGCCGAACTCTACACCCACGCAAGGCCGGGCGACGCCGTGCTCGATCGCCTGAACCGGGCAAAGAAGCTGCAGGAGATGAAGAAGAACCACGCCGAATCGTCGCTGACGGTGGCGCGGGCCGCGCTCGACGCCCAGGATTTTGCCACCGCGCGGCGCGAGGCCGAGGCTGCAATCCGCATGGATCGCCGCGAAGGCGCCTATCTGCTTTTGGCCGACATCGAGGAAGCCGAGAGCGGCGACCAGGGCAAGGTGCGGCAATTGCTGTCGAAGGCAGTGCGGGCGCCGCGCGATCCGGCCTGGGTTGCCGATGGCGTCATCTCCGAGCGCTGGTCGCCGGTGTCGCCGGTCACCGGCAAGCTCGACGCGTTCGAATGGCGCGCGCCGATGGAGCGGCTCGGCCAGCTCATCGACAGCCATGAGGATACGCCGGAAGCCGAAGTGCCGGCAATTGCGGCGCCAGTCGTATCGGTCAAGGAAAAGCCTGCCGACGTGATCGCTCACCCGGCTGTTTTCGCCGGCAAGACGACAGCAGCGACCGGAGCGGTAGCGGAAAGCGGCGAGGAGCTGGTCACGCCGGTCACCGCCGCCGCCTTTGCCGCGGTGCCGGCCGATGCCGAAGCCGTTGAGCCGGCGGAGGAACTTGCCCGGCTGCCCGACGACCCCGGCGTCGATCCCGATGAGGAAGCGGAGAAGTCACCGCGCCGGTTTCGACTGTTTTGATGTGAATAGGCCCGTTGGCCGGTTGGGAATAAATTGATGTTCGAACGCGTTCTCTCATTTCTGAAGGACCTGCCGAGCGGTGCCGGCGCCCGCGCCAACGCGGACGATCCCCGCGTTGCGGCATCTGCCCTTCTCTATCATGTGATGAACGCCGACGGCGTGCGTCAGGACGTCGAATGGGAGCGGTTCAAGGAAGTGCTGGCGGAAAGCTATTCGATCAGCGGCGCCGAACTCGATGCGCTGGCCGCCGCAGGCGAGCGCGCCGACAATGAGGCGATCGACCTCTATGCCTTCACCAGCGTGCTGAAGCGCCATCTCGATGCCGAGGCGCGCAAGGCTTTCATCGGCCTGATGTGGGAGATCGTCTACGCCGATGGCGAGCTGCACGAGCTCGAGGACAACACCGTCTGGCGCGTCGCCGAGCTGATCGGCGTCGAACGCCGCGACCGTGTCGAGGCACGCCGCAAGGCGGCGGCTGAAGCGCCCGGCGCCACCGGAACGTCGAGCGACGAATAGGATCCCGCCTTCCCATGCCGCCCAGACCGAGTTCGAAGCCAAAGATCCTGATCGTGCTGCATCAGGAGACTTCGAGCCCCGGTCGCGTCGGTCACATGCTGCTCGAAGAAGGTTTCGATCTCGACATCCGCCGGCCGCCGCTGGGCGACGCCTTGCCGGAAACGCTGGACGGCCATGCCGGCAGCGTGGTGTTCGGTGGACCGATGAGCGCCAATGACGAGGATGAGTTCGTCCGCCGCGAGACCAACTGGCTGGAGATCCCGTTGAGGGAGAACCGGCCGTTCCTCGGCATCTGCCTTGGCGCGCAAATGCTGGCCAACCATCTCGGCGGCAAGGTCGAGGGCCATGGAGAAGGGCTGGTCGAAATCGGCTGGTATCCGCTGAAAGCGACAGAAGCAGGCAAAAGGCTGCTGCACTGGCCCGAGATGGTCTACCAGTTCCACCGCGAGGGCTTTTCCCTGCCGAGGGACGCGACGCTGCTGGCGACGGCGGAGACCTATCCCAACCAGGCCTTCCGCTATGGCGACAATGCCTGGGGCATCCAGTTTCATGGCGAGTTGACCCAAATGATGATGCAGCGCTGGGTGGTGCGCGGCGCGCACCGTTTCGAATTGCCCGGCGCGCAGCCCGGCCGGGACCATCTCGGCGGCCGGCTGATCTGGGACATGCATCTCAAGCGCTGGCTCAGCGAATTCCTACAGACGATTTTTGGACGGCCGGCTGTGGGATAGGGTAAAATCCGATTACTCTGAACGGTCTAGCTTGAGCCAAAGACTACTTACGTTCGCCGAGGCGTGGACGACCGCTTTGCGCCGCCATTCGGTCATCCGGCCGGCGACGGCTGCACCGTCGCCTCGCGCGATACTGACAGACCCGCGAGAAGCGGAGTGTACGCGGCGAGCCTGCGGGATACGAACTCCGTGAAGAGCCGCACGCGCTTCGTCTTGCGTGCCTCCCCCTGCGTGAGAAGCCAGAGTGTCCCGTGCATGGGCAGGTTGGTGCCCGGCACCCTCACCAGCAGGGGGTCGGTATCTCCGACGAAGCACGGGAGTTTCGTCATCCCGATCCCTTGCTGCGCCGCGATGATCTGCGTCTCGGCGTCAGGAGTCCTGAACGGAGCTCCCGTGGTGTGAACGTTTACCTCGCGCGCCCAGTCCGGAATTCCATGATCGTCTATGACGATCCACCGGATGGGATCAGGCTTGCCCGCACTCAACGCGGCTAGTCGATCGCGAGACATATAGACGCCGCTGAACAACTGCGGTCCCTTCAGGCCGTGCAGATTGAGAGGCAGGGTCTTGCGGTCGGCGACAATACGGATCGCGACGTCGGCCTCTCGGTTGGTCAGATTTGCCACCTCGCCGGACGTCAAGATTTCCATCTCGATGTCCGGATGCAAACGCGCAAAGTCGGCGAGATCCGGCATGAGCAGGTGTGTGGCGAGGAACGGTGGAAGCGTCACCCGCAAAAGCCCGCGCGCGCTCTGGTCGCGACCGAAGACGCGCGTCTCCAGCAAATGCGACGACGCTTCCATCTGGTGCGCGAGATCGAGGACCTCTTCCCCCGCAGCCGTCAGGCGGTACCCCGAAGGCAGCTTTTCGAACATCTGCGCCCCCAAGTTTTCCTCGAGCTGGGCGATGCGTCGCAGCACGGTCGCGTGGTTCACGCCAAGGCGTTTGGCGGCGGCCCGCACCGAGCCTCCGCGCGCGACGGCAAGAAAGTAGCGAACGTCATCCCAGTCGATCATGGTGCAATCCGGCACCGCGCGGTGCAGCTTCCAAATCCCGTATCTAGCACATCGGCCAGAGATATGGCGACTGTCACGCTGACATCAGCCGCCCAGCCGGATCGATTTCGCACCACCGATGTGCGCGCTTGCGCACTGAACGCCTCACTCCGGCGGACCCATCTTCAGCGTCTCGGGGGGCCACTCGAGCAACCAGAGACTTGAGACGGCGAGACAAGGAGACTGCACGACATGACCAGATTGAATGGAAAGACTGCCGTCATCACAGGCGGCGCCACCGGCATCGGCCGCGCCGCAGCAAAGCGATTCGTCGAGGAGGGCGCCTTCGTCTTCATCTTCGGCCGCCGCCAGGAAGCGCTCGACGCCGCTGTGGCGGACCTCGGGCCTAATGCCCGCGCGGTGAAAGGCTCAGTCTCGGATGAGGCCGCCCTCGACCGACTCTACGCTGCGGTGAAGGCCGAGCGCGGAACCCTCGACATCGTCTTCGCCAATGCCGGGGCGGGAAGCCCGCTAGCGCTCGGTAAGATCACCGCCGAGCACATTGACGAAACCTTCGACACCAATGTGAAGGGCACGATCTTCACGGTCCAGAAGGCGCTGCCGCTGATGGGCAAGGGCGGTTCGATCATCCTGACCGGGTCGAGCGCCGGCACCACGGGGGCTCCGGGGTTCACTGCCTATAGCGCGAGCAAGGCGGCAGTGCGCAACCTCGCGCGGACCTGGGCGGAGGACCTGAAGGGCACTGGCATCCGCGTAAACGTGTTGTCGCCCGGGGCAACGGCGACCGAACTCGCGAAGGAAGCGCTGGGCGAAGAGGGCCAGAAGGCCTACGGCGCGATGACTCCGCTCCAGCGCATGGCCGATCCGGCGGAGATCGGAGCCGTGGCCGCCTTCCTCGCTTCGTCGGACAGCAGCTTCATGACCGCCAGCGAGGTCGCCGTCGATGGCGGCCTGGCCCAACTCTGACCCCGGCGCGGTCCCGCGTCTGGGCAACACAAGGATAGACATCATGAAAAAACTTGAAGGCAAAGTCGCAGTCATCACGGGCGGAAGCAGCGGGATCGGGTTGGCCACCGCCAAGCGCTTCGTGGAAGAAGGTGCACAGGTCGTGATTGTTGGGCGACGCGAGAAAGTCTTACAGGAGGCCGCGGCCCTTATCGGGAGAAACGTCACAACAGTCGTAGGCGACGTCTCGCGCCTGGAAGATCTGGACCGGCTCTACGCCACCGTGAAAGAGAAACATGGTCACATCGACATTCTCTTCGCAAACGCGGGCGCCGGGACAATCGCGCCGCTCGCGGCAGCTACTGAGGCCCATTTTGACCAGACCTTCGATGTAAACGTGAAGGGGTTGTTCTTTACGGTGCAGAAGGCGCTTCCCATCTTTAGAGACGGCGGATCGATCATTCTGAACTCTTCGGTCTCGAATGTGATGGGGCTGCCAGCGTTCAGCACCTACGCAGCAAGCAAGGCGGCTGTTCGCAGCTTCTCGCGGTCTTGGACCCAGGAGCTGAAGGACCGCAATATCCGCGTCAATACGATGAGCCCTGGCGCCATCGAGACTCCCGCCTTGGCGACAACGACCGGCCTTACCGCTGAGCAAGCCGAGCAAGCGGTCGCGCAGTTTGCTTCACAGATCCCAATGGGTCGCAGGGGCAAACCAGAGGAAATCGCGGCTGCTGTGACGTTCCTCGCCTCCGATGAAAGCTCCTACATCACCGGTATAGATCTCGCCGTCGATGGTGGTTGGGCGCAGGTCTGACTCCGGCATTACACAAGATCAGGGAAACATCATGAGCTACGCAATTATCGGCTTCGGCAATATCGGCAAGGCCCTCGCCAAGGCGTTTGCCCGCAGCGGCATCGAAGTATCCGTTGCGACCACGCGCGACCCGGAAAGCTTTGCAGCCGATGCGGCCGCGATCGGGCGCACGATCATCCCCAAGAAGCTGGCGGACGCGGTCAAGGCGGACATCATCTTCTTGGCTGTCCGTTTCGAGTCGCACCCGGAGGTCGCGAAGGCGCTCGCCACCTGGCAGGGGAAGGTCATCGTCGATATGACCAATGCCTATGGCGTGCCTCCTGAAAAACTGGGGGGACAGCCTTCTTCCAGTTTCGTTGCACAGGCATTCACTGGCGCAAAACTAGTCAAGGGCTTCAACCATCTGGTCGCTGCCGTCCTTTGATCAGGATCCGGCCGTTCATGGTGGCAGGAGGGTCGTGTTCCTGGCGAGCCACGATGAAAACGCCGCAGCGGAGATTGGCGTGCTTGCGGAAAAGCTCGGTTTCGCGCCGATCAACCTTGGCCGGCTTTCGGAAGGCGGATTGCTGGTCCAGGCGCGCGGAAATAGCTGGGGGCATCTGATCTTCAAGGACTTGGTCAAGTTCGACTGAACCACACGACGTGCCAACCGCCTGGATCGGATCGGGCGCGATCCGATCCAAGCGAAATGCCCAACCGTAAAGGAGATTCCGATGTACGACCAATCCAAGCTATCCGAGTTGATCCGGTTCGCACGTGTAGATGCGGGCTCCACTGTCATTGACGTCTACCCAGGCGAGGGCGATTGGACGCGTCTGTTCTCCGACTCCGTCGGACCGGAGGGGCGGGTCTACAGCTTCGTGCCGGCCGAAGTCGCCCACTTCAAGAGCGATCCGGTCGGCCGCATGCGGACGCTTGCGGAGGAGCCTGGCCGAGAGAACGTCGAAGCCGTCTCAGCTGACCTCGTCGCGCTGCCGGAAGCCACGCAACCTGCCGATATCGTGTGGCTGCACCTGTTCTACCACGATCTCCACACCGCGCTGATCCAGGCCAGGGGCGCGACGGCGGCCCAGTTCAATCGAGTTGTCCACGAGCGGCTGAAGCCCGGTGGGTTCTACGTTATTGTCGACCACGCCGCCGCCGCAGGGACGGGCACAAGCGACGCCCAGTCGCTGCATCGGATTGAGCCTGCATCCGTCCGCGAGGAGGTGGAGGCGGCCGGCTTCGTGCTGGACGCGGAAAGCACCATACTCGCGAACAAGGATGATGCGCACTCGATCAAGGTGTTCGATCCCTCGATCAAGGGCGAGACCGATCGCTTCGCCTATCGGTTTGTGAAGATCTGACACTGAGCTATCCGCCAACGATGAGGTCGGCGACTTTGACAAGTGCGACGACCGATTGTGGGTTGGTTTCGCAACGACAGCTTACTGCAGACACCGGTTAGAACCGGATCGTAGGCTGTCGGCCCAATCTCAGCCGTTGCCGGCACAAGCCAAATGCCCAAGCGTCGCATCCAGCGGCTTAGATCCGGCGCTCAAATCAGTTTCGCCCGTTGAGGTGGCGCACCTTGCGCAGCTGCGGGAACAGCACCATCCACAGTCCGGCGACGACGACCGCGCCGACGCCGCCGACCACCACCGCCGGCACGGTGCCGATCAGTGCCGCCATGGTGCCGGCGCGGAATTCGCCCACCTCGTTGGAAGCGCCGACAAAGACCTGGTTGACGGCGTTGACGCGGCCACGCACATGGTCGGGCGTCCACAGCTGGATCAGGGTCTCCCTGATGTAAACGCTGAACATGTCGGTGGCGCCGAGGAAGGCGAGTGCTGCGATCGACAGCCAGGTGATGGTCGACAGGCCGAACAGCACGGTGAAGGCGCCGAACGACGCGGCGGCGGCCAGCATGATCATGCCCGCATGGTTGCGGAGCGGATGCCCGGCCAGCCAGATGGCGACGCAAATGGCGCCGATGCTGGGCGCCGAGCGCAGCAAGCCAAGCCCCCACGGGCCGAGCTGAAGGATATCGCGCGCATAGACCGGCAGCAGGGCCGAGGCGCCGGACAGAAGCACGGCGAACAGATCGAGCGAGATGGCGCCAAGCACGATCTTCTCGCTCCAGATGTAGCGGAAGCCGGCAAACAGGTTGTGCAGCGTCGGCTTCTCGGTCTCGGTGCGCTGCGCGGGTTTTGGGATGGTGAAGATCAGCAGCGCGGCGGCAAGCATCAGGATGGCGGCCGCGGCATAGGCCGCTTCCGCCGACACGCCGTAGAGCAGACCGCCGGCGACCGGGCCGACGATGGTCGCCGTCTGCCAGGCGGATGAGTTCCAGGCGATCGCGTTGGCGAAATCCTCCGGCGGCACCAGATTGGCGAACAGCGACGACGAAGCCGGTCCGAAAAAGGCGCGCGCCACGCCGAACAGAGCGAGCACCGCGAAGATCGGCAGCGGACTGACGAGACCGCGCAGCGTCAGGGCCAGGAGAACGAGTGCACAGCCTGCCTCAATCAGTGTCGACAGTGCCATGATCAAACGGCGGCCGAAGCGATCGGCGACGGCGCCGGTGACCAGCACCAGGAGCAACGACGGCAGGAACTGGACGATGCCGACAATGCCGAGATCGAAGGGATCGCGCGTCAGGTCGTAGACCTGCCAGCCAACTGCGACGGACACGATCATGGTGGCGAAGGTGGTGAGGAAGCGCGCCGCCCAGTAGCTGAGGAAGGCGCGGTGCCGGAAGGCGGCGTAGCGCTGGTCAGGCGATGTCTGTTCAGATGTCATGGAGATCGGCCCCGTTGGGATTGCATTGGCCGGCGGGGCACTTCCACAGATGGGCGCTGGTCCGGCCACGGGAACTTTAGCTCAGTTCGCGGCGGGGTGTGTGCTAAAATCGCCGCTGGATCAAGGGATTTTCTGCCCGCGGCCGGTGTTGGCGAGGTCTATACGCTGCTCAGCATCAGGCTGGTTTCGCTGTTGAGGATGCCATCGATAGCCCTGACTTCACGCAGCACGCGGTCGAAGTCCGAAAGGCTCGCTGCATGGATCTCGGCGATCAGGTCCCAGGTGCCGTTGGTCGTATGCAGCGAATACAGCTCCGGTATACCGCGCAGCCGCTTGATGATGGTGGTGGTGGATTTGCCGGTGACTTCGACCATCATGATGGCGCGGATGGCCTGATCGTCGACGTCCTGGCGCACGCGCACGGTAAAGCCGAGCACGGCGCCCGACGACAGCAGCCTGTCCAGCCGTGCCTGCACCGTTCCGCGCGAGATATCGAGCATGTCGGCAAGCTTTGAAATGGGCGCGCGGCCGTCCTCCCTGAGGACCGAAATCAGCCGGCGGTCGATTTCATCGAAGATGTGCATGTCAATGTTGCAAGGTTATGGTGAACATATTGCCTAGTTCCAGCATCGATTTCGAGCACTCTGCAGGTTTCTTGTAAATTTTGCCAGCCCTATGCTCTCGTCTCGTCAGAAATTCCTCTTCGAGGCGGAGCACATCGATGGTTCAATATGTCGGCACGGCAAACCTGATACGACTGGTCGATTCGATCGGGGTGGAAGCCTTCATCATCGGCTTGGCCGATTACATCGAGGCCGACTTCCGCCGCTGGGACAGTTTCGAGAAATCCGCGCGCCTGGCCAGCCACTCCGCCGCCGGCGTGATCGAACTGATGCCTGTCAGCGATGGTGATCTCTACGGGTTCAAATACGTCAACGGCCATCCCGGAAACACGCTGCACGGACTGCAGACTGTGACCGCCTTCGGCATGATGTCGGACGTGGCAACGGGCTATCCGCGGTTTCTGTCCGAAATGACCATCACCACCGCCTTGCGCACGGCCGCCACTTCGGCGTTGGCGGCCAGATATCTGGCCCGCCGCGACGCCAGGACGATGGCCATCATCGGACTTGGCGCGCAGTCGGAATTCCAGGCGCTGGCATTCAAGGCGCTGCTGGGCATACGCGACTTGCGTGTCTTCGACATCGACCCGGCGGCGACGGAAAAGTTCCGCGCCAACATCGCCGGCCGCGGCTTCGAAATCTTCTGCGCATCCTCCACAGAAGAGGCGGTGCTTGGCGCCGAAATCATCACCACGATCACCGCCGACAAGCTGTACGCGACGATCCTCTCGGACAACATGATCGGCGCCGGTGTTCATATCAACGCCGTCGGCGGCGACTGCCCCGGCAAGACCGAACTGCAGCGCGATATCCTGCTGCGCGCCGACGTCTTTGTCGAATTTCCCGAGCAGACCCGCATCGAGGGCGAAATCCAGCAGATGCCGTCGGACTACCCGGTCAATGAACTGTGGCGGGTCATCGCCGGCCACGCGTCCGGCCGATGGAGCGACCGGCAGGTGACGATCTTCGATTCGGTCGGTTTCGCCATCGAGGATTTTTCCGCGCTCCGCTTCCTCATGGACAGGGTGCAAGGCACGGATTTCTTCGTCGACATCGACCTTCTGGCGCAGCCAGCCGATCCACGCAATCTGTTCGGCCTGCTGTCGGCGCCTGCCGCCGGCGACGGGGTTTCGGCTTGCGCGGCGCAATGACCATGCGTTCCGTTTCCGCACAGGCGCCGCGCGGGGTCGTCATGATCCGCCCGCATCACTTCACCCCCAACGAGGCGACCGCCGCCGACAACGCGTTCCAGAACCGTGACGGAACGCGGACGGACGCCCTGATCAGCGCCGAGGCCTATCAGGAATCGACGCGCATGGCGGCGCGCCTCGAGGCGGCCGGCGTCACCGTCCATCTCTTTGAGGACGAGACCGACGGGCGTCCGGATTCGGTCTTCCCCAACAACTGGTTCTCGACCCATTCCGGCGGCCATATCGCGGTCTATCCGATGTTTTCGCCCAGCCGGCAGGCGGAACGGCGATGGGACATCATCGAGTTCCTCAAGCGGCATTACCGCGTCCAGGACATCATCGACTATTCCGGACTGGAGCAGGATGGTATTTTTCTCGAAGGCACCGGCGCCATGGTCCTCGACCATATCGAGCGTGTCGCTTATGCCGCCCGGTCGAACCGCACCAACGAGGTGGCGCTGGAGCGCTTCTGTACGCATTTCAACTTCGAACCGATGCTGTTCGATGCCTTCGACCGATCCGGGCGGCCGATCTACCACACCAATGTGATGATGTGCCTTGGCACCGAACTCTGCCTCATCGGTCTCGCCAGCATCATGTCGGACCGCCGGCGGGCCGAAGTGCGCGAACGGCTGGAAGCGGGCGGCCGCATAGTCGTCGACCTGACAGAAGAGCAGATCGAGGCGTTCGCGGGCAACGCGCTTGAACTGCAGGGGCGCGACGGTCGCGTGCTGGCGATCTCATCGCGGGCGATGCGGTCGCTTCGTCCCGATCAGGTCGCCGCCATCGAAAACTGCATTGCGCCCATCAGCCTCGACATTCCGACCATAGAACTCGCGGGCGGATCGGTCCGCTGCATGCTGGCGGGAATCCATCTGGCGCAGCGGTAACCCGGGCCTGCAGGAAATCTGAACGCGGCGCTCAGGAACGCAGCGCAGCGGAAATGGCGTCGAGGCCGCCGCGCAATTCGGCTTCCTTCGGCCAGCCGAAGCCGACGCGGAAGAAACTTTTCGGCATGTCGAACCAGTGGCCGGGTCCGACATAGGTGCCCTGGTTCTCCAGCAGGTTCACATAGAAGCGGTCGAGGTCGAAACCGGGATTGACCTTGAGCCTGGGGAAGCCGACGACGCCGCCTTCCGGCCGCACCCAGTCGACCAGCGGTTCGCGGTCGATCCAGGCCTGGACGATGTCGCGTCGCCTGGCCATTTCAGGCAGCAGCGCCGCGAGGAAAATGTCGCGACGTTCAAGCATGCCGCGCGCAATGCCTTCGTCGATGACGCTGCCGCAGATGCCGATCTGCTCCTTGGCGGCGAGGAACTTTTCCTGAAGTGCTACGTCGCGGGTGACCAGCCAGCCGATGCGGATGCCGGGAATGCCAAAAGCTTTCGACAGCGACGAGACGCTGATCGCGCGCGGGCTCAGCGAGGCGGCGGTCGGCAGGCGCGTTCCATAGGAAAGGTCGCGATAGGTTTCGTCGACCAGCAGATGGCAGCCGCTAGCCTCGGCCAGCGCCACCAGCGCGTCGAGATCGGCCTGGCGCATCATCGTGCCGGTCGGGTTGTGCGGACAGGTGACGCTGATCAGCTTTGTATTCGGCCGCATGGCCGCTGTGACGCTGCCGACATCGATGGCAAAACCCTCGTCGAAATTCAGATCGACATAGGAGATGGCGCAGCCGATCGCCTTTGGCGTCTCGATGTTGGTGGCGTAGTTGGGCCTGATGACGACGAGGTGGTCGCGCTCGGACAGAAGCGAGGTCGAGATGATGAACAGCGCGCCCGCCGCACCGGCGGTGACCAGCACATCGTCAGGCGAGATGCCTTCGTCCTGCGCCGCGATCAGGGCGCGCAATTCCTTGTCGCCGCGATGCTCGCCATAGAACAGCGTCAGATCGGGCAGCGACAGGCCGATGTCGGAAAGTTTTTGGTCGCCGATCGAGCTTTCGGAGAGGTTGTAGCGGATACGGTCGTAGCCGTACTCCTCCGGCGCCTCTTTCTCGATCACCATCCTGGCGTAGTTCATGGCGGCACTCCCCCGACATCTGCCGTCGAGGGACCGCCGGCAGAACCACCAGCCTGCTTAGCGAGGATTCTGCTGCCAGCCTAGGCCTTAGCCTTCCTGGCCTGACGCTTGACGGGCGCTGGTTCGGCGGCCTTGCGGCCAAGACCGATCGACTTGGCCAGCGCCGAGCGCGAAGCCGCATAATTGGGGGCGACCATCGGATAGTCGGACGGCAGGCTCCATTTGGTGCGATAGGCCTCCGGCGTCAGTCCGAAATGCACGCCGAGATGACGCTTCAGGGATTTGAACCGTTTGCCGTCTTCGAGGCAGATGATGTAGTCCGGGGTCACCGACTTCTTCGGATTGACCGCGGGGACGAGCGGCGCGGCGACCGGGGTCACCGGTTGTCCGAGCCCGCTGATCGAGGCGCTGACGCTGGCGATAAGGTCGCTCAGGCCGGAAGCTGGCAAGCGGTTCTTCTCGACATAGGCGGACACGATGTGAGCCGTCAGTTCTAGCAGGTCGTCTTTGCTGGTGTTGTTGCTATCGTCGGACAATCTATTTTCTCCATCGGCGGGGGTGGCGGAATTCCTAGTCGGCAAATCTGCACAACGCAATGATTTCGCGCTAAATCACACGTTATTTTGAACGACTATACTAAACTGGACTAATATCAGACGATAAGCGCCTTGTCGCGCCACAGGCGAAAGCCGCCTTCGAAGGCGCGCGTGTTGTCGCCGCGCCTGCTGTCCTCAGGCAATTCGTCGAGTTTGTCGACATTGCCGCCGCCAATGACCACGTAGTCCGGCTGCATGGCGGCGCGAAGCCGATCGACGACGTCGAAGACGTATTTGTGCCACTTCTTCTTGCCGCGCTTTTCAAGGCCGCGTTCGCCGACATAGTCCTCGAAGCTTTTCCCCTTTTTGTAGGGAAGGTGCGCCAGCTCCATCGGCTGGGCGACGTTGTCGACGATCATCGCGGCGCCGAGGCCGGTGCCCAGGCCGAGGAACAGCATGCGTCCGCCTTCATAGCTGCCGATCGCCTGCATCAGCGCGTCATTGACCACTTTTACGGGTTTGCCGAAGGCGGCGGCGAAATCATAGCCGGCCCAGCCCTTGCCGAGATTGGCCGGGTCGATCATCGGCCGGTTGTGGGTCACCGGGCCGGGGTAACCCATCGAGATGACGTCGTAGGGCAGGCCCTCGGCCAATGTCTTCACCGTCGCGATCATCTGCTGCGGCGTCAGTCCCGGTCCGGAATCGGCCCGGCGTTCCTCGCCGCCGGCGCTGGTCAGGATCTTGACGTGCGAGCCGCCAATATCGATCGCCAGCACGACCGGCTCCGTGCCTGCTGCCGGTTGTTTCACCGCTTTGGCCATTGCTTCACCTCCTAGAGCCTGTTCCATCCCGATGGAATCGGAATGGGGCTCTATCTTTTTGTTTAAGCATGATCTTTTCCGAAAACCGGGTCCCACTTTTCGGGATCATGCTCTGGATTACTTTACCGGATCGATCCAACCATTGGGCGGCCCGAACCCGGCCATCACATCGGCCGGTCCCCATGTCCTGGGCTCATAGATATGCGGTGGTGTGGTGTCGCCGAGCACCGGGCCGACGATGCGCCAGGCGAGTTCGCTGGCATCCTGGCGGGTGAACAATTGGCCGTTGCCGTTCATGGCGTCGCCGATCAGCCGCTCATAGGGCGGCATGTCACTCTTCGAGTCGTCGAGCGCCGTCAGTTCCACCTGCTCGCCAACCATGTCGTCGCCGGGCGCCTTGCGCTGGGCGCCGATGGCGATCACCACCTGCGGATCGATGCGGAAGCGGACGTAGTTCTGGTCGGTGGGCTTGATCGGATCGAAGACGTCGAGGGGCGGCCGCTTCAGCCGCACCACCACTTCGGTGACATGCACCGGCATGTTCTTGCCGGCGCGGATGAAGAAGGGCACGTCCTGCCAGCGCCAGGTGTCGACGAAGAAGCGGACAGCCGCAAAAGTCTCGACCGGCGAATTCGGCGCCACGCCGGGCTCGGCCAGATAGCCGTTGAACTGGCCGCGCACGACATCGTCTTTGGTCAGCGTGCGGATGGCCCTGAGCACCTGCACCTTCTCGTCGATCAGGTCGTCGGCGGAGCGGCCGACCGGCGGTTCCATGGCGAGCAACAGCAGGATGTTGAGCAGATGGTTTTCGATGACGTCCCGGATAGCGCCGACATCGTCATAGAAGCGGCCACGACCCTCGACGCCGAAATCCTCGGCCATGGTGATCTGGACGCTTTCGACGAAATTGCGGTTCCAGATCGGCTCGAGGAAGGAATTGGCGAAGCGGAAATAGAGCAGGTTCTGGATCGCTTCCTTGCCGAGATAGTGGTCGATGCGGAAGATCGATTGTTCGTCGAAGACCAGATGCAGCACCCGGTTCAGCCAGCGCGCCGATTGCAGATCGTGGCCGAACGGCTTTTCCACCATCAGCCGCGCGCCATGCGCGGTGCCCGACTGCTCCAGCCCCTGGACGACGGTCTCGAACATGGTCGGCGGCACCGCCATGTAGTGCAGCGGCCGCTGGGCCGCGCCAAGCGCGTTTTTCAGTTTTTCGAACGTGGCGCCGTTGCGGTAATCGCCGCTGACATAGCGCAGCTGCGAGGCCAGCTTGGCGAAGACCGCGTCATCGATGCTGCCAAGTGCTGCGATGATGCCGTCGCGGGCGCGCGCCTGCAGCTGGCCGAGGTCCCAGGGATCGAAGGCAACGCCGATCACCGGCTCGCTCAGCGTCCCCTTGGCGACCATCTGGTAAAGTGCCGGAAAGATCTTCTTGTGGGCGAGATCGCCGGTGGCGCCGAAAAGCACCAGTGTGTCGGAGCGTTCCTGGCTCATGAGCGTGCCTCCCTCGCCACCGTCACGAGCCGGCCTTCGGTTTCTCGACATGGCCGCCGAAGGCGTAGCGCATGGCGGACAGGAGCTTGTCGGAGAATTCGGATTCGCCTTGCGAGGAGAAACGGTCGAACAGCGCCGAGGACAGCACCGGCGCCGGCACCCCGGTGTCGATCGCCGCCTTCAGCGTCCAGCGGCCTTCGCCGGAATCCGAGACCCGGCCACCGAATTGCGCCAGCGCCGGGTCGCTCTTCAGTGCGCCTGCGGTCAGGTCGAGCAACCAGGAACCGATGACGCTGCCATGTCGCCAGACCTCGGCGACCTGGGGAAGGTCGATGTCGAATTGATAGTATTTCGGGTTCTCCAGCGGGCTGGTTTCGGCGTCGGCCGTGCGCTGCCTTTTGCCGGCATTGGCCGACTTCAGGATGTTCATGCCTTCGGCATAGGCGGCCATGACGCCATATTCGATGCCGTTGTGGACCATCTTGACGAAATGGCCGGCGCCGCTCGGTCCGCAATGCAGATAGCCGAACGGCGCGGTTCCGGCGGCCTTGTCGGGAGCCGGCGCACCGGCATCGAGGCCCGGCGCCAGCGTGGCAAAGATCGGATCGAGATGGCGCACCGCCTCGTCGGGACCGCCGATCATCAGGCAGTAGCCGCGCTCTAGCCCCCAGACGCCGCCGCTGGTGCCGACATCGACATAGTTCAGGCCCTTGGCCGCCAGCTCAGCCGCCTGGTCGACGGCGTCGTGGTAGTAGGAATTGCCGCCATCGATGATGATGTCGCCGGGTTCCATCAGCGCTGCCACCTGGTCGGCGATCCTGCCGGTGATCGCCGCCGGCAGCATCAGCCAGGCGCTGCGCGGCTTGGACAGCTTGCCGACGAATTCCTCCATCGAGGCAGCACCGATGGCGCCATCCTTGACCAGTGCGGCGACGCTTGCCGCGTTGATGTCATAGACGACGCATTCATGGCCATCGCGCATCAGGCGGCGCACCATGTTGGCGCCCATCCTGCCCAGTCCCATCATTCCGATCTGCATGGTCTCGTCCTGGTTTCTTGAGGAATCGAAGCTTTACGGGCTGTCCGGCGCGTCTATGCCGACGGAAAAGTCGACACTCTCCCAACGGCCGGTATCGGGCCAGAAAAAAGTGAAGACAATGGTCTCGCGCGGCGGAATACCGCCAACAGGCAGATCCACCAGATGGATGCCAAAGGTATTCTCCGCGGTCTTGCTGTCTTGCACAGTCAGCCATTTGTCGCTTGTCCAGTGGACCACGCCGCGCGCCGGAAGCTCCACGCGCAATAGCTTGCCGGCGGGGATGGTGCGCGGCTTGTTGTTGAAGCGCCATGTCCGCAGCGGCGACACGGTCTTGTCCCTGATGTAGCGCTTGACGCCTTGCGGCGGCATGTCGAAGACCGCGCCGTCGCTGAGCGAGCGCAACAGCTTGATGTGCTCCGAATGCGCCCAGACCAGCGGCATGGCGCTGCCCGATGGCCCGCCGTGGCGGAATTCGCGCTCCGGCATATCGGGACCATCCCAGACCTGCTCCGGCAGCAGGCCGCTGACCCCGGCGGAGGCCTCGAATGTCTCGAGCAGGTCCGCTGCCTGGTCCTTGCGCCCCGCCGCCAGCTCGTAGTGGGCGCGTTCGCCGACCAGCAACGGCCACGGCCGGCCTATGCCGGTTCCGTCGAAAGGCGCGCCGTCGGCATGCTCGCCGTAGCCGTCACCGGTATAGCGATACCAGAGCGGCCCTCGCGGCAGATCGATGCGCAATTGCGCGTCGATGACCCTGAGCGTGTCAACGATGCGGGGGTCGTCGGCTGCCCTGAGACCGAAGCGGACAAGCGCCAGTGCATCCGGGCTGATGATGGCTTCGGCAGGCCGGTCTGTGTCGCCGGGCGGGCGGTTCTTGATGGGCACAAAGCCGTCCTTCGGCGACGCCGCGCCGGCATCGTCGGGCGGTGCGATGCGGACATAGTAGCCGCTGACGCCATGCTCGGCGCACAAATCCGTACCGCTGACATAGGTCCAGCGCTCGATCTGGTCGTTCCAGCTGTCGGCGGTTTCACGCAGATAATTAGCCGGCTCTGCTTTTCCGCAAGCCTCGAACATATCGGCGGCGGCGAGCAATGCGGCGATCTCGACTGCCAGCGTGAACGGGCTATAGCCGGCGTCCTCTTCCCAGCGGTCCTCGCCGGTGACCGGACCGTTGCGGACGACGTAGGAGGCCGCCTTCTCGATCATCGGCATGAAGGAAGTCAGCGCGGCCGGCGGCAAGTGGCCGGCGCGGCGCAGCGCGTCGGCGAGCAGCAGCGGGAAGGCGCATTCGTCCATCTGGATGCCTGGCCAATAGGGTGAGCCGTCGAGCCAGACGTTCTGCGGCCAATGGCCGTCCGGCTGCTGGATGGAGCGGAGATAGGCGAGGGTCTGCAACGCCGCCTCGGCGTCGCCGGCTGCCAGGAAACCGCCCGCGGTTTCCACCAGATCGCGCGGCCAGACCAGATGATAGCCGCCGAGATCGTCGTCACCCTTGCTGAAGCCCCACGGGATGGACAAGCTGGCGACGGCCGCGCCGGGCTTGGCGAGAGACCGGTGCGTTGCCAGAACCGCCGTGCTGACGCGATAGGTGTTGAGGCCGGTTTGGTCATGGCGGTCGAGCGGCAGCAGGCCGGCCTGCCATTTGCGCCACGTCTCGACATAGGCCATGGCGGCAGGCTCAAACCCTTGGCCAAGGCTGGCTGCGGCATGGTCCGCCGCCTCTTGCGGGGTGGCGCCGAAGCCAAGCGCCAGCAAGGCTTTCGGATTTGCGGGGGAAAAGCCGATCTCGCCGGTCAGCGCGACATTGCCGTCCTCGGCTCTTTGCCAAGCCGGATCGAGACGGCCGCTGTGGTTGAGTTGCTGCCAGCCGTCGGAGACACCGACATAGCCGGCCGAGCAGTCTCCCCAGGGCAGCGACGAGGCGAGCGCCAGGCAGACGCCGCGACCCGATGCAAACAGCATCGTTTTTCCATGATGGTCGTCGATCCAGGCAGTGTTGCCCATGCCGGCATTGACGAGATGCGGCGCCAGAAGTGCGTAGACGCGGTGGCCCGCGCCCTTGAGCGGCGTGAAGGTGATCTCCTGCAGCAAAACGGGGCGTTTCGGATCCGTAACGATGCGCTTTTCGATCCGCCAGGCGCCGTCGGCCGCGGTGTTCACCAGCCGGTAGGCCGGCACGCCGTCCTCGAACGGTTCGACCTGGTGTTCGGCGTCGCGCTTTTCCTCGGAGAAATAGCCGCCAGCGCCGGTCACCAGCAGCCCCATGTCGCGCGTGCAGGCGCTGTCGAGGCGCGGATAGTAGACTTCGTTGAGAATGCCGTGGCTGAGTGTGAACCAGACGCGGCTGGCCGGTGAAAGGGCGGCGCCAACGCCGCTCTTGGCGCTCGACGTCCAGCGCGCTGGGATTCCGGGTGCGCCCGGCGCAACTGTCGGCGTCACTGCCATTTTTGCTTTGGTCTCCAGCTTACTCCCTAGACCAGGACGCGAACCCTTTTCAATTGATGCACCGCAAGTTGATCGACCGCCGCGACGGAGGCGTCGTTGACAGCGCCGGTCACAGGTGCCCACTATTCCGGCCGCAGGGGAGGCCTGACGAAATTCGGGGATTGGCGGCGCGAGAAGCGTCGCGGCTCGCATAGCGTAGTTTGTTCAGGTGTCATGGGAGGGTCTCAAAACGATGTCGGATGTATCTCCCATGCTGATCGACCGGCTGCTGGCCATTTCGCAGGCGCTGGCCGGCCATATCGACCCGGGCTCGGCATTTCGCGCAACCGCCATCGAGATCGGCACGCTCATTCCGCACGATCACGTCGATCTGGCGGTGCTGTCGCAGGATGGGCGCAAGCATGCCTGCTACGAGGCCGGCTTCCACACCAGCTGGAGCGAGCTGGCGCAGCATCCGTTGCCGACCGAGGTCAGCCCGATACGCTCGATCCTGTGGGGCGAGGTGCCCTATCTGCTTTCCGACGACGCGCTGTGCGACCAGCGCTTCCATTTCGACAAAGCGATCGACGGGCCGATCTTCGCCGCCAGGCTGCGCAGCCGCATCGTCGTGCCGCTCAAGGCGCGGGGCGGCATCATTGGCGCCCTCAATATCAGCCGGCATGAGGTCGGCTGCTACACGCTTGCCGATGTCGCGGTGGCCCAGCAATGCGCCGATCTGATCGCGCCCTATATCTTTGCGCTGATCCAGACCGAGGAGGCGCGCCGCGCCATGCTCGCCGAAAGCGAAGCGCACAACCGGGTCGAGCTGCTCAGGGTCGGCGCCTCGCAACTGACCGAAGGCATGGAGCGGGAACGTCGCCGCATGGCCATGGACCTGCATGACCAGACGCTTGGCGACCTTGCCCGGATCGCGCGCCAGGTCTCGGCGTTTCGCAGCCAGGGCGTGGCGCGGGCGGCGCAGCTTGCCGATCTCGAACAGGAGGTCGTCGGCTGCCTCACCGAATTGCGCCACATCGTCGACGACATGCGGCCGAGCGTGCTCGAGCTGTTCGGCCTGCGCGATGCCGTCGAAGCGCATCTCAACCGCAGCGTCGCCAGGGCCAAGCCGCCGATTGCCGTGCGCATCGCCGACACCAGCGCCGGCAGCGCCGACAGCCTGTCGGAGCCGATGCGCACGGCGCTATACCGGATCGTCCAGGAAGCCATCAACAATGCGGTTCGTCACGCCGCGCCGCACCGCATCGACGTGCTGCTGGATGCCACCGAGACTGTGCTGCGCGTCGTCGTCACCGATGACGGCCAGGGCTGTGGCACGGTCGATCCGGCCGCGCATGGCGGCATCGGCCATATGCATACAAGGGCAGCGCTTATCGGCGCGCGCCTGCGCATCGGCCGGGCGAACCGGAAGAGCAGCGGGACGCGGGTGGTCATCGAGATCGACCGCCAGCCCTTGCAAGGCAAGGCGGCCATGCCGCCTGCTGTAGCGGCTGAACACCGCGTTGTGTCGGAGGCACTATGATGCTGGTCATGATCGCCGAGAATGACGGGCTGCACCGCACATTCGCGCGGCAAACCGTCGAGCAATTATGGCCCGGCGACGTCGAGGTGATCGAGGCCGGCGACGGCGAGGACGCCATCAATCTGGCGGCCGAGCGCCAGCCGGCGCATGTCGTGCTCGACCTGCAACTGCCCAAGGCGACGGGGATCGAGGTCGCCCGCTCGATCTGGAGCCGCTCTGCCGGCACGCATATCCTGTTCTGGTCGAATTTTGCCGACGAAGCCTATGTCCGAGGGGTGGCGCGCATCGTGCCGCCCGGTTCGGTCTATGGCTATGTGCTGAAATCGGCGACGGAAGAGGGCATGCGCTCGGCCTTGCGCGGCGTTTTCCGCGAAGGCCACTGTATCATTGACCGCGAGATCCGCGGCATCCAGCACCGCGTCCAGGATCGCTTTGAAGGCATCACCGATGGCGAGTATGAAAGCCTGATCGATATCGCGCTCGGCCTCACCGACCGGGCCATTGCGTCGCGTCGGGGGCTGTCGATCCGCGGCGCGCAGAGCCGCATCAAGCATGTCTACGAAAAGCTTGGCATCGTGCCGGTCGAGGACGGTGCCAGCGATGCCTCGGTCTTCAACTCGCGCACGCGGGCGATCTATCTCGCCATGGCGAGGGGGCTGATCAATGTCGATGCGTTGCGCCGCGAACAGGACCGCCTCGACGCCTGGCTGGCCAACGCGGCGCCGCCGCAGGGCCATTGATCCCGTAGAAAATCATCGGATCTGGCTGTGACTGTGCAAACACACAGTCGTTGCCGCGGGTAGGCCGGTATCGCTCCTGCGGAGCGACGACTAACCTCACCCCAACAACAAGAAGATATACGGGAAACGCTTATGCCATTCGCCAGCATATGGATGCTCCTGGGCGAACCGAAGAGCCAATGATGGCTGCGTCGGTGGGTGCCCGCCATTCCGGTTTCGGCGACGTTGTCGGCAACGCGGCCATGGAAAGGCTGGCGAGCGGCTTCGGCTTCATCGAAGGGCCGGTGTGGCACCCCTACGAGAAATGGCTGGTGTTCAGCGACATTCCGGAAAGCCGCATGTATCGGCGAAGCCCCTCGGGTGAGGTCGAACTGTTCCGGGAGCCGAGCCACAAGGCCAATGGCAACACGCTCGATCGCCAGGGCCGGCTGGTCACCTGCGAGCATGCGACAAGCCGCGTCACCCGCGCCGAACCGAACGGCGGCACGACGGTGCTGGCCACGCATCACGGCGACAAGCAACTCAACAGCCCCAACGACATCGTCGTCGCCACCAGCGGGTCGATCTACTTCACCGATCCGGGTTTTGGCCGGATGGAGTTTTACGGCGTGCCAAGACCCCAGGAACTGCCCTTCCAGGGCGTCTACCGGATCGACGGCGACGGCGCCCGGCTGACGCTGGTTGCCGAGGATTTCGCCCAGCCGAACGGGCTGTGCTTCTCGCTCGACGAGTCGCGGCTGTTCATCAACGACACCGAGCGCGGCCATATCAGGGTGTTCGGGGTCGAAGCGAATGGCGGTCTGAACGGCGGCGCCGTATGGGCCGCGACCGAAGGTGCGGAGCCGGGAGCGCCGGACGGCATGAAGATCGACAGCCGCGGCAATCTCTACTGCACCGGTCCCGGCGGTATCCATGTCTTCGATGCCTCAGGCGACATTCTGGGTGTCATCGCGACGCCGGAAGAGTGTGCGAATTTCACCTTCGGCGACGAGGATCTGAAGAGCCTCTACATCGCCGCGTCGACGTCGCTTTACCGGCTAAGGGTTCGTGTGCCGGGGTTGAGACTGTTTTGAGTCCGGGATCATCCGTGCTCAAATCGGAACGGGAGGTCCGCCGGCCTGAAAGCCGGTGGCAAGTGCAGCAGTCAACATCACATAGGAGGACTATGACATGAAGAAACTACTGGTCTTGAGTACCCTGGCGGCCATGCTGGCCTCAGGTACGGCGCTTGCAGACACCAGTGGCAAGAAGATCGCCTTCTCCAACAATTATGCCGGCAATTCGTGGCGGCAGGCGATGCTCGACAGCTATGGCATCGTCACCAAGAAGGCGGTCGCCGACAAGGTGGTCGGCGCGGCCGACATCTTCACCACCGCCGACAAGGAAGTGCCGACCCAGGCGGCCCAGGTGCAGAACCTGATCCTGCAGGGCTATGACGCCATCGTCATCAACGCGGCATCGCCGGATGCGCTCAACGGCGCTATCAAGCAGGCCTGCGATGCCGGCATCACCGTCGTTTCCTTCGACGGCACCGTCACCGAACCTTGCGCCTACCGCGTCGTCGTCGACTTCAAGGACATGGGCAAGCAGGAAGTCGAGCAGATGGCCAAGTTCCAGCCCAAGGGCGGCAATCTCTTGGAAATCCGTGGCCTTGCCGGCACCTCGATCGACGATGCCATCCATGCCGGCATCCTCGAAGGCGTCGCTGCCCATCCCGAGTTCAAGATCGTCGGCTCGGTGACCGGCGATTGGGACCAGACCACGGCGCAGAAGGCGGTCGCGACCATCCTGCCGTCGCTGCCGGATGTCGTCGGCATCGTCGACCAGGGCGGTGACGGCTATGGCGCCGCACAGGCCTTCGCCGCCGCCGGCAAGCCGCGCCCGACCATCATCATGGGCAATCGCCAGGACGAACTGCAGTGGTGGAAAGAGCAGAAGGACAAGGACGGCTACCAGACATGGTCGGCGTCGATCGCGCCCGGCGTATCGTCACTCGCCTTCTGGGTGGCACAGCAGGTGCTCGACGGCCGCACCGACATCCCGCACGATCTCTTGGTGCCGTATCTCGCCTTCACCCAGGACGATTTCGAGGCCGAGCTGCCAAAAATCGTCAAGGGCGGCGTCGCCAGCCACGAATACACGCAGGAAGATGCCATCGCGGCCATCAAAGCCAACATCAAGTGATGGCTGACCTGTTGCCGCTGGCATCGCCGACCGGATATCGTTGAGTATGCCTGAGGTCAACGCAGACATCGTCAGACTGGACGGCGCCGAAAAACATCTCGGCGCCGCCAAATTGGATATAGTCAGACTGAACGGGGCCGAAAAACATTTCGGCGCCGTTCGGGCGCTCAACGGCGTCGACTTCCACGTTGTATCAGGCGAGTGCGTCGGCCTGGTCGGCCACAATGGCGCGGGCAAATCGACGCTGATGCATATGGTGTCGGGCACAATGGTGCCCGACAGCGGCCAGATCGCCGTGCGCGGCGGCATCGAGGACCACTATTCGGTGCCGCGCGCGCAAAAGCTCGGCATACGCTGCGTG
Organism: Mesorhizobium sp. P2_E10; assembly: GCF_056404235.1. Lineage (NCBI taxonomy): Bacteria > Pseudomonadati > Pseudomonadota > Alphaproteobacteria > Hyphomicrobiales > Phyllobacteriaceae > Mesorhizobium > Mesorhizobium sp. P2_E10. The sequence continues at coordinate 67,943 of NZ_JBFUEK010000013.1, forward strand.
TTCCAGGAATTGTCGCTGTGCCCCAACCTCAGCGTCGCCGAGAACACCCGCATCAATCACCCGTCGCTGCGCGGTTTTGGCTGGCGGCGCAAGGCGGCTGATCTCATCGCCGCCAAGCTCGACGAGATCTTTCCGGGCCACAGCATTTCGGCGGCCGACATTGCCGGCGACCTTTCGATCGGCCGGCGCCAGATGGTCGAAGTGGCGCGCGCCTTCACGGTGACGCAGGATCCGCTCGAACTGGTCATCCTCGACGAGCCGACATCCTCGCTCGACGCGCACACGGCCGGCCAGCTGCTGGCCTTCGTGCGCCGCTTCGTCGCAAGTGGCGGCAGCTGCATCCTGATCTCGCATGTGCTGGGCGAGGTGCTGAACAATGCCGACCGCATCGTGGTGATGCGCGACGGCAAGGTCGTCGCCGCCGATGCGGCCAGGGCTTTCGACCGCGAAAAGCTGGTGACGGCGATGGGTGGCGCGGAGGCACGCGAGAAGATCGCGGCCGAAGTGGCGACCAAATCAGCGGCCGGCCCGCTGCGGGTTCGGGCGCGTCCGGCACGGCAGGAGGACGGCAAGGAACTCGTCGCGCGTGCCGGCGAGATCATCGGCCTCGCCGGACTTGCCGGACATGGACAGACGGATCTGCTGCTTGCGATCTTTGCCGCTGCTCAGCGCGCCAGGACGGGCATCGAGGTGACAGCGCCGGTGGCGCTGGTGGCCGGCGACCGCCAGTCGGACGGCATCTTTCCGCAATGGTCGATATCAGAGAACATCGGCATCCGCTCGCTGGCGCGCTTGCGCAACGGCTTGCTGATCTCGCCGCAGCGCGAGGCCGAACTCGCCGCCTTCTGGCAAAAGAAGATCGGCATCCGCACGCCGGATATGAACAACAACATTTTTTCGCTGTCCGGCGGCAACCAGCAGAAAGCCCTGTTCGCGCGGGCGCTCGGCTCCGACGCCAAGATCGTGCTGATGGATGATCCGATGCGCGGCGTCGATATCGGCACCAAGCTCGAAGTCTACGACCTCGTGCGCGAAGAGGCGCGCCTCGGTCGCACCTTCCTCTGGTACACCACCGAAACCGAAGAGCTCGACAATTGCGACCACATCTATGTCTTCAAGAACGGCCGGATCGTCGCCAATCTTCGACGCGACGAACTGACGGAGGAAAAGATCATCCAGTCCTCATTCGGCGACGCGGCCTGAGATGACGACAGCAACCGTCGAGACCGCCCCAAAAGGTTCTGCCGAACGCGGCGCGCTGGCACGGGCGCGGCTGCTGCGCGGCCTGCTGCCGGCTTTGTCGCTCGTGCTGGTGCTGCTGGCCATCGCCTGGCTCAACCCGCGCGCCATCAGCTATTTCGGCTTCAGCCTGATGCTCAATCTGGCGATCCCGATCGCGCTGGCGACGATCGCGCAGATGTTCGTCATCGCTGGCAACGAGCTCGATCTGTCGATCGGCACCTTTGTCGGTTTCGTCGGCTGCGTCACCGCGACATGGCTGAAGGATGCGCCGCTCACCGGTGTCGTCATCCTGCTCGGCTCGATCGGCGTCTATGCGCTGCTCGGGGCGCTGATCCATCTGCGCAATCTGCCGTCGATCGTGGTGACGCTGGGCATGAGCTTCGTCTGGCAGGGCCTTGCCATCCTCATCCTGCCAAAGCCCGGCGGCAAGGCGCCGGACTGGCTGCTGTCGCTGATGGCGTTCAAGCCGCCGTTCATTCCGTTTCCGATCATCGCCGCGCTGCTCATCGCAGCGGTCGTCCATTTCGGCCTGATGCGCACCTCCTATGGCGTCATCCTGCGCGGCTCCGGCGGCAATCCGGCAGCACTTGGGCGCGCCGGCTGGTCGCTGCTCAGAACCAAGATCGTGCTGTTTGCACTGACCGGCCTGTTCGGCGTGTTCTCCGGCATGGCGCTGATCGGCATCACCACGTCGGCCGATGCCAATATCGGCAACGGCTACACGCTGCTGTCGATCGCCGGCGTCATCCTCGGCGGCGGCGAATTCGTCGGCGGCAGGGTGTCGCCGATCGGCGCGGTGCTCGGTGCGCTGACGCTGGCGCTAGCCGCCTCGCCGCTGCTCACCTTCATGCACATTCCGCCCGACTGGCAGGTCGCCGCCAATGGCGCCATCCTGATCATCGTGCTGGCGGCCCGGGTGCTGATCAGCCGCAAGGAGAGGTGAGATGGCCTCGCTGCGGACAATGCTGACCAAACCCTGGATCTGGTCGTTTCTCGGCGCACTGCTGGTGTGGCTGGCAACCATCGCCTTCACCGGCGGTTATGGCGGCGGCGGCATGATCACGGCGGCCCTGTCCCTTGCCGTCTTCACCGTCATCGTCGGCGTCGGCCAGATGTTCGTCATCACGCTCGGACCGGGCAATGTCGACCTGTCGCTGCCGGCCAATATCGGTCTGGCCAGCGCGGTCGCGATGAAAGTGATGGACGGCAATGATTCGATGATCGCGGTCGGGCTGCTGGCGGCGCTCGCCTGCGGCATGGCGATCGGCGCCGCCAATTATCTCTTGATCTGGGCGCTGCGCATTCCGCCGATCATCGCCACTTTGTCGGCGAGCTTCATCATCCAGTCGATCGACATCAGCTACGGGCGCGGGCTGCAGATCAAGCCGCCGCCAGGCTTCGCCGATTTCGCCAACTGGCAGGTCCTTGGCATTCCGGTGCTGGCGATCCTCACGGTTCTGTTCACCATAGGTACTGCCATCGCGCTGCAACGCATGATCTACGGCCGCTCGGTGCTGGCGATCGGCCAGAACATCCGTGCCGCCTGGCTGGCCGGCGTCAATGTCGGCCGCATCCGCTTCCTCACCTACACGCTGTCGGGCGCGCTCGGCGGCATCGACGGGGCGCTGCTGGCCGGCTATTTCCGCGGCGCCAATGTCGATATCGGCAACGAGTATCTCTTGGCCTCGATCGCCGTCGTCGTCATCGGCGGCACCTCGGTGGCGGGCGGCAAGGCCAATGTGCCGGGCGTCTGGGGGGCGGCACTATTCTTGGTGCTGCTTCTCACCATGCTCAACACATTCGGCGTCAGCGCCGGCGTTCGACTGTTGCTGACCGGGCTGATCATCGTCGGCGTCATCACCGTGGCGGGCGGGCAGAAAGCGCTGCGCTAGAGCCTGTTCCATCCCGATGGAATCGGGATGGGGCACTATCTTCTTGTTGGAGCATGATCTTTTCCGAAAACTGGATTCCACTTTTCGGGATCCTGCTCCAGGCCTACGTCAGCTTTCTCATGACTCCAGATGCCTGTTCAGCATCAGCCGCAACTCATCCAGCACCTCGTCGCGCAGGCGCTCCTCGCCGACCAGCGTCAGAGGTATGCGCATAAGCTGGGGTACGATCACCGCCAGGCGCTCCGCCTGCCCTGCCGGCAAGCGCGGATAGGCTTGCGAAAACAAGGCGGCGATCTGCTCCCGGCGGAGGGCTCGCACCGCGCGCCGCCATTGATCGTCGCCCGGCAGATCGAGCAGCGACGAATAGACCGGATGCGTGGCCATGAACGTGCCCAGCAACGCGAACAACTGGTCGGCGATCGTCGCCGCGTGCATCGCCTCGGTTTGCTCGCGCAAGCCATCGAGCTCGGCCGACAGCTCTTCCGCCGTTGCGACAAGGATCGCCTGCGCCATGGCCTGCTTGGTCGGGAAGAACAGGTAGAGCGTGCCGATGGCCGCCCCCGCCCTGGCGGCGATCTCGGTCATCGTCGTGGCCTCGAAACCCTTTTCGACGAACAGTTCCGCGGCTGCTGCCATCAGGGCCGCGACACGGTCGCGGCCTCTTTTTTGCTGCGGCGCGCGCGGCGGCGGCGGTGTTGCGCTTGCTTTTTCAGAGGTCATCCTCATGCTTCCAAAAGTGAGACCATCCTCATATATACGTGAGAGTATCCTCATACATATGTGAGGTCAGCCTCATATGACGGAGGTCACCCTCATAATCTAGCACGGCGGCTATCATGCCAGCGTTGCCGGACATTACCACGATGATCGCCACCATGCAGGATCGTCCGCAACCCACAAATGGATGGTTCTGAGCTACACCACGCTCGGTATGCTGGCCGCCGCCATCAACGGCTCGATCCTTCTGATCAGCCTGCCGGCGGTGTTCCGTGGCATCGGCCTCAAGGCGCTCGACCCCGGGAACATCAACTATCTGCTGTGGACGATCATCGGCTACATGGATCGCCACCGCCGTGCTGGTCGTCGCTTTCGGCCGTCTCGGCGACCAGTTCGGCCGGGCCGAAATGTACAATCTTGGTACTCAATCGAGCAGACGCTGCTCTGGTCGGCGATGCCCGGCTTCTGGCTGTTTCTTGGATCGTTTCGGAGGCGTTTCGTTTGCTGTTAGCGGCATGGTGGCGGGTGCCGCGAGCTTCGTGAGGCTGATGGCCCTGCCAGCCGACTCCTCCTACGCGGCCTTTGCCGGGCTTCTGTTCCTCCGCGGCCTCGGCTGCGGCCTCTTCGTGGCGCGGCGGGCGCAGCGCCGACGCGCAATTGCCTGGCGGCTGACGCCACAAGTCGACGATAGGCTCGCGGACAAGCATTGAGCCAGAGACGGATCGGGTTTCCATTCGCAGCGCGGCCTAGTAAACCCTATCCGCGATCGCAGCCGGTCTCGGGAGGTTCCGCGTGTCCAATTCTGTCAACGTCGCAAACGAGAACGGCGTCGCCGTCGTCACCATCGACAATCCGCCGGTCAATGCGCTGAGCTTCCATGTTCGCCAGCCGTTGATGCAGGCGCTGGTTTCCTTGCGGGACGATCCGTCGGTGGCGGCCATCGTCATTGCCTGCGCCGGGCGGACTTTTGTTGCCGGCGCCGACATCACCGAGTTCGGCAAGCCATTGCAGCAGCCGGAACTGCGCGCCATCGTGGCGACGCTGGAGAGCATCGCCAAGCCGACGGTCGCCGCCATCCACGGCACGGCGCTCGGCGGCGGGCTGGAACTGGCGCTCGGCTGTCATTTCCGCGTCGCCGATGTCCAAGCCAAACTCGGCCTGCCGGAAGTGAAGCTCGGCCTGCTGCCGGGTGGCGGCGGCACGGTGCGGCTGCCGCGCCTTGTCAGTGTGCGGAAGGCGCTCGGCATGATCGTTTCTGGAACGCCGATCGGCGCGGGTGACGCACTCGTCTCCGGCCTGGTCGACGCGCTCTTCGACCGCGACCTTGTCGCGCAGGCAACTCGTTTCGCCGCCGAAATGGTTGCAAAGGATGGCCCGTTCGTAGCGGTGCGCGACCGCAACGAGCGGCTCGCGGAAATTGATCTCCCGGCCTTCGACAAGGAGGCGGCTGAGCTGGCCAAAAAGGCGCGGGGCCTCGACGCGCCGGTCGCCTGTGCGCAAGCGGTTCGTAACGCCATGACGCTGCCATTCGACGAAGCGTTGGCGGCGGAGCGGGCGCTGTTCACCAAACTCGTCGCCGGCGACCAGTCGCGCGCCCAGCGGCACCTGTTCTTCGCCGAACGTGAGGCGGCAAAGGGTCCCGGCAAGGATGTCGCCAGGCGCAAGATAGAACGCGTCGGCGTCATCGGCGCCGGCACGATGGGCGGCGGCATTGCCATGGCGTTTGCCAGTGGCGGCTATCCCGTGACCCTGCTGGAAACCAGCGGCGAGGCGCTGCAGCGTGGGCTGGCGACGATCGAGAAAAACTATGCCGTTTCGGTGACGCGTGGTTCGTTGTCGGAAGATGCCAAGCGAGAGCGGCTCGGCCTGTTCAAGGGGTCCACCGACTATGGCGATCTCGCCGATTGCGACCTGATCGTCGAGGCGGTGTTCGAAGACATGGCGGTCAAGCACGATGTGTTCGCCAAGTTGGACACGGTGGCCAAGTCGGGCGCGATCCTGGCCACCAACACTTCCTATCTCGACGTCAACGCTATCGCCGCGGCGACGTCGCGGCCGCAGGATGTCGTCGGCCTGCATTTCTTTTCGCCTGCCAATGTCATGCGGCTGCTGGAGATCGTGCGGGCCGAGAAGACCGCGCCGGACGCACTGGCAACGGTCGTCGAGCTGGCGCGGCGAATCGGCAAGGTGCCGGTCGTCGTCGGCGTCTGCCACGGTTTCGTCGGCAATCGCATGCTGGCCGCGCGCGGTTCGGAATCCGAGGCTCTGCTGCTGGAAGGCGCAACGCCCAGCCAGATCGACAAGGCGTTCACCGATTTCGGCTGGCCGATGGGGCCGTTCCAGATGGGCGACCTCGCCGGGCTCGACATTGGCTGGCGCAATCGCAAGGCGCGCGGCCTGACGGCAGTGATTGCCGACACGCTGTGCGAACAGGGGCATTTCGGCCAGAAGACCGGCAGCGGCTTTTATCGCTACGAGAACGGTTCGCGCACGCCTGCTCCCAATCCGGAGGTCGAAGCGCTGATCCGCGACAAGGCGACCGAGAAGGGTATCGCGCCGCACACCATCACCACCGACGAAATCATCGAGCGCACGCTCTATCCCTTGGTCAACGAGGGCGCGAAGATCCTCGAGGAGAAGATCGCCGCCCGCGCCTCCGACATCGATATCGTCTGGGTCAATGGCTACGGTTTTCCCGTGGGCAAGGGCGGGCCGATGTTCTGGGCCGGCCTCGAAGGGGCGGGCAAGATCATCGAGCGGTTGGAATATTGGCACGAGCGGACCGGCAAGGATGTTTTCCGGGTGGCGCCGCTGCTGAGGCGGATGGCCGAGACCGCTTCGTGGGAAGACACTGCCGCCGGATAGGCCTTCTCCCGACGCCGCCAAATTTGACCATGTGGACAAAAGTCAAGCGCCGTTCCATAGTTCCCCGTCTACATTCCTGAGAACAGCCGGCTCGACACGGCTGTCAGCCAGAGGGGCACTTCAATGAGAAACGACAACAGCAAAATTCAAGGGCTTTCGCGACGCAACGTGCTGGAACTGGGCGCGCTTGGCCTGGCGGCGGCCATGCTGCCGGGCAGCGCCTTTGCCAAGGACAAGAAGCTCAAGGTGGCGGCGATCTTCGCCACGCCGATCGAGGAGCCATGGGACAACCAGATCCATGTCGCCTTGCAGAAGGCCGAGAAGGAACTCGGCATCGAGTACAAATGGTCGGAAAAGGTGCAGACCGCCGATTTCAGCCGCGTCATGCGCGAATATGCGCAGGGCGGCTGTCAGCTGGTGCTGGGCGATGCCTTCGCAGCCGAACGCGAATCGCGCAAGACGGCCAAGCAGTTTCCGAAGACCGCCTTCCTGTTCGGCTCGGGCGCCGGGCCGGCCGAACCGAATTTCGGCGTCTTCGACAACTGGATCCATGAGCCGGCCTATCTCTCCGGCCTGATCGCCGGCAAGATGTCGAAGTCGGGCACGGTCGGCGCCGTCGCGGCGATGGGCATTCCGGAAGTGAACCGGCTGGTCAACGCCTTCTTTGCCGGCGCCAAGGAGGTCAATCCCAACATCAAGAAGAAGGTCGCCTTCATCGGTTCGTTCTTCGACCCGCCGAAGGCAAAGGAAGCGGCGATCGCCCAGATCGATGCCGGCGCCGACGTCATCTATGCCGAGCGCTTCGGCGTCATCGAAGCGGCGGCGGAGAAGAAGATCCTCGCCATTTCCAACATGTCCGACCAGGCGAGCCTCGGCCCCGACACGGTCATCACCGGGCCGGTCTGGGACATGTACCCGACGGTCGAACAGGCGATCAAGCTGGTCAAGGCCGGCGTCTTCACGGCGCAGGACTATGGCGATTTCTCGCGCATGGCCAAGGGCGGTTCGTTCCTGGCGCCGTACCACAAGTTCGACAAGACGCTGCCCGCCGAGGTCAAGGATCTGGTCGAGAAGAAGAAGGCCGAGATTCTGGAAGGTAATTTCCGGGTGGATGTGGACGAGAACACGCCGGTTTCGGATTAGGTTTACCCTCCCCCTCGTGGGGAGGGTCGATCCGCGAAGCGGAGCGGGGTGGGGGTCTTCGGCGCCGCACCCCCACCCCGTCTCACGATCTTCGCTTCGCTGCGATCGTAAGCCGACCCTCCCCACAGGGGGGAGGGTGAAGACCCGCAGGAGCACCATTGCCCGCCCCACTCATCGAAATGCGCGGCATCACCAAGGTCTTCGGCGCCGTCAAGGCGAACGAGGCCGTTGATCTGAGCGTCGCACCGGGCGAAATCCTCGGGCTGCTGGGCGAGAACGGCGCCGGCAAGACGACGCTGATGAATGTGCTGTTCGGCGCCTATGCGCCGGATGCCGGTGAGATCCTCATCCAGGGCAGCCCGGTGAAGATCAACAGCTCGGCCGATGCGCTGGCCGCCGGCATCGGCATGGTGCACCAGCATTTTCACCTGGCGCCGCGGCTGTCGGTGCTGGAAAACCTGCTCATCGGTATATCAGGCAAATCAGGCCGGATCGACCGCGCTGGCGGGCTGGCGCGGCTGGCCGAAATCGGCCGCCAGCATGGGCTGACGCTCGGCCCCGACCTCCCGGTGTCGGCATTGTCGGTCGGCGAGCAGCAGCGGCTCGAAATCGTCAAGGCGCTGTTTCGCGGCGCGCGACTCTTGATCCTCGACGAGCCGACGGCGGTGCTGGCGCCGACAGAGGTCGACGGGCTGTTTTCGGCGTTGCGCTCGATGGCGGCGCAAGGGCTCGGCATCATCTTCATTTCGCACAAGCTCAATGAAGTCAGGGCGGTGACTCATCGCTGCGTGGTGTTGCGGCTTGGCCGCGTCGCCGGCCGCGTCGATGACCCGGCCAACACGACCTCCTCCGAGATGGCAACGCTGATGTGCGGCCATGAGATCGTGCCGCCGGCCAGAGGGCCATCGACGCCAGGTGCTGCGGTACTCACCCTCGATGGTATTTCCACGTCGCATCATTCCGGCATGGCGCTGCTCGATGTGTCGCTCTCGGTCCGCGCCGGTGAAATCCTCGGCATTGCGGGCGTTTCCGGCAATGGCCAGCGCGCGTTGGCCGAGGTGATTTCCGGCGTGCGTGCGCCCGATGCCGGCAAGATGACGATAGCCGGCAAACAAGTCTCGCGGTTTTCACCGCGCGAGGTGCAGGGGCTCGGTCTCGGGCGCATTCCGGAAGACCGCATGACGACCGGGCTGGTCACCAATCTGCCGCTTGCCGATTCGATGGTGCTGCCGCGCATCGATACGGCGGCTTTCAGCAGCAGAGGCCTGCTCAAGCCGGATGCGATCCGCGCCTTTGCCGAGGAGCAGATCAAGGCCTATGACATTCGCTGCCCCGGGCCGATGACGCGCGCCGGGGCGCTGTCAGGCGGCAATTTGCAAAAGGCGCTTTTGGCGCGCGAACTCGCTTTCGATCCAAAGGTGCTGATCGTTTCGCAGCCGACGCGCGGCCTCGACATTGGCGCTGCCCGCTTCATCCACGAAAAATTCCTCGACATGCGGGCCAAGGGCTGCGGCCTCATCGTCATCGGTGAGGATCTCGAAGAATTGCTGGTGCTCTGCGACCGCATCGCGGTGATGTATGAGGGCCGCATCGCCGGCACGCTCGACAGCGCCGATGCCACGATCGCACGGCTAGGCCTGCTGATGACCGGGGCCGGACAGGCGGAGGCGGCGGCCTGATGTTTCGCCTCGAAGCCCGTACCTCGACGCCTGCCTGGTTCAACCTGGCGCTGCCTTTGCTGGCCATCGGGGCAACGCTCATCCTGTGTAGCGGCCTGATCGCGCTGGCCGGCGCCGGCATTCTCGAAGCCTATGGCGTGATGTTCACGGCTTCGTTCGGCGACAGCTACGCCATCACCGAAACGCTGGTGCGCGCGGCACCGATGATCTTCACCGGGCTGGCCGTCGCCGTCGCCTTCCGGGCAAAGTTCTGGAACATCGGCGCCGAAGGCCAGTTGCTCGCCGGCGCGGTCGCCAGCTGCTTTGTCGGCGCCATCCCGATGCCGGGGCCGCTCGCCATGCTTTTGATGGCGCTGGCGGGTGCGGCCGCCGGGGCTGCGGTGGCGCTGGTGCCGGCGACGCTGCGGGTGAAATTCAAAGTCGACGATGTCGTCTCCTCGCTGCTGCTCAATTCGGTCATCTATTACGCCCTGATGGCGCTGATCGAAGGGCCGTGGAAGGACACCTTCAGCGGCTATCCGATCTCGCCGCCGATCGAGGATTCGGCCAATTTCCCGGTGCTCATCGAAGGCACAAGGCTGCATCTCGGCGTCGTCGTTGCGCTGCTCGCTGCACCGCTGATCTGGTTCCTGATCGTGCGCACGACGCTCGGCTTCAAGATCAGGGTCACCGGCGAAAACCCGGAAGCGGCGCGCTATGGCGGCATCCATGTCGAACGGGTGCTGCTCTCGACGGCGCTGCTCTCCGGCGCGCTGGCGGGGCTCGCCGGGGTCGGTGAGGTCGGCGGCGTGCATTTCCAGGTGATGAGCGACATCTCGCCGGGTTACGGCTATTCCGGAATCGTCGTTGCCATGCTGGCGCGGCTCAATCCGCTCGGCGTGGTACCGGCGGCGATCTTTCTTGCCGCCGTGATGACCGGGGCTGAAGCGATGTCGCGGGCGACCGGCGTGCCGGCCTTCCTCAGCGATGTCATCCAGGGCACCGCATTGCTTGCCATGCTGGTGGCGCTGCTGTTCACCGCCTATCGCATCCGCCGCGTCGGAACCGCCAAATGAGCGCAGTGTTCGAACAGATCTTTCAGGTCGGTTTTTTGGCCGCGATCATCCGCATCGCCACGCCGCTGGCGTTTGCGACGCTGGGCGAAATGTTCTCCGAGCGCGCCGGTGTGCTCAATCTCGGCATCGAGGGCATCATGCTGCTCTCGGCGATGACCGGTTTCACCGCCACCAGCCTCAGCGGCAGCCTGTGGCTCGGCGTGCTGGTGGCGGTGCTGACCGGCATGCTGATGGGCGCGCTGCATGCGCTGTTCACGGTGGCGCTCGGCCTCAGCCAGCATGTCTGCGGCATCGGCGTCACGCTGTTCTCGTCGGGCCTTGCCTACTTCCTCTACCGGCTGATCTTTGGCCAGCAATCGGTGCCGCCCAACATCAAGGGCTTCGCGACGCTGCCGATTCCGTTCCTCTCCGATATCCCGATGCTCGGGCCAGCAATATTCAACCAGTTTTCGCTGGTCTACATGGCGATACTCGCCATCCCGCTCGCCGCCCTTGTGCTCTACCGCACGCCATGGGGGCTGTCGGTGCGCATGGTCGGCGAAAATCCGCGCGCCGCCGATTCGGCCGGCGTCAGCGTCATTGTCACGCGCTTCCAGGCGGTGATCCTCGGCGGCGCCTTGATGGGGTTGGCCGGCGCGTTTCTGACCATGGCGCAGTTCAACGCCTTCACGTTCGGCGTCGTATCGGGCCGCGGTTGGGTGGCGATCGCTCTGGTCGTCTTCGGACGCTGGGATCCCTGGCGCTCGGCAGGTGCGGCGCTGCTGTTCGCTTTCGTCGATGCCTTGCAATTGCGCATGCAGGCCAGCGGCCTTGGGCATATCCCCTATGAAGCATTCCTGATGCTGCCCTTCATTTTTACCATCGTCGCCATGGCAGTGATGTCGCGCAACGCGGTGGCGCCATCGGCGCTGCTCAAGCCGTTTCGACGGGAAGAGCGGTAGACGCTCGCTCCTCACATCGGCGGCCAATCGACCGCGACGCGCCTCGCTCAGCAAACCACAACCAATTTCTCGTCCAGTTGGAGAAAATCGTTCCAACAATTGCCAAAAAATAGCAATCGACAAAGTCTACTGATTTTATAGATTAACCGCCGAGACGGAGGTCGGTATGTCCTATATCCAGAACGCCCAGACTGATCGCAGCGGCCAGAGACTGGCCAATGCCCAGACCTTCCGCCCGGCCTATGCCGGCGCCTTCGCCTATCTCGTCTTTGCCCTCGCGTTTGTGTTCACCGGGGCAGTGGTGCTGGGTCTTATTCCCTGAGTCGCTGGGGGTAGCGACCTACCGCTTTCAGGCAACCGGAGTTGAATGAACCCTAATCGCGGTGCGCGCTTTCGCGCGCCTGCTGATGCCAACGTGATGGAGGAGATGGCGATGCCGATCGAGTTCACGCATGTTCCCGGTAAAACGCACCCCGCCGGTTCGGCCGTGCCCTTTTTCTACGATTTTCTGGAGACCGCGACAAAACTGTCGCTGATCGAGGATGCCGGTTTCCAGAAGATCGTCGTCGACGACCAGGCCGGACTGCTCACCAATATGGACATTGCCGCCCAGGCACTGGACCGTACCTCTTCGCTGGAAGTGGTGCTCACGCACTGGGCCGGCGTGGTCGAGCCGACGGTGGCGGCGCGGCAGTTGGCGGCGCTGGACGCCAAAAGCGGCGGGCGGCTGTCGCTGCGGATGCTGAGCGAGCCATTGAGCGATGACGATGCCGAGACACGTCCAGCCGGCCATACGGTAGTCTGGCAGCGCATCGACGAGTATCTGGTGCTGCTGAAGCGGCTGTGGTCAAACGACCGGCCGTTCGACCATGAAGGCGCCTTCTACAGCGTCAAGGGCGGCTACGTGCCGCGCAAGGGGCCGCATGGCGCCGACGTCACCATCCGCATGGGCGGCCAGTCCGGAACGGCGCTCAAGGTCGCCGGCCGGCATGCCGATGTCTTCGAACTGACGCCAGGCTCGCTCGACGAGATCCGCCAGCTGATGGAGCGCGTGCGCAGTGCTGCAGCCGAACACGGCCGCGCTGGCAAGGTGCGGTTTGCGCTCCCCGTGCGAATTCGTTCGGAAGGCAATGCCACCGGCCACAAGGCGGTCGACGTCTTCGGGCCACCGGCACAGATCGCGCTGTCGCTGCTGCCCTACGCGGCCCTCGGCATCCACGAGTTCATGATCGTCGGCGTCGACAGGCCGCGCGAGATCGCGGCGGCGGGGCGCGAAACGATCGCGCTGTTGCGCAATTCGCTGGCGCGTCGCGAGGCGGAAGTTGGCCAGCCCGGGGCGTTCGCACATCGTGCAACGCCGGATGTGCATACGGCAGGCTGAGGCGACCGTCCTCAGTCCTTCCGGCCCGCCTTGCCGCTTAGTTGCGACAAGGCGGCGATCACGGTGCTTGAATCGGTCAGCGCACCGAAGACACCGTCTTCCACCGTAACCATGTGCAGCGCCGCCTCGTGCGCCTTGCGGTCGCCGCTGGCGCAGGCGTCCGCGATGGTCAGGCACTGGAAATTGCGGTCGCAGGCCTCGCGCAACGTCGTGTGGACGCAGACATCGGTCGTGCATCCCGAGAACAGCAGATGGGTGATGCCTTGCGCGCGCAGGACCAGCTCCAGGTCGGTGTAGGTGAAGGCGCCGTTGCAGGTCTTGTCGACGATGATGTCTTCCGCCGCGACCTCGATCTCTGCGACAATCTGGAAGCCGGGGCCTGAGCGCAGCAGGATTTCGGTACCTTCGAGGCCAGCCCGCTTGCGGCGCCATTTTTCGTAGGGCGTCATGTCTGCCATATCGCCCCGATAGCCTTGCCTGGTGTGGATGATCCGCAGACCCGCCGCACGGGCCGCCGCGATCAGCCGGCTCACCACAGGCAAGATCGCCCGCAACGGTGTCGGGTCATATCCTTGCTTGGCGAAATAGCCCGTCGTCGACAGGAAATCCTCCTGCAGGTCGATGACGATGAGCGCGGTGTTTTCGGGCACCAGCTTGCCGTCATAGGGAAAATCGAAAGGGGTCGCCTTGATCATCTGCCGCTTACCTCGTTCCGGATAGGGCCATCGTGGCGAGCGATGTCGCCGCCGTCCATCCCCTTGGCGAGACCGACCAACTCTTGCCATTCCGGGGGTTTACCGCGCCTTAGGTGGATGCCGTCATCATGCGCGTTCGGTCCACGGGGATGATACATCTTGCTGGGTGCGGTTCTGCAGATGCTGCCGGGTAGGTTCATGGATGTGCGCATGCGCGCGTCCGACGACTACGACACGCGTGTCGTCGAGCGGCCCGGACGCTGGATGAAACCGGCAGATCTGGAGCAACTGACGCAGGATTTGCGGCTGGTCGCCGCGAAAACGCTGAAGGACGGCAGCCTGACCTACGGTGTTTTTTCCGGCGACCGCAGCCGGTTGGAACACGCCATCATCACCATCGTCTATCGGAGCGGCGACGGCCGGCCGATCGCCTTCAATGCCCTGGCGCCGATGGACATCTCGCTGGCCGGCAAGCTCTATGAGGTCTTGCATCTGGGACTGGTGATGGTCGATCCGGAGGAGCGCAGTCGCGGCCTGAGCTGGATCCTCTACGGCCTGACCTGCTTCCTGATGTTCCTGCGTAACCAGTTCAGGCCGGTCTGGATCTCCAACGTGACACAGGTGCCTGCCGTGGTCGGCATGGTGGCGGAGGCCTTTGCCAATGTGTTTCCCGATCCCCATTCCGGCGCGCGGCGCTCGCTGACCCATGTCCTTTTGGCGCGGCAGATCATGGCCCGCCACCGTCATGTCTTCGGTGTCGGTGCCGACGCCGGTTTCGATGAAGAGCGCTTTGTCATCACCAATGCCTATACCGGTGGATCGGACGAGCTGAAAAAGTCGTTCGAGGACACGGCCAAGCACCGGGTCGAGATCTACAACGACTTCTGCCGGAACCAGCTCGACTATCAGCGCGGCGACGATGTGCTGCAGATCGGCCAGATGAATTTTCAGGCCGCGCGAATTTATCTCGCCGATGCCGTTCCGCGCGGCTCGCTCGCAGCCCTGGCGGTTGCGGGTACAGCCGCCACGCTGCAGCGGCTCATCCTGCCCGTGGTCCACTGGGCCGACTCTGGCCGGCAATGGGACGTGTTGCGGCCATGGACACGCTAGCGGCTTCATCCGTGGTACGCCGGTTCATCCGTACGCTGACGGAAAACGACGCATGACTTTTGACAACACATTTGTCGCCGACACCATTACCTCGCTGGCTGCCCTGGCCGGACTGCTGATCGTCATCGCGGTCGTCGGCGGGCGGGACACCGGCGATCCGCTGTCGCGGCGTTTTCTGTTCGGCCTACGGGTGCTGGCCGTGCTGCTGGCCTGCCGGATCCTCGACTGGATCACCGGCTTTGGCATCTTCCGGCTCGTCACCATCGTGGCCGCAGGCCTGTTGCCGCTGGCAGCCCTGCTGTTGACCGAGGGCCTGCTGCGCCGGCACGCTCCCTTCTTCCTCAAGTTCCTCGCCGCCGGCGGCGCCGCAGCCTTCCTGCTGCTGGCGATGATCCCGGAACGCTTCGCCGAGCCGTGGCGGATGGCGGCACTGCTGCTTTTCCAGTTCGGCGGCTTTTTGGCGATTGGTTGGCTGGTGGTGATGCGCGACCGCGACAGCCTGTCGGCTGCCGAAAACCGCACGGTCGAGCGCATGGCGCTTTCGCTTCTGCTGATCATTCCGTTCATGATCACCGACTATCGGCCCGGCTTGTTCGAAGTGCCGGTGCGGCTTGGCGGCATCGCCATCCTGTTCCTGTGCTGGCTGACGATTGGCCTCGGCCGGCCGAGCCCCAGCCATCGCGACACGATCGGCGCTTTCGCCGTCATCGCGCTGAGTTCTATCTTTGCCGGTCTGGCGTTGGGCGGCATCGATCACATCGGCTGGCGGGGAAGTGTGCAGGGCGTGGTGATCGTGCTGTCCGCCACGCTGCTCGCCGTCATCTACAATGACAGCGTCAGCCTGGCTGCCGAAAAACGCCGCGACTCGCTGCTGCGGCACATGGCCGAGGGTGACCTGACGGATTCGGCACGCTTCCTGCGCGGCCTGCAGAACCACAGCCTTGTCGACGGCGCCCTGATCCTGCCGGCCGCCGAGCTTGGCGATTTCGATCTGAACGTTTTGGCGCGGGCGCTGGAACAGGTCCCGGTCCGCTCGCTGGCCGATGTGCAGCCGCAATCGCTTGTCGATCAGGATATCCGCGAGCAGCTGGCGTGGCTGTTCGAGAAATACGAGGCGACCCATGTGCTGCTGGCGACGCTCAATCCGTTGACCGTGGTTGCGCTCAACATGCCGGCACTGGCGTCATCGCCGGGCGTGGAAATGGAACTGCGCGCCGTCCAGCGCATGGCGATGCTGATCGCGCAGCGCGAAGCGATGACGTGACGACAGGCCGGCGTCTTGCGCCGGCCGGTTCGTCATTTCCGGATCAAGCCGCCTTGATCTTCATGTCTTCTTCTGCGCGCACCATCTTGGTCACGCCGGCGAAGTCGAGCTTGCCTGAGCCGAGCACCGGCACTTTCGCGACGACGCGCACTTCGGCCGGCACCATCAGGTCCATGGCGCCGTTGGCCTTGGCGAAGGCGAGGAATTGCGCGCGTGTGGCCTCAGTGGCTTCGGTGATGAGGATCAGCTTTTCGCCCTTGCGCGCATCCGGCACAGTGGCGACGGCCGACAGCAAGCCCTTCCACAATTCGCCTGCGAGGGCCTCCACCGCAGCCAGCGAGATCATCTCGCCGCCGATCTTGGCAAAACGCTTGGCGCGGCCGCGAATGGTGATGAAGCCGCCTTCGTCGATGGACACGACGTCGCCGGTATCATGCCAGCCGTCTTCCAGCGCCTCGATCACGCCCGGCTTCTCGGCCCTGAGATAGCCGGCCATGACGTTGGGGCCGCGCACGAACAGCCGGCCGCCTTCGTCGACACCGGGAACCGGGTCGAGGCGATATTCCATGCCGGGCATGATTTTGCCGACGGTTCCGGAGCGATTGTACATCGGCGTGTTGATCGAGATCACCGGCGCCGTCTCGGTGACGCCGTAGCCCTCGAGGATGCGCACGCCGAACTTCTCCATATAGGTCATGCGCGTCGCTGCCTTGACCGGTTCTGCGCCGGCAAAGCAATAGCGTATCGAGCGGAAGTCGTAGGGGTGCGCGGTGCGCGCATAGCCCGAGAGGAACGTGTCGGTGCCGAAGATGATCGTCGCGTTCGAGCCGTAGATCAGTTCCGGCACGAGGCGGTAGTGCAGCGGCGAGGGGTAGAAATAGACCGGCACGCCCGAGATCAGCGGCAGCACGGTGCCCGCCGTCATGCCGAAGGAGTGGAAGATCGGCAGCACGTTGAACACCTTGTCGCCCGAATGGAAGTCGATGCGCGACGCCGCCTGGGCAGCGTTGGCCAGGATGTTGCGATGGGTCAGCACCACACCCTTCGGCGTGCCTTCCGAACCCGAGGTGAACAGGATCACCGCCGCATCGTCGGGCTTGCGGGCAACGCGCGGCGTGCTCTTGCGCAGCAGGCCGAGCAGCTTGTCCTTGAGCCCGATGGTGGCGCGCAAATCATCGAGCCAGACGATGTTCACCGAGCGGCCGAGCTCCTCGACCACCGCACCCAGTTTTGCCTGTTCGATGAACGCGCGGGACGTAAGCACAGTCCGGACTTCGGCGGCTTTGCAGGCGGAGAGGATGTTGGCGGCGCCGGCGGTGAAGTTGATCATCGCCGGGACCTTGCCGGAAGACATGACGCCGAGCAGCGTCGCGCAAGAGCCGTTGGCGTTGGGCAGCATGATGCCGAGCGTCTGTTGGCCGGCATAGAGGTGCTCGAATTTCTCGCCAAGCACGGCGGCAGCCGTCAGCAGCTTGCCGTAGCTCAGCGAACCGGTGACCGGATCCTGCACGGCGAGCTCTCTCATGCCGCGTTCGGTGGCGGTCTGGATGATCTTTTCCAGCACGGTCTTGTCAATGTCCTGGGTGCGGAAGACGAGGTCCGACATCACCTGATAGAGGGCAGACCCGGCCGCGGCGCGGCGCTTGCGGCCCTTCAGCTCCGGCGCAACCTCGAGCTTTACCGGTTCCAGAATGGTCACCTTGACCTTCGGGAACAGGCGGTGGCGCACATGCTGCGCCGACAGCCGCGAAAAATAGCTCTTCTCCAGCCCGTCGATGCGCACCGGCACGACCATCGAGCCGGTCTTGTCGGCGACCATGGCGGCGCCGTCATAGACCTTCATCAGGCCGCCGGTGACGGTGATGCGTCCCTCCGGGAAGATGACCAGCGGATCGCCGCCCTGCACGATCTTGATCAGCGTGCGGGTCGACATCGGCTTGGCCGGGTTGAGCGGCAAAGCGCGGGCAAGTTTCATGAACGGCTTCATCCACCAGGCCTGGGCGATGGTGTAGTCGATGGCGAAGACCGGCTCCTCGTCGGTCAGTGTCAGGGCCAGCGGGCCATCGAGGAAGCTGACATGGTTGAGCGCCAGGATCGGCGCCTTGCCGGCTGCCTTGAGGTTGTCCATGCCCTCGACCTCCAGGCGCAGGAAGGCGCGGAACAGGATGGAGACGAAGTCGCGGAAGGGGTTGGTCGGCAGGAATTTCAGCATCAGCCAGGCGGCAATCGCGTTGGCCGCGGCGAGGCCGAACAGGATGCCGCCGGTGGAGACTTTCGTCTGGATCACGGCAACAATAATGCCGCCTACGGTCATGAAACCGGCATTGACGATGCTGACCGCGGCAACGACGCGAGCGCGGCGCGCTTCAGGTGACCAGGCCTGCACGGCGGCGAAGGTCGGCACCACCAGGAAGGCGGCTGCAATGGCCATGCCGGCGAGGTCGATTGCGACCCGGATCGTGTTCGGGCCGGCGAAGAATGCGCTGAGGGTTTCTGCCTGGGGCGAAGGCGGCATGCTCCAGATGGTCCAGGCCAGATGCAGGCCAAACAGCGCCAGCAGCGCCGTGCCAACCGGTGCCGGCAAGAGCACGATGCGGCCCTGAGACATCCAGGCGGCAATGGCCGAGCCAATGGCGATCGAGACGGCGAACACGGCGAGATAGACGGTGACCGCCATCTCGTTGCCGCCGAGCGAATCCTTGATCAATGTCGGCAGGATCGACAGCACAATGGCGCCGATCAGCCAGAACCATGAGGTCATCAGGCCGGCGCGCCAGATCCGCATGTCGGTGCGCAATTCTGAGACCTGACGCCAGGTCGAGCGGAAGATGTTCTTGTCGATGACGAGGTCGGGCGCCGCCGAGCCGGTGGACGGAATGTAGCGGCTGACGAGCCAGCAGCCGACGGCGAGCGCCATCATGATCGGTCCGAATACTGTGACGCCGATGCCATCGGCGGAAACGACGCCACCGGCAATGGTGCCGCCGAGGATCGCGGCAAAGGTGGCCGACTCGATCCAGGCGTTGGCCTTGGGCAGTTCCTTGCGCTCGAGGTGATCGGGCAGTATGCCGTATTTGATCGGCCCGAACAGGGCCGAGATGATGCCGAACATCAGCAGCGCCACCATCAGCACGGGAATAGACGACAGCGCGATGCCGACGACGGAGACTCCCGCGGCGGCGATCTCGGCGAATTTCAGACGCTTGGCTATGAGGGCTTTGTCGAAGCGATCGGCGATCTCGCCGCCGAGCGCCGACAGCAGCAGGAAGGGGGCCATAAAGACGGCCCCCGCCAGGGTGACCAGAGACGCCGCCTGGTCCGCCGCCAGCGTGAACAGAATAAGGAACACCAGTGTGTTCTTGAGGAAATTATCGTTGAAGGCGGACAGGAACTGCGTCCAGAAGAGCGGCGCAAAGCGCCTAGATGTCATCAGGTGAGCTGTCGGACGATTGATCGGGGCGATTTCCATAGCGGCGACTTCCATTGGGCAAGACCGGTGCAACCCTTAGGGATCGATCAGCGGTCTTGCGTGGTTTGGGTCTTGTTCTAGCGGGAACCCGGTTACACTTCGTTACTGCGGCTGACATCCATCAGCAGCTTCTCGGTCTTGGCGTCTTCCAGCCGGTTGATGAAGCGGTTTGATTCTTCCGCGTCACGCAGCGTCTTGGTGATGGTGATGGAGGTATGCACGAGCATGATGGCGGCCATTGCGTAAAATCCCTTGGCGGCAAAGCTTGCCTCCATGAAGTAGATGCCGCCCGCCATCATCGAGGCGGCGACGACGAAGCTGGCCATGGTGAAGGTTTTCCAGGCGCTTGAATCCTTTGACAGGTAGGTGTTGGGGGTCATCAGTATGATCCTTTCGTTTCAGGGTTAGGTTGGGTCGGCGTCGGTCTGTTTCAGGCCGGATACAATCAAGCCGGCTTGGCAATCCTGCTGGCCAGGCGTTCGAGCACGGCGTCGGCGCTGCTTCTCAGCGGCGCGCCGCAGCCTGCGGCGGCCAGTTTTTCGCTCACCGCGGCCGGATCGCCCGACTGCTCCATCTCGGCCATGGCGGCAGCCGTGGCATCGATCTGCTTTTGCCGCGTGCGCAGGCGCAGAAGCGTCTCTTCGGCATCCTTCAGCGCCGACAGACTGGAGCCGGGCGCGGTTTCACGCAGGCGCTGGGTGGTGTCGACCGCGGCGACGATGCGCTGGCCGCGCTGCAATTCGCGCAGCCGCATTTCGGAGGCGCGCACGATCCGCTTCAGGCGCTCGATCTCGGTGCCGAAGCTTTTCTGCGCCTCGCTGGAGGCATCGCGTTCGGCCTCCAGCAAGGCGATCGTTTCGGCCGCCTCGCGGGCCAGTTCGTTCTGTTCCTGCTCGATGGCGGCGATCGTGCGCTTCTCCAGGTCCTCGATGCGGGCTACCAGCTTCTTGAATTGCACGATCTCCTGCTCGTTCTGGGCGATGGCAATGGCGACTGCCCGGCGGGCGGCGGCGATGGCGTCGGCGCAATCGCGGATCTGCTGGCGCAGGATCACCAGCGCGTTGCGATCGACCATCGCTTCTGCGGCTTCGTGGCTGTGGCCGCGCATCAGCGCAAAAAACTGTTTCAGCATTCCGGTTTCTCCTCTATGAACAATGTTCACAAATGCAACGTAACACATCGTGAACGGCGTTCAAGCGAAAAATGAACACTGTTCAAAAGTTTCAGATAGAGAAGGTTAATGACGGCAAAACGGGACGCCAGGCGCGAGGATCTCAAGGGCAGGCTGATCACGGCCGCTGAGGCGCATATTCAATCCTCGGGCCTCGGCGGGCTGCGGGCGCGCGACATCACGGCCGATGCCGGCTGCGCGCTCGGCGCGCTATACACCGCCTTTGCCGACCTCGACGAGCTCGTCCTGCACGTCAATTCCATAACCCTGGCGCGACTGGGCGCGGCCTTGCGTGAGGAAACGACCAGCGCGGTCGAGCCAAGGGCAAAGCTGAGGGCGCTGGCCAGGGCCTACCTAACTTTTGCGCGCGACAACCGCATGCTGTGGGCGGCCCTGTTCGAGCATCGAATGGCGCCCGGCGTGGCGGTGCCCGAATGGCATCTGGCGGAACATGCGGTGCTTATCCAGCATCTGGTCGAGCCGCTGGCTGCGCTACGTCCAGCGGCGGAAACGCCGGATCTTTTGGCCCGTGCGCGCACGCTGTTCTCGGCGGTGCACGGCATCGTCGCCATTTCGCTGGAAGACCGCTTCATCGGCCTGGCGCCGACCGATCTGGAAGCCGAGTTGCTGAATTTTGTCGATGTGCTGGTGACCGGGCTCGAGACAGAAAGAAAGTGAGCGCTGTCCGCTCTTGTGCTCGCCGCCCGCCCGGGCCAAGACGCGGCGTTGAGTTTCTGGGCATCACGAAGAGCTGACGGCTTCCTCGCCCATGATTTAAGCCATGACGGTCCCTCTCAGGGCAGTCGTCTTTCCGGTTGGAGTGCAGCATGACGGTGTTCACACGTCGCAAACTTCTAAAGACCGCCGCAATTGCCGGCGTCAGTGGGGTCGGGCTTTCCGCCATGGGCAAATTCGGCAGCTGGGCAGCGCCGGAGCCGGTGGTGCTGAAGACAGCGAGGACCCAGGCGATGCTGATGGATATCGGCCCAACCAGGGATGTGCTGACCTATGGTGTATCAGGCATGCCGCCGGTGCTCCGGATGAAAAAGGGCGAGCCCTTCGCGGCACGGCTGGTCAACGGTATCGACGATCCGACGACGATCCACTGGCACGGCATTCGCGTTCCCAACAAGATGGATGGCGTTCCCTTTCTGGTACAGCCCTATGTCTACACCGGCGACCATTTCGACTACGCCTTCACGCCGCCCGACGCCGGCACCTTCTGGTATCACCCGCATTGCAACACGTTGATCCAGATGGGCCAAGGCCTGACCGGCGTCATCGTGGTGGAGAACCCCGGCGATCCGAAATTCGATGCCGATGAGGTGATCAATCTGCGCGACTGGCGCCTTGGCGACGACGGCCAGTTCATCGATCCGTTCCGGCCGCGCGACGCGGCGAGAGCCGGCACCTATGGCACGGTGCGCACCGCCAACTGGCTCGACCAGCCGTCCTATGACGCGCCGGCGGGAGGGCTGGTGCGGCTGAGGGTCGCCATCACCGACGTGACGCGCATCTATGCCTTTATCGTCGAAGGCGCCGAGGCGACGGTGATTGCGCTCGACGGCAATCCGGTGCCGCAGCGCTTTGCGCCCGATGCCTTGCTGCTGGGACCCGGCCAGCGCATGGAACTGGCCATCCGCATGCCCGACGACGAGGGGGCAATCGTCAGCTTGCGGGACGTCAGGGGCACCAAGCCCAAGGTGCTGGCGACCTTGCGCGCGGTCGGAGCATCGCTCAAACGGGACCTTCGCGATCTCGCGCCGCTGGAGGCCAATCCGGTGGAGGAGGTCGATCTCGGCAGCGCAGAGTATATTTCGCTGGCGCTCAGCGCCACGGCTGAAAACGTCCCGAGCGACGGCATTTGCGGTTCACTTGGCTACAGTTTCTGGGCCATCAACAAAGTGCCGTGGCCGGGCGACACGCCGGACCCGACCGCGCCGTTGGCTGAACTGAAGCTCGGCAAAAGCTATGTCATCGACATGGAAAACCTGACGCCGCAATCGCACCCGATGCATCTGCACGGCATGAGCTTCAAGGTGCTGTCGTCCTCGACGCGTCCGGTTCAGCCGGTCATTTCCGACACCTATCTCATCCAGCCCAATGAGAAGGTTCAGCTCGGCTTCGTCGCCGACAATCAAGGCGACTGGCTGCTGCACTGCCACATCATCGAGCACCAGAAATCGGGGATGACGAGTTATGTAAGGGTGGTGTGAGGGGGGCGGAAACGGGTGGCCGTGAGGGAGGAAGCAAACGACCATTCCCGCGTGGTCCTGAGGTGGGACTTCAGCGAGGCCAAGGCGACCCGGATCATCGAGTGTCGCAACCAAATCCAATGGATCATTCAGTACAAGTCAGGGATGCGCGGCGGGCAGCCCTCGTGGCGACCTCGGTCCTATTGTCGGACCCGTCAGGCTCTCGAAAGGCTCTTGCCGGGGATGGCTGAGGAGATCGCCGCAGCGTTGCCCGTCAGGTTCGTTGAGCCCACCCCGTAGAGGCCGCGCTGGGCGGCGCTGAGGTTTCCTCGCGACCGTCTGGGGGTAAAAACGCAATTAGCTGGTTGCCGCAAACGGCCGACATGGGTGGAAAGCGGTCAAAGGCGAAGAAACCCTGCGATCAAAAGCAATGATAGAAGCAGCGCTTGCAGGCCGAAACCGCCCACATATCCCCAGAAGGTTCTTGGATATTCTGAGCGAGTAATTGGCGACGAAGATTTGAGATGCGTCGACCAAACTCTGCCACGTAAACAGGCACTCGCTACATACGCAATGCAAAAAACATCCCAAATTATTAGGAAGACCGATGCACCGATCGTCATGCGTCAGGTAGCCCGTTTGGTGGTGATAGGAACGAACATAAGCTATTTCCCGAATGTCCACAAATGGGTGGTGCTCGGTCGTTCGGATTGATTGGAACAAAGGCGAAGGGCATAAACCGGCGACGATGGTAAAGGAGATGTCGCGAAACGTGGGCCAAACGCGTGGGCCAAACAAAAGAGGCCGCTTCGGCTATCCTATTGATTTCACTGGGAGATATGCCTTCTAAATTCCGCTGGTGGAGCTGAGGAGGATCGAACTCCTGACCTCGTCATTGCGAACGACGCGCTCTCCCAGCTGAGCTACAGCCCCGTCCAGCGGATGGCGCATTTATCGGGCGCGGCGGTTTTCTGTCAAGGCGGCGTTTTGCCGAAATGACCGGGGGCAAGCCCAGCCCCTCTGGCACGCGGCGCAAGCCCGCTCTTGCCGGTTTGGCATGCAATGGCTACATGTCGCGCAATCAATGGAGCTTTGAATGGACGCGCTTATCGATACGCTGATCTACGCGCTCGAACTTTACTGGTGGGTGATCATCGCCGCGGCGATCTTCTCCTGGCTGTACGCCTTCAACGTCGTCAATTCGCGCAACCAGGTCGTCAACAACATAGGCGGCGTGCTCTATCGGCTGACCGAGCCGGCGTTCCGTCCCATCCGACGCTTGCTGCCGGATCTCGGGGGCGTCGACATCTCGCCGATCATCGTGCTCTTGATTATTTTCTTCCTGGAGCGGTTCCTGAATAGCACGGTAAGGTCGCTGTTCTACTGATCCGTGGAACCGACCGGATTTTTCAGAACCAGCCGGAATGGCATCGACCTGTATGTCCGGCTGACACCGAAGGCGGCGATGGACCGGCTGGAAGGCGTCGAGACTGCTTCTGACGGGCGAAGCCATCTGAAAGCCCGCGTCCGCGCCGTACCGGAAAACGGCGCCGCCAATCATGCACTCGAGAAGCTGATCGCCAAGGCGCTGGGCGTGCCGGCATCGGCGGTCTCGATCGTCGCCGGCGGCACTTCCCGGCTGAAGACATTGCGTGTGCTTGGCGAGCCAGTGGCGTTGGCGAAGAGTGTCGAGGCACTCGGCGGCCAGTCCTGACGCCTCGGCGGGAGGCTCAATCGCCCAGCGGCAAACGCGGATCGTCGACCTTCAGCGTGTTCACGCTCTGCTTAATGCGGCGCAGGCTCTCCAGGACTTTTGGCCCGCGCGTTTCCGCGACCGAGGTGGCGATCATGTCGACGATCGCCAGAAGTGCATAGCGCGAAGAGGTCGGCTTGTAGATGTTGCCGTCCTCGAGCGACTGCAGATGGATCACCGTTTCGGCGGCCTTGGCGAGTGCGGAGTCGGGGGCTGTGATGGCGACGGTGGTGGCGCCATATTGCTGGGCGACCTGCACGGCCTCGATGACCGAACGGGCATAGCCGGAGACCGAGAAGGCGACGAGCGTGGTCTCGGGCGTCGCCACCGCGGCATACATGCGCTGCAATTGCCCATCGACCTGCGCCAGCGCAGACAGGCCGAGCCGGAACAGCCGGTTCTGCATCTCCGTCGCCATCATCGACGAAATGCCGCCCGAGCCGATGCACAGGATGTTGCCCGAGGTGGCGATGCGCGCGGCGACACCGACCAGCACCTTCATGTCGAGGTTTTCGCTGGCGCGCTGGATGGCTGCTATCGCCGCTTCGGTGATGGCCGAAGCGATCCGCTGTTCGCGGACATCGCGGTTCAGCGGTTCCGGCGACAGATATTGGCCGCCAATGGCGATGGCTTGCGCCAGGTAGAATTTGAAATCACGCAAGCCTTCGCAGCCGAGATTGCGGCAAAAGCGGGTCACCGTCGGCTCGCTGACGCCGACGCGCGCGGCAATTTCCGAGATCGCCGCCTTGGAGGCAAAATCGAGATCGGAGAGCACCAGGCTGGCCAGCCGGCGGTCCGACTTGGTGCCGTCCTGCGACATCAATTGAAGGCGCGTGATGATGTCGGCCGGTGTTTTCATGCGCGTGGTTTCATAGCGGCAGGCCCGTCGCTGTGTCGAACAGGTGGATGTTGCCGGGATCGACAGAGACCGGCAATCTGTCGCCCGGCCTGATCTGCAGCCGGTCGCGGAACACGGCCCGCACGGTGTCGCTGCCGATCGAGCCGTAGACATGGGTTTCGGCGCCGGTCGGCTCAACGACGTCGACATTGATGGCCATCGCGTCGCTTTCGCCGCCGATGACGAAATGTTCGGGCCGGATGCCGGCCTCGACCGTAGCGCCGTCCGACACGGTCTTGCCGGCAAGAGCCAGGCGGCCGCCGCCGGATGTCTCGAACCAGGCCTTGCTGGCCGTCGCCTTGAGCGCTCCGGACACAAAGCTCATCGAGGGCGAACCGATGAAGCTGGCGACGAATTTGTTGGCCGGCTTGTCGTAAAGCTCCAGCGGCGCGCCGACCTGCTGGATGCGACCGCGGTCCATCACCACGATGCGGTCGGCCATGGTCATGGCTTCGATCTGGTCATGGGTGACATAGACGATGGTCGATTTCAGCCGCTGGTGCAGCGCCTTGATCTCGGTGCGCATCTGCACGCGCAATTGTGCGTCGAGGTTGGATAAGGGCTCGTCAAACAGGAAGACCAAGGGTTCACGCACAATGGCGCGGCCCATGGCGACGCGCTGGCGCTGGCCGCCGGACAGCTCCCTGGGGTAGCGGTCGAGATAGGAAAACAGGTTGAGGACGCCGGACGCCTTCTTGACCTTTTCGTCGATCACTGTCCGGGTCTCGCCGCGGATTTTTGGGCCGAAGCCGATATTGTCCGCCGCCTTCAGATGCGGAAACAGCGCATAGGACTGGAACACCATGGCTATGTTGCGCTGCTGCGGCGGCAGCTCGTTGGCGCGCACGCCGCCGATCAGCAGATCGCCGGAGGTGATCGTCTCCAGCCCGGCCAGCATGCGCAGCAAGGTTGACTTGCCGCAGCCCGAGGGGCCGACCAGCACGACGAACTCGCCGCTGTTGATGTCGAGGTTGATGTCTTCGAGAATCTTGTGCTGCCCGAAGGATTTCGACAGGCCGCGAAACTGGACATCGGTCATGCTCAGGCCCCCAATATGTCGTCGATGAATGGCAGGCAGCCGGCGGTCAGTCCGGCATCAACCGGCATCGCCACGCCTGTTATGCCCGATGCGCGGTCGGATGCAAGGAAGGCCACCGCTTCGGCGACCTCGGAAGCGTTGACGATGCGCCCGAGTGGATAGAGCCGTTGCAGCTTGCCGAGGATTTCGGGGTCCTTGGCCAGGCGGTGGTCCCAGGCTGCGGTGCGGATCGAACCGGGGCAGACGACATTGGCGCGCAGGCCGCTGCGGCCAAGTTCCACCGCGATCGATTTTGCATAGGCGTTGATGCCGGCCTTGGCTGCGGCATAGGCGGGGTTGCCGAAATGGGCGATGGCATTGACCGAGGAGATGAAGACGATGCTGCCCGAGCCGTTTTTGGCCATCGACTTGACCAGCGGATCGGCGAAAGTCATCACCCCGGTCAGGTTCAGGTCCAGCTCATGCTCAATCTTGGCTGCGGTCAACGCCGGCAGCGTCTCGGCGCGCGTCCAACCGGCATTGTTGATCAGGATGTCGGGGACGCCATCCTTGTCCAGGATCGCTGCTATCGCCGCCGCTATCGAAGCCTGGTCGAGAAGGTTGAAGACATGGCGCGAGGCAATGTGCGGGCTCGCCAACGCCTCGCTCGACTGGTCGCAGCCGACGACGCGCGCGCCGCGCTCGGCCATCAGCGTCACGATCGCCGAGCCGAGGCCACCGCCCGCACCGGTCACCACGACCGTCCTGCCTTCGAATTCGGCTCTCGAAACCACCGCGCGCGCTCCTCCAAGTCTTTGCACGTATACATCCTGTTGCCCCAAACCGCTGCGCATTCGGGCGACATGCAGGGGAAAATTCGCAAAACGCTATTTTATGAAATGTAATTAAGCAACAGAATAATCTGCTTGCGAACCGCAAAACGATGGATAATGTAGGAAAGTAACATAAAGCTTTTGCCGCCGAATGGCGCGGGAGCCGTTATGCGCAGTCAAATGGGAGAGATCGAATGAAGCTTGCAAACTGGACTGCCGGCCTGCTGGCCGGAATGAGCATGCTGGCGCTGGCGGCGCAGGCAGATGCCGGCGAAGTGCGCGTCACCGTCGCCGAATATAGCGCCAAAACGGGCCCCTATTTCGAAAGCGTCAAGAAGGAATTCGAGGCGGCCAACCCGGGCATCACGGTCAAGTTCGAAGTGGTGCCGTGGGATGTGCTGCTGCAGAAGCTGACCACCGACATCACCGCCGGCACCAATGCGGATCTGTCGATCATCGGCACGCGCTGGCTGATCGATTTCGTCCAGCAGGATGTTGCCGAGCCGCTCGACGGCTACATCAAGCCGGACTTCAAGGACCGCTTCATCGACACCTTTCTGTCGCCCTCGATCATGCAGGGCAAGACCTATGGCTTGCCGATCGCGGCGTCGGCGCGGGCCATGTACTACAACAAGGAACTGTTCGAGAAAGCCGGCATCGCCAACCCGCCGGCAACCTGGACCGAGCTGCAGGAAGATGCGCGCAAGATCAAGGCGCTCGGCTCCGGCACCTTCGGTTTCGGCCTGCAGGGCAAGGAGATCGAGACCGACGTCTATTACTACTATGCGATGTGGTCGCAGGGCACCGAGATCCTCAACAAGGACGGCACGTCGGGCCTGAGCACGCCCGGCGCGCTCGAAGCCGCCAAGCTCTACAAGTCGATGATCGATGAAGGCCTGACCGAGCCGGGCGTCACCTCCAACAACCGCGAGGACGTGCAGAACCTGTTCAAGCAAGGCAAGGTCGGCATGATGATCACCGCGCCGTTCCTGTCCAACCAGATCAAGGACGAGGCGCCGAACCTGAAATACGGCGTGGCCGCCATTCCCGCCGGGCCGAGCGGCGCGCGCGGCACCTATGGCGTCACCGATTCCATCATCATGTTCAAGAATTCGAAGAACAAGGACGAGGCCTGGAAACTGCTCGACTTCCTGTTCACCAGCGAACAGCGCGCCAAGTTCACGCAAGGCGAAGGCTTCCTGCCGGTGAACAAGGAAGAGGCCAAGATGGACTACTACGTCAACAATGCCGATCTGGCGGCGTTCACCGCGCTGCTGCCCGATGCCCGCTTCGCACCGGTCATCCCGGGTTGGGAAGAGATCGCGCAGATCACGTCGGATGCCATGCAAAAGATCTATCTCGGCGACGTTGAGCCCGAAGCGGCGTTGAAGGATGCGGCGGCCAAGGCCGACGCCGTGCTCAAGAAATAGGGCGTTTTCTCCCGACGCCCGGCGCGCCCTGTCTCAATCGGGGCGCGCCCCTTTCCATCATCCCGCCTGGCATGTGACTCTTAATCGCCACACCAGGGCGCAGGTCAGCCGATGCAAAATCGTTTCTTGCCCTATCTCCTGACCTTGCCCAGCCTGTTCCTGGCGGCGGTCGTCATCTTCTGGCCGGTCTGGGACCTGATCCAGATCTCGACCCATGATGTCAGCCGTTTCGGCCAGCTGCGCGACTTCAACAATCTTGCCAACTACCACGCCTTCCTCGCCGATCCCGATTTCCTGGCAGCACTCTGGCGCACCGGCGTGTGGACCGTGCTGGTCGTCGGTGGCGCGCAGCTGGTGTCCATTCCGGTGGCGATGATCCTCAACACCGATTTCTACGGCCGAGGCCTCGCCCGCGTCATCATCATGCTGCCCTGGGCGGTGTCGCTGACCATGACGGCGGTGGTCTGGCGCTGGGCGCTGAACGGTGAAAGCGGCATGCTGAACTCGGCGCTGATCGGGCTCGGCCTGATCCATGAGAACATCCAGTGGCTGGCGCGCGCCGAGACGGCCTTTCCGATGCAGGTGCTGATCGGCATCCTGGTGACGGTGCCGTTCACGACGACGATCTTCCTTGGCGGCCTGTCCTCGATATCAGACGATCTCTACGAGGCGGCGGCCCTCGAAGGGGCGACGCCGCTGCAGCAGTTTCGCGAGATCACCTTCCCGCTGCTGAAACCGTTCATCAACATCGCGATCGTGCTCAACACCATCTACGTCTTCAATTCCTTCCCGATCATCTGGGTGATGACGCAAGGCGGGCCGGCCAACTCCACCGACATATTGGTCACCCACCTCTACAAACTGGCGTTCCGCATCGGCAAGCTCGGTGAAGCATCGGCGGTGTCGCTGGTGATGTTCGCCATATTGCTGGTCTTCACCATGATCTATGTCAGGCTGGCGATGCGGGAGCAGCGCACATGAAGAACGGCAAGCTGAAGCGTTCTATCATCGCCTGGCTGCTGCTGGCGCCGCTGATCGTGGTGACGATCTTTCCCTTCGCCGTGATGTTCTTGACCGCGGTCAAGCCACGGCAAGAGGTGCTGTCGCCGACCTGGTGGCCGAGCGAATTCCACTGGTCGAACTTTTCCGACATGTGGGTGGCGACAGGTTTCGGCCAGGCGCTTGCCAACTCGCTCTATGTCTCGGTGATCGCCACCGTCGGCGCCATCCTGATCTCGGTTCCCGCCGCCTATGCCATGTCGCGCTTTCGCTTTGCCGGCTATGGAGCCTTGCGCCAGTTTCTGCTGGTTTCGCAGATGATCTCACCGATCGTGCTGGTGCTCGGGCTGTTCCGGCTGATGGCCGCCTGGGGCCTGATCGAATCGACGACGGCGCTCGGCTTCATCTACATGGCCTTCAACGTCGCCTTCACGGTGTGGATGCTGCAAAGTTATTTCGACACCATTCCGCGCGATCTCGAGGAAGCCGCCTGGATGGAGGGCGCCGGCCGCTGGCTGACCTTGCGCAAGGTGTTTTTGCCCTTGTGCCTGCCGGCGATCGCGGTGACCGCCATCTTCACCTTCATCAACGCCTGGAACGAATTCGTCGTCGCTCTGACCATGCTGCGCAGCCAGGAAAGCTACACGCTGCCGATCCAGGTGTTTTCGCTGGTCGCCGGCCGCTACACGATCGAGTGGCACCATGTGATGGCCGCCACGCTGCTGGCGACCTTACCGGTGGCGATCCTGTTCATCTGGCTGCAGCGCTACCTCGTCCGGGGGCTGGCGCTCGGGGCCGTCAAATAGCCGATCTATATCGCGGAGATTTCATGCGCATCTTCACCGCCTCGCTGGCGACGGAAACCAACACATTTTCGCCGGTGCCGACCGACCGGGCCTCGTTCGACATGGCCTTCCACGCCGGGCCCGGCAAGCATCCGGAAACGCCGACCTTGTGTTCCTCGCCGATCGTCGCCTTGCGCAAGCGCGCCGCGAAGGAAGGCCTCACCGTCATCGAGGGCACCGCCACCTGGGCCGAGCCGGGCGGCCTGGTGCAGCGGCAGACTTTTGAGGCGCTGCGCGATGAGATTCTCGGCCAGCTCCAGGCGGCGCTGCCGGTCGATGCCGTCATTCTCGGCCTGCACGGCGCCATGGTGGCGCAAGGCTATGACGATTGCGAAGGCGACCTGCTCGAACGGGTTCGCGCCATGGTCGGCCCGGATGTGGTGATCGCGGTGGAGCTCGACCCGCACAGCCATCTGACGCCGAAGCGCGTGGCGGCCTCCAACGTCATGGCCTACTTCCTCGAATTCCCGCACACCGATTTCTACGAGCGCGGCGAGCATGTCGTAGAGCTCGGGTTGGCTGCCGCACGTGGCGAAACCAGGCCCGTGATCTCTACCTTCGACTGCCGCATGATCCAGGTGCTGCCAACCAGCCGCGAGCCGATGCGCTCCTTCGTTGACAAGATCAAGGCACTGCATGGCAAGGACGGCGTGCTGTCGGTCTCGGTCATCCACGGCTTCATGGCGGCCGATGTGCCCGAAATGGGCACGCGCATCCTGGTCGTCACCGACAATGACAAGGCCAAGGGCGATGCGCTGGCGGAGAAGCTGGGCCGCGAGCTCTATGCCATGCGCGAGAAGACCGCGATGACGATGCTGAACACCGAGGACGGCATTGCGCGGGCGCTGGCCGTTCGCAAGGAAAACCCGGATAAACCGGTGGTCATCGCCGACATCTGGGACAACCCCGGCGGCGGCGTCGCCGGCGACGGCACCGTCGTGCTGCGCGCCTTGCTGGAACGAGGGATCGACAAGGTCGGCGTGGCGACGATTTGGGACCCGATCGCCGTGACCTTCTGTCAGGCCGCCGGCGAGGGCGCCGTCATCGATTTGCGCTTTGGCGGCAAGGCCGGACCGCTGGCGGGCGAACCGATCGACGCCCGCGTGCGGGTGGTGATGACCGTTGCAGAGGGCTGGCAGAGCTTTGGGCCGAGCCGCGTGACGCTCGGGCCGACGGCGCTGGTGCGCATCGAAGGCACCGAGGTCGACATCATCCTCAACACCAACCGCACGCAGACCTTCGAGCCGGACATTTTTTCCAACATCGGCGTCGATCCGCTGGCCAAGGACATCCTGCTGGTGAAGTCGACCAATCACTTCTACGCCGGCTTCGCGCCGATCGCTTCCGAGATCATCTATGTCTCGGCGCCGAGTTCGTATCCGAGCGATCCTGCGGTGACCAATTATACGAAGCTGACGCGGCCGATCTGGCCGCGGGTAGCGGATCCTTGGAAGGTGTGACGCAGCAAATCTCCCCCCTCGAGGGGGAGATGTCGCCGAAGGCGACAGAGGGGGTCGCCTCGCGTGGAGTGCCAACCCTTCTTCTGCCGCGGCAGGTCGCGCCCGGTCGGACCGACGCCCTCTGGCCGCTTCGCGGCCATCTCCCCCTCGAGGGGGGAGATTACGCGGCGCTACACCAGCCCGCGCTTCACCATCATCGCTTCCGGCGACGGCATCTTGCCACGAAACGCCGTGTAGAGCTCCTCCGGATCCTTCGAACCACCGGCGGCGTAGATGTTCTTGCGCAGCCGCTCGGCCAGCGCCGGGTTGAAGGGGTCCCCGGTCTCCTCGAACGCGGCGAAGGCGTCGGCATCGAGCACTTCCGACCACATGTAGGAATAGTAGCCGGCCGAATAGCCGTCACCGGAAAAGACGTGGCCGAAATGCGGGGTTCGATGGCGCATGGCGATGGTGTCGGGCATATCGAGCTTGTCGAGCGTTTCGGCTTCGAAACGAAGCGGCTCTTCCGGGCCGTTAGGCCGCGCGTGATAGGCCATGTCGATCAGCGCCGAGGCGGTGAATTCGACGGTGGCGAAGCCGGCGCCGAAAGTGCGCGCGGCCAGCATCTTGTCGAGCAGCGCTTTTGGCATCGGCTTGCCGGTGTTGACGTGCAGCGCGTGCTTTTCCAGCACCGCCGGCACGGTCAGCCAATGCTCGTAGAGCTGCGAGGGCAGTTCGACGAAGTCGCGGCTGACCGAGGTGCCGGCGACCGACGGCCAGGTGACGTCGGTCAGCATGCCGTGCAGCGCGTGGCCGAATTCATGGAACAGGGTCTTGGCTTCGTCGACCGACAACAGCGCCGGCTCGCCCAGCGGCGGCTTGGCGAAATTCATGATGTTGTAGATCACCGGCTTCGAACCGTGGCCGAGATGATAGCCGGATTGCAGCGCGCTCATCCAGGCGCCCGAGCGTTTTGAGGGTCGGGCGAAATAGTCGGCGAGGAACAGGCCGCGCTCGCTGCCATCGGCATTTTTCACCACGAACACGCGCGCGTCTGGATGCCAGGCGGCAATGCCTTTCTTCTCCTCAAAGGTGATGCCGAACAATTTGGTCGCCACATCGAAGCAGGCGTCGATGATGCGCTCGAGCTGCAAATAGGGTTTCAGCTCCGCCTCGTCGAAGGCGAATTTCTCGGCGCGCAGTTTCTCCTGATAGAAGCGCCAGTCCCAGGCGGCGAATTGTTCGTTGCTGCCGGCAGCAAGCGCCAGCCTCTGCAGTTCGGTCTGGTCGGCGGCAGCCTTTTCCAACGCCTTTTCCCAGACCGGATCGAGCAGCGCGTGTACCGCCTTAGGCGTCTTGGCCATCGTGTCGTCGAGCTTCAGGGCAGCGAAGGACGCGTAACCGAGCAGCTTTGCCTTCTCGGCGCGCAGTCTCAGCATGTCGCGCACCACAGCGGTGTTGTCGGTGGCGCCGCCATTTTGGCCGCGCATGGTGAAAGCGCGGAAGGCGATCTCGCGCAGGTCGCGGCGTTCGGAGAAGGTCGAGAACGGCTCATAGATCGAGCGCGACAAAGTGACGGCGTAACGGCCCTTCTGGCCGCGCATCTCGGCAGCCTCGGCCATCGAGCTCTTCACAAAATCCGGCAGGCCGGCAAGATCGGCCTCGTCTAGGAAAAGCGCCCAGTCGCGCTCGTCGGCGAGCACGTTCTGGCCGAAGGTCGTGCCGAGCGACGACAGCTCTTCGCTGATAGTCGCCAGCCGCTTCTTGCCGTCGGCGTCGAGCTTGGCGCCGGAACGGACAAAGCCTTTCCAGGTCTTTTCCAGCACCCGCAGCGTTTCGGCATCGAGCTTCAGGGAATCGCGCCGCTGGTAGAGATCGTCGATGCGTGCAAACAGTCTCTCGTTCATCGAGATCGCCGAGAAATGCCTGGACATCTTTGGCGAGATGTCGCGCTCCAGCGCCTGGATCGCTTCATTGGTGTGGACGCCGGCCCGGCACCAGAAGATCGACGAGACACGGTCGAGCGCCTCGCCGCCGAGCTCCAGCGCGGCCAGCGTGTTGTCGATGGTCGGCGTCTCGGCGTTGGCCGATATCGCTTCGATCTCGGCCTCATGCGCCTTCAGCGCGGCGTCGAAGACGGGCGCAAAATCATCGTCGCCGATGCGGGAGAAATCGGGCAGGCCGAGCGGCTCTTGCCATGCGGTCAGCGGATGAGCGGCGAGGTCGACGGCTTTTGTGGACGGCATGGGGATCTTTCGCTGATTGGCAGTAAGGGGGCGAGGCGGGATATCACCGATGTAGGGCGCTGGTTCGCTTCGCGCAACACCGCAACCAGTCAGGTTTTCGTCAGTAGCCTTCGCAGCTTTCGGCGAGCGCGGCTTGCGAGCTGGCGGTGATGCGGTTGCCTGATATAGCGAAGGTTTCCTGCATCAGCATGTCATTGCTGGGGAAATCATAGCAGGCGATCACCGAGGTGACGCCGGCCTCGGTTTTCTCGATCCGGTGCCGGATCGCCGCTCCGGTGACGGCGGTTTGCCAGTCGTCGATGGAGGCGATGAATTCCTGTTTGTTCTGGACGACACCGAGGTCGTCGAGCTTGATCTGGACGTCATCGGCAAGCAGGTCCGACAATTCGGTGCGGTCGGCGCCCAGCAGCGCCGAATACCAGCGGTCGATGATCGCGCCTTCATCGGCGCGGGCGGAGACGATCGAAAACAGCAGCGCGGCAAATGCGAAAGCGATCGACCGGCAATTCCGCGTCATGGGCCGCCTCCTATCAGAGTTCCGGCCGCTCGAAGTCACCGGTCTCCTTGTTCATCACCCAAAGCTCGCCGGTCGAGATGTCGAACCAGGCGCCGTGCAGGGACAGACGCCCCTTACCCTCGAGGATGGAGACGCAAGGAAAGGTCCGGAGATTGGCGATCGAATAGCGGATCGAAATGCGCTCCAGCGCGGTCTGGCGCTCGGTCGCGGTCATGAAGGTGCTGGAGGACACGGTTTCGGCCGCCGGCGCGATCAGGCTCATCCATTTGCCGATGAAGTCGCCTGGCGACAAGGGTGCGGCGGTGGTGTCGAGCGCGGCACGGATACCGCCGCAGCGGCCATGGCCCATGACGACGATGTTCTTGACCTTGAGGCTCTGCACGGCGAATTCGAGTGCGGCCGAGGTCGAGTGGAACTGGCCGTCGGGCGCATAGGGCGGCACCAGATTGCCGACATTGCGCAGCACGAACAGTTCACCCGGCCCGGCGTCGAAGATCGCTTCGGGCGCCGCGCGGGAGTCGCAGCAGGCAACGATCATGGTTTCCGGGGCCTGGCCTTCGCGGGCCAGCGCGCGGTAGCGTCCGCTCTCGGTGAGATAGCGGCCGCTCATGAAATTGCGATAGCCGGCGAGAAGGTGATCGGGAAGATGGGGCATGGGCGGGGCGGGAGCCTTTCCGGGTTGGAGGCGGCAGCTCGTTTTCAGTTTAGAATGGCTCTAACGGCAAAACGGTGCCGCGAGCAATGCCGAATTGCGAAGGGCCGGGTCGCAAGTGCCATGCAGGACGCAAGGCTCGGCTCGCATTGGACGCATGCTGCTCATGCCCAGATGGCGACCGGAATGCCGAAACGGTCGGCGAGCGGTGGGTCCGGGAACGGCTTTGCTTCGCCCTTGGCGATGCGCCCGGCGATCAGCATCATCACGGCCGCGTCGAGAAAATCGTCGGCGGCGGCACCGCGCAGCGGCGCCTGGTCAAGAAAGGCTTTTTCATAGCCATGCCGGCAGAGCAACGCCTTGCGCTCTTCCATACCGGCCGGATTGACGGCGCCTTTGATCTTCTTCGGCAAGAACATTGCCTGTTCGCCGTTCAGCCGGCAGAAGGCGACTTCCGGATGCGATTCGAAGACACGGCGGCGCAATTCGGGGCGCGCGATCAGCAGCGAGTCGATTTCGCGGATCTTGGCAAAGATGCCAAAAGCCTGGATCGAAACGCCGCGCGGCGGGTCGGACGTTGCCTTGGCCACCTCGCTCGCCCGGCGGTGCGCGGCATACCAGGCCTCTATGGTGGTGAAGTCACTCGAGTCGGCATAGAGCGCGGCGCGGGATGGAATGGAAAAGACGCTGGATTGCCTGTTGCCAAGCAAGGGCCGCACCAGCGCCTCCGGCCCGCGCCCTCCTTTTTGCGAAAAATCAGGAAGGCCGATCGGCATGTCGACAGCCACCGTCGCATCCGCGGGCAGTCTGTTGAGCAGGGCAACGAAGCTTGGATAAACGGCAACCGACGGCGCAGAACCGGCATCGCGGCGGACGGCGATCCAGCCGGCCTTGCAGCCGTCGACGCCGATAAAAGTCACGCCCTCTTGTCTCGCCCCGGATGCAGGAGGTGGCGAAGCTGTACCATCGCCATCGGGTGCGAAAGGCTCTGGGCATCGGTTTCGAGCTGCAGTTCGTCGCCACCGCGTTTGGCCGTGCGCGCCAGAATCTCGTAGACCGCCGCCGTGGTCGATTGCAGCGCCTTGACCGCCGGTTGCCCGGACAGGATGCGGGCGAGATAGACGGCCGCCGTCAGGTCGCCAAGCCCGTTCGGCGGCTTGTCGATGAGGCGATGTTCGGCCAGCAGCGCGTGGCTGCCGTTGATCAGCAGATTGCCGGTGCCGCCGGCCATCATCGCCGGCGCCGAAGTGACGAGCATGGTCGACGGCCCGGCATGCAGGGCGGCCGCCATCGCCGATTTCAGGTCAGGCAGCGGCGCGCCGGCCATCCATTCCAGCTCGTAGCGGTTGGGCGTGGCGATGTCGGCGATCGGCATCAGCCGGTCGCGCAAGGCCGCGGCCGTCGGTTCAGGCACGTACAGCCCGCCCGAATCGCCCATCACCGGATCGCAGATGTAGATGGCGTCCGGCGTCCTGGCCTTGACCGCTGACACCAGCGAGGCGACGGCGTCGGCCTGGCCGGCCTCGCCGAGATAGCCCGAAAGCACGGCGCCGACCTCGTCCAGCCACGGCGCGCGCTCGAGGTCGGCCATCAGCGCCTTGAATTGGTCCAGCGGCGGCACGATGCGCGTCGCCCTGCCATGGCCGGGATGCCAGGGCAGGATGACGGTCGGCACCGCCCATACCGGAAAGCCGAGCGTCTCCAGCGCAAAGACGGCGGCGCGGTTGCCGACCGAACCGCGAGCGACATGGCTGGAAATGACGATGACCGCGCGCGGCGCGTCGGGTTTTTCGGTGTTCATGGAATTCCTAGCTGCCCTGGGTGATGTAGAACACGAGCCAGATCAACAGGCCGATGGCGATGAGGAGCCCGAGCACCCTGCCAATGCGGGTGCCCCAGACCTCGATCGGGTCCGACCGATCGGCGTCCGCCGCGGTGACGTGATCGCGTGCGTCCTTCGCGGTCCGTGCGATGAACGAGGTGCCGCCCGGGTCGGTCTCGCGCGCCACGCGCTCGATAATGCGGCGCGATTCGCTGTCATTGTCGTGGCGCTCCGCCATGATGCTGTCCTGTTTGACCACGAGCTTAGCGTGTTCGCGCGGTCAATCACAGGGGCTCGCGAGCGGATGAGACGAGCCAGGGACAGCCCGCTTGGGGGTCATTTTCTTGGCGGCAGATTGTGCTAATGCTTCGCATGCAACTTCTACCGAGGGACCACACCATGCTTGCCCAACGCCTTTCCTTCCGGACCTTGCCCGCTTTCCTGATGATGGCCGTCGTGCTGCCGCTGCTTGCCGGCTGCGGCTACAACACCATCCCGACGGCGGAGGAGAACGCCAAGGCAGCGTGGAGCGAGGTGCTGAACCAGTACCAGCGCCGCTCCGACCTGATCCCCAACCTGGTCGAGACGGTCAAGGGCTATGCCGCGCATGAGAAGGACACGCTCGACGCGGTGGTCGAAGCGCGCGCCAAGGCGACGCAGATAACGGTGACGCCGGAAACACTGAAGGATCCCGAAGCCCTCAAGAAGTTCCAGGATGCCCAGGCGGGGTTGACGAGCGCGCTGTCGCGGCTGATCGCGGTGTCCGAGGCCTATCCCGACCTGAAGGCCAACCAGAATTTCCTGGCGCTGCAGGCGCAACTCGAAGGCACCGAGAATCGCATCGCGGTGGCAAGGCGCGACTACATCCTGGCGGTCAAGGATTACAATCTGACGCTGAAGACCTTCCCCTCGGTGCTGTGGGCAACCTTCTGGTTCCGCAGCAACGAGCCGTTCGCCAACTTCACCGTCGATGAAGACAAGATGCAGCCGCCGAAGGTCGATTTCGGGACGAAGCAGGGCGGGTGACAGCCAGGGGCCATCTGTGGTGATTTTGCAGGCCGATGAGGGGCGGCACCGCATTCGCGTTATCGCGTTTGCACTTCTTATCCTTTTCCTTCCCCTCACCGCCTTCGCCGCCGATCTCCCCGCCCTCACCGGGCGCGTCGTCGACAATGCCGGCATCATCGATGCCGTGACCGAGGCGGCACTCACCCGCAAGCTCGCCGACTTCGAGACAAAGAGCTCCGACCAGATCGTCGTCGCCACGATCCCCAGCCTCGACGCCGAGGAGATCGAACCCTATGCCACCCGGCTGTTCCGTTTGTGGAAACTCGGCACGGCGAAGGAGAACAACGGCGTGCTGTTGCTGGTGGCGCTGAACGATCGCAAGATGCGCATCGAGGTCGGCTATGGGCTGGAAGGCACGCTTACTGATCCGCACTGCAAACGGATCATCGAACACGACATGGTGCCGGCCTTCCGCGCCGGCGATTTCTCCGGCGGCATTTCCAAAGCCGTTGACGACATGGTCATGGTGCTGGAAGGCAGCAGGTGACGACATGACCGCATACATCATCAGCCCCTCGCGGCACCGCCATTTCGTCACCCTGACAGGCGCCGCCTTGTTGGCCATGGCGGTCTTGCTCATTGGCTTCGCGGCTTTCGCCGCGGATCTGCCCGCCCTAACCGGCCGCGTCGTCGACAATGCCGGCATCATCGATGCCGGCACCAAGGCGGCGCTGACCCAGAAGCTTGCCGACTTCGAGACCAAAGGCTCCGACCAAATCGTCGTGGCGACCATCCCCAGTCTCGACGGCGAGGAGATCGAACCCTACGCCAACCGGCTGTTTCGCTTCTGGAAACTCGGCCAGGCAAAGGAAAACAACGGTGTCCTGCTGCTGGTCGCGCCGAACGACCGCAAGATGCGCATCGAGGTCGGTTATGGCCTGGAAGGCACGCTGACCGATCTGCACACCAAGCTGATCATCGAGAACGACATGGTGCCGGCCTTCCGCGCCGGCGATTTCTCGGGCGGTATCAGCAAAGCCGTCGACGACATGGTGATGGTGCTGGAAGGCAATCCGGAGGAGCTGGAGGCACGCGGCGAGCGCAACCAGCCGCCGCCCATCAACACCGACGATCTGTTCTTCGCCGTCTTCATCAGCATCTGGGCGATCATTTTCTTCGGCAGCATGGCGGCCTCCATTCTGCCGCCGATTTTTGGCCAGAAGCTGGGGCCTGGCCGCTATCGCTGGCTGGGCATGACTTTCGAGCCACACAAGCGATCGTCCAGCGGCGGCTGGTCTTCGGGCGGCGGCGGATGGTCGTCGGGCTCAAGCGGTGGTGGTTTTTCGGGGGGTGGGGGTTCGTCCGGCGGCGGCGGCTCCTCGGGGAGCTGGTAGGGCATGACAGCTGGACCCTTCAATCGGCCAGTATCCGACCGCTTCGCAGCGATCATCGGCATCGCCTTGTTGGCGATGGTCGCAATGCTGTTTTCGGCCTTTGCCGCCGACCTGCCGGCGTTGACCGGTCGTGTCGTCGACAATGCCAACATCATCGATGCCGCGACCGAGGCGGCGCTGACGCAGAAGCTCGCCGATTTCGAGAAAAAGGGTTCCGACCAGATCGTCGTGGCGACGATATCCAGCCTCGATGGCGAAGAGATCGAACCCTACGCCAACCGGCTGTTCCGTTTCTGGAAGCTCGGCCAGGGCGGCGAAAACAATGGCGTGCTTCTGCTGGTGGCCAAGAACGACCGCAAGATGCGCATCGAGGTCGGCTATGGCCTGGAAGGCACGCTGACCGACCTGCACACCAAGCTGATCATCGAAAACGACATGGTGCCGGCCTTCCGCGCCGGCAACTTTTCCGGCGGCATCAGCAAGGCCGTCGACGACATGGTCATGGTGCTGGAAGGCAATCCGGAGGAGCTGGAGGCGCGCGGCAAGCGCAACCCGGCCGACGACAGCACGCCGCTCGATCCCATCGTCACGGTGTTCCTGATCCTGTGGGCGACAATGTTCTTCGGCGGCCTGGCGATGGCGTTCCTGCCGCCGATGTTCGGCACCAAGCTGTCGCCGGGCGTGTACAAATGGCTGGGCATGACGTTTCGTTACGGCCAGGGGAGGAGCGGGTCGTCCTCGGGCAGCAGCTGGACATCGGGTTCGTCGTCAGGCAGCGGCTGGTCGTCGGGCAGTGGATGGTCATCAGGAAGTTCGGGCAGCAGCTGGTCGTCGGGCTCGAGCAGCGGCGGCGGGTTTTCAGGCGGCGGCGGCTCGTCAGGCGGCGGTGGTTCTTCAGGGAGTTGGTGAGACAGATCATGGCAACACGACCGATCAGCCCGCAAGATCATGAGCGCATTGCCACCGCGATCCGCGTCGCCGAATCAAAAACCGACGGCGAGATCTACTGCGTCGTGGCGCATGCCAGCGACGGCTATTTCTTTCCTGCCGCCTTCATGGCGACGCTTGGCATGCTCATCGTCAGCCTTGCAGTCGGCTACGGGCTGGAAGCCTGGTGGCTGTCGATCCGTGTGCCGCATTTCGTCATTGCCCAGCTTCTTGCATTGGCCTCGGTGCTTGCGTTGCTGTGGGCGCTGCCCGGCTTGCGCATTCATCTGGTGCCGAGGCGGCTGCGATACCAGGCGGCGCATACCAATGCGATCAAGCAGTTCCTGGCGCGCAATGTCCACCGTACCACGGCGCGCACCGGCGTGCTGGTGTTCGTCTCGATCGCCGAGCGCTATGCTGAAGTGGTTGCCGACAGCGGCATCAATGCCATGGTTGGCCAGGATGTCTGGGACGGTGTCATCCGTGACCTGACCGCGCATGCCGGTGATGACCGCCTCGCCGACGGTTTCGTCAAGGCGATCGAATCTGTCGGTATCGTGTTGGCCGAGCATTTTCCGGTTTCGGCTGCCGATGCCAACGAGCTGGACGATCACCTGGTCGAAATCTGAGTCGTTTTCAAGCGTGGCCTAATAGGGTCGATCGCCTGTGCGAAAGCGCGCGAGCCGGCTTAGCAGACTCTTGCAAATGGCCGATGCGGGTTTATGGTTAACAAATCATGAATACGCTGAGCATCGATATCAGGAAAGCCGAGCCGCGCGACGCTGGCGCCATCGCCGACGTACACCAGCAGGCCTGGAACGGCGCTTATTCCGGCATCATTCCGCACCATACGCTGACGTCGATGATCAACCGCCGTGGCGCCGATTGGTGGGCGAACGCCATTCGCCGCGCCGCCACCGTGCTGGTCGTCGAAATCGGCGGCAAGATTGCCGGCTACGCCACGATCGGCAAGAACCGCGCCCGCGAACTCAGGCAGCAGGGCGAGATTTACGAGCTTTATATGCGCCCTGAGTATCAGGGCATCGGGCTCGGCAGCCGGCTTTTCAAGGCGGCCCGCGCGCGGCTCGCCGACCACGGGCTGAAAGGCATGGTGGTGTGGGCGCTGGAAGACAACCAGAACGCGCTCGACTTCTATGCCGGCGCCGGCGGCCGTGATGTCGCCGAAGGGGTCGAGATCTTCGAGCAGAAGGCGCTTAAGAAGGTCGCCTTCGTCTGGGAATAATCCCCGGCTTTCCTGCCACTTCCGACTTGCGATCGTGCCCAGCACCATTCGCCGCATTGCGCCGCGCGGCAGCGCCCGCTATCGATCTCCCATCAAAAGAGGGACAAAGCCATGCGCATTGAAGCCATCGCCATCGGAAAGAATCCGCCGGAAGACATCAACGTCATTATCGAAGTGCCGATCGGCGGCGAGCCGATCAAGTACGAGATGGACAAGGAAGCCGGCACGCTGTTCGTCGACCGCTTCCTGCACACCTCGATGCGCTATCCCGGTAATTACGGCTTCGTGCCGCACACGCTGTCGGGCGACGGCGACCCGATCGACGTTCTGGTCTGCAACACGCGCGCGCTGGTGCCGGGCTGCGTCATCAATGTGCGGCCGATCGGCGTGCTGGTGATGGAAGACAATGCCGGCCAGGACGAGAAGGTCATCGCGGTGCCTTCGCCCAAGCTGACGCTGCGCTACGAAAACGTCACCGAATACACGCAGCTGCCCGACATCACCCGCCAGCAGGTGCAGCACTTCTTCGAGCACTACAAGGATCTCGAGCCCGGCAAATGGGTCAAGATCGAAGGCTGGCACGATTCCAAATATGCCAAGAAGATGATCGTCGACGCGATCGCGCGGGCCAAGGCGGCTAAGTAGGCGACGCTGGCCTCTGCTGACCCTTCGCCTTGCACGAAGCCCCTTAGCTTCGTCATACTAGGGCGCAGCTGCCGCGAAGCGGCGTCGCGGAGAACCTAGTATCCATGCCGTGACACTGGCCGAAGGGCACGGCGGAACAGAATTCTGCACCGTTGCGGTGACGTTGAGGTCGCGCCATGGATCCTCGGGTCAAGCCCGAGGATGACGAAGTTCTGGGTGCCTCCGCTAATCTTCGGCGTTCCTAATTATCCACCCTACCAAAGGCCGGCACGTTGCCGATGATGGTGTGCTTGTCCTTGCCGCAGGCGAAGGTCTTCGCCTTTTCGTCGGCCAGCTTGCGCGCCTGGTCGTTGGCGGCGGGATTGCCGGTGGCCAGCACCAGGCCGACCGTACAGCCGTCGCGCGCGTCCATCTGGGCGACCTTGGCGACGAGCAGCACTTCGGTCGGCTTGTTCTCGTCGTCGGGATTGCTGATCGAGCGGCGGTGGATGGCCGCGAAGGGCACGGCAACATCGCCCTTGCTCTCGATGCGCCACTCGACCTTGGCTCCGGACGAGTTGAAGCCGGAAAAACTCTCCCAGACCGTCGTCATGTCGCCGCCGGGCGGGAAACCATAAAAAAGCGATTCACGGGCGTCGTCATAGGCGACCAGCACGGGATAGCCGCGATAGCCCGAACAGGCGAGCTCGGCCCAGTCGCCGTCGCCTTCCTCGGCCTGCGCATAGGTGACGCAATCCTTCTTCCAGTCGAGGTCGGTGTAGGCGCTGGAAATGCCATCGGCATGTGCCGCCTGGCAGAGGCCGGCGAGGGCAAATGGAACAAGCAACAGGGCTCGCATGCTGTCGTCTCCGGTGGAGTTCGTTCTAGCCTATCGCCAAATTTTCGACCGGCCTAGCGTTCCATTCGCAGGGTCGGCGCCGCCCCTCATTGCCCTGCCGGGCATTTCTCCCCGTAAACGGGGAGAAAGAGGCCGGCGGCAACGCCGGTGCCCTTCTTGCAACGCTGGCGATTGGCGAAATCGACGGTGACAGCGCCCCTCGCCCCGTTTACGGGGAGAGGATGCCGGCAGGCAGGTGAGGGGCGGCGCCGACGCCCGAAAGCCCTTATTTCCTCAAGCTCGCCCCAATCAGCAGGTCGGCATTTCGCGCCACCGATTGCGCCGGGCCGCCGAGCCCGAACAACTGGCCGCTGATATAGGCGCCTTCGATCAAAAGCAGCAGTCCGTCGCCGAGCGTGTCGGCATCGTCGGCGCCCATCGCTGTCGCCATGGCGCGCAGGCGGCGGCGCAATTCCTGCTTGTTGGCCTCGCTCACCACGCGTGCCGGGTGACCGTGCTCGGGATACTCCACCGCCGCGTTGGTCATGCCGCAGCCACGATAGTCGGGTCTTTGCGTGCGCTTGCCGACACGGGTCAGGAAAGCCTTGATCTGCGCGCGCGGGTCGCCGGGATGGGCGTCCACCGCCTCGTCGAAGCGGCCCCAGAATTCGAGGTCGTATTGCCTGAGATAAGAAGCGGCCAGCTCATCCTTGGACGGAAAGCTGCGGTAAAGGCTGGGCTTGGTGACGCCGGCGCGCTTGACGATCTCGTCGACGCCGATCGCCCTGATGCCGCGCCGGTAAAACAGGTCGTACGCCACGTCGAGGATCTTCTTGGCAGCCTTCGGCGGAGACGATGCATGATCGTCGCTGATGGTCAGTTCAATATTTTTGTCCGTTGGCATGGCATGACTCGATTGACGTGTTACCGATCGGTACGTATACCTTTGCCTTAACTGTAACGTACCGGTCAGTAACATGATAGCTCAATCCCGTCCCTTTGGCCAGCGCTACGCTTTCGTCGTGGTCGGCGTCATCTTTCTCTGTTTGCTGATCGCGGCCGGTTTGCGTTCCGCGCCTGCCGTCATGATGCTGCCACTGGAAGAAAGTTTTGGCTGGCGGCGCGATGTGGTTTCGCTGGCCGCTGCCGTCGGCATTTTCCTCTATGGCATGACCGGACCGTTCGCTGCGGCACTGATGGAGCGGATAGGCTTGCGCCGCACGCTGCTTGCCTCGCTGATGGTGATGTCGGCCTCGACGGCGCTCAGCCTGCTGATGACCAAGCCATGGCATCTGCTCATCACCTGGGGCG
This sequence comes from Mesorhizobium sp. P2_E10, assembly GCF_056404235.1. Classification (NCBI taxonomy): domain Bacteria; kingdom Pseudomonadati; phylum Pseudomonadota; class Alphaproteobacteria; order Hyphomicrobiales; family Phyllobacteriaceae; genus Mesorhizobium; species Mesorhizobium sp. P2_E10. Next base: position 112,559 of record NZ_JBFUEK010000013.1, read on the forward strand.
TATTTTCCGGGATCGGTTCGGGCGCGGTCGCCACCGTGCTTGGCGCCACCATCGTCAACCGCTGGTTCAAGACCAATCGCGGCCTGGTGATGGGCCTGATGTCGGCCTCCAGCGCCACCGGCCTGTTGGTGTTCCTGCCGCTGCTGGCCGCGCTCGCCCAGTCGGGCGGCTGGAAGCCGGTCGCCATCGCGATCTCCGTCGCCACTGCCTGCCTGCTGCCGCTGGTCTGGCTGCTGGTGCCGGAGCGGCCGGCCTCGATCGGCATGGTGCGCTACGGCGCCGAACTCGACGACGTGCCGCCGGTGCCACCGGCATCGCAAGGCAATTTCCTGGCGCACACGCTCAACACATTGCGCCGCGCCGCTGGCACCCGCGTCTTCTGGTACCTGTTTGCCACCTTCTTCATCTGCGGCTTCACCACCAACGGATTGGTCGGCACGCATCTGATCGCGTTCTGCGGCGACATGGGCATCGGTGAGGTGCAGGCCGCCGGCCTGTTGTCGATGATGGGCATTTTCGACCTGATCGGCACGACGCTGTCGGGTTGGCTCACCGACCGTTTCGACCCGCGCAAGCTGCTCGGCGTCTACTATGGCATTCGCGGCCTGGCGCTGATCTATCTGCCCTATTCCGGCTTCTCGGCGACCAGCCTGATCATCTTCGCCGTGCTCTACGGTCTCGACTGGATCGCCACCGTGCCGCCGACGCTGCGGCTCGCCAACGAGGCATTCGGCGACCGCAGCGGGCCGATCGTGTTCGGCTGGATCGTCGCCGGCCATCAGATCGGCGCGGCCTCCGCGGCTTTCTTCGGCGGCACCATGCGCGAATTGCAGGGCAATTACGAACTGGCCTTCCTGATCGCCGGCATGACGGCCATTGCCGCCGCCTGTCTCTCGCTGCTGATCAATACGAGCCGTCCGGCCTTTGATCCGGAGCCGCAGCCGGCTTAAGGCGCGACAGTCGAGCGCTGATCTCCCCCTTGAGGGGGAGATGGCCGCGAAGCGGTCAGAGGGGGTCGGTTCGACCGGGCTTGGCGTTTCTTTGTGACGAAAGAGGAGGTAGGCGCTCCATGCGAGACGACCCCCTCTGTCGCCTTCGGCGACATCTCCCCCTCGAGGGGGGAGATCACCCGCCTGTTCACTGTTATCAAACCTTCATGGTTTGGAGATGTGGCTGAAACATTGAAGCTGGACCTTGGTGGCACCGTTCGAAGCCATCCAGGAGACAGCCATGAACAAGATTTCCCGCCGCGCTTTCGTCACTTCCGCCAGCGCCGTAGGGCTGGTCGGCGTCTCGGGGCTGGCAATGCCCTATTATTCGCGCGCCAACCAGCGGCCGGCCTTTACCCATGGCATCCAGTCCGGCGACGTCGACGCCACCAGCGGCATGGTGTGGACGCGCACGGACCGGCCGTCGCGCGTCATGTTCGAAGTGTCGTCGACGGAAAATTTCGCCAATGCCACCCGGCTGGCGCCGCTCGATACCTCGCCGGCAAGCGACTATACGGTGAAGCGGCTGCTCACCGACCTCGCTTCCGACCAAGACATTTTTTACCGCATGGTTGCGGCCGATCTCGCCGATATCAACGCGGTGTCCGAACCGATCGTTGGTCGCTTCCGCACGGCGCCGGCCTCCAAGCGCGACATCAAGTTCGCCTGGTCGGGCGATACCGCCGGCCAGGGCTGGGGCATCGACGAGACCGGCATGAAGACCTATGCCACGATCGGCAAGCACACGCCCGATTTCTTCCTGCATTCGGGCGACACCATCTATGCCGACGGCGCCATGAAGGACGAGGTCGACCTGCCCGGCGGCGGCAAGTGGAAGAATGTCGTGCTCATCGACGGCAAGCGCAAGGTTGCGCAGACGCTGGACGAATACCGCGACCAGTGGAAGTACAACATGATGGACAAGAACGTGCTCGGCCTCAGCGCCATCTGCCCGACCTTCTATCAGTGGGACGACCATGAGGTGCTGAACAACTGGTCGGATTCGAAGGACCTGACCGCCGACGACCGCTACTCGGAAAAGTCCATCCATGTGCTGGCGGCGCGTGCGGCGCGCGCTTTCCACGAGATGACGACGATCCGCTACGAGCCGTCCGAGCCCGGCCGCGTCTATCGCAAGATCGCCTACGGGCCGCTGCTCGACGTGTTCTTCCTCGACATGCGGTCCTATCGCGGCCCCAACGGTCCGGATATGCAGGATACGATGACGCCGGAATCGCGCATGCTGGGCGAACAGCAGACGAAATGGCTGAAGCGCGAACTGGCAAACTCCAAGGCGACCTGGAAGATCATCGCCGCCGACATGCCGCTTGGCCTCGTCGTCTGGAACGATGGCGCCAAGAAGGTTGGCGCCGAGGCGGTCAGCAATGGCGACAACGGCCTGCCAAAGGGCCGCGAGCTCGAGATCGCCGACCTGCTGCGCTACATCAAGAATGCCGGCATCAGCAACATTGTCTGGCTGACCGCCGACGTGCACTACACGGCGGCGCACTACTACAACCCCGACAAGGCGCAGTTCCAGGATTTCAACCCGTTCTGGGAATTCGTCTCGGGTCCGATCCATGCCGGCACGTTCGGCCCGAACGATTTCGACATGACCTTCGGTCCGGAGCTGAAATTCATCAAGGCGCCGACCGCCGAGCAGGCCCAGAACCTGCCGCCGTCAGCCGGCCTGCAGTTCTTCGGCCTGGTCGACATCAACGGCGCCAGCGAGCAATTGACGGTGCGGCTGATGGATCGCGACGACAATGAGCTCTACAAGGTGACGCTCGATCCGGTTCGGTCGGCGTGAGCGGCCAAGCTGCTAGTTTGGATAGCAAACCGTCGGAATGTTGGGCCAGACCGCGCTGTCGCAGTTGGCGGCTTCCTGCCGCTGCTTGAAGGCAGCGGTGACCGGCCCGGTCACCATCGGGTCGACGCCATCGGGGGCGTCGGCAAAAAGCTGCTCTGCCGTCGGCGTGTCGGACGCCAGCGGCGGCTGCGTCTGTTTCAGCGTCGCGGCCGACTGTGCGGCGCCCGCGGCAAGCACGACCGCGAGGGCGGCCCATGCCAGGATCTGCCTGAATTTGATGACGTGATCGGTCATAGAGGTCGAACTACCCGGGCCCCGAAAGGTTCCCGCCTTGGTTAATGAAATCATTTCACACGCGGATGTTTAAGATTTGATGAGTATTTGGTGACGAGCGCCTCTTTCGCAATTGCGAAAAACCCTGTATGAGCCGCGCAACCGAAAGAGGCGGCGCCTTTTGGCCTGCTGCCTGCAACGCTCCCGAGACCACAACATGAAAATTCGTAATATCGCGATCATCGCGCACGTCGACCATGGAAAAACCACCCTGGTTGATCAATTGCTCCGGCAATCCGGCTCCTTCCGCGACAATCAGCGCGTCGCCGAGCGCGCCATGGATTCCAACGACCTCGAAAAGGAACGCGGCATCACCATCCTGGCCAAGGCGACCTCGGTCGACTGGAAGGATACCCGCATCAACATCGTCGACACCCCCGGCCACGCCGATTTCGGCGGCGAGGTCGAGCGCATCCTGTCGATGGTGGATTCGGCCATCGTGCTGGTCGACGCCGCCGAAGGGCCGATGCCGCAGACCAAGTTCGTCGTCGGCAAGGCGCTCAAGGTCGGCCTCAAGCCGATCGTCGTCATCAACAAGATCGACCGCCCGGACGCCCGCCATGTCGAGGTGGTCAACGAAGTGTTCGACCTGTTTGCCGCCCTCGACGCCACCGACGACCAGCTCGACTTCCCGATTCTCTACGGTTCAGGCCGCGACGGCTGGGTCTCGGAAAACCCCGAAGGTCCCAAGGACCAAGGCCTGGCGCCGCTGTTCGATCTCGTCATCAAGCATGTGCCGGCGCCGACCGTTCATCCCGGCCCGTTCCGCATGATCGGCACCATCCTGGAAGCCAATCCGTTCCTTGGCCGCATCATCACCGGCCGCATCGAGTCCGGCACGCTGAAGTCCAACCAGCCGGTCAAGGTGCTGCACCATGACGGCACGCTGGTCGAAACCGGCCGCATCTCCAAGATTCTGGCCTTCCGCGGCCTCGAGCGCCAGCCGATCGAAGAAGCGCAGGCGGGCGACATCGTCGCCATTGCCGGCCTGTCGAAAGGCACCGTCGCCGACACGTTCTGCGACCCGGCGGTGACCGAGCCGCTGCATGCACAGCCGATCGATCCGCCGACCGTGACCATGTCCTTCCTGGTCAACGATTCACCGCTCGCGGGCACCGAGGGCGACAAGGTGACCAGCCGCGTCATCCGCGACCGCCTGCTGCGCGAAGCCGAAGGCAATGTCGCGCTGAGGATCGAGGAATCGCCTGACAAGGATTCGTTCTTCGTCTCCGGCCGTGGCGAATTGCAGCTGGCCGTTCTGATCGAGACGATGCGCCGCGAAGGCTTTGAAATTGCCGTGTCGCGTCCACGCGTCGTCATGCAGAAGGGCGAAAACGGCGAAATGCTGGAGCCGGTCGAGGAAGTCGTCATCGACGTCGACGAGGAGCATGCCGGCATCGTCGTGCAAAAAATGTCGGAGCGCAAAGCCGAGATGGTCGAGCTGCGCCCGTCGGGCGGCAACCGCCAGCGCATCGTCTTTCATGCGCCGACGCGTGGCCTGATCGGCTACCAGTCGGAACTGTTGACCGACACGCGCGGCACCGCCGTGATGAACCGGCTGTTCCATGCGTATGAGCCCTACAAGGGCGAATTGCCGGGCCGCACCAACGGCGTGCTGATCTCCAACGAGCAGGGCGAGGCGGTGGCCTATGCCATGTGGAACCTGGAAGACCGCGGCCCGATGGTCATCGATCCGGGCGTCAAGGTCTATCAGGGCATGATCATCGGCATCCATTCCCGGGACAACGACCTTGAGGTCAATGTCCTCAAGGGCAAGAAGCTGACCAACATCCGCGCAGCCGGCAAGGACGAGGCGGTGAAGCTGACGCCGCCGATCCGCATGACGCTGGAAAAGGCTTTGGCCTGGATCCAGGACGACGAGCTGGTCGAGGTGACGCCGAAGACCATCCGCCTTCGCAAGCTCTATCTCGACCCGAACGAGCGCAAGCGCTTCGAGAAGTCGGCGAAAGTGGCCGGCGCGGCATAAGTTTTTCTCTTCATTGAAGAATTACCGGGAGGGAGCACAAATGTGCTCCCTCCCTTATTTTATCCGCCGGCAGCCGAGATGATGGCTTCGCGATCTGGTTCGCCAGCGAGATCGATGCGGATCGACGAGCCGTCGCGGGCAGGCTTGCGCATGGCTTTGGTCCCATCCCGATCAACGACAAGCAGTCGCTTCTCCTCCAGCGCCTGAAGCCTCGATCGCGAGAGGCCGAGTTCGCAGGCGAGCAACCGGTCGAGCCGCAGCGAGACCGGCATTTCGAGCCCGAGCTGGAGCTCGAGAGCGGTCGCGGGTTCCAGGATCTCGCCGAGCATTTCTTTCTGCACGGCAACTTCGGAAAATTCCTCGACGCGGCCGACCCGGCTTCGCAGCGCCACTATGTCGAAGGCATGGCGACGCGCCAGCAGCGGATCGTTGCTTTCCAGCGCCTGCAGCAGTGCCGGCGCGATGTCGCGGCGGTTGCAACGCTCGAGAATGCCAAAATTCCAGGAATTGTCGCAATCGACGCAGCGGTAGATCAGCCACACGTCGATGCGTTTGCCGTTGGCATTGACGCGAAATTTCCAGCTGCAGCGATAGGCCTTCACAGTGCCGCAGCGATTGCAGTTGATGAGAGGTTGAGGTGCTGTTTTGGGCGCGATTGTCCAGCGGATAGCGAGATGTTGAGACAAGCCGAAAAGCCTTCCAGTGTGGAAGTTCTTCAGACCGGCAATGTCGAGATGCCCATGCGGGCACGGCGTGGCGAGAGCTAGCTATGATCGGAAGTCAGGCGTCACGGGCGGCAGCCACGCGACAGCGGTTCAGCAGTGCCAAACCGGTCTCGAACCGCCGCCTGAGGAACACATGAAAATAAAGCAGACACCGCTGATGCGGCGCCCTGCAAAGTATGATCAGGGGAGTTGGCGAGACCGGCGGCTACTGGGGCAAAGTGAAGCTCAAAATTGTTTCGCGGCGGCATTTCTAGCGGCGTGAAGCCGGGCCGGCAAGGGACTCTGCCGCCTTGGGTTCCTCGCCCCCACGGAAGTGGGGGAGAGCGACTATCTGGGGTGTCAAGTTGCATTTGCGAACTCGGCTCGCGCGTCGCGTGCTTTTGCATTGAGGATGACGAGCAGTTTTCTGGCGAGCGCGATGCGGATGAGCATTTTGGGTTTTCCCGCCTGTTGCAACCGTTGAGCGAAAGCTTTGAGATGGGGATCGAACTTGGCCACGATGGCCGCGACGATGAAGAGGATGCCCCGTGGCCCGGCGCGTCCGCCACGCACATGCCTGTTGCC